>MPDE01000001.1 GCA_001874335.1 Bacteroidetes bacterium MedPE-SWsnd-G2
TTTGTTTTTTCATTTACTAGTAATATATCATTCCTTTTATACGTTCCAACTCAGATGATTTATATCCTTTATATTTATTTCCTCTAATTTTTTTAATAAACATCACTTTGCTTATTTTCTTTTTTCTAAAAACTGCTTTTACTAGCTTAAACAAAAGTCTTTCAAACAGAGTTAACTCAAATCTTTCATTTCTTATGAGCTGAAATAATTTTGCATATCTATAACTATAATTGTTATATATTGTTTGCAACTCATCAAGTCGTTTCTCTCCTCCTACACCACTTTTATGGTCTTCATGAAATCTATATAAAGACATTGGTTTGTTAAGTGGAATAAAACGAATATTATTTGTTTCTGCCCTTAGAAACCATTCCCAATCAAATCCAAAATTTAGTTCTTCATCAAGATTTCCATTTAACTCCCAAACTTCTTTGCTCCAAAAGGATGATGGTTGGATAATAGAATCTGTTAATTTAAGTGGCGCAGAACAGTAACTATTTTTAACGTTACTACCAAAAGCATATAAGCCAGAAGGATTTAAAGATTTGTAATGAATACAATTCCCAAAAAATATAGCATTTCCATGTTCTTGAAAATTACTTGCAATATAATGGAGAACGTTAGGCATTAATATATCATCACTATTAAGCCACATCAAAATATCTCCTGTCGCGCGATTAAATCCTTTGTTAATAGCATTTGCTTGACCATTATCTGGCTCACTTACCCAATAAGTAATGTGTTCTTCATATTTTTTTATAATTTCAACAGTTTTATCTTTACTATTAGCATCATAAATAAGGTATTCTAAATTGGGATAAAACTGACCTATCACAGACAATATAGTATCTTCTATAAATTTTCCCTGATTATAACTAGGTGTAACTATTGAAATTTTAGGATAGTGCATTTAAGTTAGTTGATCTATAACATTAATAAATTCCTCACCAAAACTACCTAGTTTTTCTTTATAATAATATTCGGGCTTATCAACAGTAGTATTAATAAATAATAGCATTTGCTCTATAAGTTGTGACTCATTCGTTGGGTCAAAATAATAACCTTGGTCTTCTAATTGTTCTTTATGTACTTCCAAATTTGAAACAATGATATTTTGATTCATTGCCTTTGCATCTTCAACAACAGTACTCCATCCTTCAAAAAGTGAAGGTTGAATTACAGCAAGAGCATTTTTCATTAAAAATAATTGGTCCTTTCTATCAATAAATCCTAAAAATTTAACCAATTCGTCTAGATCATTATCCTTAACATATTGAACCAAATCTTTAAAATAATTTGGATTTCTTACATCATATTCTTTCCCAGAGAAAACAACATAACATTTAGTATTATATTGATCTCTTAAAATTTTGACCGCTTTTAATACTAAAATATGGTTTTTGTGCTCCCAAAACTGATTGGGTGAAAAGAAATATGGCTCATTCTTCAAAAAATATTTTCTCTTAATAGATTTGAATTTAATATCAGAATAGTTTGGATGGAACACTTTAAAGTTAACAACGTACTTTTGCGTTTCAGAGTTTGGATATAAGGTATTAAAATCATTCAAGGCATCTTTACTACTAAACATTACGTGCTTGCTAGCAAACAATAATTCTTTTTGAGTTTTCTGTCTAATTTCTAAAAATTCCTCTGGAAAAAGGTGAGGAAATTTGGCTTCTTGAAAATCTGGTATCCAATACAAGTGATGCTCAATAGATTTTAATATTGTTAATTCACTTGGATGAAATAACACATCAATACCAAAGTTATTACTGGCATTATATACATTTAAATTTAAAACTTTTTTTACGCTATTAATTAATGGATTTTGTTTTTCGTCAAGCGTGTGATAAGAAGCGTAAGGATACTTTATTCCTTTTATCGTACCAAAAGAATCTTTATCACTGCATATAATTACAACATGTGGTTTTTTATTATCTGGCAACAATTTTAATGAACGTACTAAATTTTGATAATAATAAGTACCTCCAATCCAGCTCTCATCATAAGAGTAGACAATCCCTATTCGTTTTCTTAAAGCCATTTTGCGTACTCTTTTAAACCATTAGTAATCGTGATATTTGGGCTATATCCTAAACTTTTTAACTTTGAAATATCTGCTTTCCAATTTTTGGGATCTCCTTTTCTTTCTTTTCCTGCAAAATCTATTTTCACCTCCTCACCACTCATCTTAAAGAAAATCTCTACAACATCGCTAATTCTTAACTCTTCTCCATTTGCAATGTTAATTCTAGCTCCATTAAAACTTGCTTTGTTAATTACACATTCTATAGCTTGAACAACATCCATAACATGTATAAAATCTCTACTCTCTTTACCTGTACCAAAAAGCGAAATCTCATGATTTCCAATACTTTTTTTATACAAATCCCAAAATAATTGTTTTTTCAACCCATTACCATATGCAGAAAAAATACGTAGAGAACATGTCTTAATATTGTAATTTTCATGATACAATTTACAAACCTCTTCTGCATTTTTTTTATTAAATCCGTAAGGCGATATTGGTTTTAATGGATGATTTTCATCTATAGGTAAATACTGCGGATTTCCATATACTGCCGCACTAGACAAATTAATGTATTTACAATCAGGATTAAATCTTCTTATTGCATCCAACTGCTTATATACATTTACAACATTCAAGGTAAAATCACGTAAGGGTTTTGTTAAGGAATCAGGTACACTTGCAGCACCAGAACAATTAATACAAACATCAAACTTTTCAGATTCAAAAATCTCGGTATAATCAGCATTTGTGGCATCAACCACAAAATAATTATTTGCTGCATAATCTGTTACTACATCACATTGATACACCTTATTGTTTTTAGAAAAATATTCTACGCAATACGAACCTATGAATCCCTTAGATCCAATTATTAAAATGTTTAAACTACTTTCTTGCATAATTATTTACCAATCCAAATTTTTCTCATAATTCAACTTAATTAATAATTCACCATAATTGTCTTTAAAATGGGAAATGTGATTCTCATTAAAATAATTAATCCAATCTCCTGACAATCCTTTTCTATAATGACTATTTTCTTTCAATTGGCCTTTAGCCCTTCCTTGAGATTTAAAATAAAAATCATGTTTATAAATAAAATGTAATAACGTTTCTAAATGAATATATTGTCTTTTTGAATTTACCATTTCTACAGAAAGATTTTGTTTTAAGTCTACTAAATTTTCTGTAATGGTATTCCTAAATCTATTTTTACTTCCTCTGTTTAATAACCCCAAGTATTCGAATACCTCTGGTATTATTATATAAGGATTCTTTACAATATCTTCAAATTTCAATTCTAAAATATTGGAATTGTGAAAATCCCAACCCTTAAGGTTCTCAAATATTTTAACTGAACATCCATCTATAATCAAATTATCCAAATGCTTCATTGTAGCCATTAAACCATCAGAAACATTTAAAGATTTTAACTCTCTTCTATACTCATTAAGCTCTGGCCACATATAATCTGAATGAGAATTTAAATGTGAGAAATAAGAAGATACAACCATATCTCTAGGGTCTCTTATTACATGAAACCCCTTAAATTCAAGGTTTAATGTTTCGATCGTTCTATAGTCTGCATTGGTATATGAAATAAAATCTAAATTTCTATTAAATATGGTTTTGTTTAAATCATAATTAAATATTTTCTCACTATGAAAATGCTCATGATTTAACCGCATATATTCTCCAATATCATATAACAAGGAAATTAACCATGTTGACGCTGCTTTATGGATACCTAAATAGAAATATTTCATAACTTTAATAAATTAAACATAGTATTTATTTAAAGAATCTGAATTTAACTCTTCAAACTTTTTTAAAAGTTCTTCTGAAACTTCAAACTTGAATGTATCTAACTTACCTTTTCTTACAAAATTTTTACCTTTTAAGAATTTACCTTTTTTCATTTGAACCCAGTCTCCTTTATTCTCAAGTGCTTTCATAAACTCAAATGATGTATATTTCATCACATTAGACAATTCCTTTTCATTTCTATCTAATTTCAGAAAAATGCAAATTTTCTTAAGCTCTTCAAATTTATTATTTAATAAATCTTCATACTTTATCCAAAGAATTTCAGCTGAGAAAGGATTTTTTTCCCAAGACTTAATATGTTCATCCCAATGCACATTAAATATTTTTTGCTCTCCTGTATAGAGTTCTTCTAAAGATACATTCATCCCCATATTTTTCATCATATGGTGATATGATAGAATTGCTTCTCTACCATCTCTCATAATATAAATAACCTTCCTATATCTTTTTTCAGGTAAATTATGTGATTTAAAAAAACAAGTATCATTGAATCTAAAATAATACCTATTTGTATAAATATCTGGTGAAATAAAATTAATCAAACTTCTACTTACATTTTCATTTAAACCATAAACTAAATGCGAAATAATGTGTTGCATTAAAGTATTACCCGATTTCGGAAACCCAACAATGAACACATCATTGTCCTTAGTATCTGATATAGGAGTCATACCAACAGGAAAATAGTTTAAATCAATTTTATTATAAGGTTTAGAATTAAAAATTCTTTTTTTCAACCTTTCATATAAAGTGAATGTTATTTTTTTTGGTAAATCATTCATTATCCAATAATTTATATTCAGAGTTCAATATAAAAGGTGGAAAAATATCGAGATCATGTAATAATTGAAATGTTAAAACACTATTAAGTCTTAAATACACACCTTTAGTTCTATCTCTTTTTGCCACTACATCCACGGTATAAACCCCTTTCGACAATTGAATATTTTTATGGCAAACTACAAATTCCATTATTTCAGAATTTAATTCAATTTTTGAATTATCATCATTAAAATTCAAATAAGCAACTGGTCTTTGTTCTTTATCAAATATTACAATTTGGAAGATTGGTGGATTTTTTAACGGCTTTAAAACCTTAAATCTAAACAACAAATTAAAATCATCCATCCAATTTACTTGGTAAATGTTATCCTTGTTCTTTTCGGCTTTTAGAAGTGACACATGCTTTAACTCAATTGTATTGTCTGAGAACAACAAGTTACTTTCGGTTTGAGCAAATCTAGAATAGTACAGATCTATACCACTTGAAGTATCATTACCATAAAATTTCACCAATCCATCTTGCATGAGCATTATTTGATTACAGATGCGTGACACCATAGGCATACTATGACTCACAAAAATTACTGCAGTATTTGGCAACATAGCATCTATAGTCTTAAAACACTTTAAGACAAATCCCATATCACCTACAGCAAGAACTTCATCTATTATTAATACATCCGGCTGCAATTGAGCTGCAATTGCAAAACCTAAGCGCACTTTCATTCCAGAACTGTAATTCTGTACTGGCATGTCTATAAATTCACGGATCTCTGCAAAATCAATTATTCCTTCTAGTTTAGCATTAATCTCCGCTTTAGTAAACCCTAACACAGCAGCATTATTATAGATGTTTTCTCTTCCCGTAAGTATGGGATTAAAACCTGCACCTAGTTCTATAAGCGCGCCCACTTTACCTTTAATGGTAATTTTCCCCTCGTCTGGGTTAATTAAACCATTCAACATTTTTAAGAGTGTAGATTTCCCTGCACCGTTATGCCCAATTAGCCCTAAACATTCACCTCGTCTTAACTCAAAACTCACATCTTTTACTGCCCAAAACTCATCTTTACGTAACTCATGGTCATTTAAGTGAGATTTAAATGGATTGAGCTCTTGTAAACCATACCACAAACTACGTTTTAAGTTTTTACAAAACTTCTTTGAGAGGCCTTCTACTTTTACGAGAACCTCTTTATTAGTTTCTATATGTTCTTTAGTTTCTATCATTTATTACAAATTGTGAATTGGGAAACGTGATTCGTCAAACGTCATCCACTCACTCACTTTTCACATATCACTTCTTACCTTTTACGTCTCACTTTTCACGTTTTACTTTTCACGTCTCACTTTTCACGTCTCATATCTCACACATCTCACGTTTCACTTCCTCTTAATGTAATTTCTAAACCCCAACAACAATTGTTTTACTTTCAGTATTAGTTTTAATTCTTTATCAATATTCAAAATATACTTTAAAAGTTTGGCAATTAAAAGTTGCGTTTCTACTTCTGCTAAAGATCCTAATGCAATAGAAATAAATTGCAACAATTCTTTATCACTTTTACGCGCACTTCCTTCTGCTATATTAGAAGGTACAGAAACCACAGCACGTCTTATTTGATTTGTTAAACCAAACTTTTCAGAATCTGGAAAAACTGATGATACTTGGTATATACATTCTACCAAATCCATACTACTTTTCCAAACTTCTAAATCTATATGATCCATAACTTCTAATTAAACTTCACCTCTCACATCTCACGTCTCACACTTCACTATTCACCCTTCACTTTTCACGCCTAACTTCTCACGTCACACTTCTCCTTATCCACTTATACGTTCAACAATTATTGGTATGGAAAAACGATACAATAAAAGTCCTGCTATTAATAACGGCACACTTATACCAATTACAATTAAAAAATAACTTAAATATTGAGGTTCAAACCCAACCAATACATCACGTGCAGTAAGCACTATTGGTGTAATAGGATTGAATTCCATAATAGTTTTCATAATCCCCTCTTTTGGAATAATATAAACTACTGGAGTGGCATACATTAAGAAGCGTAAACCGAGAGCAACAATTTTATTAATATCGCTATACAACATGCCAATAGGTGTTATAAGCAAGCCTAATGCTGTACCAAATAACACCGCTCCAAGCAATACGAAAGGAAAAACCAACATACTTACATGAAATCCTACCCTGTAAATCATTAGAAAAACAACTAACAATAGTATTTTAACTGTACTATTAAATAGCATTTTATATATTCCTGATAACAACAACCCTTCCTTTGGAAAATTGATTTTAGACATGATGCTTTTAGAAGCATTTGTGACTTGCATCGGTGTATTAATGGCTTCAACAATAATAGACCAAATTAGTGTACCCGTAAACACATACAACGGATAAGGCATGCCCGTATCGGTTAATTTCACGGTTCCTGTAGCACTTAAAAGAATCCAAACTAAAGAGGTTACAATAGGCGTTATAAACAGCCAAGCAATCCCTAGAAACGACTGACGATACTGCGCTTTAATATCACGTTTTGCTAATTGTTTTGCCAAGAACAATGAGCCCTTAACATCTTTAAAACAAGCTTTAAGCTGTTTCTTAAGGCTAATAGAATTTTCTTTTTGATAGATTTTAACGTCTAAGCTCATAAAGGGACACCATCAAAGGATAGTTAGTTTGGAGGTTATTGTAATAATGCTAATATAACAATTGTATGATACAGACGACATTAGAAGCTTTAAAAAAGTATAAAAAAGAAGCCTATTTAAATACGTTAAGTAGGTTTCAAAAAAAGTTGACCGACTTTTTAAAAAAGTAAAGCAACTTTTGATTAGAAACTAAGTAGCTTGTGAATCGGTTTTAATTTGAAAACCAATCCCAGGTTAATTTTAATCCTTTTTTCACGTCAAATTTCGGGTCATATCCTAATAAGGTATTTGCCTTATCAATATTTGCTAAAGAATCTCTTACATCACCTTGACGCGTTGGCCCATAGGTTGCAGGAATATCATTTTTTGAGGCTTGATTCAAACTTTGCCACAAATAATTAACGCTAATGCGCTCACCACAAGCCACATTAAACACCTGGTTTGCTGCTTCTTTATCCGCAAAAAAGCCTTTTACATTGGCCTGAACGGCATTTTGAACAAAGGTAAAATCTCTTGTTTGCTCTCCGTCCCCATTAATCGTTGGGCTTTGATTGTCTTTTAGCGCTTGCATAAACAATGGGATTACAGCCGCATAAGCCCCATTTGGACTTTGTTTTGGTCCGAAGACATTAAAATATCGCAAGCCCACTACATCTGTATTATAGGTTTTTCCGAAGACATCGGCATACAGTTCATTGACATATTTTGTCACTGCATAAGGCGAAAGTGGGTTGCCGATTTTTTCTTCTACCTTAGGTAAAGATTTACTATCGCCATAGGTAGAACTTGAAGCTGCATAAACCATACGTTTTACTGTTGAAGACGCCTTCAAGGCTATCATCATATTCAAAAATCCAGAAATATTTACTTCGTTTGTAGTCGCAGGATCATTTATAGATCTTGGTACCGAACCTAATGCTGCCTGATGCGACACATAATCGATATCTGCCATTGCTGATTTACAGGTTTCTAAATCTCTAATATCGCCTTCAATCAATTCAAAATTTGGTAAGCCTTCAAATTCATGAAGATTACTTTTATACCCGTTTGAAAAATTATCTAAAACACGAACTAATCCTGCATTATGTTTGATTAGATATCCAACCAAATTAGACCCTATAAAACCAGCACCTCCAGTGATTAAAAACTTAATCTTTGATAAATCTGCTGTATGATAAGTGAATTGTTCCATTATAATCGTGCGTCAATTAGATGTTTAGGTAAGGTTGATTTGACATCAAATACCACTGCCGAATCTGATTTATGTACTAGCAAGTCTAAGTCTTTAAATGAATCATGTGCAACAGCTGCAATAATACCATCGTAATCCGAACGTAAATCGCTTTGATTGGACAATAATGCAATGCCATATTCATGTTTCACTTCTGCCTCAGATGCCCAGGGATCATAGACTTCTACATTAATATCATAAGATTGTAATTCTCTAATAATATCAATTGCTCTCGAGTTTCTAATATCTGGACAGTTTTCTTTAAAGGTTATTCCCATGACCAATACATTGGCATTTTTAATGGTGGCTCCCTTTTTTATCATCATTTTGACCGTTTCTTGAGCGACATAAGCTCCCATACTATCATTCATTTTGCGACCTGCCAAAATAATTTCGGGATTATAACCAGACTCAATAGCTTTCTGCGCCAAGTAATAAGGATCAACACCTATACAATGGCCACCAACTAAGCCCGGGGTAAACTTTAAAAAGTTCCATTTTGTACCTGCTGCTTCTAAAACTGCCTTGGTATCGATATCTAAAAGGTTGAAAATTTTAGACAGCTCATTAACGAAGGCTATATTTATATCTCGCTGTGAATTTTCAATAACTTTAGCAGCCTCGGCCACTTTTATCGAGGGCGCCATATGGGTACCTGCAGTAATTACCGATTGATATAGTTTATCCACGCGTTTGGCTATTTCTGGTGTAGAACCTGAAGTAACTTTTAAAATTTTAGTTACCGTATGCTTTTTATCTCCCGGATTAATGCGCTCTGGTGAATAGCCCGCAAAGAAATCGGTATTAAACTTTAAGTCTGAAACGTTTTCCAATATTGGCACACAAATATCTTCTGTTACCCCTGGATAAACGGTGGATTCATAAATTACAATATCTTCTTTCTTTAAAACATGGCCAACGGTTTCACTTGCTTTTTCTAAGGGAGTAAAATTAGGCTTATTAAGTGCATCTGTTGGTGTTGGAACAGTAACAATAAAAATATTACAATTAGACAAGGCGTCTTGTTGATTTGTTATATACAGACCATTTTCCATGGCATTCTCCTGTAATAATACGGATGATAAATCGGTAGACTCTACTTCTAAAGTACTATCGATGCCTTGATTTAAACTTTGAATTCGCGATTGATTAATATCAAATCCAACAACGTGATATTGCCTTGCAAATTCTACCGCCAATGGCAAACCTACATAGCCCAATCCTATTATTGCAATACTGTCTTTTTTACTCATTATCAACTTACTAAAGAATGTATTATATATTTCAAATCTAAATAAAAACTCCAATTACCGACGTAATTTTTGTTGATTTTCACCTTGTCAGGCCAAATTTTCGTTCTATTGTAATTTTCGGGGTTTAGTTGCGCCCTAAGAAGCGCATCTTCATTCTTGTACTTAATTGTTGCCGGTCCTGTTATTCCTGGTTTCATATCTAGTATTATGCGATCATCACCTTCCAGCTTATCTGCAAATCCAGGAAGATCTGGTCTTGGCCCCACAAAACTCATATCTCCTATTAATACATTAAAAAGCTGAGGCAGTTCATCTAATTTCGATTTTCTTAACCACAATCCAAATGCCGAAGCATCCTTATGAAACTCACCTAAATTATGATCTGCACCTCTTAAACTTCGCAACTTATATAGCATAAAAGGTTTTCCAAACTGCCCAATTCTAACCTGAGAAAATATACCATTTCTTTGTGTATCTATCATGGCGCAAATCCACAACACACAAAATGGTAGAATAGCAATTGGTACTAGTATCAGCGCCAACACAAAATCAAAAGTACGTTTTATAGATTTCTGAAGTGGAGACATGTGGCTATTTAAAAAGCCTTTTAATAAATTCTTTAACTGAAAATTTAGGTTTTTCATTTTCATGATACCCGTAATCATAGCCATAACCATAGCCGTAACCGTAACCTTGATTTTTACGGTGCGTATAGCAATTTAATAATAAACTGATATTTTTTATTTCTCCGCGTTTGTACTTGGCATCAATAACCCCTAACATATCTTTTTTGGTAAAATTCTGTCGCACCATATAAACTGTAGCATCAGCATATTGCACCAACTCAAAGGCATCTGTCACCAATCCTAAAGGCGGACTATCTAAAACCACCATATCATACTGAGATTTCAACTCAGCCATAAAATCATGCATCTTTTCACTCATTAACAACTCCGATGGATTTGGAGGCACTAAGCCTGAAGTAATGACATCTAAATTTGGAATTTGAGTTGGTTGAATCACTTCGGCGAGCGGTTTTTCGCCTATCAAGTAGTTTACAACACCAACATCATTATTAATATCAAAATCACCAAAAATCTTAGGTTTCCGTAAATCTAATCCCACTAAAACTGTTCTTTTATCAGTTAAGGCAAAAACAGATGCGACGTTTATAGAACAAAAGGTTTTTCCTTCTCCACTTATAGAAGAGGTTAACAACACCGTTTTTGTACCATCAATTTGATTGGATTTGTAAAAATACTGTAAGGCAGAACGCACCACCCTAAACCCTTCGGCTATAGCTGATTTTGGATAATCAATCACCGCCAAATTTCCTTCGCTCTTATATCGTCCAATCACTCCCAACACAGGAATACTAGATAATTTTTCAATTTCAGAAATGGTATGAATATTATTATCCATAAACACCATAACAAACACCAATACAAAAGGAATTGCAAATCCAACAAGTAATGCCATCAAATAATTAACCTGGGTATTGGGTCCTACTTTTCCCCCACCTATGTCCTTAGCCTCATCAATAACGGTGATATCAGAAACATTAGCAGCTTTTACAACAGCGGCCTCGGCTCTTTTAGACTGGAACACATTATACATTTGCTGACTGATATCGAATTTACGCTGAATCTTTAAATAAGCCTGCTGATCCTCTGGTAGCTTTCTAAGCTCGGCTTCTAAACTTGCCGTTAAAGAATTAAACCCTGTTAATTGCCTTGTTAAACTTATACGTGTCGCATCAACCGTTTCTAACAATACATTTTTTTCTGCTGTAATGCGTCGATCTAAATCTTTAAATAAAGCGGAGCCTTCTTTGGTTGTATATTCTAAATTTTGACGCTCGACAGACAAGGCTGTAATACGACCAATAATAGCTTGAATATTAGATTCAATCATACCTAAAGACGTTGGAGCAGCAATATTTGAATAATCCGTTTTTGTATTTAAATACTCTTCCAAATCGTCTAAGTACTCAATATTGAGCTTAGCTTGCTCAATTTTAGCTTCATTATCTCTTAATCGCTCAGACACACCTAAAGCCCCTTCATCAATATTATAAAAGTTATTGTTTGTTCTAAAGGCCTTTAATTCGCTTTCATAAAGCTTCAAATCTCCAACCATGCTCGCCAGGGTACTATCAATAAATTTAATAGTATTGGTCGCATATTGATTTTTGCGTTCTAATTCATTCTTTCGGAGCACATCGGTAGTTGCATTTAAAAAGTCTACAATTTTTGCTTTACTGCCTCCTCTTAATGCCAAGGTTAAAACCGAAGAGCCTTCCGCAAAAGCCTTTACATCCAATCCATTTTTATATTGGTTAACAACACCATCAAAATTTGAAAATTTAATAAAATACTCTTCTCCTACCTTCGCTTGTCGACCTTCTCTCTTTTCGATACTACCACTAAAAAAAGGGAGGCTAATTTGATCCCCAAAGGCATATTCCTTTTCAAACAATCCAATATTTACTTGAATTCGCGATTTTTCTTTACTGTCATAATTTTGAAGTGTCACCGTGTTTGTTTCGAATTCTGCACTCAATTTAAAGGTTTCAACTCCTGTGAATGTCACCTTTAAAGGTATTCCTAAAACCTGACCTTTATTTGTTTGCAAATCTACTTGAAAAGGTGCATTGGTATAGACATCCTGCATATTATACTCCCCCTGTTTCAAGAAAGACATGTAAAATTCCAAGGAATCAATTACCTTCTCATTATGACTTCGGGTTTTAAGCGTAGTCATCACCGTTTGCACCTTTCCAGTTACGCCTCCCCAGTTAAATGAGATACTTGTATTTGAAGTAAAAAATGGGTTTTGTTCATTCTCAACAGAAACCAACGAACTCAACTGATACACATTGGGCTTTCTAACATTTATATAATAGGCAATCCCTACCCCTATCAAGATAGAAATGACAAACAATTTCCAATAGCCAATAACCTTAAACACAAAGGCTTTTGCATCAAAATTGGACTGAAAATCTTTGGTTTCAAAACCGTTAGCCATATAATTATTAGTTATTAATTAATAAAATTGTAGTCGTTACCAACGAAATAAGAGTAATAATTGTACTTAAGGATTGTACCCCTGTAGTTCCTGTTCCCCATGATTTCTGCTTTAATGGTTTTACATAAATCATGTCGTTGGGTTGAATATAATAATACGGTGAATTCATTACATTAATATCGGTCAAATCGATATGATGAATTTGTTGCCCTTGTGGATACTGCCGCACAATCATAACATCTTTTCGATCTCCTGTGATAGGTATCTCACCTGAATTTGCTATGGCCTCAAACACATTTACGCGATCCTTAAACACAATTTTAGTCCCAGGACTTCCTATTTCTCCTGTAGCAGTATACTGAAGGCCAGCAAGTTTTACGGTCACAAAAATATTAGCGGTTTCCTTAAACTGTTTTTCTAAAAGTTTTAATTCTAACAATTTTTCAATTTCCTCTGTTGTAAATCCAAGTACATTGATATACCCTAAAATTGGGATTCTAATATTGCCGTGTAAATCAACTGTAAACCCATCAAAATAGGCCCTTTCATCACTTCCGGCATTTAGTTGCCCATCTCCAACAGGATTAAAAATATTTACATTATCCTGATCCAAGGCCTTTACCCTAATATTTAGGATGTCGTTAATTTGAACCCGATAGGGTTTCTGTTGTTCCTGAATTAATTGAAGAGAATCTGTAGCCTTATTTTTATTTTGCATGTAAACCAAATCTTTTTGGGGCACACATGAGGTCAAAACGACTGTACAGATAAGAAAAAAAAGCGTTAAAACTTTATTCATTACGAGGCATTTGGTGTTACACAAATATAACTTATCACTAGCAATATCAAAACTTTCGCCTTTCTTTTTGGTTTATTTCCGTTATTTGTAAAAAAATTACTTTGAACTACCTTACAGTTGAACAAATATCGAAATCTTACGGCGAAGTAGAACTTTTTAGCAATCTCTCTTTTAGCATTCACAAAGACCAAAAAATTGCCTTTGTCGCTAAAAATGGTTCTGGAAAAACGTCTATCCTAAATATATTATCTGGAAAGGACAATCCTGACAGCGGACAAGTAGTGATGCGAAACGGCCTTCGCACAGCTTTTTTGTCCCAAACTCAAGATTACGACCCAAAACTCACTATTGAAGATGTGATTTTTAATTCTGATTTACCAGTTTTAAAAGTTATAGCTAATTATGAAAACGCCCTATTAAACCCTGAAGACTCCGAAGCCTATCAAATAGCATTTGAGCAAATGGATATTCATAATGCCTGGGATATAGAAGTTCAATTTAAGCAGATATTGAGTAAACTTAAATTAGATAACCTTAACGATAAAATTGGAAATCTTTCAGGGGGTCAAAAAAAGAGATTGGCTCTGGCGCAAGTATTAATTTCAAATCCGGATCTTCTAATCCTTGATGAACCTACCAACCATTTGGACTTAGAAATGATTGAATGGTTAGAAGCTTATTTTGCGAAAGCTCAATTCACCCTATTTATGGTCACGCATGACAGGTACTTTTTAGAACGCGTTTGCAATGAAATCATCGAATTAGATCAAGGACAACTTTTCACTTACAAAGGCAATTACAGTTACTACTTAGAGCAGAAGGATGCCCGAATTACTTTAGACGCCGTAGAAACAGGCAAAGCAAAACAGCTTTTCAAAAAAGAATTAGATTGGATGCGTCGCCAACCTAAAGCCAGAACTACAAAATCAAAATCTCGTATAGATGACTTTTTTGACATCAAAAAAAGAGCGCATCAAAGAAGACAGGACCACAGCGTTCAATTGGAAATTAATATGGAACGATTAGGTAGTAAAATTGTTGAATTCCATAAAGTATCAAAAGCTTTTGAGGACAAAACAATACTTGATGGTTTTGAATATGTATTTAAAAAAGGTGAACGTATAGGTATTATAGGTAAAAACGGAACTGGTAAATCTACCTTTTTAAACATGCTAACCTCTAATTTAAAACCAGATGCCGGAAAAATAATAATTGGAGACACCGTAAAATTTGGTTACTACACACAAAACGGGATTACAATCAAACCCCAACAAAAGGTTATTGATGTTATAAGAGAATTTGGAGATTACATTCCGCTAACTAAAGGCAGACAAATTAGTGCACAACAATTACTTGAACGCTTTCTATTCAACCGAAAAAAGCAATACGATTATGTTGAAAAATTAAGTGGTGGTGAACAAAAGAGATTATATCTGTGTACGGTTTTAATTCAGAATCCTAATTTTTTAATCTTAGATGAGCCTACAAACGATTTAGATATTGTTACACTTAACGTTCTTGAATCTTTCTTATTAGATTTTCCTGGGTGCCTATTAGTTGTTTCTCACGACCGTTATTTTATGGATAAAATTGTAGATCATTTATTTGTTTTTCAGGGTGAAGGAAAAATTCAAGATTTCCCAGGCAACTATACAGATTATAGGGTTTATGAATCCAGTCAACCTAAAGAAACTGCTACAAAAACCACAACTAAATCTCCTAAAACCAACGCTAATTCCCAAAATAAACTAAGCTATAACGAGCAAAAAGAACTTAATAATATCGAAAGTAAGCTGCGCTCCCTAGAACTTGATAAAAAAGCACTTGAAGCTAAGTTTAACAATCCCGAATTATCTCAAGATGACATCAAAGATTTATCTGATAAACTGCAAGTGATTATAGACACTATGGAGGAAAAAGAAATGAGATGGTTTGAACTTTCTGAAAAATTAGAATCCTAATGTGGTTTCAAATATCAAGCTATTTTAAATTTCTTTTTGGGTCTTCAAATCAGCATGGGATACATTCGCCCTTTGTATATGATTTGATTACTAAGTGCTTTTATGATGCCAAGTCTTACCCAGAATACAAGCAAATAAAAAATTACAGATCACAACTGCTTCAAAATAATACTACACTTGAAATTGAAGATTTTGGCTCTGGATCTCGGGTATTTTCGTCTAACAAAAGACCAATAAAAGCCATTGCTCGAAATTCGGGTTCGACTTTAAAACGAAGTAAGTTGCTTTTCCGATTATGCCGGTATTTTAATTTTGAAACAGGAATAGAATTAGGCACATCATTAGGTATTTCGAGCCATGCAGTTGCTTTAGGTGCTCCAAAAATAAAACTTACAAGTATCGAAGGCTGCCCTAACATCGCTTCTTTTACAGCTAACAATCTTAAATCAAATGGAATCTCAAATGTTTCAATACTCAACGACACCTTTAGTAGGGCGATACCAAAACTAAACGCAACAACTTTGGATTTCGTATTCTTCGACGGCCACCATGGCAAAGAAGCCACGCTTCAGTATTTTGAAGCATTACTCCCAAAAGCACACAATAATACGGTCTTTCTTTTTGATGATATTAGATGGTCTGAAGACATGTTTGAAGCTTGGCAAACCATTAGTCAACATCCTGAGGTAACGGTAAGTATTGACGCCCTTAAATGGGGCTTTGTATTTTTTAGAAGAGAACAACCAAAACAACATTTTACAATTAGAGTGTAACATCCTATTTGCTTTGACGTCTTATTAATCGGAATTCCTGTATCTTGCAGGTACCATAACCTATTAATGTATTTTTAGAATGAGTGACGTCATTAAGATTAGAAACATTATCCGTGATTTTAAATTGGGTCAAGAAACGGTACATGTATTAAAAGGAATTGATTTAGACATAAAACGTGGTGAATATTTAGCCATAATGGGACCTTCGGGTTCGGGTAAATCAACTTTAATGAATCTTTTAGGTTGTTTAGACACACCAACTGCTGGATCCTATGTACTAAACGGAAAAGACGTTAGTAAAATGACCGATGATGAATTGGCAGAAATAAGAAATACAGAAATAGGATTTGTATTTCAAACGTTTAACCTTTTACCAAGAACTACAGCTCTTGATAATGTGGCATTGCCAATGATCTACGCCGGGACCTCTAAAAAAGGTCGTATCGCTCGCGCTGAAGAAGTACTAAATGATGTAGGTTTAGCCGATAGAATGGATCACAAACCCAACCAGCTTTCTGGTGGACAAAGACAACGTGTTGCTGTTGGAAGAGCATTAGTTAATAAGCCATCAATTATTTTAGCCGATGAGCCTACAGGAAACTTAGACTCTAAAACTTCGATAGAAATCATGGGGCTTTTTGATGAAATTCACCGAAATGGAAATACTGTTATTTTAGTTACCCATGAAGAAGATATTGCTGAACATGCACATCGTGTTATCAGACTAAGAGATGGAGTTATTGAAAGTGACACTCGTAATCCTAATAAATAAATGACCAACTACATTGTCATAACTATTATACTTTTGGCGCTGTTTTTATTTAACAGCAGACGCCATAAACTTAAACGTCGTGATAAAAAGAGTAAAAGTTTTAAAACAAGCTATTTCGAAAAGAAGAAGAGTCAAAATCAAGACTCTGAGTTGGATAAAAAATAATACGCATTATTATGAAAGTATATACCAAAACTGGCGATAAAGGAACAACTGCCCTATTTGGTGGTACACGCGTACCCAAACATCATATTAGAATAGATAGTTACGGTACCGTTGACGAATTAAATTCACACATAGGTCTAATTAGAGATCAAGCCATTGCACCTCATTACAAAGTTGTATTGGAACGCATTCAAGACCGACTTTTTACCGTGGGCGCTGTTTTAGCCACAGATCCTGAAAAGGCCATTTTAAAAAACGGCAAACAACGTCTTAATATTCCAAAAATTTCTACTTCAGATTTAGAATATTTAGAACAAGAAATAGATGATATGGATGCTGCGTTGCCTCCCATGACACATTTTGTTTTACCAGGCGGCCATCAAACGGTGTCATTCTGTCACATTGCTCGCTGTGTATGCCGCAGAGCCGAGCGTTTGGCCTCTGCCTTAAATGACATAGAGCCTTTTGATGCACATACTTTAAAGTATTTAAATCGGCTTTCAGACTATCTTTTTGTATTGGCACGGAAGTTGTCCTCTGATTTAGGTGCTGACGAAGTAAAATGGATTCCTGAAAAAGAGTCTTAAAGTTGGTAGCTCTTTTATTTTTCACCTAAATTATACCATTTTCGTAGGGTAAAATAAAAACGTTCATTTTAATAATGTAGAATTAATTTACTTTTTTCTTGTCTTTTTGGACTAAAAATTTATTTTTGCACAAAACAAAACTTATAAAAAATGTATTGGACCCTAGAATTAGCATCATATTTAAGTGATGCACCTTGGCCAGCGACGAAAGACGAACTAATTGATTATGCGATAAGAACTGGTGCTCCTTTAGAAGTTGTAGAAAACTTACAAGCTATTGAGGATGAGGGCGATTCGTATGATTCAATTGAAGAAATCTGGTCTGATTATCCTACCGATGAGGATTACCTCTGGAATGAGGATGAATATTAAAGCCAAACAAATACAATGAAAAAAGTCTCTTATCGAGGCTTTTTTTATGTTTATACCCCTTTAATAAATTAACACAAACCGTATCTTTGATAACTTTCGAGTTTTAAAGATTTTAATAATAAAATGCAGTTTAAACACTGCACTAAAACATATCACGAATGAGTTTTTTAAATTCAGTTTTAAAAATGTTTGTCGGAGACAAATCCAAACAGGATGTCCAGGCAATCAAACCTATACTTACTAAAATAAAAACTTTTGAAGCAGCACTTTCTGCTTTATCTCACGACGAATTACGTGCTAAAACAGATGAGTTTAAGGCTAAAATTGCAACTGCAAGACAACCCTATAATGATTCTATAGACAAATTATTAATTGATGCTGAAAACACAGAGGATATTGATAAACGTGAGGAGATTTATCAAGAGATTGATAAAATTAAAGATGATGTCTATCAAATTTCTGAAGATGTTTTAAACGATATCTTACCAGAAGCTTTTGCTGTAGTAAAAGAAACCGCTAGACGTTTTGTGGACAATACAACCATTACCGTAACAGCAAGTGCTTTTGACCGTGAAATTTCGGGTGAGGCAAACTATGTAACCTTAGAAGGCGACAAAGCCAATTGGGCCAACTCATGGGATGCTGCAGGTAAACCCGTTACTTGGGATATGGTACATTACGATGTACAATTAATTGGTGGTATTGCTATGCACCAGGGAAAAATTGCAGAAATGCATACAGGTGAAGGTAAGACTCTTGTGGCTACCTTACCGGTTTACTTAAATGCTTTAGCCGGTAGAGGTGTTCACCTTGTAACAGTTAATGATTACTTGGCAAAACGTGATAGTGCTTGGATGGCACCAATTTTTCAGTTTCATGGTTTAAGTGTTGATTGTATTGATTACCACCAACCAAATTCTGATGCGCGTAAAAAAGCCTATAATGCAGATATTACTTATGGTACCAATAACGAATTTGGTTTTGACTACCTAAGAGACAATATGGCGCATTCACCATCAGATTTAGTTCAACGCCCACATCACTATGCCATCGTCGATGAGGTCGATTCTGTATTAGTTGATGATGCAAGAACGCCATTAATTATTTCAGGTCCAATTCCGCAAGGAGATCGTCATGAGTTTACGGTTTTAAAACCAAAAGTAGAAGATATAGTAGCTGTTCAACGTAAATACCTTACAGGTGTTTTTGCTGAGGCTAAAAAATTAATTACATCAGGAGATAGTAAAGAAGGTGGATTCCAATTGTTAAGAGCATTCCGTGGAATGCCTAAAAACAAAGCTTTAATCAAGTATTTAAGTGAGGAAGGCATAAAGCAGTTACTTCAAAAAACTGAAAACTTCTACATGCAAGATAACAATAGAGAAATGCCAAAGGTGGATGCCGAGCTTTTCTATGTTATTGATGAGAAAACCAATCAAATTGAATTAACCGATAAAGGGGTTGAATTCCTTTCAGGAAAAGATGACCCTAATTTCTTTGTAATGCCTGAAATAGGTATTGAAATCGCTAAAATCGAAGCAGAAAACCTGAGCAAGGAAGATGAAGCTGAGAAAAAAGAAGAACTCTTTAGAGATTTTGGCGTAAAATCGGAACGTATCCATACACTTAATCAATTATTAAAAGCATATGCTTTATTTGAAAAAGACAACCAATATGTTGTCATGGAGAATAAAGTAATGATTGTTGATGAGCAAACTGGTCGTATAATGGATGGTAGACGATACAGTGATGGATTGCACCAAGCCATTGAAGCCAAAGAAAATGTAAAAATTGAGGATGCTACTCAAACATTTGCAACGGTAACACTTCAAAATTACTTCCGTATGTATCGCAAACTATCTGGTATGACAGGTACAGCGGTAACGGAGGCTGGAGAGTTTTGGGAAATCTACGAATTAGACGTTGTTGAAATTCCAACAAATCGTCCAATTGCAAGAGATGACAAACAAGATTTAGTTTATAAAACAAAACGTGAAAAATACAATGCAGTAATTGACGAAGTAACTAAGTTATCTCAAGCAGGCAGACCAGTATTAATTGGTACAACCAATGTTGAAATTTCAGAATTACTTGGAAAAATGCTTTCTATTAGAAAAGTACCTCACAATGTACTTAATGCCAAGCTTCATAAAAAAGAGGCCGACATTGTAGCAGAAGCAGGTCAACCAGGACAGGTTACAATTGCAACAAACATGGCAGGTCGTGGTACGGATATTAAATTATCTGATGCTGTTAAGGAAGCTGGAGGGTTAGCAATCGTTGGAACAGAACGTCACGATTCGCGTCGTGTTGACCGTCAGTTAAGAGGTCGTTCTGGTCGTCAAGGAGATCCAGGAAGTTCACAATTTTACGTATCGTTAGAAGATAATCTAATGCGCTTATTTGGTAGTGAAAGAATTGCCAAAATGATGGATAGAATGGGATTAGAAGAAGGCGAAGTGATTCAGCATTCTATGATTTCAAAATCTATTGAACGTGCTCAGAAAAAAGTTGAAGAAAATAACTTTGGAGTACGAAAGCGTCTTTTAGAATATGATGATGTTATGAACGCTCAACGTGAAGTAATTTACAAGAGAAGACATCACGCTTTATTTGGAGAACGTTTACGCGTTGACTTGGCAAATATGATTTATGATACTGCCGAGCTTATTTCTGAAACTAATAAAGAGGCTAACGATTTCAAAAACTTTGAATTTGAATTGATTAGATTCTTCTCTATGAGTTCTCCGATTACTGAAGCCGAGTTCTCTAAAATGGCACCAATTGATATTGCTGGCAAAGTATATAAATCTGCTTTTGAACATTATAAGGCTAAAATGGAAAGAAATGCTGAAATCGCATTCCCTGTTATTGCCAATGTTTACGAAAACCAACGTGATAAATTTAAGCGTATCGTTGTGCCTTTTACTGATGGGGTTAAAAACCTTCAGGTCGTTACAGATCTTGAAAAAGCATTTGAAACAAAAGGAAAACAGCTTATTACAGATTTTGAGAAAAACATTACGCTTGCCATTGTTGATGATGCTTGGAAAACCCATTTAAGAAAAATGGATGAACTGAAGCAATCTGTACAATTAGCGGTTCACGAACAAAAAGATCCCTTACTTATTTATAAGTTTGAAGCTTTTGAGTTGTTTAAATCGATGTTAGACCAGGTGAATAAAGATGTGATTTCATTCTTGTTTAAAGGTGAAATTCCAACTGAAACGACTAACGCAATTCAAGAAGCGCGTCAAACAAGAAGCAACGAAAAATTAAAAACAACAAAAGAAGAAATTCAGAATTTAGACGAGCGTTCTTCGCAAAACCGTGAAGCAGGAAATACTCAAAAGGCTGAAGTTATTGAAACCGTTGTTAGAGATAAGCCAAAAATTGGAAGAAACGATAAGGTTACAATTAAAAATGTGATGACTGGAGAAAATAAGGTTGTGAAATTTAAACAAGCCGAACCTTTAATTTCACGTGGTGAATGGGTTCTTGTTGAAGACTAAACTCCCTTTATATAAAACAAAAAAGCTGAAGTTAAACTTCAGCTTTTTTTATGCCATTATTTGTAATTGCTTTACATAATACAGTATTGATTTTTATAAGCTAAAAATAAGTATTACTATTGTTTATAACAAACACCTTACTATGCGAAATGTATTAGCGACTCTTACGGGAATAATATGTGCTGCTCTTATTACTTTTGGTTTTGAAATGATAGGAGCGTTTCTATTCCCTTTGCCTGAAGGCTCAAAACCCATGGATGCCGAATGGCTTAAAGATAATATACACCTTATCCCTTTAGGAGCCATGGTACTTGTCGTATTTGCTCATGCTTTAGGATTAGTATTTGGAATGTACATAGCCTCAATTATAGCTAAAAACTCCCTTACCCCTACCTACATTGTTGCTGCTTTTATGAGTCTATCAACCATTGCCAACTTATTTATGATACCACACCCAAATTGGTTTATAGCATGTGATGTAACAGGAATTATAATTGGGTATATTTTAGGTTTAAAACTATCTAAATCAAAATTAAAAAGTACCCATTAATCACTTTACTTCATATCAATCGTACTGAATTTAGCATTGATTATGATTGATTTATTATTGCTAAAATTTCCTAAATTAAAACTGGACACATTTTCTGAATTAGATTTTTCAGGATGATTAAATCGTGTTCTATTGCCGTTATATTGCAGATTATAATCCCCGCTTGGTAAACTAATCTGTGCATCTGTATTCTCTAATATTAAATTTAAGTTTTGAAATGAATTACTAATACTTCCAATTTCTAAATCTCCAAAACTGCCGTCTATTATAGCAGAATTCGACACATTTTTAATTGATATATTAGAAGAATTAGAATTTAATACAATACGCTTCGCCGTTCCTAATTTTGCATGTTCCACATAATTTAAATCTAACTCTCCCATGTTCCAGTTTTCGATATTCACGGGAGAATATGATACTTTAACCTCAGTATCACTGCCATCAAGCGTTTCTGCCATTAAACTTGAATGTGACAAATTAGCATTCAAATTATGTATCACACCTACAAGTTTGAGTTTGCCATGACGTGTATCCAATTGTAATTTTGTTTTCTTCGGCATCTTTATTCTAATGGTTTTCTTGACCTTAGAATTTGATTTCGTGAATGATGCTCTTTCAGATCGCATTCTATCTCTTTCATGCATTTGCTCTGCGCGTTCTTCTTGCATACGCATGCGTTCTTCTTGTCGTCTATGTTGCTCTTCAACACGCTGTTCTTGCATTTCTATGCGTTGCTCCTGTTGTTCCATTTGACGTTCAAACTGCTCAGCGTAACGTTCGCCCCATGCTTCCATTTTTATTTCAAAATCTTTACCCCAGCCTTCTTCAAATTGCTTTCCCCAAGCTTCCATTTTGGTTCCAAATTCTTTACCCCATTGTTCTCCAAATTTCTCTCCCCATTGCTCCATAGCTTTTGAGTACTCTTCAAATCCAGACGCTCCAAACTCACGACCCCAGGCCATCATTTTCTCCTGATATTCTTTTCCATACTTATCTTCATACTCCTTACTCCATTTGTTTAAATAGGCTTCACCATCTTTTTTATAGGCCTCATAATCAAAATTCATAGAGTTCATTCCTTCTGGTAACTCAGGTAATTCGGGCATTTCTGGCATCTCGGGCATTTCTGGCATTTCTGGCATTTCTGGCATCTCAGGAATTTCGGGCATTTCTACCATCGACAACTCTAACGTACGGAGTGCATTTTGAATTTCATATTGCATCTCCTCCTCTTCTTCCCAATGGGAACGTCTCATACCTTGAGATTTTAAGACCACGTGAGATTTAGATCCGCTTACAGTAATATCCCAATTATCAAGATATTTTTGAAGTTCTTCTTGAGATAAATTATCACTTTCTATGTAAGCTTCTATTTCAATAATATTTTTATTCCAAGTCTCAATTTCAATTGTAGAATGGCTTGTGTTCAACTCCAAACTCGGACTATGATCTACATTGAGTGATTGCGAGATTTTTTGAAGCTTTTGCTGTGCATTAGACTGAAATGACAACAGCAATGCGATGACTAATAAGGTGTTATAAATACGTTTCATGATGTGATTCTTTTTACAATAATTGTGATTGATTTGATGAATTTAATGTGTTTAATTGCTCTTTAAGGCGGTATAATAGATTTAACCTAATTTTCAGATTATCTATAAGCGCATCAATGGTTTCTGCAGTTGGACCATTTTCTGTAAGCTCTAAAAACAACTGATTATACTCTTTATTTAATTCTTCTAACCTTAAAACATAACCGTCAAACAATTCTTTATTTTCTGGTGTGATTTGCACCTTTGACAGCTCCAGGTTAATATTGGCCAAATAATAATCTTCAACCTTTTTTAAATCTGGCGAAATATCTCCTAATGATTTTACTTGCACTACAGTATTTTCATTTACTGGTAAAACTTCAGATTTCATTGAAAATTTATAAAACCCGAAGGCTACAGCCAATAACACTACAATAGCAGCAGCAATATTCAACCAAAGCTTAGAATTAGATGTTTTCTTTACAGGCATGACGTCATCCAATTTATTTAAAAACCGTGCTTCATGGCCCTCAGGCATCTGCCCTTTCGTAGCGTTTAAATCGTCTCTTAAAAGTTTTCTAATATCTTGTCCCATCTTTCTTCTGAGTTAAAATGTCCTTTAATTTTACTTTTCCTCTTGATAACTGAGTTCGTGAGGCAACTGTACTAATATTTAAAATTTCCGAAATCTCTTGATGATCATAACCTTCAATTAAATAAAGCATTAATACATACTTATATTTATCAGGAAGCGTTTTAATAGCAGTCTTTATATCTTCTACATCAACATTATCATCTACAATCCAGTCGTTTTCTGAAGCATGGTCTACTACCTTTAAATGAGATTCTTCTAAGGCTAACATATGCTCCTTTTTTGATTTAATTAAATCGATACTTTTATTAATCACAATGCGCTTTAACCAAGCTCCAAATGTCACTTCACCTTTAAACTGATGCAGTTTTGCAAAGGCCTTTATAAAAGATTCTTGCACTATATCCTCCGCCTCCATCGCGTCTTTTACAAACCGATTGGCGACTACAAACATCCCATTACAATATTGATTGTAAAGTTGCAGCTGAGCTGCTCTATTGTTTTGTTTGCATTTTTCAATAATCTCAATTTGAAACATGCTTGGTGATTTAATTGGTTAATTGTGATTTACATTCTAAAGACGACACAAAAAAAGTAGTGTGGCAAAAATTAATTATTTTTTTCGGCATCCGCTAACATTAGCCTTAAAAGCACGTTAAACTTTTAGGCTCATTTAAGCAATTTACTCTATCTTTAGCCCCATTATTAATCATTAAAAATAGCCGTTAACACAGTGTTGAAACGTATTCTTATCATTTTAGTTATTGTTGCAGTTGGATTATTAAGTTACTGCATTTTTGTTGAAAATATTTTTGCTCAACGATTAAGCCCGAAAGATCAAGTTGAATTTGCCTTAAACGATTTGAAGTTAGAGGTTGGTTATAACAGGCCTTCAAAAAAAGAAAGAGAAGTTTTTGGAGCCCTTGTGCCTTATAATGAAGTTTGGCGTACAGGTGCCAATGAAGCTACGACGTTTTCTACCAATAAAGACTTAACTATTATGGGTATTTGGTTACCAAAAGGAGATTACACCTTATGGACCATCCCTCAAGAAGATAAATGGAATGTAATATTTAACACAAAACAATATCCTTGGGGCGTTGATGATCAAATGCAACCGATGAGAGAATCAAAATACGACATCTTAGAAATTGATGTGCCAGTTGAGAAACTTCAAAAAACGGTTGAGCAGTTTACAATTTCTTTTGACAACTCTACAGGCGATTTGAATTTAACCATGGCTTGGGATAATGTTAAAATTGCTGTACCTTTAAACTACCAAACGAAGGCAACAACTTCAATTACGCAATAAAAACCTTGGCCAAAGAAAAGCATTCTAACTCATCTGCATTGCACGAGAAAGACGGTGTAAAAGATCCAGATATCACAAACTCTGGAGCTATAAATGCTTTAAAAAAAAGAAGACAAAAGCAACCAGATGCCAAAACCCTAATTTCTGAAATCACCAAGGGTTCGATTTCGGCTTTAAGTAGGGCCATTACTTTGGTAGAAAGTTCTAATCCTAATCATTTAGAAAAAGCAAACGATGTTTTAAAGGGTTGCTTACCTTTTGCTAATAGATCTATAAGGATTGGAATTACCGGCGTTCCTGGCGTTGGTAAAAGCACCTTTATTGAAGCCTTAGGTACTTACCTTACAGAAAAAGACAGCAAAATTGCAGTTCTTGCTATAGACCCCAGTAGTAGTATAAGTAAAGGGAGTATTCTAGGTGATAAAACGCGAATGGAAGATTTGGTAAAGACGAAAAATGCTTTTATCAGACCTTCTGCTTCAGGTGACTCCTTGGGAGGAGTAGCAAGAAAAACAAGAGAATCTATTTTACTTTGTGAAGCCGCAGGATTTGACACGATTATTATTGAAACTGTTGGTGTTGGTCAAAGCGAAACAGCGGTTCATAGCATGGTAGATTTCTTTCTACTTTTAAAATTAGCTGGTGCAGGTGACGAACTACAAGGGATAAAGCGCGGTATTATAGAAATGGCCGATGCCATTGTCATTAATAAAGCAGATGGCGATAATCTAAAACGTGCTAAGATGGCCAAAGTAGAGTTTAATAGAGCGCTACATTTATATCCGCCAAAATCGTCAGAGTGGGCTCCAAAAGTATCTTTATGCAGTGGACTCACTAAAACAGGAATTGCTGAAACCTATGAACTTATTGAAGACTATATTTCTATAACAAAAGCAAATAATTATTTTTTCGAACATAGAAATGAACAAAATAAATTCTGGCTACTACAAACAATTGAAGATAGAATTAAATCAAACTTCTATTCGAAACCTATTATTAAGGAAGAACTAAACCGGCAAATAGGATTAATTGCTGAAAACAAAACAACTCCATTTGCCGCTGCAGATTATTTACTTAAGTTATGATTAAGCGAATTTCTTAATTGCTTTTTGGTTAATTCTATAGAATAAATACCCTGAAAATCCTCCGAAAATTAATCCGCAGAATACATCTAGAGGATAGTGTACCCCTATATATATTCTACTATACCCCATAGCTAAAGACCATGCAAAAAGTATATAAACTAGATATTTAAATCGTGGTTTAAGCATCAAGCCAGAAAATATAGCTACTGCCATAGAGTTTGAAGAGTGTCCAGAAAAATAACCATATTGTCCTCCACAATGCTCCTTAACCAAACGCATCACTTCTAGCACACCTTCTTGATGACAAGGTCTAAAACGTTTAAATCCGTGTTTAAACAAATTAGTGACCTGATCTGTGAATAATACCATCAATGCGATAACAACAACGCTTGTAATAAAAGCGCGTTTACCTATAAGCTTATAAATATGAAAAAGGAGAAATGCATACAAAGGCGCCCAATAAAATTTGGTGGTATAAAACATCCAAAACCCATCCCAGGCATCCACACCTAAACCGTTTAAATATAGAAACAACTCGGTGTCAAATTGGAGTAACTGCTCTATCATTCGTCGTACTTTGAGATTTCGCTATCGTAAAAATCGGTAGCGGCATTTATTAAATTTTCCATTTCGTTTTCCAATTCCTTTTGGTCATGTTCATCAAATTCTTCTAACCACTCCACCTCATCATTTTCTAAATTAATGATGAACCGAGGAAAATCGGTATGAATAATATAAATAGCGTCTGGAAATGCTGTATTATCACCGAGAATAAATTTTGGTAACTCCATATTTAAAGTAAAATTATTTTTGCTGTAAAATTAAACGCTTTGTAATATAATCAAACCGAATATACAATAAAATAGCAGCACTTGTTAACCCTGCTAATAATCCAATCCAAATACCAAGACTTGCCAAATTCTCTTCTTTCCCCAAATAATAACTAATTGGAAAGCCAATAACCCAGTAAGCTAAAAAGGTAATTAGAGTTGGAATTTTTACATCCTGAAGTCCTCTAAGTGCACCAAGTGTTATGACTTGAATACTATCACTAATTTGAAAAACTGCTCCAGCAATAAGCAAAGTAGATGCTATTTTCATTACCTCGGCATTATCGATGGCATTTGAAGGGTCATCAAGATCCACATAAATTTGAGGTAAAACCTCATGCAAAGCCAAAAACAACAGTGCAAATACAAATGCGAATATTGATCCTAATAAAAATATAGATTTTGCTATTCGCCTTAAATCAATATAATTCTTTAATCCTTTTTGATTACCGACTCTAATCATTGCTGCAACACTAAAACCTGTAGCGACCATAAAGGTCATCGAAGACAGGTTTAAAGCAATCTGGTTTGCCGCCTGAGGGTTTTTACCCAAAGTACCACTTAACCAAATGGCGCCAGTAAAAATTGCGACTTCAAAAAACATTTGCATCGCACTTGGGATACCGAGATTAAAGATTTTCTTTAATTCTATCCATTTTAATTTGAAAAAATCTAAATCGGTTACGTAATATTTAGACTTTTCTCTTTTTCTAAGAATGTACCAAATATAAAGCACCATAACCGCCCTCGAAATTAATGTCCCTAAGGCAGCTCCAACAATTCCCATTTCTGGAAACCCGAATTTCCCAAAAATTAAAAGGTAATTTAGAACAATATTAATCACATTAGAAACAATGGTCGCATACATGGGATACTTTGTTAATGACAAACCATCACTAAACTGCTTAAACGCCTGAAAAATAATAAGCGGCACCATTGAAAACGCCACAAGATCTAAATACGGTAATGCCAATACCACCACCTCTTCAGGCTGTTTCATAACGTACATTAATGGCTTTGCGAGTAAAAGCATTCCAAATAAAAGCAAGCCTAAAACAATACATAAAAACAAGCCATGTTTAAAAGATGATTTTCCTGAAGCATAAGCTTTACTTGAATCTGACTCGGCAATTAGAGGTGTAATAGCTGTTGAAAAACCTATACCTAAAGACATTGCTACAAAAATAAAACTATTACCTAATGACACAGCAGCTAGTTCTGCTGTACCTAATTGGCCCACCATTATATTATCTACAAGACTTACAAACGTATGCCCAAGCATTCCCATCATTACAGGAGTTGCCAATTTAAGATTGTACTTAAACTCTTTAGTATAATTATTTAAAATCACTGGAAAAAATTAAGCCACAAAGATAAACTATCCATAGAAGTAATTTTACATATACCGATTAATTGCAAATCAGGAACTTCAAATCAAGCAACAATTAACAATTAAAGGATCCGTTGTTAATAAGTTTTAACTTTTCAAACTTTCATAACTCTCTCATTTTAAGTATTTTTACTACAAGATTTACAGGCCTTTATTGCACAATAAATTAGGGCATGAAAACTTTTAAAGAAACTTTTAGCTATTATTTTAGAGGGATTTAAAAATTATATTTAAAGTTTCAAATAGAAAAAAAGGGGAGCTTTCCCCTTTTTTTATTGTCCATTTGTTGATAAGCATGGTATTCTTTATTTCACCAGTAAAAAAATAATACCGAAGGTTTTTCAATTGAATCCTACACAGTCGAATCCCTTCATAACCTAAACTATAGTTATCAAAATGGATTAAGTAGATTGTACCAAGTTGACATTTCGGAAATTTTAAAAACCAAAAAAATTAATTAACTCCTTTTCGAATTAACCAATCTTTAAATCGGCGCAGTGTTGGCAAAGGATCTTTTACTATTGAAGGAACTTCTGTATTTTGAATTAAAAACTTTAGGTTTAAAAGCATCCAAGGTTTCTTCACTGCATATTTTAAAACACCTTTAAATCTAACATAATTTATAAACCTATAAGTTTGTGCCTCAACTGCCTTATCAAGCGCCATTTGTAAACTTAGGTAAGGAAAATTTATTCCAGATACTTTTGATGCTTCCACACTTCCCCAAAACCTGGCATTGATTTCAATTACTTTAAAATCATTTTGGTTTTGGTCAAAGCGCAAATCAATATGAGCAACCCCCGACCAATTAAGTCTTTTCATTAACTGTTTAACAACATCTAAAATATCTTCTTGAGGCAAAAACTCCAGGCCTAATTGGGGTGCAAAGGGTGTATCTCCTTGTAAATATCCTTTTTGAATTGTATAAGCCAAAATTTCACCTTCATTGCAAATCACACTACAATCGATATCATATCCTTCAATAAATTCCTGTATAAAAAGATTGTTGCTAGGGTTAACGGAAAGATGTTTATGAAATGCTTCTATGGATTGCAATTTGACAATTCCATCACCTCCTTTTTCATCAATTGGTTTAATGAGAATAGGAAAATTTAATTGCTCTATAAGCTCTAAATCACCATTATAGGTAATTGATTTTGGAAGAGGCAATTTCTCATTCTCAAGAAAGACAGCCAATTTTTGTTTATCAATAGCAACTTCAAAATCGGATACATTTGGCAATGGAATACAGGCCGTATCTTCTAAAAATTGAGTTTTATTTCTGATAAAAAAAGAAATCTCTTCTTCTGCAATAGGTAATATGATATCTATATGCTGTTCTATAATAATTGATCTGATAAATTTCACCTTATCAATCTCAGAAAGAATATCATAATAGATATAAGAATGAGTATACTTAGAATACTTAATTGGTGCTTTCTCTCTTGCAGATAAAACAACAAATTCATACCGCTTAAACTCCTTTAAACAATGTAAAACCGATACTGCCCATGTACTATGGCCATCAGGTATAAGTATTCTATAGTTTTGCTTCATCGGCTATTTTTAAATGGATATTTCAGCCATTTCAGCTTTAGCAGCACCAAACTCCTGAATCATTTCTTCAACAATTTTTGCCGCTGGTTTTATGTCATGAATCAGGCCTGCTATCTGGCCAATTTCTAATTCGCCATCTTCTAAATCGCCTTCAAACATTCCTCGTTTTGCTCTTGCTCTACCTAACAATTGGGTAAGTTCTTCTTTTGTAGTTCCTTTATCATAAAGCGCCTTTACTTCATTGAAAAATTTGTTTTTAATGAGTCTAACTGGAGCCAGTTCTTTTAACGTTAATTGCGTATCACCTTCCTTGGCTTCAACAACACTATTTTTAAAGTTTATATGAGCCGAAGATTCTTCACTTGCTACAAAACGGCTACCTACTTGAACGGCATCTGCACCTAAAACCATTGCTGCCAACATTCCTTTACCACTTGCAATTCCTCCTGCCGCAATTAAAGGCACCGACAGTTGTTCTTTAACCATAGGAATTAAAGTTAAGGTTGTCGTTTCTTCCCTCCCATTGTGTCCCCCAGCTTCGAAGCCTTCAGCAACAACGGCATCGACTCCAGCGGCTTCTGCCTTTAATGCAAATTTCACACTACTTACGACATGAACTACTGTTACTCCTCTTTCCTTTAACCAACTGGTCCAAGTTTTAGGATTTCCTGCTGAAGTAAAAACTATTTTAACGCCTTCTTCAACAATAATATCCATAATCTCAACAATGTTGGGATATAGCATAGGTACATTAACCCCAAAAGGTTTATCTGTTGCTGCTTTACATTTTTGAATATGAGATCTCAAAACATCAGGGTACATTGATCCTGCGCCTATTAAGCCCAATCCTCCTGCATTACTTACTGCCGAAGCTAACCGCCAACCACTATTCCAAATCATTCCAGCTTGGATTAATGGATATTCTATATTGAAAAGGGAAGTAATTCTATTTGCCATTTATTGTTTAAGTAGTTTTATTGTTTTTGTGAATTTTGGAGACTCAATTTTAAGAAAATACATTCCTGAAGACAACCATGAAACATCTACACGTTGCTGCGTAGATTTCAATTTAAACGCATAAATTTCCTTTCCTAAAATATTAATCACCTTAATACTCTCCCCTATTAACTGTGGAGAAAAATTGATTGTTAAATGAGTAGTAACTGGATTTGGAAATACATTTATTTTCACGTCATTCTGAACATCGTTTAAAGATAAAGTAGATTGCAAAGCATCATACAAATCTGGTATACCATGTCCCAAATTAAAATCTGGAGTATCATATTGCGATGCCGATTGACGCACAATGTCCTTCATTTGCTCAGCATCTAATTCTGGTAATGCTTGCCATAAACTTGCAATTCCGCCAGCTAATATCGGAGCGCTAAAAGATGTACCATTATTGAATACAACATCATTTAAATTATCAATTACTGCAGAAGAAACTCCACGAGCAACCACATCTGGTTTTAGGATTGGCTGATTACCATCTCCAACCGAACTAAACCATGCATAGTCTCCAACGGCATCAACAGCTCCAATTGAAAATACCAATTCGGCATCTGCTGGAGCACCAACTATATTCCATTCATTTGCTCCAGAATTTCCAGCTGAATTCACAACCAAGATTCCTTTTTCTGCAGCTATATTCGCTCCTTTAGAAATATATGCTGTCACGCCATTCATGTCGGCAGGCGTATAACTGTAGCTTGAGTTATTATAAACCGTATAACCCAATGATGAATTAATAATATCCACACCCAAACTATCTGCTCGTTCTGCTGCTTCAACCCAATAACTTTCTTCCACGGGATTTTCACTTGTAGCATCTTCAGTTCTAAACAAATAAAACGATGCATCAGGTGCAGTTCCCACAAACTCCCCTTCTATATAGCCACCCATATTACTTAAAACTTTTGTACCGTGATTACTTGTTGTATTTTCATATACATTTTCATTACGGTCCACAAAATCGTAGCCTCCCAAAATATCGTTGTTATCTCTTAATCTTTGAAATCCATCAATCGAGTTTACTCCAGGGAAACCAGCATCCAAAACAGCTACTACAACGCCTTCTCCAGTATAATCGTCTAAATGTAAAAGAGGAACGTTGAGCATAATGGCTTGATTTGCAGAGTTGCCATAATCAAATTCGGCTTGCTGATCAATACCTTCCCACTTGTCATAGAAATTTGACACTCTGGACGACGCATTTAAAACATGATTTGCATAATCTATAGACGCTACAAAAGTTAAATCTTCTAAAGCTTCAATAGCACTAAATTCACCTCTAACATGAACAGCATTAAACCATTTAGACTTCGCAAGAACCGTTATACCGTCCTCAAGTTTTAGTGTTGAAATATAAGATTCGTTTACGGGAACATCTCTTACATCAATAGCAATACCATCGTCAAGTTTTCTATCAATTGCAGTTTGAGTTAAAATGGAAATTGGATTCGCCAATGCATCTTCTACATTTTCTTTATCCGTGAAATATACCCATGCATCTTCTTGGCTCCATCCTAAAAAAGGAATTAGAGCAAACAATACCAGTATTATTTTTTTCATAGTATTAATTACAATTCAAAGGGTTGAATTGCAATTTAAGAAATAACTCCCGAACCAACTAACTCGTCTTCACAATACCATGCTACAAACTGTCCTTCGGTAATTGCCGACTGTAAATTTTTAAATTCAACAAAAAGTCCGCCTTCAACTTTATGAAGTATCGCGTTTTCAAGCGGTTGCCTATATCTAATTCTTGCCTTAACAGGCATAGTCTCCCCATTGTTTAAAGCTAAATCTTCTCTAATCCAATGTAGCTCATCTTCGGTAACAAAAAGGGCTCTTTTTAGTAAACCTGGATGCGATTTACCTTGACCCGTATAAATCACATTCTCGTTTACATCGGTATCAATGACAAACAGTGGCTCAACTGTCCCACCAACTGCCAAACCTTTTCGCTGGCCTTTTGTAAAATAATGTGCACCTTGATGCTTACCAACCGTTGTGCCGTCGGTTAAATTATACTCCTGCTTTCTACTTAAATACTCCAATCTATCTTGGTCTGTATTAAACTCAGTAACCTCTTCTTGATATTTAGGTAAACTAGATGGCACCTCCACAATCACACCTTCTTTAGGTTTTAATTGTTGTTGAAGGAATTCTGGCAATCTCACTTTTCCAATAAAGCAAAGTCCTTGTGAATCTTTTTTATCAGCAGTAACTAAATCTAATTTTGTAGCTATTTCACGAACCTCAGGTTTTGTTAATTCACCTATAGGAAATAACGTTCTTGATAATTGCTCTTGAGACAATTGACATAAAAAATAAGATTGATCTTTATTAGTATCAACACCAGACAATAATTGATATACCTCTTTGTCATTCTGATGTAATGTACCTTTTCTACAATAGTGTCCTGTAGCTACATAATCTGCACCTAAATCTAATGCGATTTTAAGAAACACATCAAACTTAATTTCTCTATTACATAGTACATCTGGATTAGGTGTTCTCCCTTTCTTATATTCATCAAACATATAATCAACAATACGCTCCTTATATTGTTCACTTAAATCAACAGTTTGAAAAGGAATACCAAGTTTCTCAGCTACTAACATAGCGTCATTACTGTCATCCAACCAAGGGCACTCATCAGAAATAGTTACAGAATCATCATGCCAATTTTTCATAAACAATCCTATAACCTCATAGCCTTGCTCTTTCAACAAATATGCTGCTACACTTGAATCTACTCCTCCAGAAAGTCCTACTATTACTCGTTTCATTTTGCAAAATTACTAAATAAAAAAAAGCTACCCTATGGGCAGCTATTTAATTTTCAAATGAATACTATAGTATTAAGCTATAGATTAATTTTTACGTTTTTTCTTTGCTGAAAAATCTTTTGTTTTTACCAATTTCCCCTTTTCATAATATTTCCAAACGCCTACTTTCTTATCTTTTTTATAGCTTCCTTCAGCTACCAAATTAGAATTAGAATCATAGTATTTTGCAGCACCATTCAACTCATCATTTTCAAAATAATACACCTTTATCAAAACACCATTTTCCGCATAAATACTTGATTTACCTTGACGAATCCCATTTTTATAATTGACAACTTCGGCAACTTTCTTATTAGGGTAATACACTGTGCGTTCGCCTTCCAACTTGCCTTCATCATTATAATATTCTTCACTAAGTTTTCCATCAGTTTTATTCTGATAAAAAATCCACTTACCAATATAAACCTTACCATTCATTCGGCCTTCACTAATAAGCTTGCCTGTAGAACTGAAAAATTTCACATCTGATAATGCATTATTAGCGTTGAATGATTTGGTTGCACTAAGCACACTTTTACCATTTACCAGCTTATAATACTTAAAAACTCCAATTTCCTTGCCGTGATCAAATTGACCTTCATATCTCGGCATCTCAGTTTTAGGAAAGGGCTTAGACCAATAGCCATGGCGTTTACCAGAATTATCAAATTGATTTTTAGAGTTTTGAGCCCACAAAACTGGGCATATAAAAGTTAAAAATAATATAAAAAATATTTTTTGTTTAATCATTTTGTATTTTTGTTAAACAAATTAGCGACTCGTTATTAAAATGTTGAACAAATTAAACCTAAAAAAATGAGAATTATTTCAAAACTTTTAAAATTAACTTCAATAAGTTTCATTCTTCTTGCTATGATTTCTTGTAGTGATGATGATGACGTGGTAATTATTACGCCAGATGAACTTAATATTGTAGAAACCGCATTAGAAACACCAGAACTAAGCTCTTTAGTCGCAGCGCTTCAAGCCGCTGACGGAGATTTAGTTGCGGTACTTAACGGACCTGGACCGTTCACTGTTTTAGCACCAACCAATGATGCCTTTAGCCTATTTTTAACTGCTAATGGTTTTGCCTCATTAGATGATGTGCCGACAGATGTTTTAAGTCAAATACTTTTGAATCATGTTATTTCGGCCGAAGTCTCGTCATCAGCATTAATAGGAATTGGATCTGGATATGCTGACTCTAACGCTACAGGAGCAGGGAATAGCCCAATGAGCTTATATTTTGACACTTCAAACGGTGTTAGATTTAATAATGTATCTACAGTAACTACTGCAGATGTAGAAGCATCCAATGGTACAATTCATATTGTAAACGGTGTCATTGGTCTTCCTACAATAGTAGATCATGCCGTAGCAAATTCCGATTTATCAAGCCTTGTAAGTGCTCTTACATTTGGAGGGAATACAACCTTTACTGACCTATTATCAATGCCCGGCGACTTTACCGTTTTTGCTCCAACCAACGCCGCTTTTGATGCCTTTACAAATCCCAACTCTAACGATATTGACAATATATTATCTAATCATGTAATAGTTGGAGCTACAGCCGTTTCTTCAGGTCTATCAAATGGATATGTTAGCACTGCCGGAATGAATGGCGATGGCGATGCATTAAGTTTATACATCAATACAGATTCTGGTGTAACCATAAATGGTATATCTGATGTGGATAAGGCAGATGTTATTGCAAGTAACGGCGTTATTCACGTTGTAAACACCGTAATTGATTTACCGACTGTTGTGACTTTTGCTGCAGCAGACCCTAATTTTTCAAATTTACTTGCTGCATTAACCCGTTCAGACCAACCTGATTTTGCTGGAATATTATCAACACCAGATGGTACAAGCCCAGCTCCATTTACGGTTTTTGCACCAGTAGACACCGCTTTTGAGGCCCTTTTAAACAGTAATGATGATTGGGATTCGTTAGCAGATATTGATGGCATGTTACTTACAAGCGTTCTGCAACACCATGTTATTGTAGAAGCTAATATTAGAGCAGAAGACTTAACAGATGGTGTTATGCCGGCAACTCTTGAAGGAGACAACATCACCATAAATCTACCAGGAAATGACGGAAACGCCGCAAAAATAACTGACGGAAGCGGAACTTCTAACATTGATATAATAGCTGTGAATGTTCAAGCCAATAATGGTGTGATACATGCTACAGAAAGTGTTTTAATACCTGACACTACAAACTAATACGCACTATGAAAAAGAAAAAAGCGTTCTCATTTTTTTAATTGGTTGGTAGCAGTTAATTTAATGAAATGTAAAGCCCCGCAAATTGCGGGGCTTTATAATTATAAAAAATAAACTAAACCTTATTTCTTCTTTTTTTGTTGCACTTGTTTTTGTGCTTCGGCCTGCTCCATCATTTCCTTCATTTTCTTTTGGAAACGATTCTCTTTTTTAGGCTTCTTTTTATTTGCTTGAATTTTAGAGTGAATTTTATCCTCGTCTATAATGTAGTTTTTAATAACTAACATAATTCCTATTGTAATTAAGTTAGATACGAAGTAATACAAACTCAATCCAGATGCATAGTTATTAAAGAAAAATAACATCATTAATGGAGAGAAATAAATCATATACTTCATCATTTTCCCCATATCAGGCATCCCCTCTTGTGTAGGTTGAGAAGCCATTTGTTGTCCTGTTGTCATTCTCATATAGAAAAAGATTGCAACTGAAGCTAATATCGGAAATAAACTTACGTGATCACCATAAAACGGAATAGTAAATGGTAATTCTGCAATAGTATCGTATGACGACAAATCATCTGCCCATAAGAAACTTTTTTGTCTTAACTCAAATGCAGATGGGAAGAATTGGAACAACGCATAAAATACAGGTAATTGCATAAGCGCTGGTAAACATCCTGCCATAGGATTAACACCGGCTTTACTATATAAGGCCATTGTTTCCTGTTGTTTTTTCATTGCATTGTCCTTGTACTTTTCATTGATTTCAGCAATTTCAGGTTTAATAACCTTCATTTTTGCCTGAGATACATATGATTTATAAGTAACAGGAGACATTACTATTCTAACTAAAATTGTCATGACAATAATAGCTATACCATGTGGTAAAAACGACACTAAAAATCCGAATAATGGAATGAAAACATATCGGTTAATCCATCCAAAAATTCCCCATCCTAACGGAATAACTTCATCTAAATTCCTATCATAAGCATCTAATATATCATAATCACTAGGACCATAATACCAATCTAAATTTTCATTTAACTCACCGCCTTTCAATTCTAAAGGCATTTTAGTTGCAAATTGCTTGGTAAATACGGTATCAATTTCTTCGTCTTGAACCAAGTTCTTAGAACTTAAACTTGCCGTTTTAAACGGACTATCATTTAATAAAATTGATGTGAAGAAATGTTGCTTGAATGCCACATAGGTTACATCTTTAGCGTCATCACTTGTTGATTCCTGTTGTCCTAAATAATCATCTTTACCATCTTCATACTCATAAACAACTTCGGTATATCTGTTTTCATAGGATACACTTTTCGCGTGACGGTAAGACTTTAAATCCCAATCTAATACTACCTCTTGCGAACCATTTATAACATCATTTAAACCTTGAGATCTAATGTTAAAGTCAAACATATAATCATCTGGCTTTAATTCATAACGGTACTCTAAATATTTAGACTCTGAAACTTTTAGCTTCATAGAAACAACTGTATTCTCACCATTTTTAGAAACAGTTGGCTGGAAATATAAATCACGAGTATTTAAGTTTCTATTATCTGTAGTAGAGAAACTTAAGTTAAATGCCGCATTTTTATCTTTTATAATATAGATTGGCACTGAGTCATAATCAACAAATTCTTTTAATTTAACCTCTGTTAAATAACCACCCTTATTACTAAATTTTAAAGACAAAACATCTGTCTCAACCAAAGTTTCATGGTCTTTTGCAGATGGTAAAGAAGACGCATATGCAAAAGCTCCTAATTTATTTTTTAATGCTTCGTATTTAAGAGAATCTTGAGCAGAATTTAAAGAATAGTCTTCTGCAGTAGTTTCTGCAACCGAACTTGATTGTTTTTGATCTTGCGCTTTCTTTTCAGCTTCAACTTGTTCTTGTTTCGCCTTTTCTTGTTCGGCCAATTCTTCTGGTGTTGGCTGATTCTGCCATAACATATATAGCAATATTCCAAAAATAAGCACAAAGCCTATGATGGAATTCAGGTCAAATTTCTTTTCTTCCATGAATTATAGATTCATTATTAAATGAAATTGGGTATTATCCCTTTAATATTAATTATTTACAAAAGTGTAGCGTTGCAAAAAACTAACCACAATTAGTTTTATGCCATACTGACACTTTATTTTCCAGTTTTATACTTTAAAGCCGCTTTAACAAACGCCACAAATAACGGATGAGGGTTTTTAACGGTACTTTTATATTCTGGATGGTATTGCACACCAACAAACCAGTTATGGTTTGGTAACTCAACGATTTCAACAAGACCCGTTTCTGGATTAAAACCAGTAGCACTTAAACCTGAGTTTTCTAATTGCTCTTTGTAAGCATTATTAAACTCATAACGATGTCTATGTCTTTCTTTAATAGCTGACGATTGATATACATCAAAGGCAGTAGTTCCTTCTTTAATATTACAATCCCAAGCACCTAATCTCATCGTGCCTCCTTTATCGGTAACTGTCTTCTGTGACTCCATTAAATTGATAACAGGATGCGGAGTGTTTTCATCCATTTCGGTTGAATTTGCTCCAGTTAATCCTAAAACATTACGAGAATACTCAATCACTGCCATTTGCATACCTAAGCAAATACCAAAGAAAGGAATATTATGTTCTCTCACATATTTTACAGCTTCTATTTTCCCTTCAATACCTCTTTCACCAAATCCTGGTGCAACTAACACACCATCTAAATTGGCTAAACTTTCAGCTGCGTTATCAACAGTCAAGAATTCTGAATGAATAGATTTCACATTTACCTTTACTTCATTCTCCGCTCCCGCGTGGATAAAAGCTTCTAAAATCGATTTGTATGAATCTTGTAATTCAACATATTTCCCAATCAATCCTATAGTCACTTCACCTTTAGGATTTTTGTGTCTTGTTAAAAATTGGTTCCAAACTGTTAAGTCTGGTTCGGCGCTATTTAGACCTAAACGTTTTAAAACCACCTTATCCAATTTCTCTTCTAACATTAGATTCGGTACATCGTAGATTGTAGAAGCATCAATAGATTGAATTACTGCTTCCTCTCTTACGTTACAAAACAATGCCAGTTTTCTTCTAATATCGGCTGGTAAATCATATTCTGTTCTACAAACAAGAACATCGGCTTGAACTCCACTTTCCATAAGTGTTTTTACACTATGTTGAGTAGGTTTAGTTTTAAGCTCTCCCGCAGCAGATAAATAAGGTATTAATGTCAAGTGAATTACTAAAGCGTTGTCTTCACCTAACTCCCATTTTAACTGACGTACAGCTTCAACGTAAGGCAATGACTCAATGTCACCTACAGTTCCACCTATTTCTGTAATTACGATATCGTAGTTTCCAGATTTCCCTAAAATTTGAATGCGATGTTTAATCTCATCGGTAATATGAGGAATTACTTGAACGGTTTTCCCTAAAAACTCTCCTCTTCTCTCCTTTTCAATAACCGATTGGTAAATTCTTCCCGTAGTTACATTATTAGATTGACTGGTTGGTGTATTCAAAAAACGTTCGTAGTGACCTAAATCCAAATCGGTTTCTGCTCCATCATCTGTAACGTAGCATTCACCATGCTCATACGGATTTAATGTACCTGGATCTACATTAATATACGGGTCTAATTTTTGGATTGTTGCTCTATAGCCTTGTGCTTGTAATAATTTTGCTAAAGAAGCTGCTATAATACCTTTACCTAGGGAAGATGTAACCCCACCGGTTACAAAAATATATTTTGTTGCTGTTGTCATATTGCGTTGTTAAACGCAGGCAAATTTACAAAGAAGAATTGAAACGGTAACATTGTAAGTCATCTTTAAATTAAAGAGAATTAAATCACTAAAACACTAACTACTAAACACTTAATATAATTTACACTGAAATTACTTACTATAAGGGATATTGTTTTCTAATATTTTTAATCAAGTCTTCCAATCCATTAAGCCTTAACTCATACACCTGCTCCAACATTTGTCCTAATTTTCCCTTCGGAAAACCTTTTTGCTTGTACCAAACTAAATAGTGTTCTGGTAAATCTATTAAATAGTAGGTTTCATACTTACCGAAAGGCATTTTAGTATGAGCCAATTTTATTAAAAACTGTTTATCTAATTGCATGTTATGATTTATATTGATCTAATTGCTCAAGCATCGCTTCAATTTTGGATTCCCATTGTTGCTGTGTATTTTTTTCTTTAGAATGCTGCGTTTCGTAATCGTATAGATTCTGCATGTCGTTTAAATCTGAAGTGATTTTTTTATAGATTAAATCAACTTTTGATTTCACATCTTGACTCATTTTTAAATCTGATATTTTTTCTCTAAACCTACGCGCAAACAGTTCTGTGATATTAAAATGAAATTGCTCATGTCTTAATACATAATCATTTACAATCTCCTTTTTTTGCCAAGATTTGTGAGGATAAAAATGTGTGGAAATTTCAACTTCATAACTCACCACTTTTCCATTAGAAGACTTTGATGTAAATCCGTATGAAATCCCAGATGTTGTTACTGCCACGGCTGAAGAGTTCTGATCTGGCTGGGCTTTAAAATCGGTCCATATTAGAGGTCTACTACTATCCCAATCTAACATTTGTTGTTGCGCAAACAACAGCTCACTAGCTCCAATAAACAATAGACATAAAAGTGTACCTCTCACCATTAATATAGTTTTAGAAAAAAACGAAGGTATAAGCTGAATATTGTATTTCAACCTATACCTTCAACAAACAAAACAAGTTAATTTTTTATTCCGACTTTACCTCTACAATAGATAGGTTATCATACTTTACGATATAAACCGCATCATTAATGTAACCTCCAAAAGCCTTTTTAGTATATCTAAATTTGTTCTCTAAATACTCCGATTCCTTTCCGTCCAAACTCCAATTTGAATTAAAATCTTCATTTGCCATTCTCAATAAAATATCGAGAGTAACATCAAATCCTCTAATCGCATATTTGTTAGGAGCAACGCCATAAGTTTCAATGTACTTTTCTATAAAACCATTTTTCGCTTCATAATCAAAAGACTTGTTGGCCGAAGGATAATGGAAAAACAAATTTGATAAATGATGATTTGAAATATTTTTACCTTCAAAAGCTCTATTCTTATCTGTAGTTGCCAATGTAATTTTAATGTCTTCAGTAATTAAACCGTTAAGCATACTTGTTACATTTGAAACAAAAGCCTCGTTTTTACTTTCTAAAAACACCAAATTATCACCTTCTACTAAAACTTCTATCAAATCATCTACCATTAGGTAATACGAATCATTTCCTTCTTTATTCAAATTAGAATACATCTGTTTTGCATCAGGGAAATTTGATTTAAGCATTGCACTTCTGCTTTTAGATTTAGAGTCGCTAATTATTAAAATTGACATCCCTTCTGAGTTGTTTTTAACAAACTCTATCATTGACTTCGTTAAAAGTGAGGCATTAGGAATTGTTTGCAGCACATTTGAATACACATTTTGTGGTTGCGTTAATGGTGAAACCACTGGCACACCGCTTCCTTTTAATCTTGAAGCTACGCGCTCAAAATTATCTGGCATCAAAGGTCCAATTACTGCATCATAGTCAGAAAGGTTTGAATTTTGAAGTAATCTTGATACTTCAGACAAATTGTTTTCTGTATCTAATACTTTTAAATCTGTAGAAATCCCGACTTGCTTAGCCGAATCTAAAGCAAAACGCACTCCCGAGTAAAAATCTAAAGAAATAGATAACAAACGATCTTCTCTAATTTGATCTTTAGCTTCTGCAATTGAATCAACATCAATTCGGTTTAATCGGTAAGGCAACATTAGGGCTACTTTTTTAGTATTGTAATCAGAAATAGCTCCCGTTAAATCGGAAATTGTACTATCTCCTCTAACCTCATCAATAACATTAGACTCTTTTTTAGGCACTTTAATAACCATACCTAATTTTAAGCCGTTACTTTTAACCTCAGGATTTAATGCTTCAATCTCCTCTTGAGTTACGCCCAATTTCTTTTCAATACTATAAAACCCTTCTGCAGGTTGAACTTCGTAGTAATTATAAGAATCGTCTACACTTAACTCTAAGTTATCTGCAATATTAGGTACGTTTAATTCTTGACCAACTTTCAAAGAATCTGTCATATTCGGATTTAAATCCTCTAATTCAGAAACAGTAATTCCAAATTTATAAGCAACCCTCCATTTACCTTCTGAAGGCAGAACCTTATATTTTTTGATGGTATTGTTAAGGCTAACTTTTGAAACAATAGTTTTATACCTTGGTATTTTTATCTTATCTCCTTTTCTAAGGTTTTCTGAATACAAATAGGTATTATACTTTTTTATTTCATCTATCTCAACATTATATGTTTTTGAGATACTATAAAGGGTTTCTTTACGCTTAACTTTATGCGTTTTATATCCTATTAGTTCTTTAGTCTTTTCCGTTTCGTCTGAATTTACAACCTTGCTATTTGCAGGAATAATTAAAACCATTTCGGGTCTTAATTCACCTTTTGCATCAGGATTAAGCGCATAAATATCGAAAGGAGTTACAAGATATTGTTTTGCAATAGCTTCTATGGTCTCTCCACTTCTTACTTTATGAGTTTTATAATTTTGAGCTTGAACAACAAACTGAATTGCCAAACAACACAAAAAGACTAAAAAACGTTTCTTCATAGATTTTAAATTATTCCCATTCAATAGTTGCTGGCGGTTTAGAACTAATGTCATACACTACTCTATTAACGCCTTTAACTCGATTTATTATTTCATTAGATGTTTTTTGCAAAAATTCGTAAGGTAAATTTACCCAATCTGCAGTCATTCCATCTGTGCTTTCTACGGCTCTAAGTGCTACACATTTTTCGTATGTACGCTCATCTCCCATAACACCAACACTGTTTACAGGTAAAAGCATTGCTCCTGCTTGCCAAACACTATCGTATAAATTCCATTCTTTCAAACCATTGATAAAAATGGCATCTACTTCTTGCAAAATACGAACTTTTTCTGCCGTAACATCACCTAAAATTCTAATGGCAAGACCTGGACCAGGGAATGGGTGTCTACCTAATAAGGCTTTATCCATATCCATAGATGCTCCAACGCGTCTAACCTCATCTTTAAACAAGGTTTTTAACGGTTCAACAATTTTTAATTTCATATAATCTGGCAATCCACCAACATTATGATGACTTTTAATTGTTGCAGAAGGACCTCCAGTTGCAGAAACACTTTCTATTACATCTGGGTAAATAGTTCCTTGTGCTAACCATTTTACATCTTGAATTTGGTGCGCTTCATCATCAAAAACTTCAATAAATACACGACCAATAGCCTTACGTTTAGTTTCAGGGTCACTTTCATCTGCCAAAGCATCCAAAAAGCGTGCCGAAGCATCTACTCCCTTTACGTTTAGCCCCATGCCTTTATACTGTTCAAGCACTTGAGAAAACTCATCTTTTCTTAACAAACCGTTATTTACAAAAATACAATACAAGTTTTCACCAATTGCTCTATGTAATAACATTGCTGCTACAGACGAATCTACTCCACCAGATAAACCAAGTACAACTTTATCGTTACCTAATTGGCTTTTTAAGTCTTCAACTGTTTCTTCAACAAATGAATCTGGAGTCCAATCTTGCTGTAAACCGGCAATTGAAACTAAGAAGTTTTCTAATAATTGTTTTCCGTCTATTGAGTGATATACTTCTGGGTGAAATTGGATAGCATAAGTTTGCTCGCCTTCAATTCTATAAGCAGCATTTTGTACATCTTTGGTACTCGCTAATAAAACCCCACCAGTAGGTAATTCTTTAATAGTATCACTATGGCTCATCCAAACTTGACTTCCTTCAGAAATATGCTCTAAGAAAGCTTCGTCATTTTTAATAAAATCTAAATTGGCTCTTCCGTACTCTCTGGTATTAGAAGGTGCCACAAGTCCGCCAGAAAAATGAGCTAAATATTGTGCTCCGTAGCAAACCGCCAATAATGGCTTTTTACCTCTAATCTCAGATAAATCTGGATGAGGGGCATCTTCTCCTCGTACAGAAAAAGGGCTACCTGATAATATAACGGCGTTATATTGATCTAAAGATTTGGGAGGATTGTTAAATGGATGAATCTCGCAATAAATGTTAAGTTCTCTAACTCGGCGAGCTATTAGTTGGGTATACTGAGACCCGAAATCTAAAATTAATACGTTGTTATGTTGCATGCGCAAAATTACTATTAAAATTGAAAATTGAAAGTGACAATGGTATTATTATTCCATTGTTTGTAAAATTAATTTAATGTCTTCTTCGGTAGTGTCTGGATTAATAAAACAGAATCTTGAAACGGTTTCAAATTCGTTACCGTTTTTCCATTTTGTTGGAGTCACTAAGGCAAACCCTTTGGCGTGATTCTCGTAGGTCCAATGCGTATAATCTTCAGGCTTCCACCCTATTCTTCTATACAATACACAAGACAAACTTGGATCTCTAACCAGTTCTACATTTGGATGCTCTGTAATTAACTTCCCTGCTATTTGAGCTAATTCTAATCCGCGTTCTACAGCTTCCTTATATCTATCTGTACCATGAGTAGCTAAGGAGAACCACAACGGTAACCCTCTAACTCTTCTGGTTAATTGTATTTGGTAATCGGTAGGGTTAAATCCGTGAGCCCCTTCATCCTTAAAAATGTCTAAATATGAACCCTGTTGTGAATGGGCATTTTTAGCCAATTCTGGATTTTTATAAATTACAGCTCCACAATCATAAGGTGAAAACATCCATTTATGTGGGTCTATTGTAATACTATCAGAACGTTCAATCCCGTTAAACAAATGTCTTACCGAATCTGCTGCTAACGCTCCTCCACCGTAAGCTGCATCAACATGAAACCATAAGTTTTCAGCCTCACATATATCAGCAATACTATCTAATTCATCTATTATCCCCGCATTAGTAGTTCCTCCTGTTGCCACAACAGCAAATAATCTTTTGCGTTCTGACTCTGGTAAGGCATCAATAGTTTTTTTTAATTCTTTACCATGAAGTACATCTTCTGTATCAACAAGTAATACATCTACATCAATCACTTTTGCCATTGCTTTAATAGAAGAATGCGCACCAATTGAAGTGATTATTAATCCCTTTTCTCTCTTAAACTCATCATTTAATCTCCAGTTTTCACGTGCTGTTACCATAGCAGATAAATTTGCAGCTGTACCTCCACTTGTAAAAACACCAAAGGCTCCTTCAGGTAAACCTGTTAAAGACACAATCCATTTCATCGCTTCGTTTTCACAGAAAATCCCACCTGCACCTTCCATCCAATAAGCGCCATGAATACTTGAAGCCGAAGTCACCAAATCAAACATAATTGCTGCTCGAGTTGGAGACGCTGGTACAAAGGCTAAATTACGTGGATGATCTACGGGAACGTTGGCATTCATTAAATGCTCCTTCCATAGGTTAAAGGCATACTCTCCACCAACACCTTCTGGTGTCACTGTTTCTCCTACAAGTTGTTTTAATTCTGAAGCTTTTCTTGGTTTTCCAATTTGACGTTGTGTTGCAGAAATACGATCTATAGCATATTTCATCACATCTAAAGTCATGTCGACTAATTCAATATCAATTTTGTGCATCTTGGTCCAAATTTAGTATTAAAAACTCCCCCTTTAATGGATGCAAATTTAACACTAACTGTTGGATTAATTGTTGTCCGTATTCAACATAAAATTCAGAAAAATTGCATTGTCGCTCTTGAAGACTAAAATTGGGGAATAAATTGTTTTGAAGCTCTTTAACTCGATCTAAGCTTTCAGCCATTTTTTTCTTCTCGGCTTTTAGCAACCTTTTTTCCAGGTGCTCTAATCCCTTTATTTGTTTTCGCTCTTGTGCAGCCACTGCTCCAACAAACGAAGCATCTGTTTTTTTGGCCACTTCATACATTTCTTTGAACTGCGAGACCAGCGTTTCTTTTTGAGAAGAAAAATCGATGTTAAGGTCGGAACGTCGTTTAGTTATGTCTTCTACCAAGTCGTTTTGTTTCAAAAACAAATCTCCACTACATAACTCTAGTTTGGATAATTTTTCATCTTGTTTATTTGAAATAAGCAAAACTGAATTTCTAAGTAATAATATTGGAAATGGAATATTAAACGATTCAAAATTAGATTTTAACTGAAACCAGTATGCCAATTCACCGCCACCACCTATATAACAAAGGTTAGGCAGAATCATTTCTTGATAAAGGGGTCTCAAAATTACATTGGGACTAAATCGTTCTGGGTAATTATTCACTTCCTCTAACAGCTGATCTTTATCCCATGAAATATCTGTATTGTTAACTTGAAACACACCATCGGTTTCTATAATACGTTCTCTTAAATTTTCATTTAAGTAAAACAGATTTATTTCTCTTGGGTTGACTTGAATTTTATAATTACCATGGTTTATGGCTGTTATTTTATCATTAGTTTTTACAACATTTTGATAAGACGTTTGATCAAATAATTCGGAAATCACAAAAGGCTTAAACAACTCTTTTAGTGCTTTATCATGACCGTCAACAATTACCAATCCGTAGTCCGAAAAAAGCTCATTCACCAAATACCTCATTGCCTGAGCTAAATTTTCTTGAGTAGTATATGCCGTTGTAAACAGCGTTTTCAAATAGTCTGCATTGTTTCCTTGTCCCAATACCGACTGAAACACTTTTGAAACATCATCCAAACCATCTAATTTAAAATCTCCTACAGCACCAGACAATTGACTATTCCATTGTATTTTTTGACCTTTATATTTAAAAAAATTAATCTCTTCAAAATCATGATCTTCTGTTGCCATCCAATATATCGGGACAAAATTGTAATCAGGATATTGCAGCTTTAACTCTTTACATAGGTTTAAAGTAGAAACAATTTTATATAGAAAATACAGAGGCCCAGTAAACAAATTTAACTGATGACCAGTAGTAATTGTAAAGGTTTTATCTGAATCTAAAAGGGATATGTTTTTAGATGTACTTTCAGAAACATTTATAGATTTATACTGATTATGTAACGCCTTTACCAAAACATCTCTTTGTTCTCGAGAATACGTTGCTTTCTTTTCTTCGATTTGAGATTTGAAATTTTCAGTTTTTGGAAACCTATTATAAAGTGACTTTAATTCAGGATGTTCATCTAAATAATCACAAATAAAATTAGAAAAGTAATTGGTATCTCTAAAGGGAATACATTCTGTTGGCATAGTATAAATTGAATTCAAATGTAAATATAAAGTACTTTAAGGAAATTGATATTTTTCAGTTGGTTAAAAAAAACCAAAATTAGCACCAAATAGCTCCAAACCATTACCTAAAGTTTTATTCTATTTAATTAATTAACTTAGTACATCAATTAGAAATTCCTTACAATCATATGCATCAAATGTTTAAACACTTTGTTATTAGCTGTCAAGTACTACTAATTTGCACAGTAGGTTTTGCCCAAACCATTAGTTCTCCTTCTAAATTTTTGGGTTATGAAATTGGAGATAGATTTACTCGTCATCACCGTGTAGTTGATTACTTTGAATTATTGGCAAAAGAAGCGCCAGACCGATTAAAGCTCGAGTACTATGGTACTACTAATGAAGGAAGGCCTTTAGTTTTAGCCTATGTCACTTCGTCCCAAAACATGAACAATTTAGAGGCGATAAGAACATCTAATTTAGGTCAGGCTGGAATAGGAAATTCGCTAAATTCAAACGAAAAAGCTATAGTTTGGCTCAGCTATAATGTCCATGGAAACGAAGCCTCAAGTAGTGAAGCTTCTATGAGTACTGTATACGCACTTTTAACAAAAGATAAAGCGTATTTAGAAAATACTGTGGTAATAATTGACCCCTGTATTAACCCTGATGGTAGAGATCGCTATGTTAACTGGTTTAATGAAACAGCCAGTGTTCCTTATGACATCAGTCAACAGGCAAGTGAACACCAAGAACCTTGGCCTGGAGGCAGACCTAATCATTACCTTTTCGATTTAAATAGGGATTGGGCTTGGGCTACACAAATAGAATCTTCTTCACGATTAAAAGTTTACAATAAATGGCTCCCTCACATTCATGTAGATTTTCATGAACAAGGCATAAATGACCCTTATTATTTTGCTCCAGCCGCCGAACCTTTCCACGAAGTAATTACCGATTGGCAACGTGATTTTCAAACAGAAATTGGTAAAAATCATGCTAAATATTTTGACCAAAATGGATGGTTATATTTTACTGGAGAAATTTTCGATTTATTCTACCCAAGCTATGGAGACACCTATCCAACATTTATGGGCGCCATTGGCATGACCTACGAGCAAGCTGGCCATGGAAGAGCCGGATTAGGAATTTTAAATGATGAAGGACTAATACTTACTTTAAAAGACAGAGCTTTACATCACACAACAACTGGGCTTTCAACCGTTGAAGTGGCTTCACAAAACGCAACAGCATTGAATAGAGAGTTTAAAAAATTCTTTGCCACTAAAAATTACAAATACAATAGCTATGTATTAAAAGGAAAAGCGGATCAAATAAGCGCACTGACCCAATTATTAGACAAACATGAAATAACCTATGGTTATGCTGAAAATGGAAAAGTTTCAGGCTACCATTATAGCACCGCTAAATCAGGAGGTTTCACCACAACCTCTAATGACTTGGTTGTGAATTTAAATCAACCCAAATCAAACATGGTAAAAGTGCTTTTTGAACCAAAAAGCAAATTATCAGACTCTTTAACTTACGACATCTCAGCTTGGAGTTTACCTTACGCTTACGGATTAGATGCTATTGCAAGCACAACAAAAGTGAACAGTTCTGCCAAAATGTTGGTCACAAGTAATTCACAAATTGATAAAAATGCTGTCGCTTATACTATGGAATGGCAATCGTTAGAAGATGCTAAATTCCTATCACAATTAATTCAGAATAAAATAAAAGTTAGATTTTCAAGTAAAGCATTCACCACATCCGCTCCTGAAAAAAACTTTAAGGCTGGAGCATTGATTATTTATCGTGGTGACAACAGTTCTCATAAAAGTTTTGACAAAACCGTTGTGAATATAGCAAATGCAAACCAAAGACAACTAACAGCTGTAAAATCTGGTTTTTCAAAAAACGGACCTGATTTTGGATCGGGATCGGTGTCTTTAATTAATACACCTAAAATTGCAGTATTATCAGGAAAAGGCACATACTCTCTAAACTATGGTGAAATATGGCACTTTTTTGAACAGCAATTACACTATCCACTAACGAGCATAAATGCTGAAAATTTTGGGTATATCAAATTATCAGATTTTAATGTCTTGATTTTGCCTTCTGGAAATTACAGATCACATTTTGATGATAGCGGGTTTAAAAAATTAAAAGAGTGGATTTCTAACGGTGGAAAAGTAATTGCCATTGAAAATGCAATGAATTCATTTGCGAACAAAAGTGAATTTGATTTAAAACGAATAAGTTCAAACGGAAAAGAACCTAATAAGTTGGCTCCTTATGACTCCAGAGAACGTGATTATATTACCAATGTTATTATAGGAGCCATTTTTGAAACTCATTTGGACACAACACACCCCTTAGCATTTGGTTACAACAAAAACTACTTTTCTTTAAAGGTTAACGACTCGGGATACCAGTTATTAAATTCAGGATTCAATGTCGGGCATATTGGTGATCAACCTAAAGTTATGGCAGGATTTGCGGGACATAATGCTCTTAAAAACCTAAACAATTCTATGATTTTAGGAGAAGAGCAATTTGGCAATGGTCGACTAATTTATTTTGTTGACAATCCCTTATTTAGAAGTTTTTGGGAAAATGGAAAACTCTTAATGGCTAATGCAATATTTTTAACTCACACTAATTCTTTAGATTAAAACATCATGACAGTGAAAAATTATAGATTTTCAGCTTTAGGATTATGCCTATTAGTCTGCACATTCATGTTTAACTGTGAGAATAATAAAGGATCAAAGACCTTTGAGCCTATTAGTTGGGAAGAAAGGAACGCTGTCATACCTACTGACAGCACAACTATCCATGGCGAAACATATCTCTCTGTTTATTCTGAAATATATAGTTTAACCGATTTAAGAACTCACGCTTTAACGGCAACTGTTAGTTTAAGAAACGTAAGTCAGACAGAGACCATTGTTATTGAAGGTGCTAATTATTATAACACCAATGGCGATTTAACCCGGGAATATGTAAAGACTCCCATTTACATTAAACCTATGGAAACTCTTGAAATTGTGATTGCTGAAAATGACATTGAAGGCGGAACCGGTGGTAATTTTATGTTTGATTGGTATACACCTAAAAATTGTCCGGAGCCATTATTTGAAGCTATAATGATTTCAACAACAGGCCAACAAGGTATTTCGTTTACATCTGTTGGCCATCGTATAAAATAATATTAAGCTGTAACTACTTTTGCATACAAATCGAAATCTGAAGCATCAGTAATTAAAACTTTTACAAATTCTCCTGTTTTTAAATAGGTGTCAGTTGCACTAATAAGTACTTCGTTATCTACATCTGGAGAATCGTATTCTGTTCTTCCTATAAAATAGTTACCTTCCTTTCTATCAATAATTATATTAAGTTCTTGTCCGATACGTGCTTGATTTAATTCCCAAGAAATTTGAGATTGAATTTCCATTATTTCGTTTGCACGTTCGATTTTTACGTCTTCAGGAACATCATCTTCTAAATTGTAAGCGTGTGTATTCTCTTCATGAGAGTAGGTAAAACAGCCCAATCTTTCGAAACGCATTTCCTGAACCCAAGATTTTAAATTCTGAAAATCTTCTTCAGTTTCTCCAGGATACCCAACAATTAAAGTTGTTCTAATCGTCATATCCGGAACATATGTTCTAAAATCTTGAATTAGCTTAGTGGTTTTAGCTTGAGTAGTACCACGTCTCATTGATTTTAAAATTGAATCTGAAATATGTTGTAAAGGGATATCTAAATAATTACAAACTTTAGGCTCTCTATTCATAACGTCTAACACATCCATAGGGAACCCAGTAGGAAATGCATAATGTAATCTTATCCAATCAATACCATCAACCTTAACCAAAGCTTCTAAAAGCTCAGCTAAGTTTCTTTTCTTGTACAAGTCTAATCCGTAGTAAGTTAAATCTTGAGCGATTAAGATAAGCTCTTTTACCCCTTTAGCGGCTAACTTTTCAGCCTCGACAACTAAGTCTTCAATAGGAGTTGACTTATGTTTTCCTCGCATTAACGGAATAGCACAAAAACTGCAGGGCCTGTCACAACCTTCAGCAATTTTTAAATAAGCGTAATTTTTAGGCGTGGTAGTTAATCGTTCACCAATCAACTCATGTTTGTAATCAGCACCTAATACTTTTAGCAATCCAGGTAATTCTGTCGTACCGAAATATTGATCTACATTAGGAATTTCTTTTACTAGGTCTGGTTTGTAGCGTTCACTTAAACATCCAGTAACAAATACTTTATCAACAGCTCCTTCTTCCTTCTTTTTAACATACTCCAAAATGGTATTAACCGATTCTTCTTTAGCATTGTTAATAAATCCGCAAGTATTAATTACAACAACATTTCCTTCTTCTTCATGAACAACTTCTTTTCCGTTGGCTTTTAATTGCCCCATTAAAACTTCACTGTCATAAACATTTTTACTACAGCCAAGTGTTACCACATTGATTTTGTTCTTTTTAAGTGTCTTAGTACGCATATTCAAATTTTGAAATGCAAAGATACAACCTAATTTACACCTACAAAGAAATTACAATTGGTAATTAAGCCAATTCACATCTAAGAAAAGTGCTATCAGAAAAAACAAAAACCCCTAAGACATAACATCTTAGGGGTTTATTGTAAGTTATTATTAATTCTATTTAAAGAATGAATCTACAAATTCGTATTTATTAAAGACTTGAAGATCTTCAATCCCTTCACCTACTCCAATGTACTTCACAGGGATTTGAAATTGGTCACTGATTCCAATTACAACGCCACCTTTGGCTGTACCATCTAATTTTGTAACCGCCAATGAGGTTACTTCTGTAGCAGCTGTAAATTGTTTTGCTTGTTCAAATGCGTTTTGACCAGTTGAGCCATCTAAAACCAATAACACATCATGAGGTGCATCATCAACAACCTTTTGCATGACGCGTTTAACCTTAGTCAACTCATTCATCAAGTTAATTTTATTATGCAATCTTCCCGCCGTATCAATAATTACAACATCGGCATTTTGAGTGACTGCACTTTGTAAGGTATCAAAAGCAACAGAAGCAGGATCACTACCCATTTCTTGTTTTACGATAGGAATATTCACTCGATTAGCCCAAACTTCTAATTGATCGATGGCCGCCGCTCTAAATGTATCTGCAGCACCTAATACCACATTAAGACCTTGCTTTTTAAACTGATATGCTAATTTACCAATGGTTGTTGTTTTACCAACGCCATTTACTCCAACCACCATAATTACATGAGGTTTGTTTTCTTTAGGCACAGTAAACTCTGTATCCTCACCACTATTGGTTTCTGACAATAAGCCCGCTATTTCTTCACGTAATATTTTGTTAAGCTCAGAAGTACCAACATACTTATCTTGAGCCACGCGCGCTTCAATGCGATCGATTACTTTTAATGTAGTGTTAACACCGACATCACTGGTCACTAAAATCTCTTCTAAATTATCTAAAACATCATCATCAACTTTAGATTTCCCAGCTACAGCCTTATTTAGTTTAGAAAAAAATGAAGATTTTGATTTCTCTAACCCTTTGTCTAAAGTTTCTTTTTTCTCAGAAGAAAATATTTTTTTAAAAAAGCTCATTAATCCATTAATTTACTACTAACAAGGCAATTATCTTGCCTTTTTTATCACCTGATAATTTGTCAGTAATTCGTTCAAATATAGATATAAAAAAACTGCTTTCAAATGAAAGCAGTTGCAAATACATTTTAAAATGTACCTTATTTTTTCTTTAAAAAGTCATTAACTAAATCTGGTGCCATAACAGACTCAACAAAACTATAAGCTCCACTTTTTGGTGATTTCACCATTTTGATAGCTTTAGTTAATCTTTTAGATCCAGATTGTAATGATGCTACTGATTTCTTTGCCATGATTCAAATTATTTAATTTCTTTATGAACTGTCATACGCTTTAAGATTGGGTTAAATTTCTTAACCTCTAATCTATCTGGAGTATTCTTTTTATTCTTAGTTGTAATATATCTTGAAGTTCCTGGTTGTCCAGTAGCTTTGTGCTCTGTGCACTCTAAGATGACTTGTATTCTATTTCCTTTCTTTGCCATTGTACGTATGTTTAACGCAGTGCGCTATTATTTTAAAAATCCTTTAGATTTCGCTTCTTTGATTGCTGCAGAAATACCAATTTTATTAATTGTTTTTAATGCAGATGTAGAAACTTTTAAAGTTACCCATTTATCTTCTTCAGGAATATAAAAACGCTTCTTGATTAAATTAGCATCAAATTTACGCTTAGTTTTATTCATAGCGTGGGATACGTTATTCCCAACCATCGCTTTTTTTCCAGTAAGTTCACAAACTCTTGACATTCTTTCTAACTTTATATATGTTATTTCAAAACAGGGTGCAAATTTAATAAAACTTTACATATTCAACAAACTAAAACAACTACTTTTTTAAAATTTCTTTTAATAGTAGCTCATAAGCTTTATTAACTGCCTTATTTATGACTTTAGTTCTGTGATTTCCAAATTGAAAAGTAAAAGCCTTACGCTCCTCTTTAGAAACTATAGCTAAGCATACTGTACCAACCTCAGCATCACCATCCCCCTTGGTTGGACCGGCGTTACCAGTTGTACTTATTGCAAAGTCGCTTTTAAATAAATTTCTTGCGTTTTCAGCCATTTCTAAGGCCACTTCCTCACTAACCACAGAAAACTTATCAATTGTATCCTGAGACACCTTTAATACATCTATTTTGGATTGTGTGGCATAACTCACAACACTTCCTTTAAAATATCGTGAGGCTCCAGGAATTGCTGTAAACCGTTCTGCAACTTTTCCACCCGTACAACTTTCGGCAGTAGCAATAGTTAAATTCTCACTTACCAAAGCGTCAGCAAGCACTTCTTCTATTGATCCTTCATCTTCAAATCCTGTAAATATATCATGAATTTGAGGCAGTAAAAGCTCCACCTGTTTATTGATTTCAGCCTCTATTTTGGCCTTATCAGTTCCTTTAGCCGTTAATCTCAATCTCACACGGCCCAAACTTGGCAAATAAGCCAACTTAATGTATGCTGGTAAATTATCTTCCCATTTTTCAATTCGGCTCGCCAAATTACTTTCACCTAAACCATAAGTAAGAAGAGTTTTATGCAAAATGTATGGAAAATGAAACTGTTCTTGAAGTTTAGGAATGACACAACCAGTAATTAAAGCTTTCATTTCAAAAGGCACTCCAGGTAAGGAAACAAATACCTTTCCATTCTTTTCCAACCACATACCAGGTGCACTGCCAACCTTATTCATTAACACTTGACATTTTGAAGGCACTAATGCTTGGTCTATATTAACTTGTACCAATGGCTGTTTTACAAATGTTTCCCACAAATGTTTAATGTTTGCTAAAACAGATTCACTTTGCACCAAAGTATCATCAAAATACTCCGCTATTGTTTTTTTGGTAATATCATCCTTAGTAGGGCCTAATCCGCCGGTAAGAATAATGATATCGGCATTCTCTTCGGCTTCTGCCAAAGATTTTAAGATATGCTCCTTATCATCTTGTACTGAGGTGATTTGATAAACAGAAACTCCAATTTTATTCAGAGCTTTACTTATAAATGCTGAATTGGTATCAACAATTTGTCCGATGAGAATTTCATCACCAATGGTAATTATTTCTGCAAACATTATAAGCTAAAATCTGAGCGGATTTCAGCAGATGCATTTTCAACCGCTGTTAAGACAATTTCCAATTTTTCAGAAATATCCATATCCTTTTTTTCAAATTTACCCCAATCTTGAACCTCTATTAAATCGGCTAAAACACCCAATTCAAAAAGATCTATAGTTGGTTTCATTTTATGTGCCGCTTGGTAAGTGGTATAATAATCATTTAATGCCACAGCGTTTTTTAAGCGCTCTGCATCTTCTGGCACCTCTTCTAAAAAAGCAGCAGCCAAAGTTTCTATAAAATCCTGATCATTATCTGCCAATTCCCTAACACGATCTAATTTGTAGTATTGTTCCATTTATTTCACAGTTACGGAAAACAATTCTTGCTCTCCAATAAATCCTTTTAATTTATCGTTTACATCTACTTTACCAACACCTGCTGGCGTACCCGTAAATATAACATCTCCTATCTTTAGTGTAAAATATTTTGACACATATTCTATAATTTCATCAATTTTCCACAGCATTAAGCCTGTATTGCCTTTTTGAACCTCTTCATCGTTCTTTAAAAGACTAAAATCTAAATTATTAACATCTGTTATCTCACTTTTATCTATCCAATTACCTACAACCGCCGCTCCATCAAAGGCTTTTGCTTTTTCCCAAGGCAATCCTTTAGATTTTAACTCAGATTGCAAATCTCTTGCTGTAAAATCAATTCCTACACTTATCTGGTTGTAATATTTATGTGCAAATTTTTTATCAATGTGTTTTCCAACGCGATTTATTTTCACTAAAACCTCAATCTCATGGTGCACATTGCTTGAAAAATCAGGAATAAAAAACGGTTGTTTTTTTAATAATATAGCTGTGTCTGGTTTAAGAAAAATTACAGGGTCTGAAGGTTTTTCATTTTCTAACTCTTCAATATGCGCTGCATAATTTCTACCTATACAAATAAGTTTCATAGGCTATTGCAGTTTATTATTGAAGCTACGTAATTTGATTGCCGAAAGCACCTTCTTAGTATACAGTGGAAAATCTGCGTTTAACAACCATCCAAAATATCCTGGCTCTTTCTCTAATACTTCAACCACTTTTTTTCCTTTATGTTTTCCAAAAGAAAAGCATTCTTCTCCATCTTTATCAAATGAGATAAATCCTGCAAAGTCAGCAAATTTACGTTGTGTACTAAACTCGGCTAAAAATTTCATATTATTTTCTAAATCGTCATAACGATCTACTTGCGCTTTTAAAACCTCAAACGTTGCATTGGTATCTGCCTCTGCACTATGTGCCCCTTCCAAGTCTTTATCACAATAGAACTTATAAGCAGCAGTAAGTGTTCGTTTTTCCATTTTATGAAATATAGTTTGCACATCTACAGCAACTCTATTTTTCATATCAAAATCGATATCTGCACGCAACATTTCTTCTGCCAATAAAGGAATATCAAACCTATTAGAATTAAATCCGCCTAAATCGGCATCTTTAATCATGTTTTGAATATCTTTTGCTATGCCTTTAAACGTAGGCTCATTAGCGACTTTCTCATCAGAGATACCATGAATAGCGGTAACTTCTGGTGGTATAGGCATTTCTGGATTTACTAACCAAGTTTTACTTTCTTGGGTACCATTAGGAAACACTTTAAGTATAGAAATTTCGACCACGCGGTCTTTGGATATATTAATACCTGTTGTTTCTAAGTCGAAAAAACAAATAGGTTTAGAAAGGTTAAGATTCATTCCGAAATATTTTGCACAAAGATAGTTAGAAAATAAAAAGCCTTAACACAAGTTAAAGCTTTTTACAATATTATATATATTTTAAAATTAGATTTCTCTATTCATATCCCAAGACTCTAGATATTCTTTTACAGCCTTTACAAATTGTCCACCTAACGCTCCGTTTACAACACGGTGATCATAAGAATGAGATAAGAACATTCTATATCTGATTCCGATAAAATCACCATCAGGAGTTTCAACAACTGCAGGCACTTTTCTAATAGCTCCTAAAGCTAATATCCCTACCTGTGGTTGGTTAATAATTGGCGTTCCCATTATACTACCAAATGTTCCAACATTGGTTACGGTATAAGTACCACCTTGTATATCGTCTGGTTTTAATTTGTTCTCTCTTGCACGAGTTGCCAAATCGTTTACTTGCTTAGTCATCCCAACCAAGTTTAATTGATCTGCATTTTTTATAACCGGTACAATTAAGTTACCATCTGGTAAAGCAGCCGCCATACCAAGATTTATATTTTTCTTTTTTACAATCGTATCTCCTTGTAACGAAATATTCATCATAGGGAAATCACGTAATGCTTTAGCAATTGCTTCCATAAAAATTGGAGTAAAGGTTAAGTTTTCACCCTCACGCTTTGCAAATGCATCTTTCTTCTTTTTTCTCCAATTCCAGATATTCGTAACATCTGCTTCTATAAAACTCTGAACGTGAGCTGAAGTTTGAACAGACTCAACCATATGATGCGCAATTAATTTACCCATCCTTGTCATCTCGATCACTTCATCTTCTCCAGAACTAATTACAGGCGCAGATACCTGAGCTTTTTTAACTGCAGGAGCAGCAACTTCTACTTTTGGTGCTGAAACTGGAGCTTTTGCTCTGCCACCTTCAATATAAGATAAGATATCGTTTTTAGTAACTCTACCTTTTTGTCCAGTTCCTACAAGAGCGTCTAACTCTTCTTGAGAAACCCCTTCTGCTTTTGCTATATTTTTTACTAAAGGAGAGTAAAACCTATCTTCTGAAGAAGCAATGGCTTCTGTTGTCGATTTCGCTTCTTCTATAGATTTAGATATTTCTTGAACAGCAGGAGTCGTTTCGGCCTTAGACTCTTCTGCTACTGGTGCAGCAACGTCTCCGCTTCCTTCTCCCTCTGTTTCTATAATTGCAATTGTTTGTCCAACTTGAACAACATCGTCAGTATTAAATAAAATTTCAACTAGCACACCGTCTACTTCACTTGGAACTTCACTATCCACTTTATCTGTAGCGATTTCTAGAACTGCTTCATCTGCTTCGATGGTATCTCCAACTTCTTTTAGCCAAGATGTAATTGTTGCCTCAGCAACACTCTCTCCCATTTTAGGAAGTTTTAGTTCAAATTTTGCCATATCGTTAATTCAACTGTAGTTTTTTGGTTTGTGCCTGCAAAATTAATAAATAATCCTTTATTTCTTTGCATTTTCAGCAACTAATTATTCAATTTAAACAGAACTTGCCCTCTACTTTTAGAGCTGTTACTCCCTATTAAAAACGGAGCTTCTTCTGGGATAAATTTAAAAGTAAGATTTAGCTTTTTATCCACATCATTCATAAATAAAATGGCTTCCTTATATGACAGGTAATCCATATCAAAAACAACTTCTGTATTCGACTCTAAAACAAGTTCACTCAAACTTTTAGAATAAGTGACCGGCCCAGAGAATTTAAAATTAAAAGATTTATCAGAAATAACGACGGTTTTATTTGGCAATACCTCATCTCCCGATTCCCCTTTAACCATTACAGCTCCAATTTTTGTTCCTAACCAAATGAGACTATCTAAAACCTTATTGTTTTTAAAGTGCTTTTTATAGAAAATATGCATTGCCCCAAAGAATCGTTGAGCATATTGTTTATCTTTTAAAGTGCTTTCGCCCTTAAAATGAACTATTGCTGTCTCACCAAAGTAATAATTCTGATATCCATTTTTAATTACGCGGTAAGACAAATCGATATCTTCACCATACATAAAGTAATCTTCATCAAATCCGCCAACCTCGTCATACACCTCTTTTTTGACCATCATAAAAGCTCCTACAAGAACATCAGTATACCCTATTTCGTTTGCTTGTAGACTATTTACATAATACCCTTTAGTATTACCAAGTAACTTTTTTATGGCGATTTTTGGTTTAGGCACATTGCGTTTACTTTCGGGCAGAAAACGGCCCAAACCATCAATTAACTTACAACCAACAATACCTACATTTGGCTTATCAGCCATGAATTTCAAAACACTTTTAAAGGTGTTTTCTTCAACTACAGTGTCAGGGTTTAAAATGCAAACATACGCTCCTTTGGCCTGAGCTACTGCTATATTATTTCCTTTTGAAAATCCAAAATTTTGAGTATTCGCTATTAAATGAACTTCGGGGAATTTATCCTCTACCATTTGACAACTACCATCAGATGACTTGTTATCAACAACAATAATTTCGGCATCTATTTGCTTTAATGCATTAGTTACACTTTTTAGGCATAATTCTAAAAAATGCTCGACATTATAATTTAATATGACAACGGATAACTGCAACTAAGGTTTCTACGATTTTAATGATGATTCAAAAGGTATTCTATTAAGGATACTTCGACCCAAGGTAATTTCATCTGTATATTCAAGTTCATTACCTACCGAAATTCCTCGCGCAATGGTTGATGTTTCTACCTGGTAGCCTTGTAATTGTTTATAAATGTAAAAATTAGTGGTATCACCTTCCATCGTTGGACTAAGTGCAAAAATCAATTCCTTTACGCCGCCTTCTTTTACCTTTAACACCAAACTTTCAATGAACAAATCGGCAGGACCAATGCCATCCATAGGAGAAATTTTACCGCCTAAAACATGATACAAGCCTTTAAATGAGCTTGTGTTTTCGATAGCCATTACATCTCTAACATCTTCAACCACGCAAATAAGAGTTTCATCTCTATGCGGATTTGAACATATCTCACAGATATCGATATCACTAATGTTATGACAGTTTTTACAAAACTTAATATCTTGCCTCATAGTTTTCAAAGCATCTGCCAATTGAAACGTTTGCGCTTCAGGCTGTCTAAGCATATGAAGCACCAAACGTAACGCTGTACGCTTACCAATACCTGGCAATTGTGACATCTCGTTTACTGCTCGTTCTAAAAGTTTTGAAGAGAATTCCATTGCTGCGAATTTAGTATAATTTATTTACTAAAGCTGTATAAAAACAAAAGCGCATTTTTAAGTAATCACTCAAAAATGCGCTTTTTAATTCTGTATTAATCCTTTATCTCACGATAAGTTTTTTAGTTACAAAACCTGTAACTGTATTCAACCTCACGATATAAAGTCCGGTAGATAAATTTGAAATATCGGCTCTAAATCCATTTTGTAAATTTTGAGATTTTGTGAAATACATAAGTTTCCCCAATTGATCATAAATTTTAATAGTCACATCATCCGATTTGTTCCAGTTAAAATTCAACTCATTATTTGCAGGGTTAGGATACATATTAAGACCTTCAAACACTAAATCATCCACACCTAAAGTAGTACTATATAAATCAGAACTCCATAAACCACGACCATAAGTAGCGGCATAAATTTTATTGTTAACTGTATTTATTTCTAATTCGTTAATGATAACATTTGGTAAATTGTTTGAAAACTCTAACCAAGTATTAGTATTATTATCATCCGTGTAATAGACACCATAGTTCATCCCAACATATAATCCATTAGAACCGTTATCATGCCAAACCACAGCCAATGCACTAAAATTAGGTAAATCGTAGGTATAAGGTAACCAAGTTAAACCTCCGTTTGAAGACACATATACCTTATCTGCACTTGTTGTTGCAACAGCAACCTTATTCGGATCATTTGGATGAATTGCAATAGAATTGATACTACCAGAAATTCCAGTATTTATTTGTGTCCAATTGGTAATACCACCATTAGTTGTTTTATATAACGAACCACCAATTGCAGCATACATTACACTACTATTTGAATTGGCAATTTTTAAATGATTTAAATTACCACCAAAATTTTGTGATATTGAAGTCCATCCATTTCCGCCATTGGTAGATTTATAAACTTCGTCATATCCCACATAAATGGTATTTACGGCTGTTGGATCTTGTTCAAAAGGCGTAACCCAGTTGCCTGACTTCCCATCAGGACTACCAATGCCATAGCTATAAGCTCCCGAGTTGGTCGACTTATACATACCTCCAAACTGCACCATTCCATAAATTGTTGAGGTATTTGTTTTATCCACAAAGGTCTCCATACCGTCTGCTCCTAACCAATCTGTCCAATCTCCAGACCCATCCATTATAGACGTTCCGTTGTCTTGAGACCCACCAGTTACCACAACCGGATCGGATTGACTAATTCCTATTTTATAAAATTGTCTAATCCCTAGCCCTTGAGTTAAATCTGTATAATAATTTGAATTAAGAAAGTCTGGTGTGTTGGCAACAAAAATACCCCCATCAGAACCTACAAACAGCTTGTTATCATTAAAAATCAATATATCTACATCGGCATGGCAATACCCAATATTTTGGCTATTGGCATTGTTTGGTGTCCATTGAGAACTGATTGTAAAGGATGCTCCACCATTAGAAGACTTCCATGTATTTACTCCTGCAATATGAACTTCATTGATATCTGTTGGATCAATTGCAATATCCATATCTCTTGGTGCCTGTCCACTTGTATCATCAGCATTAGAGCTATATCCAAAATAATTATTAGAACCATGGTCTAACTTTTCAAATGTCATACCACCATCTAAAGATTTATGTAATCCACCAAAAAGACCTCCTTGAGCTTCCAAAACATAAATAATTTCAGGATCAGCAATTGAAACACCTATCATTTTAGGTCCTGATCCAAAACTATCGGAGCTTGCATTTTCGAAGTCTTCAGAAAATACCGTTCCCAAGGTTGGGTCATCAATTGTTATTTCATCAATATTTACACCTCGACCGTAATTACTTGTTGCTTCGAATGCAATGTAATAGGTACTATTTGCATCTGGCAATGCAATGGATTCATAATTCCAAACCGTTACTTCATCAGTATAATTTGCTAATTCTGTCCAACTTCCATTTTCTGAAGTCTTATAGAGCACTCTTAATTCATCTATATCACCAGCCCATTGTACTTGGGCATGTGCAAAATTTAAAGTAGGGTTAGTTGCTCCAGTTAAATCTATTTCGGCCGAAACCAATCGGGTTGTTGGTTGTGAAAAATTACCAATATAATACCATCCCATAGAAGTTCCTGCATATGGTGAAATTGTACCGTTTTGGTTTGAACTTGAAACCGACCAATCTGTATTACCAGACACATAATCTCTATCCCAATTTGATAATGATTGAGGTGTGTTAAATGTTAACCCTCCATCCAATGACATAAAAAATGACGCGCCAGTGGCAAATACAATACTCGGATCTCCCGCTTTAAACTCGATATCATAACCATCTGAGGCACTAGCATGAATTGTTTCCCATGTTTCACCTCCATCAAATGATTTAAATAATCCGCCGTTTTGCGCTGAACAAAACATGGTATTTGAATTGGTAGGGTGAATTAAAATTTTATTTACCGATCCACTTCCAACATCTGCTAAAACATTCCAAGTTGCACCAGCATCTGTAGATTTAAAAATAACCCCAGAATTTGCTCCCCAGAAATAAGTTTGACTATCACTAGGATCAATTGCTAATGAACTTACAACTAAGTTTGAAAGGTTATCTGTTAATACTTCCCAAGAAGAACCTCCATTTAACGATTTCCATACTCCTCCTGTATTTGCTCCTACAATTAAATGATTTGAATCCTCACTATCAAAAGCTATAGAAGTAATTCGACCAACACCAGGATTCCAACCAGAAGTTGCATTCCAAGATTCTGGACCATGTTCTGTCCAAGTCCCAACTGTTGTGCGTTCTGCAAATCCTATCTCATTATTTTGATAATTGTTATAATCTTCTAAAGCATTTAAATAAAACTCTGGAGATTCTAACATACCATCTTCATTCATGGTTCTAAGCGCCATATATTCCCAACGCTTATAAGGTTTATAACCTTTACCGCGTTCTGTACCAAAAGTTTCGAAATAGATTTGAGCTTCTTCTCTAATCTCTTCAACCGTGTAGGTTCCGGATGCGATCATTTGCTTATATTGCTGTCCCCAAGAATTGCAGACAAACATTAACAAAGCTACCGCCAAGTAATTTCTATTCATATAAAATAGTTATTATTGCTATTATTTTTTTGTCAAAAATAAAATATATTCACCATAAACCTATTAATTTCAGAAATTTATGAGCTCCTCACTTATCATATTATTAATCGCTTCCTATTTTGGGGTTTTGGTTTTAATCTCCTGGTTAACAAGCAAAAAATCAGGAAATGATGCTTTTTTTAAAGGGAATAAACAATCGCCTTGGTACATCGTAGCCTTTGGTATGATTGGTGCATCATTGTCGGGAGTGACATTTATATCTGTTCCTGGTTGGGTTGAAGCTTCACAATTTAGCTACATGCAGGTTGTGTTAGGCTATATTGTAGGATATCTTGTTATTGGCACAGTTTTACTTCCGTTATACTACAGATTAAATTTAACTTCTATTTACACCTACTTAGAAGAACGGTTTGGAAATTACAGCTATAAAACTGGGGCTTCATTTTTTATTCTGTCTCGAATTATTGGGGCAAGTTTTAGGCTCTTTTTAGTTGCAAATGTTCTTCAGCTCATATTATTTGATGATTTAGGAATTAGCTTTTGGCAAACTGTTGTCATTACTGTTGTACTTATTTGGTTGTATACCTTTAAATCTGGTATTAAAACCATAGTTTGGACGGACACCTTACAAACTTTATTTATGTTAATTGCGGTTGGTGTAAGTATCTACTATGTAAGTGATGCTTTAGAAATATCTAAAGGTGGAATTCTAAATTTTGTTTTGGAAAGCGATCTCTCTAAAACCTTTTTCTTTGATGATATAAAGTCTGGAAATTACTTCTGGAAACAATTTATTTCTGGAGCTTTTATAGCCATTGTAATGACAGGTTTGGATCAAGATATGATGCAAAAAAACCTCACCTGCAAGTCTTTAAAAGACGCTCAGAAAAACATGTTTTGGTTCACCATTGTGCTAACCGTTGTTAATTTTATATTTCTAAGTTTAGGCTTGCTATTAACGGTTTATGCGCAAAAAAATGGTATCGATGCCCATAAAGACGATTTATTCCCAGTTCTTGCCAAAAATCATTTAGGAACAACTGTTTTTGTATGCTTTTTGTTAGGATTAATTGCTGCTGCTTATAGTAGTGCAGACAGCGCATTAACATCATTAACGACCTCTTTTAGCATAGACATTCTTGACGTTGAGAAAAAATACGACCAAGAAGGTCAGGTTAAAATCAGAAAAAAAATTCATGTTTTAATTTCTATCGTATTAATTCTTGTCATCATAGCTTTTAAATACCTTATCAAAGACGAAAGTGTTATTAAGTCCCTCTTTGTTTTTGCGGGCTATACTTATGGCCCCTTATTAGGGCTCTATGCTTATGGGCTATTTACTGACTGGCAAGTAAAAGATAAATTAGTGCCATTAATTTGTATTCTTGCACCTGTTCTATCTTACATTATTAGTACTAATAGTCTTAAATGGTTTGGATTTGAGTTTGGCTTTTTTGTGCTGATTTTAAACGGATTTTTAACCTTTTTAGGTTTAGTATTGATTCGTACTCAAAAGAACTAATGTACAAGCTATTTCAAACTTAATATTAGCCTGAGTTAATAACTCATATAATTCTGGGTTTTCGGTACCAGGGTTAAAAATTACCCGATTCGGATTTAATTCTAGGATGTAATCATAATATTGTTTTTGATTTTTAGCACCCAAATACAAGGTAATTGTATCAATGGTGTCATCCTTCAACATTTTTGTTTGAATAGTTACCCCATTAACCATTCCCGCATTAAATCCTATAGCCTTGACTTTAATATTTTTAGCCAGTAATTTATTAATTACAAGATTTGAATATCGCACTTCCTTCAAGGAAGCGCCTAATACCAACGTAAATTCTTTCATGTGTTAAAAAGGTGTTAAGTAGTGTTAAATACAGTAACAGAAGATTACTTACCTCGTCTTTTGTATGACAATTAACCAAATTTAATCAATCAAATTAACCATTACCCTTTCATGAAACATTTTTTTTTATTGCTTGCCATTTTGGTCTCATCAACTACCCAAGCATTTTCTCCCGATCCTTTAACAGAAAAAAACGGAACAATTAGCGGCCGCGTTTTAGATAAAAATTTAAACGAACCTTTGCCCTATGTAAATATTGTAATTAAAAATGCTGCAGGCGATATTTTAACTGGTGGTATTACCAATGAAGATGGTGCTTTTAATATTAAAGATATACCGGAAGGGCCAGTCACTGTAAACGCACAATATATTGGTTACAAAACAGCCGTTTTAAACGTGAATCTTAGTCGTGGTAATTACAAAGTTGACTTGGGTGATATCAAGCTTGAAGAAGACTTAGCCAGCTTGGATGAAGTAACCGTTGTTGCTGAAGTTTCAACTATTCAACAAAAAGTTGACCGAAAAGTCATAACCGTTGGAAAAGATTTAACGACTACAGGGCCAACAGCTTCAGATATCATGAACAATTTGCCATCTGTAAACGTTGACCAACAAACAGGAAATATTAATTTAAGAGGAAACCAAAACGTTAGAGTTATGGTTGACGGAAAACTATCAAATATACCTACAGACCAATTACTAAAACAAATCCCTTCAACGTCAATAAAATCTATTGAATTAATCACTAATCCTTCAGCCAAGTATAATCCTGAAGGCATGAGTGGAATTATTAATATCGTATTACACAAAAACACAAATATTGGATTTAACGGGAATTTAAATGTGGGGTTGACCTATGATGAAGAAGCTAAATTTAATTCTTCAATAGATATGAATTACCGCAACGGTATGTTCAATCTGTATGGAAATTATGGTAACAACATTTCTAAAAACGTAAACCAAGGAAATATATTTAGGCCAGAAAGTAATTCTGAACAATTTTTTAACAGCTTAGACAACAGAAAGAACCACTTATACAAATTGGGATTAGATGTTTACATTAATGATAAAAACACGGTTTCTTTCTTTACCAACCAAAACATTTCAAACAGTAAATCTAATAGCATTTCTCGTGTATTATATTACGACGATGCTGCCTTTAACCAAACGCAGAACTTCAATAATGAGAATGATAATAATTCTGGCCAATATAACTTTAACTATAAGTTAGATTTTAACAAAGAAGGTCACAATATTGAATTAGAAGCTGATTACAACAATTTTATTGCTGATGAGGATGCTAATTTTGACTTTGCTCAAGACGGTGTTTTTCCAGATTACATGGATTTTGTAGATACCGATAGAAATCGTACCACTATTAATTTAGATTATGTAAATCCTTTAAATGACACTTCAAAATTAGAATTAGGAGCTGAAGCTCGTTTATTTAATTCTGATATTCTTTACGAATCTACAGGGTTAAGTTATGATGAAGACGGCAATATCAGACCAACTCCAGGAAGTAATTTTGATTACTCCAGAGATATCTATTCTATGTACGCTACCTACGGTAAAAATTACGATAAATGGTCATTTTTATTGGGTGCAAGAATTGAAAATGTAGAAGTTGATGCTATTTCAAACGAGTTGGATGTTTTAACAGGAGAAGTCAATCAAATAGCTTTTGAAAATGATTATTTCGAATTATATCCTTCGGCATTTTTCACTTACACACCTTCAGAAACAAACGCATACCAATTAAGTTATTCTCGAAGAGTGGACAGACCTGGATTAGGGCAAATAAATCCGATTAGAGAATGGTCAACACCTTTACTTACATCATACGGTAATATTGAGTTAGAACCACAATTTACCAACTCAATTGAAACCAACTACACTCGTAAATTGAAGAAGGGTTCTTTAACCGCAGGTTTATTTTACCGAATGATTGAAAACGAAATAAACAGAGCTGTGTTTATTGATCGTACCGATTTAAACCGAATTATCTTAACGCATGATAATTTTGACAATTCGTCTGCTTATGGATTCGAAGTATCGAGTAATTATAGACCGTTAAAATGGTGGAATTTTAATTTAAGTTTCGATTTATATTCTCAAACCCAAAAGGGAATTACAGAAATATTAACTGAGCCTATTGAAACAGCAACCATAGATGATATTGTTACACAAACTATTGAAGTTGACAATGTCGCTTGGAATCTTAGGATGTTTAACAACTTTAAAGCTACTAAGAACTTAACTTTCTCGGCATTTATATTCTATAGAGGTCAAAATAGAACAATTCAATTTGATTTAGATCCTATGTTTTTTGTTAACCTCGGTGCTCGATATTCGTTTTTACAAAACAAAGCTACGTTTAGCTTAAACTTTAACGATGTATTTGACACCATGGAGTTTGCATTTGACGGTGATAATCCTTTTCCAAGTACTGGAGCTTTTAACTGGGAAAGTCAAACTGTTTTCGCTGGATTGTCATATAGATTTGGTGGTGGAAAATACAGAGCAAAATCACGTAAGCAAAGAGATAACAACGAAAAATCTGGTAGCGGCGGAATGTTCTAAAACAATACATATTAATAACCTTCATAATAGTTGATGGTTAGTGTTATTGCTAGGTTATTAATTAGAAAACCCGAGACTAAAATCTCGGGTTTTTGTTCTTTAATTCTAAGATTAAATAAATTATAAGTAATAGGGACGCAAACCTTTAAATCCCTACTAAAATGGTAGAAGATTAATTTTATGTTAAAATTGATTTATTACCTATGAAATCTGTAACTAATATTGTTTTTTCGCGTCATTAAAGAGTAGCATTTACCTTGATATGTTTAGATTAATTTGAATTAGCCTTCATAATCAAAAAACTTAATTAATATAATGTTATTTCTAACGAAAGCCTGAAGAGTAATCTTCAGGCTTTTTATATTGTAATAATATAATGTTAAATGTCATTTCTCATGAAATAAATCACTCATTTTCACGTCTATATAGTAGTGATAAGTTAATAAATTCATTGCTATGAGAAATTTTATGAATTTAAAGATCTAAAGCACGAATTTGGTTAATAGCAAAAAATCCGGAATAGCAATATTCCGGATTTTTAATTTTTATAGTTTTTTTTTATTCTTGTTTTACCATTTAATAATCACACTACCCCAAGTAAATCCACTACCAAAGGCTGCCAAAACAACAGTATCACCTTCTTTAATTTTTCCTTCTTCCCATGCTTCTGTTAGCGCAATAGGAATTGAAGCTGCTGTTGTATTACCATACCTCATAATGTTGTTATACACTTGATCGTCTGATAATTTAAATTTTTTCTGAATAAATTGAGAAATCCTCAAATTTGCCTGATGCGGAATTAACATATCTATATCGTCAACCGATAGATTATTTTTTTGCAAGCCTTCATTGATTACCTCGCTAAATCTAACCACTGCATTTTTAAATACAAATTGTCCATTCATATAAGGAAAATAACTTACATCGTCTGGATCATTATCTGCAATGATATCGTTAACCCAACGTTTCCCCATTCCTGGTGTCGTTAAAGCCAATTCTTCGGCGTGTTTACCTTCAGAATGAAGATGAGTTGATAAAATACCGCTTTCATTATTATCAGAACGCGACAATATTGCTGCTCCTGCTCCATCTCCAAAAATAACAGATACGCCTCTACCTCGGGTCGTTTTATCTAATCCATGAGAATGCAATTCAGAACCGATAACCAAAATGTTTTTATACATTCCTGTTTTTATAAACTGATCGGCAACAGACAAACCATATACAAATCCAGAACATTGATTTCTAACATCTAATGCTCCAACAGTTTTAATATCCAATGCTTCCTGCACTTGTACTCCTGGTCCTGGAAAATAATAATCAGGACTTAAGGTGGCAAATATTATAAAATCGATTTCGTCTTTATCAATACCAGCACGTTCTATAGCAATTTTGGCTGCCTTCACCCCCATTTGAGAAGTTGAATTACCCGTATTTGGTTGAACCCAACGACGCTCTTTAATACCAGTTCTCTCCTGGATCCAAGCATCATTAGTATCCATAATCTTAGACAAATCGTCATTAGTTACAACATTCTCGGGAACATAATGACCTAAACCAATAATTTTTGAATTATACATAGGTTGTATTTTAAAATTGTTCAAATAATGAATTAATTATTAGGAAAGGTAAATTTACGCAATATTACCAACTACAAATACAAAGTAATCTTAAAATGTCAGTTTGTCACTTTTAAAGATTTGGTACTTTTTTTGAAACTGCGCTTATCATAATAATAACAATATAAAAAATAGTTATCATGACAAAAGGAAATATTAATGTATCTGTAGAGAATATTTTTCCACTGATTAAAAAATTCTTGTATAGTGACCACGAAATATTTTTACGTGAACTTATCAGTAATGCTACCGATGCTACATTAAAGTTAAAGCATCTTTCAAACATAGGAGAAGCCAAAATTGAATATGGCAATCCACAAATTGAAATTAAAGTTGATAAAGAAGGAAAGAAACTTCATATCATTGACCAAGGTTTAGGAATGACTGCTGACGAAGTTGAAAAATATATCAACCAAGTAGCTTTCTCTGGGGCTGAAGAGTTTTTAGACCAATACAAAGATTCTGCTAAAGATTCTGGAATTATAGGTCATTTTGGTTTAGGATTTTACTCTGCGTTTATGGTTGCTGACCAAGTAGAAATTATCACTAAATCTTTTAAAGACGAACCTGCTGCACATTGGACTTGTGATGGTTCTCCAGAATTCACTTTAACTGAAGCTGATAAAACAGACCGAGGAACAGAAATCATACTACATATAGCAGAAGATTCGACTGAGTTTTTAGAAGATTCTAAAATCAGTGAGTTACTTTTAAAGTATAACAAGTTTATGCCTGTTCCAATTAAATTCGGAACTAAAGAAGAAGCTTTACCATTGCCAGAGGATGCTGCAGAAGATGCTAAACCTGAAATGATTACGGTTGACAATGTTATCAACAACCCTAATCCAGCTTGGACAAAACAACCATCTGAATTAGAAGATGAAGATTACAAATCGTTTTACCGCGAGTTGTATCCAATGCAATTTGAAGAGCCGTTATTCAACATACACCTAAATGTAGATTACCCGTTTAATTTAACTGGTATTTTATATTTCCCAAAAATGACGAATGATATGAGCATACAAAAGGACAAAATCCAATTGTATCAAAATCAAGTATTCGTTACTGACAATGTTGAAGGTATTGTACCTGAATTCTTAACCATGTTAAGAGGTGTAATTGATTCTCCAGACATTCCGTTAAACGTTTCTCGTTCTTATTTGCAAGCTGATGGCGCTGTTAAAAAAATATCATCATACATTTCTCGTAAAGTAGCTGATAAATTAAAGAGCTTATTCAACACTAACAGAGAAGACTTTGAAGCTAAATGGAATGACATTAAAATTGTTATTGAATACGGGATGCTTTCTGATGAGAAATTTTTTGATAAAGCAGAAGCCTTTGCATTATACCCTACTGTAGACAATACATATTATACTTTTGAAGAATTAAATAATAGAATTAAAGCAAATCAAACAGACAAGGATGATAAACTTGTAATTCTTTATGCTTCAAATGCAGATGAGCAACACAGTTATATTCAAGCGGCTAAGGATAAAGGATACGAGGTATTACTATTAGATTCTCCTATCATAAGTCACTTAATGCAAAAATTAGAAACTTCTAAAGAGAATATCACATTTACTCGTGTTGATGCAGATCATATCGACAATTTAATTAAGAAAGATGACACTGTAATTTCAAAATTAACTGAAGAACAAAAAGCAGAATTAGACACTTTATTAAAAGAAGTTGTACCTGCTGATAAATTTACGGTTCAAATAGAATCTATGGACAGTGAAGCTGCTCCATTTATGATTACGCAACCAGAATTTATGAGACGTATGAAAGAAATGCAACAAACAGGCGGAGGCGGTATGTTTGGTATGGGTAATATGCCAGAAATGTACAACCTTGTTGTAAACACAAATTCTAATTTAATTGGTGAAATTTTAGAAACAAAAACTAAAAAGAAACAAGAACGTTTAATCACTCAAAGTCTTGATTTAGCTCGTCTATCTCAAGGACTTTTAAAGGGAGAAGAACTGACTAACTTTATTAAAAGAAGTTACGAAATGATAAAGTAATCACATGATTACCAAACACTAAAGCCTCTATTTTTAGAGGCTTTTTTGGTTTCTAATTGTACTATATTAAATAATAAGCCGTTATTGTTTCATTAAAATCTTACATCTATGAAAACCATTTTAAAAGTTGCCGTATTAAGTATTTCAATCTTTTGTGCGTTTGCATTTTACCCAAATCACAAAACAAAAACTGTTGTAATTGATGTTGGCCACGGTGGTAAAGACCATGGCGCTCAAGTTGGAGACATTAATGAAAAAGACATTACGCTTGCAGTTGCAAAACAATTGCAGCTACTAATTACTTCAGAAAACATCAATCTTATAATTGAAAGTACTGCAGATGATTACACATCTCTAAAAGATAGAGTTACAAAAATTAATAGCTATCAGCCAGATTTATTGATTTCACTTCACGTAGGCGATTACTATGATAACAGTAAAAGAGGAATAGAAGCTTTTTATTTTAAGAATGAAAAATTTGAAACCTCCTCAATTAAGGCAGCTCAACAATTACTTAAAAATGCACCCAAACAATTAGAGGACTCGGGCCTAAATGAAGCAAATTTCTATCTCCTAAAAAACAGTAAAACGCCAGCAGTTTTATTGAACTTAGGCTATCTTTCAAACCCTGAAGATGTAGATTTTATTACTTCAGAATATGGACAAAAGAAAATAGCTAAGGCTATATTAAAAAGTTTGTAAACAAATAACTGTCAATAATATAAAAACCGATTTAGCATATTCTAAATCGGTTTTCTTATTTTTAAGATAATTTGAAAACTATAATGAAACACATAGAACAAATTATTTCAACCCTCGAATTACAACCTCATCCTGAAGGCGGTTTTTATAAAGAAACTTATAGACATTCTCAAATAACTACTAGTTCGGAAACTAAAAACGAAAGAAATTTAGGAACAGCTATTTATTTTCTTCTAACCTCTGAAAACTTTTCAGCCTTTCATAGAATTAAGCAAGATGAAATTTGGCATTTTTATAGTGGCTCTACCTTGCATTTACATATTTTGAATAAAAACGGCAATTATAATTTAGTTAAAATTGGTAATGACCTTCAAAATGGTGAAGTGCCACAATATTGCGTTAACTCTGGCGATTGGTTTGCCGCCGAAATACCTTCTAACGATAGCTATGCTTTGGTTGGTTGCACCGTAATTCCTGGGTTTGATTTCAGGGATTTTGAACTTGCTAGTTTCAATCAGTTGACAAAGCTATATCCTAAAAACTCAGCTTTAATCAAAAAATTAACAAGGTCTTGAAACACTAACAACTATGGTAAAAGAACAACTTCAAGCCTTTAAGTTATTTTTAAAAAGTGCAAACTTCTATAGAAGTATTATTTTAACTATTGCGGTTGTTATCCCCTTAAGCGTATTATATATCCAACCCAGTTTCATCTTTAGTGTTTCCATATCAATCGGTGCTTTTATAGTTGGGATAAGTGATATACCAGGCAACTTAAAACATAAATTATTAAGTATTATCAGTGCCAGTGTTTTGGGCATGTTCACCACACTTTTTATTCTATTAGTTAAACCAAATTTTCAATTATTAATTGCAACAATCGCCATTCTTTCTTTTGGTTTATCCTTACTCGCAGTTTACGGATTTAGAGGATCCTTAATTGGATTCTCGGGTCTAATTGCTCTTGTAATGGCTTTGGGACTTAGTAGTTTTCAATCGGATGAAATCTATTTTCATGTGCTTTTTATGGGATTAGGAGGCCTCTGGTATTTGCTGGTTTCTATTTTGTTTTACAAAATCTCACCTAAAAAAGATGAAGATCAGTTTTTATATGACACTCTAAACTTAACAGGTGACTACCTTAAAACTCGAAGTAAATTACTGCTTGCTGATAGTAATAGACAAGAACACAGAAATACCTTGTTGGTATTAGAGTCTCAACTTAATGAAAAACATGAAGCGCTTCGCGAATTACTTCTAAACAATAGAAAATTTAAAAGTCGTACCAAAATTGATGAAAAACGACTTTTACTTTTAATGGCCTTGGTTGATAGTTTAGAACTTGCCATTGCTAATGGATTAGATTATGACGCATTCGATTCCCTTTTCAAAGATCATCAGCAAGTTTTAATTCCATTTAAAAATGTAAACCTGGTGTTTGGAGACTACTTGCACAAATTGGCAGATGTACATTTTAATGGCGCCAAATTACCCTCAAAATCAAGTCTTATAAAAGTTCTATCTGAAGCTCAAGAAAGTATTCAAGAGTATTTAAAAACGCATCCGCTACCAGATAGTAGAAATGCGGCATTATTATTAACCAACTTATACGATTATCAATCTGCACAATTAGAAGAGCTAAGAACTTTAAGACGAATCTTATCTGACGAGAAAGTAGCGTTTAAGCTTGAATTCACTTCTAAAGAAAGTCAACAGTTTATTACTCAGCAAGAATATTCGATTAAACGAATTACCAACAACCTAACGCTTAAATCTCCAATTTTCAGACATGCATTGAGATTGTCTATAGCATTATCGCTTTCTTATCTCTTTGGGCACTTTATAGAGATTGTCAATAACTATTGGATTGCCTTAACTGTAATAGTAATCATGAGACCAAACTACGGCTTAACCAAGAGCAGATCTATTCATAGAATATGGGGCACATTAGCGGGAGCCCTTGTTGCCGTAGGGATTATTTTAATAACCCAAAACATTTATATCTATATAGGTCTGGCAATTATTTCCATGATGTTTGCTTTTGCCCTTATTCAGCAAAATTTCAGATCTTCAGCTGCTTTTATAACTCTAACTGTAGTTTTTGTTTTTGCCCTTATAGAACCAAACGCTTTTTTAATCATCCAATATCGTGTTATAGACACTTTAATTGGTGTTGCTTTTGCTTTTGGATGCAGTTACTTATTGTGGCCACATTGGGAAGTAAAAAACATGAATCTTCTTATCACTGAAGCCATTAAAGGAAACATCAAATATTTAAACAGTACGCTACTAATCTATGAAGATTTTAAAGTCCATCAAACGGCATTTAAGGTGTCAAGAAAAGATTCATTTGTAGCAATGAGTAACCTAAGTTCTGGCATACAACGATTAGCACAAGACCCCAAATCTAAACAACAAGATTTTGAATTATTTTATGAAATGGTAACCCTTAATCAAACCACTCAATCTGCAATTGCATCATTAGGGCAATTTATTCAGAATCACAAAACTTCTGAAGTTTCAAAGTCGTTTCATATTTTCATCGATTTCATTACTCATCAGTTACAAGAAGCCGTTTCTGCACTTAATCATGAAAATAATTCAGAATTAAAGACTAATTCTGGATTAAAATTAGCTGAACAAGAATTACTTGAAGATTACAAAACCTTGGTTGAAATAAGAAATAAAGAACTTTCTCATTCCGATGGAAAAGGTAAAAGCTCGACCTTATCCAAACTGCAAGAAGCACACTTGATATACAATCAATTAGTTTGGCTTAAAAACCTAAGTACATCTATCAATCATAAGTCTAAAAGTTTATCAAGTTCATCGTAAAGCTAAACTGCATTTTGATTTTAAATAATGGTATCTTTGTCGTTTAGTTGAACACCTATGAGTTTTAAAGATTTAGAATTAAACAAGCCGCTTTTAAGAGCTGTGGCAAATTTGGGCTATGATGCTCCTACCCTAATACAAGAAAAAACAATTCCGTTAGTTTTGGCTAAAAAAGACATTATTGCCTCTGCCCAAACTGGAACAGGAAAAACTGCGGCCTTTGCTCTACCTATAATTCAGCAATTATATCATCTTCATGATTTACCTGCTAAAAAGAAAAAAATCAGAGCTTTAATTGTAAGTCCAACTCGAGAACTTGCTGTTCAAATTGCTGAAAATTTTGAACAATATGCTGTAAATACTAACCTAAAAACTGCAGTGATTTTTGGAGGAACATCTATGGAACCTCAACTAGAGGTTTTAAAATCTGGAATAGACATTCTAATCGCAACTCCTGGTCGATTATTAGATTTACACAAACAAGACTACATAAACCTTGATTACATTGAAACCTTGGTTTTAGATGAAGCCGATTTGATGCTTGACATGGGATTTGTTGATGATGTCAAAAAGATAGTGAGGTTATGTCCAACACAAAAACAGACCTTGTTATTCTCGGCAACCATTCCTTTTAAAGTAGAACAATTAGCAAGCTCTATTTTAAAATTTCCGCATCGGGTAGAAGTTTCGCCTAACTCTTCAACTTCCAATAATGTAAATCAATTTTTATACTATGTTCCTAAAAAAGATAAGGTAGAATTATGTTTGTATCTGCTTAGACAAACCATAAATGGAAGTATAATTATTTTTAGAAGAACTAAATATGGTGTAGACAAACTGGTTAATTCCTTAGAAAAAAATAATTTTTCTGTCGCTGGTTTACATGGCGACAAATCGCAAAGTGAACGTCAAAACGCCTTAAATCTATTTAAAAATAAAGAGGTTAAAATTTTAATTGCAACAGATGTAGCAGCCCGTGGAATTGACATTAGCCAATTAGATGCGGTTGTTAATTTTGATTTACCTCATATCCCTGAAACTTATGTGCATAGAATTGGGAGAACGGCACGAGCAGGACATACAGGTAACTCATATTCACTTTGTTCGGCTGATGAGAAGACCTATGTTACTTCCATTCAAAAGTTAATACATATGCAATTGGATGTGGTTCAAGATCATCCCTATCCTTTAGATCCAAATGCCAAACCTGAAGTCCATAAAAAGAAAGGTAGTAAATACAAAAAAGGAAGAAAATCTGAAGGTTCAAAGAAGAAGAAAAAACGTTGGTATTAAACTCCATTAAAGTTTAAGATTTTACGCTGCGAAGACTTGTAATTAATCAGCAAGTTTATCGACTATCCTTTGAGAAATTAACACTTATACAAATGACCTGGAAAGACGTAATTCATTATACTGTAAAAGGTAACCCAAAACCGGATCGAGTGGTTGTAAAAACAGAAGCCGAATGGCAATCACTTTTAACAGAATCACAATACAAAATAACACGATTAAAAGGCACCGAAAGACCTAATTCTGGCGATTTATGCCACATTTACGAAGCTGGAAAATACGCCTGTGTTTGTTGTGACACTCCCCTTTTTGATTCATCTCAAAAATTTGATTCGGGTAGTGGATGGCCAAGTTTCACAACGCCCATAAAAGATAATGCCATTAAATATGAAAGAGATGACTCTTTTGGGATGGTTAGAGTTGAAGTCATGTGCAATACTTGTGAAGGACATTTAGGTCATGTTTTTCCTGATGGTCCAGAACCTACGGGATTAAGATTTTGCATTAATTCGGAATCTATGAAATTAATAACCAATGACAACTAAGGAAACTGCCATTTTTGGAGGCGGCTGTTTTTGGTGTACAGAAGCCGTGTTTTTAAATGTAAAAGGTGTAACAGAAGTTGCTTCAGGCTATAGCGGAGGTAACGCACCTGGTGTACCAACCTATAGAGAAATATGCTCAGGATTAACTGGTCATGCAGAGGTTATTGAACTTACTTTTGACCCAAGTATAATTTCTTATTCAGAATTACTTTTGATTTTTATGACAACCCATGACCCCACTACACTTAACAGACAAGGTGCAGATGTCGGGACCCAATATCGTTCGGTTATATTCTATCAGTCTCAGGTACAAAAAGAAACAGCTCTTGCCGTAATTAAAGAGTTACAGCCATACTTCCAAGATGAAATCGTAACAGATGTTAGTGAAGCAACCAAATTTCATAAGGCAGATAAAGAGCACCAAGATTATTACAATTTAAACAAAGGCAATGGGTATTGCACTTTTGTAATTGACCCAAAATTGGCTAAACTTAAAAAGTTATTTCGGGACAAGCTGAAATAATTATATGGCTAATTGCTTATTAAAATAATGTTTTAAATAGGATAATTGGGCAACCCCAAACACCATTAATATCAATACGCCGTAAATAGCTGTTGTAGAAATATTAAAATTCTGGATTCCTGAATTTATACGATTATCATTAACAATTGAAAGGTCTAAATTTGAAAACCAATTTAATGACCAACTCGTGTTTGACCATAGAATAAAAAATATTAGTGATAACGCTAAAACTATTAAAACATACTTTATAGACTTTGGTAATAACGGTTTATAAGTCGTAACCAAAGATGGTTGTTTTGCCGTTTCTAATTGTGCCATTACCAATTTCGTAAAATCTACCGATGGTTGATCTAATGATACATCTTTCATCATATTATCAACAAACCTACCCATTTTTATATCCTCATTATTTTCCATACTGCTCTATTAAATCTGGTTCTAATTGATTTTTTAAAATCTCTCCTAATCGCTTTCTTATTCTGAACAATTTTACCTTTACATTATTAGACTTTAATCCAACTATCTCACCTATTTCGTCTAAAGATAATTCTTCAAAGTAATATAATGTAATTAATGCAGCTTCGTCTTCAGGCAATTTAAAAATACATTCTTTAATAACTACATTTCGTTCTTTTTTTTCAATACCATCTAAAATACCATCAACAGATATTACTTTATGCTCGGTATACTCATCAATAGCTCTAAGAACGTCATCCTTTTTATTCTTCTTAATCCTATCTAAACAAGCATGATAAGTGATTTTATAAATCCATGTTGAAAATTTAGAATCGCCTTTAAACTTATTCAAATTCTTATAAGCTTTTATAAAAGCATCCTGAGAAACCTCTTCAGCTTCCTCTTTATGCTTCAATACTCTCAAAGCCAATGTAAACACCAACGCCTTATAACGATCTACAAGTATAGCAAAGGCATTACTATCCCCTTGTAATATTCTATTAATGTATTCTTGATCATTGATGGTCATATATAGGTATGACTTGATTGTTAGGTGGCAGGTTACACAATTCTGAAAAAATATTTTTTTTTCTAAAAATATGTAACCGCATTCAATAGTTTGTCGTCATAGACTATGAACACATTAAATTTAATCATTAAAAAACAAATAATTATGGAAGCTGTACTTATAATGCTATTAATCTTCGGAACCATCTTTGGGATTGCCTATCTTTTCTTTTCAACACGAAATAAAGAGCGTCTTGCTCTAATTGAAAAAGGTGCCGATGCCAGTATTTTTGTAAAAAAGGGAAAGGAACATGCCGCGCCAATTTGGAAAATATTAACTCTAAATTTGGCCCTAATATTAATTGGTATCGGGTTAGGGATTTTCATCGCTTCTATACTTTTTTACAATATGGGAGTAGAACAAGAAGTCGCCTACCCAGGAACAATTTTTTTAATGGCTGGCTTAGGACTTTTCACAGGGTTTAAAATGACACAAAAATTGGAGAAAGAATAATCAACTTGACCAAACCAAACTTCAAACTGCTATAGAAATATAGCAGTTTTTTTATGCTTATATTTAGCTTCAAATAATTTTATTTTAATGCATATACGTCTTTTTGTTACCCTACTAACGCTAGTATCTACAAACGCTTTTGCTCAAATTACAGTAAAAGATAACAACTCTAAAATACCGGTCTCCTACGCCACAATTTCATTTGGAGATGGTTATGGTGTTTTTGCTGATGATAACGGCTATTTTAGTTTTTCTGAAAAACTATATAAGGATGTGGATACGCTTTTCATCTCGGCATTAGGGTATTCAAACAAAACAATTGCTGCTAATCAACTGGAAAATACAATTTTTCTTGAGCCTGAAATCAGCAAGTTAAATGAAGTGATTATTAGTGGCTCTCGTCCTAAAAAATTTAAAGTTGAAAAAGAAAAAGCAAGTATTCATGGTGATTATTTTAAATGCTGGCTTCCCACTATAGAATCTGAAATCGCTGTATTTTGCGACAACCCTGATAACAGGTTAAAACAGCTTCAAAATGTAATTTTTCCCTTTTTGGTAGAAAGTGCAGATTGGGAAAAACGCAATAGCAGGTCTGCAGTGAAGCGTCAATTTTCAACAATGTTTAAGGTTAAATTTTATGCTTCCAAAAATGGATATCCTGGCGATGAGTTGACCTATGAAGAACCTATTTTTGTAGTCAATGAATCTATTAAAAACTCATTTACATTAGATGTTTCCGATATAGACTTAATAGTACCTAAAGAAGGATTTTTTGTTTCCATTCAAGTAATGGGATATACAGATAAAACCGGCAAATTACTTCCAAATAAAAAATATAAAGAAATCCCTTCCCGTAACGGAATCGTAAAAATCCCAACCAACTTTAGACCATTATTACCTTTTACTGATGAAATTAACGGCTCAAATACTTTTGTTAAACGCACTTTTATTCAGAATAATAACTGGGTGAAATTTGCTAAACCGCAAGTAAAAGATTCAAAATTACTTAATGATGGTAACAACAATTATGGCATAGGCATTAATTACCGGGTTTTTAAACCCAATAAATAAAAGACTATGAAGATAATTATTAGACCAGAAAATGAATCGGATTTTGATAGTATTGACGTCCTTTTAAAGGAAGCGTTTAAAAATGATCCTTATAGTGATCAAAAAGAAGGTGAACTCGTAAAAGCCATAAGAGAAACTAAAGATTATATCCCCGAATTATCATTGGTTTTAAGTCAAGACCTTCAAGTGGTTGGTTATATTATGTTTTCCAAAACATCAATTCCACCTGCATTCCCCAATACAAATTGCGTTGCTTTGGCTCCCGTTGCAGTTTTACCAGAATTTCAAAACAAAGGGTTCGGCGGTCAGTTAATCAAGCAGGGACATCACATAGCTTTAAATTTAGGATATCAGTTATCTGTTGTATTAGGTCATGAAAACTATTATCCTAAGTTTGGATTTAAATTATGTTCGGATTTCGGAATTAAATTACCGTTTGATGCACCTAAAGAAAATTGCATGGTCAAGTCGCTAAATTATGAATTAGATAACATCTTAGATAGCCAGGTTAACTATGCTTCACCATTCTATTATTAGTTATTCTATAGGAAAATTAAAATATGTAGATGGAAATGGTTCACCTCTTAATGTAAAGTGCCACCACTCTTTAGGATAATTTCTAAAACCATGTTTAGCCATTACTTTTTGTAATAGAGTTCGATTCGCCTTTTGTTCAAGAGAAAGACTCGCATCATTCACCCATGAAATTTCACCAAAAAAATCATACGGACTTCCCATGTCAAGCTCCTCACCCGTTTGAGCATCGACAATGGTTAAATCTAAAGTACTACCTCTACTGTGCCCAGATTTAGACGCTATATAGCCTTCAGCAAACAATCTTCTTTTTAGAACTTTTGGATAGTACACTTTTTTATTTATTGTATCATCTAAATCCTTAGCCCACTTCACAAAATAATTTACAGCTTGTTGCGGTCGGTATCCATCAAACACTTTTAAACAATATCCATTATTAATTAATTCGTCCTGAACTTTTGAAAGTGCCATTGCGGTAGGTTTAGAAATTATAAGTGTATTTTTACGATACCCCTCAATTGGTCGGCCAACAAAATTATCGGTACCAAAATATCTTAATTCTACAATTAGAGATCCTACCCAATCCTCTGCATAAACAAACCCTTCAGGAAGTTGTGCTCTCAGATTCTGAAAAGCCAAAAGGAGAAATAAAACGGGAATAGTAAATGCAATTTTGAATTTCATAGCCGATAAAGTAATTTTAAGAAAATTAAAGAATGGAACTCTTTCCGCCAAATAAAACAAGCTTTCATTTACCTCAAGCTGAAATAAATTACTTCCCAAACTTTTTAATTAAGCCGGAAGCTGATAAATTATTTAAGATTTTACTAAGTCAAACGCCATGGCAAAATGATGAGATAACAGTATTCGGTAAAACCTACCCTCAACCAAGGTTAACCGCCTATTACTCTACAATCAACACCTCTTATTCGTATTCTAATATAACTATGGGATCCAAACCGTTTCCTGATTATTTAGAAAAGATTAGACTTAAAATTGAACAAGCAACCAATGAAACGTTTAATGCTGTATTACTCAATTTATATAGAAATGGTCAAGACTGCAATGGTTGGCATGCGGATAACGAAAAAAGTTTAGGAGTAAACCCCGTAATTGCATCGTTAAGCTTAGGTGCAGAGCGCACTTTTAATTTTAAACATCGAAAAATTAAAGATGAAAAACATAAAATAAACTTACACCATTCCAGTTTACTAATAATGAAAGGTGAAATGCAACATCATTGGCTGCATCAAATACCGAAGACTAAAAAACAAAAAGAAGCAAGGATTAATTTAACCTTCAGGTATATAAACGAAAAAACCGAGATCCCTCAATCTCGGTTTTCCTAATTTGCTTTTTTTATATCTTGTAGATTTAGGGTCACTAACTCAACAACATAGTGCAAATATTAATTAATTAATCCATTGAACTAAAAACTAAATTTCAGTACACTTCAAAGGTAGAATTATTATTGAATCGACAAGGTAAAACACAAATTAATTCGACGAAATGCATGTTTTTTTAACATTTGACGTCAAAATGACTCAAAAATCCGATAAAAAGCACTTTTAAACTTGAGGTAAAATCAATCAAATGACGGCAAAATCAAATGCAATAATTGCTGAAATAGGCACAAAATTCAAAATGTAAAGTATCTTTATAATAAGAATTGCAAAAAGTCATTATTAAAGTATGAAATCATACATCACCACATTTATTTGTTACCTGGTTATTATTTGTTCAGGTTTTGCTCAAAATTTGAAGGAAGATAATATCAAACTCAATGACATAGTAGACGGCTCTCTATTACAATTAGAAGGCACTACTCCCACGAAATTAGTAATTATCATTGCTGGATCAGGCCCTACGGATCGGGACGGAAATCAAAATTTCATGAAAAACAATTCCTTAAAAAAACTTGCAATAGGCCTAACTAATAAAACCACAGCAACATTTAGATATGACAAACGCAGTGTGAAGCTTATTAAAACTAATAAAACCAAGGAAAAGATTCTGTTTGATGACTTTATTGAAGATGCAAAAACTATTGTATCCCATTTTATAACAAAAATGCCTTTTAAAAAGATTATAGTAGTCGGCCATAGTCAAGGTAGTCTAATTGGGATGTTGGCGTCCCAATCAAATGTTGATGGGTTTATTTCAATAGCTGGTCCTGGTCGTACCATAGACAAACTTATAATCGATCAAGTTGGTATTGCCGCTCCTGATTTAAAAGATCAAGCCATTGCAACATTTAAACATCTTGAAACTGGAGAAACCACCACTGATTACCCTCCCGAATTAGCTTCTATTTTTAATGCAGAAGTGCAGCCGTTTATTATAAATTGGATGCAATATAATCCAGCTGAGGAATTAAGTAAGCTTCAAATTCCCTGCTTAGCTATTAATGGTTCTAAAGATTTACAAACTAATGAAGAAGAATTAAATCAATTAGTAAGCAAATCTCCTAATACAGAAAAGCTCGTTATCACTAATATGAACCATGTATTTGTTACCATTGAAGGAGGTGATTTAGAAAATTCGAAGTCCTATAATAATACACAGTTACCTATTTCAGAGGACATGCTTCAAATTATTAATGAATTCATTTCTAAGATCTAAACAATCCATTATATAAAATGAAAAAAGCACCCTCTTCAGGGTGCTTTTTTTTACTAACTAACCAACCAAATGTAATTTGACTTATGAAAGTATGAACAAATTACAATTCAAGAAAAGCAAGGTTCATGCCAAAACAAACATAAATCACACTATAACAATATTTTAACATTGCGTTTTTTGGAAAATTGAAATTATTATAATATATTTATGATATCAATTTAATATCACAATTATGAAAGAAGAGAAAATTATTACCCCTGCCAATGGTTATTTAATGTTGTTTGTGTTTTTAATCTTATTTTTTGGAGGAATAGCAAGTATTATAATGTTTGAAAACCCTTGGTTTGTTTTCGCTATTCTAACGGGAATTATTATAGCCATAGGTTTTGTAATGGTGCAACCTAATAACTCGAGAGTACTTTTACTCTTTGGTAAATATGTAGGTACCATCAATAAAAATGGCTTTTACTGGGTAAATCCATTTTATACTAAAAAGAAAATTTCATTACGTGCAAGTAACTTTGACAGTGAGCGTTTAAAAGTAAATGACAAATTAGGTAACCCAATCATGATTAGCACCATTTTAGTTTGGCGGGTATTAGACACTTATAAAGCTGCTTTTGATGTAGATAATTACGAGAATTTTGTACGCGTTCAAACCGATGCGGCTGTTAGAAAGCTTGCAAGTATGTATCCTTATGATAATTTTGCTGATGAAGGTCACGATGAAGACATCACTCTTAGATCTAGTGTAAACGAAGTTAGTGAGGCATTAGAAAAAGAAATAGAAGAACGTCTTTCCATTGCTGGAATAGAAGTATTAGAAGCAAGAATAGGTTATTTAGCATATGCACAAGAAATTGCCAATGCTATGCTTAAAAGACAACAAGCTACTGCTATAGTTGCTGCAAGACATAAAATTGTAGAAGGGGCTGTTAGCATGGTTGAAATGGCTTTGGAAGAACTAAGTAAAAAATCGGTAGTAGAACTCGATGAAGAAAGAAAGGCTGCCATGGTCAGTAACTTAATGGTTGTATTATGTGGCGATAAAGATGCATCACCTGTGCTAAACACTGGTACCTTAAATCAATAATAAAAATATGAAAGAATATAAAGTTGTAATTCCAAAATTAGGATTCACAAACAGAGTAGAAAAGTTTGAAGACATGCTTAACCAACATGCTAGAGAAGGTTGGTCTGTTAATCACATAGGCCAAAATTGGTCAAGTGTAATTTTTGAACGAGACAAAAACCGATAATTGATGAGTACAAATAGACCTAAAATTATAATACCACTACAAACAATAGATATATTAGTAGAGTTAACTACCTTTTCTCTACTACTATTCTCTTGGGGTTATTCATGGTCTAACTATTCCACTTTACCGGACACCATTCCAACTCATTTTAACGCTTCTGGCATTGCAGATGATTTCGGAGACAAGTCTACAATTTGGATATTACCAATACTATTTCTGACGACTTATTTACTACTATTTATTGTGAATAGATTTCCAGAATACCACAATTACATGGTAAAAATCACCACTGAAAATGCCTACCGAAATTACAAGTTTAGCACCCAAACTTTAAGATTAATCAATTTATTTTGTGCAGTGCTATTTGCTTACATCAATTATTTCACCATTCAATATGCATTGCAATCACAACAACAATTGGGACAGTGGTTTCTTCCAACGGTTATTGCATTTACGGTATTGCTGCCAATATTTTTATTTTTTAGATCTAAACATATAAATTCTAAACAACATGGCTAAGAAAAAAGCATTCGCATTGCGAATAAATGAAGATATGTTAAAGGCCATAGAAAAATGGGCTGCCGATGAATTTAGAAGTACTAACGGACAAATTGAATGGATGCTCATGCAATATTTAAAGCAGCAAAAAAGAGAACCTAAATCCAAATCAAATTAATTTATATCTCATTTTTATTAGCCCCTAATTTTATCTACTTTGCAATTCCACAATAAAATTAGAAAATGAGTAATCCACCAATTTTTTCAAACGACGCCATTGTTTTTGGACTCCTAATGTTAGCATTAGGTTTTGTTTTTTTTACTGAAAATAAAAAAGAAGGCTTTTGGCCAAAATTTTACAAGTATGTACCGGGCTTATTAATGTGTTATTTAATACCTGCTATATTCAATTCTTTAAATTTAATATCTGACGAAGTCTCACAAACCTATTTTATTGCAAGTAGATATTTATTACCTGCTTCCTTAGTTTTATTAACCATTAGTATTGATTTAAAAGGAATTTTTAATCTTGGTCCTAAGGCATTAATTATGTTTTTCACAGGAACCATTGGTATTGTAATCGGAGGCCCGATTGCTATTTTATTAATTTCTTACGTTTCACCTGAAACTGTTGGTGGAATTGGGTTTGATGCCACATGGAGAGGCTTGGCTACACTTGCCGGAAGTTGGATTGGTGGTGGAGCAAATCAAGCCGCAATGTTAGAAATTTATGAATACAATCAAGAGTTATATGGAGGTATGGTACTTGTAGATATAGTCGTTGCCAATATTTGGATGGCTGTTCTTCTTTTAGGGATTGGTAAAAAAGAAAAAATTGACAATTGGCTACAAGCCGATAATACTGCAATCAATGCTTTAAAAGAGAAAATGCATGCATTTTCTCAAAAAATATCCAGAGTTCCTTCGGTTACCGATTACATGTTAATTTTAATGTTTGCCTTTGTATCAGTTGGTATTGCTCATTTCGGATCTGAAGTCATTTCAACCTATTTAAAAGACAACTTTGTTGCCGTAAGTGATCCTAAAAGTGCATTATCTTCTTTTGGAAGTAGCTTTTTCTGGCTTATTTCTATAGCTACTACAATGGGTATCCTTTTATCATTTACAAAAGCAAGAAACCTTGAAGGCGCAGGAGCGAGTAAAATAGGAAGCGTTTTCATTTACATATTAGTAGCCACAATAGGTATGAAAATGGATTTAGGCAAAATATTAGACAACCCAGGGTTAATATTTATTGGATTAGTATGGATGGCTATTCATGCTGGGCTTTTAATTTTGGTTGCAAAACTTATCAAAGCACCATATTTCTTTTTGGCCGTTGGAAGTCAGGCAAACGTAGGTGGAGCAGCATCAGCACCAGTTGTTGCAGCTGCCTTTCACCCTTCACTGGCAACAGTAGGTGCCTTATTAGCTGTGTTTGGATACGTAGTCGGAACCTATGGCGCTATTTTATGTGCAGAACTAATGAAAATAGCTGCTGCAGGTTAGTATTTAATTTAAAAATATGGGATATTTGCCCACCAAATTTTTTATCATGAAACAACTTTTTATTCTCGTAGCAGTAATACTTTTTAGCTCTTGCTCTTCAGATAAACACAACTTTACATTAAACGGAAATATTAAAGGCTTAAAAAAAGGAACCGTTTATTTACAAAGGCAGGTTGATACCAATATCGTTACTATCGATTCCCTTGAAATCAATGGCGAATCAAAATTTAAATTAGGAGCAAATTTAGACTACCCTGAAGTTCTTTATTTAAGATTAGACAAACACGATAATGATGAAGGCGCTTTAGTATTCTTCGCTGATCAAGGCTCTACAGAAATTAATACAACACTTAAAAACTTTGTATTTGATGCTACTATTAAGGGCTCTAAACAACAGGCAAAGTTGGACGAATACCTCATAATGATGGCTAAGTTTAACAACAAAAACTTAGATTTAATTAAAGAGAATTTTGAAGCCTTAAAAGAAAATGATAGCGCTAAAGTTGAGTACATTAACAAGCAATACGACGGCTTATTAAAGCGTAAGTACTTTTACACTATTAACTTTGCTGTAAATAATAAGGATAGTGAAGTTGCACCATATTTGGCGCTTTCAGAAATCCCCAATACAAGTATTAAATATTTAGATACCATTTATAAGTCTTTAACTCCAAAAATTAAATCTTCACATTATGGTAAAACGCTTTTAGAAACCATAGAAGAACGTAAAAATAATAGTAATTAATACTACTTTATAGCATTAATAAAAGCCCAAACATAGTTTGGGCTTTTTTATGGAATACATTTAGGCATAACAATTGATATGATTACATAAACCAAACTTATGAAATCAGTACTCACCACAATTACGCTCTTATTTCTAAGCCTTCCGCTTTTTGCAGATTGCATGTCTGGAGCTAAATATTTCTACCCAAGTGAAAACACCATAACTCAAGATGGGCAGATTCTAATAGAAATGTATGGAAATCAACAGCATATAATTTCCAAATTAATACATGCAGAAGTTTATTTGGAAGCATCAAATTCCAATCGAATAGAACTTTATTTAGTAGAATCTAACAAAGGTGAATTTAGACTATCACAAGCACTTTTTTGCCCCAATACACCATTGGTTGTAGGTGAGCATTATACCTTCAAATACATTCCTTCAGGGAGTAAAAAACCCATAACATTTAATAGGTATCTAAAAAATTCTAAAACAAATACAGCATTATCTTGGGAGGTTATACCAGATAACAATAACGAAGAAGTTAATCTCGATTTTAAATTTCAATCAAAAGAAGTACAGTATTACGGCTGTGGTCCATCAATGTACCTAAACTTTACAATTGAAAATGACAAGATGGTATTGTATAAAGTTAAACTCACTAATAACTCAAATAAGCGCAGTTCAGAATACATTTTAAGGGCACATGAAGGAATCTTAAAAATAGGACATGGAATGTGCTCTGGAGCATTCAATTTTCTACCACAAACAACTTACACTGCTGCAATCTCAATATTGGATTCTCAAGGCTTACCCAGTGAAAGAGTATTCAACTATTCATTTGATAGTCCGAGAACCAAATAATCACAAAATAATAGGCATAAAAAAAAGCATCTTGAAATTCAAGATGCTTTTTGAGCCGATGGAGGGACTCGAACCCACGACCTGCTGATTACAAATCAGCTGCTCTAGCCAGCTGAGCTACATCGGCTTTTGCGAGTGCAAATATAATTGAGAAAACTATATTTGCAAACGTTTTTTAAACTTTTTATTAAAGATTATTAATCTTTCCGATTAACGCTCTTCCACGTTCCTCTAACTCAGCCTTTACCGTTTTAAAATGCGCTTTTTTATTTTCAACATTTTTTGAATTTACCTTGGCAATTAACTCGTCAAAAGTAACGATAGCTTCATCAATTATTGCTTCACTCTCTGTTGTGTCCTTATCTGTATTAGTATATTCCCACACATAAACAGCTTCTATAATATCTCCTAATACGTAGTTAATGTCTTTTTTAAGGTCTCTAACATTTGCCATAATTATTCTTGTTTAAATTTGATTGCAAAATTACACATAAACTTCTAATAGTGTAGCATTTTGAGTACTTATTTCATAGTTCTTTATACCTGCTGGAACCAATATTGTTTCCCCCATATTTAACTCCTCACTAAAGTCCTCTGCTACTATATTCGCTTTTCCTTCAACACACATATAAATCACAAACGAATCTTTGTTATTTATGAAAGTCTTAGGTTTATCTAATTTCAAATAATTAGTAGTAAAATAACTACAACTCACCATTTCATTACTCCTATTTTTATCTTTTGCATAAGATACTTTATAGTCGTTTTTTAACTCAAAATTAAAAGCATCTATTGCTAAATCATTATGCAACTCTCTCTCGTTACCATTTTCATCTACCCTATCCCAATCATAAACTCTATAAGTAATATCACTCGTCTGCTGAATTTCTGCCAATAAAACTCCTGCACCAATGGCATGAATTCTACCAACTTCAATAAAAAAAGTATCTCCTTCCTTTACAGGTTCAAAATTCAAAATACTAGGTAGTGTTTTTTCACTCAAGTGTTTTAAATAAACCTCCTTAGTCATTGGCCTATTAAAACCCACTATCAAATCTGCCTTTGAATCTGCCTGAACTACATGCCACATTTCCGTTTTCCCAAATGAATTATGACGTTGTGCTGCCAATTTATCATTGGGGTGCAATTGAATGCTCAAAGGGGTTTTGGCATCTATAAATTTTATAAGTAACGGAAACTCTAAACCAAATTGTTTAAAGTTTTTAGCACCCACAAAATCAGATTCGTAAGTACCAAGCAATGATTTTAAATTCGATCCTTTAAGTGGTCCATTAGAAACGATAGAAACATCACCTTTAACGTCACTAATTTCCCAACTTTCACCAATATTAGTCAACCCGCTTTGCTTTCCTAATTTGGAAATTAGTTTTTCTCCTCCCCAAATTTTTGATTTGAGAATGGGTGAAAATTTTAGCGGATATAGTTTAATCATATTTTTTATTGGCCAGAATAGGTTACCGAGTTGCGAGGCGTTTCAAACAACGTAATCTTTAATTCCAAATTAGATTCAATTTTTGGTCTTAATTTATTAAATATTACCACCGAAATATTTTCAGCTGTTGGGTTTAAATCTTTAAACTCTGGGACATCCAGATTTAAATTTTTGTGATCGAAAGCTTCTTCGATTTCCAATTTAATCAAATCTTTTAAAATCTTCATATCAATTACAAAACCTGTTTCCTTGGAAATAGGACCAGTAACATGAACAATCAATTCGTAATTATGTCCATGGAAATTGGGGTTATTACATTTTCCAAAAACCTCTTGGTTCTTTTCAAAATCCCAATCCGCTCTAAACAGCCTATGCGCTGCGTTAAAATGAGCCTTTCTACTTACCGTTGCAATCATATTTAGATTTTAATAAAACTGTAATATTTCTCAAATATAATTTTAAACCAAGCTGTGTAATCTTCAGGATTAACCGCCATATCAGCTTTAACAGCTTCTAACGACATCCATTTCCAATCTTCAACTTCATCTGGATTAATATTTGGTTCTTCATTAAACTTCCCCACTAAAATGTGATCAAATTCATGTTCTGTAAGTCCGTTATCAAAAGGGGCCTTATACATAAACGACGTCACTTCTTCAAGATCGGTCACAAATCCCATTTCTTCTTGAAGTCTCCTTCTTCCGGCTTCTACATTACCTTCTCCATCTCTTTGGTGGCTGCAACAAGTGTTAGTCCATAAAGAGGGTGAATGGTATTTATGTGCTGCTCTTTTCTGCAGCATAAGTTCATTTTGCTTATTAAAAACAAAAACTGAAAACGCACGATGCAATAAGGCTTTTTCATGTGCTTCCATTTTTGGCATTAAACCAATGGCTTTACCCGTTTCATCAACAAGAATAACTTTTTCTTCAATCATAGGTTAAATATAGCCCGTAAAAATAAAAAATAAAGTGCGGAAAGTAGAATTTAATAATTCACAATTACTCAAGCTATAATTTGTAGGATATAATAGTATCTTTGCAGACCATTTGCAATATAGATTATGAGTTTCAATTCAGAGATTAACAGACGACGAACTTTCGGTATTATTTCCCATCCAGATGCCGGTAAAACAACTTTAACAGAAAAACTTTTATTATTTGGTGGTGCCATTAATGAGGCTGGAGCTGTAAAAAGTAATAAAATAAAAAAAGGAGCTACCAGTGACTTTATGGAGATTGAACGCCAGCGTGGTATTTCTGTAGCTACTTCTGTTTTAGCTTTTGAATATAACGGAACTAAAATAAATATCTTAGATACTCCTGGTCACAAGGATTTTGCTGAAGACACTTTTAGAACTTTAACTGCTGTAGATAGTGTTATTGTAGTTATTGATGTTGCAAAAGGGGTTGAGGAACAAACAGAAAAATTGGTTGAAGTTTGTAGAATGCGAAACATACCAATGATTGTTTTCATTAACAAAATGGACCGTGAAGGTAAAGATGCTTTTGACTTATTAGATGAAATAGAACAAAAGTTAGGACTAAAAGTTACACCATTAAGCTATCCCATTGGTATGGGTTATGATTTTAAAGGAATTTATAACATTTGGGAAAAAAACATCAACTTATTTAGTGGGGATAGTAGAAAAGATATTGAGGAAACTATCGAAATATCTGACTTAAACTCTCCAGAATTAGATGGTTTAATAGGAGAAACTGCCGCGAATACGTTAAGAGAAGAAACCGAACTTGTTGAAGGAATCTATCCTGAATTCAATAAAACAGAATATTTAGAAGGTAAATTACAACCTGTGTTTTTTGGTTCTGCATTAAACAATTTTGGTGTTAGAGAGCTATTAGATTGCTTTGTTGATATTGCTCCAACACCGCGACCAAAACAAAGTGAGGAACGTTTGGTTAAACCAGATGAAGACAAGTTTACTGGATTTGTGTTTAAAATTCACGCAAACATGGACCCTAATCACAGAGACCGACTAGCGTTTATTAAAATAGTTTCTGGTCAGTTTAAACGTAATACACCCTACACTCATGTTAGGTTAAACAAAAAATTAAAGTTCTCCAGTCCAAATGCTTTTTTTGCTGAAAAGAAAGAAATTGTAGATGTGTCTTATCCTGGTGACATCGTTGGACTTCATGATACAGGAAATTTCAAAATTGGTGATACCTTGACCGAAGGAGAAAAAATTCATTATAAAGGGATTCCAAGTTTCTCACCAGAACACTTTAGATATATTAACAACGCCGATCCTTTAAAATCAAAGCAATTATTCAAAGGGATTGACCAATTAATGGATGAAGGAGTGGCACAGCTATTTACTTTAGAGTTAAATGGTAGAAAGGTAATAGGAACTGTAGGTGCACTTCAATACGAAGTAATTCAGTATCGATTAGAACATGAGTATGGTGCGAAATGTAGCTACGAGAATTTAAACGTACACAAAGCCTGTTGGGTAGCAACCGAAGATGAGAAAAGTGAAGAATACAAAGAATTTTTAAGAGTTAAAAACAGATATCTTGCCAAGGATAAACAAGGCCAATTAGTGTTTTTAGCCGATTCAATGTTTTCATTACAGATGACACAACAAAAGTATCCTAATGTTAAATTACATTTTACTTCAGAGTATAAATAACAATTAATAAAGTATTGAAAATCAACGTTTTACATTAATAAAAAAGAGGTTTTAACAGTTTTAAACCTCTTTTTTTTACGTTTTAACGTAATTATTTGTTTTCTTTATTAGGTCAAGATTAAATTGAGAATAGATTAGAACCCCAAAATGATCTACTTATGAAAACTGAAGCCTATAGTTTTAGTAATTCTGATATTACTGTAACTTACCAACCCTGTAACTGCGTTAATGCAGAAAAATGTGCTAAGCAATTATCTAATGTATTTAGACATTCTGTTATTCCTTGGATAAATTTAGAAGGCGCATCTACCAAAAAAATAATTAAACAGATTAAAAAGTGCCCTTCCGGTGCCTTAAAATTTCACTACAATAAAGCACAAGAAGTTGCTTAAAAAAAAGTCATAAAAAAACCCTTTTGAAATTTCAAAAGGGTTTTTAATTTATGCTTGTCCCGTTGGACCAAAATTTAATGGTATCGGGGGTTGCTCATAATCTTTGATTTCTCCATGAGCCTTTTCAAAGCGCTTAACATTATCGTTAAGAGCTTTTAAAAGTCTTTTTGCATGCTGCGGTGTCAAAATAATTCTTGACTTCACCTTGCTTTTAGGTGTACCAGGCATGATACTCACAAAATCAACAACAAACTCTGATACTGAATGATTAATTATAGCAAGATTAGAATAAGTGCCTTCGGCAATCTTTTCATCTAACTCAATATTAATCTGCCCTTGTTTAGGAGCATCTTTTTTATCACTCATAATCTTAGTTAAAGTTCATTTCTTCTTTAGCTTTCATCATTTCGTCAAATTCTTCCTTAGAACCAACAATAATATTATCGTAACTTCTAACACCTGTACCGGCTGGAATTCTATGACCAACAATTACATTTTCTTTCAATCCTTCTAGCGTATCTTCTTTAGCGTTTACTGCCGCCTCATTAAGTACTTTAGTTGTTTCTTGGAAAGATGCAGCTGATATAAATGATTTAGTCTGTAACGATGCTCTGGTAATACCTTGAAGTATTGGAGTAGCTGTCGCTGGACTTGCATCACGAGCTGTAACTAATTGTTTATCTTCTCTACGTAATACAGAGTTTTCATCTCTTAATTGACGTAAAGTAACGATTTGACCTGCTTTTAACACATCAGATTGTCCTGGATCTTCAACAACTTTCATTCCGAAAATATTATCGTTTTCTTCAATGAAATCTGATTTATGTACTAATTGATTTTCTAAGAAAATAGTATCTCCAGAGTCAATAATTTTAACCTTACGCATCATTTGACGTACTACTACCTCAAAGTGCTTATCGTTAATTTTCACACCTTGTAAACGATATACTTCTTGTACTTCATTTACTAAGTATTGTTGAACTGCTGAAGGTCCTTTAATATTTAAAATATCGTTTGGAGTAATAGAACCATCAGAAAGTGGCATACCTGCTTTAACGTAATCATTCTCTTGAACTAAGATTTGATTAGATAGTTTTACAAGATATTTTTTAACCTCTCCTAATTTAGATTCGATAATAATCTCACGGTTACCACGCTTGATTTTTCCGAAAGATACAACTCCATCAATAGCACTTACAACAGCTGGGTTAGATGGGTTTCGTGCTTCAAACAATTCTGTTACACGCGGTAAACCACCGGTAATATCCCCTGCTTTAGCAGATTTACGAGGAATCTTAACTAAAATTTTACCAACTTCAATTTTATCTCCATCATCAATCATCATATGTGCTCCTACTGGTAAGTTGTAAGAACGCATTGTTTCACCTTTACTATTCACAATATGAATAGTTGGGATTAACTTTTTATTTCTTGATTCAGAAATTACTTTTTCTTGGAATCCTGTTTGCTCATCAATTTCAACTTGATAAGTCACACCTTGCTCAATATTTTCGAAAGTTACTTTACCAGCAAACTCAGAAATAATCACACCGTTATATGGATCCCATTGACAAATAACATCACCAGATTTAACTTTCTGTCCATTCTTCACATAGATAAATGAACCGTAAGGAATATTATTTGTACTTAAAGTAATACCTGTTTTAGCGTCTACTAATTTTAACTCAGAAGTTCTTGAAATAACTACATCTACTTCATTTCCTTCATTGTCAACACTCTTAACCGTTTTAAGATCTTCAATTTCAGCAACGCCATCAAATTTTACAGTTAATTTATTCTCTTCAGAAATGTTACCTGCAATACCACCCACGTGGAATGTACGTAATGTTAACTGCGTACCTGGTTCTCCAATTGACTGTGCAGCTACAACACCAACAGCTTCTCCTCGTTGAACCATTTTACCTGTTGCCAAGTTACGACCGTAACATTTAGCACAAATACCTTTTTTAGCTTCACATGATAAAGCTGAGCGTACTTCGACAGAATCTAATGGTGATTCTTCAATACGTTGAGCAATAGTTTCGTCTATATGTTCTCCAGAAGCAACAATTAACTCTTCAGTTAATGGATGGAAAACATCATTTAATGATGTACGACCTTCAATTCTTGCCCCTAAAGTTTCAATAACTTCTTCGTTCTTCTTTAATGGCTTAACTTCAATACCTCTTAACGTACCACAATCTTCACTGTAAATAATTACATCTTGAGATACATCTACTAAACGACGTGTTAAATAACCTGCATCGGCTGTTTTTAATGCTGTATCGGCAAGACCTTTACGAGCACCGTGAGTAGAGATAAAGTATTCTAAAATTGAAAGACCTTCTTTAAAGTTAGAAAGAATTGGATTTTCAATAATTTCACCACCACCAGCATTAGATTTTTTAGGCTTAGCCATTAATCCACGCATACCGGTTAACTGTCTAATCTGCTCTTTAGAACCACGGGCTCCAGAATCAAGCATCATATACACAGAGTTAAATCCTTGTTGGTCTTCTCTAATACGTTTCATTGAAAGCTCTGTAAGCTCAGCATTTGTAGAAGTCCAAATATCAATAACTTGGTTATAACGTTCGTTATTAGTAATAAGTCCCATGTTATAGTTAGCCATAATACCATCTACTTGGGTATTAGCTTTATCAATCATACCATGTTTCTCAGCTGGAATAATAATATCACCTAAACTAAATGATAATCCACCTTGGAATGCAAACTTATATCCTAATGTTTTAATTTCATCAAGGAATGCCGCCGTTTCAGGAACACTTGTAGCTTTTAAAATACCATGGATAATATCTCTCAATGATTTTTTAGTAAGTACTTCGTTAATGTATCCTGCTGCTTCTGGCACTTTTTCATTAAATAACACACGACCAACAGTAGTTTCAATAATTTGATTTACTAACTGTCCTTCTTCATTAAAGTCTACAGTTCTAACTTTAATAGATGCATTTAAATCAACCTGCTTTTCATTGTAAGCAATTGTTACTTCTTCCGGAGAATAGAAAGTAAGGCCTTCACCTTTAACTACTAATTCTGGAGTTGACATACGTAACTTAGTCATATAATAAAGACCAAGTACCATATCCTGAGAAGGTACAGTTACTGGAGAACCGTTGGCTGGGTTTAAGATATTATGAGATGCCAACATTAATAATTGACATTCTAAAATAGCTTCAGGTCCTAATGGTAAATGCACTGCCATTTGATCCCCATCAAAATCGGCATTAAAGGCTGTACATACAAGCGGGTGTAATTGGATTGCTTTTCCTTCAATAAGTTTTGGTTGGAAAGCTTGAATACCCAATCTGTGTAACGTAGGAGCACGGTTTAGTAATACTGGATGTCCTTTAAGAACATTCTCTAAGATATCCCAAACTACAGGCTCTTTTCTGTCTATAATTTTCTTTGCAGATTTTACAGTTTTTACAATTCCTCTTTCAATCAGTTTTCTGATAATAAAAGGTTTGTATAATTCTGCTGCCATATTTTTAGGCAATCCACATTCAAATAATTTTAATTCTGGTCCAACAACAATTACCGAACGTGCAGAGTAATCAACACGTTTACCAAGTAAGTTTTGACGGAAACGACCTTGTTTACCTTTTAATGAATCTGAAAGTGATTTTAACGGTCTGTTAGAATCCGTTTTCACTGCAGATGCCTTACGTGTATTATCAAATAACGAATCTACAGATTCCTGTAACATACGTTTTTCATTACGTAAAATTACTTCTGGAGCCTTAATTTCAACCAATCTCTTAAGACGGTTGTTTCTGATAATAACACGACGGTATAAATCATTTAAATCAGATGTCGCAAAACGACCTCCATCTAAAGGAACTAATGGTCTTAATTCTGGTGGAATTACTGGAACGGCTTTCATAATCATCCATTCTGGTCTATTCTCACGGTTTAAGTTTGAATCACGGAATGCTTCAACAACTTGTAAACGTTTTAAAGCTTCAGTTTTACGTTGTTTAGAAGTTTCGTTATTCGCTTTATGTCTTAATTCATACGATAATACATCTAAATCAATTCTTGCAAGAAGGTCAATTAAGCATTCAGCTCCCATCTTAGCAATAAATTTATTTGGATCAGTCTCGTCTAAATACTGATTTTCTACAGGTATAGATTCAAGTATATTTAAATACTCTTCCTCTGTTAAGAAATCCATTTTTTGTAATGGTTCTCCTTCGGCATTTTTAGCAATACCAGGTTGGATTACTACGTAGCGTTCGTAGTAAATAATCATATCTAATCTCTTAGATGGCAACCCTAATAAATAACCAATTTTGTTTGGTAACGAACGGAAATACCAGATGTGAGCAACAGGAACTACTAAATTAATATGCCCTACTCTATCTCTTCTTACCTTCTTTTCTGTTACTTCAACTCCACAACGGTCACAAACAATCCCTTTATAACGGATACGTTTGTATTTCCCACAAGCACATTCAAAATCCTTAACAGGACCAAAAATACGCTCACAGAATAATCCATCACGTTCTGGTTTATGTGTACGATAATTGATAGTTTCTGGTTTTAAAACCTCGCCACGAGATGCTGCTAAAACAGACTCTGGAGAAGCTAAACCAATTGAGATTTTATTAAATCTCTGTACTGTATTCTTATCTTGTTTTCTTGCCATAATATATGGTGCTATCGAATTATTTTGTAAACTATATAGGATTCTGGCCGGTAACGACCAGAATCCCTCTGAATTATTCCTCTAATCTAATGTCTAAACCTAAACCTTTCAATTCATGCATCAATACATTGAATGATTCTGGAAGGCCTGGTTCTGGCATTGGTTCACCCTTAACGATTGCCTCGTAAGTTTTAGCTCTACCAATTACATCATCAGATTTTACTGTTAAAATTTCACGTAGAGTACTTGATGCTCCATATGCTTCAAGTGCCCAAACTTCCATCTCTCCAAAACGCTGACCACCAAATTGTGCTTTACCACCAAGAGGCTGTTGAGTAATTAAAGAGTAAGGTCCGATAGAACGTGCGTGCATCTTATCGTCAATCATATGACCTAATTTAATCATATAGATTACACCAACAGTTGCAGGTTGATCAAAACGAGAACCTGTTCCTCCATCATACAAGTATGTATGACCGAATCTTGGTACTCCAGCTTCATCCGTAAACGAATTAATTTGATCTAAAGTAGCACCATCAAAAATTGGAGTAGCATATGTACGTCCTAATTTTTGACCTGCCCATCCAAGTACAGTTTCATAAATCTGACCAATATTCATACGAGAAGGTACACCTAACGGATTTAATACAATATCAACCGGTGTTCCATCTTCTAAGAAAGGCATATCTTCTTGACGAACAATACGTGCAACAATACCCTTGTTACCGTGACGTCCCGCCATTTTATCACCTACTTTTAGTTTACGTTTTTTAGCAACATAAACCTTAGCTAATTTAATAATACCTGATGGTAACTCATCTCCCACAGAAATAGTAAACTTCTCACGTCTTAATGATCCTTGTAAATCATTTTCTTTGATTTTGTAATTGTGAATTAAATCAGCAATTAAACTATTTGTATGTGCATCTGTAGTCCAAGTCCCTGATGTTAAATGCGTGTAGTCATCTACCGAGTTTAACATTTTAAGCGTATACTTTTTACCTTTAGGAATAATTTCTTCTCCTAAATCATTAAAGATACCCTGTGCAGTTTTACCATTAACAATTGCAAATAATTTTTCAACTAAAACATCTTGTAATGCATCAAATTTTGCATAGTAGATATTTTCAAGTGCTTGGATATCTTCTTTATCCTTAGCTCTTTTACGTTTATCTTTTATTGCTCTTGCAAATAATTTCTTCTCAATAACAACACCATGTAATGATGGAGATGCTTTTAAAGATGCATCCTTAACATCACCAGCCTTGTCACCGAAAATAGCACGTAATAATTTTTCTTCTGGTGTTGGATCACTCTCCCCTTTAGGTGTAATTTTACCAATTAAGATATCACCTGGGTGGATTTCAGCACCAATTCTAATCATTCCGTTTTCATCTAAATCTTTTGTAGCTTCTTCAGAAACGTTAGGAATATCATTAGTCAACTCTTCGTTTCCTAATTTAGTATCTCTAACTTCTAATGAATACTCATCAATATGAATAGATGTAAATATATCATCACGAACAACTTTTTCAGAAATTACAATTGCATCCTCAAAGTTATACCCTTTCCAAGGCATAAAGGCTACTTTCATATTTCTACCTAAAGCTAACTCTCCATTTTCAGTTGCATAACCTTGACAAAGTACTTGTCCTTTCTTAACCTTATCACCTTTTGTTACAATAGGCTTTAAGTTAATAGATGTACCTTGGTTCGTTTTTCTAAACTTCACTAAAGGATAAGTTTTGGTGTCGCCTTCAAAGCTTACCATTGCTTCTTCTTCAGTACGTTCGTACTTTATAGTAATTTCATTAGCATCAACGTATTCTACTTCACCATTACCTTCGGCATTGATAAGTACTCTTGAATCTGATGCTACTTGACGTTCTAATCCTGTACCAACAATTGGTGCTTGAGGACGTAATAATGGTACGGCTTGACGCATCATATTAGATCCCATTAATGCACGGTTGGCATCATCATGCTCTAAGAACGGAATTAAAGATGCAGAAATAGACGCAATTTGATTTGGCGCTACATCTGTATAATGCACATTCATCGGGTCGATAACTGGGAAGTCACCTTCTTGACGTGCAATAATTTTATCTTCTTCAATCTTACCAATATCATCTACATTGATATTAGCTTGAGCAATTAACATGCCTTCTTCTTCCTCAGCACTTAGGTAAGTTGGTGTGTTAGTAATATCAACAACACCTTCGTTAACTTTTCTATATGGCGTTTCGATGAATCCCATACTGTTAACCTTAGCATATACACTTAAAGAAGAAATTAATCCAATATTTGGTCCCTCAGGAGTTTCAATTGGACATAAACGACCGTAGTGCGTATAGTGAACATCACGAACCTCAAATCCGGCACGTTCTCTTGACAGACCACCAGGCCCCAATGCAGATAAACGACGCTTATGAGTAATCTCAGCTAATGGATTGGTTTGATCCATAAATTGAGATAACTGGTTCGTACCAAAGAAAGAATTAATTACAGACGATAAGGTCTTAGCATTAATCAAATCAATAGGTGTGAAAACCTCATTATCACGAACATTCATACGTTCACGAATAGTACGCGCCATACGAGCTAAACCAACACCAAACTGAGAAGATAATTGTTCACCTACAGTACGTACACGTCTGTTAGAAAGGTGATCGATATCATCAATCTCTGCTTTAGAGTTAATAAGCTCAATTAAATATTTAATAATGGTAATGATATCTAATTTGGTAAGCACTTGCTTATCCATTCCAATATCAAGACCTAATTTTTTATTCATTCTGTAACGTCCAACTTCTCCTAAAGAATAACGTTGGTCACTAAAGAATAATTTATCGATAATACCTCTAGCAGTTTCTTCATCAGGCGGCTCGGCATTACGTAATTGTCTATAGATATGCTCTACAGCCTCTTTTTCTGAGTTTGTAGGGTCTTTTTGCAAGGTATTATGAATAATGGCGTAATCACCTTGCTCAGCACTTTCTTTATGTAAAAGGATAGTTTTTACACCAGCCTCTAAAATTTCTTCGATGTTATCTTTGTCGATAATAGTATCACGATCAAGAACGATCTCGTTTCGCTCAATAGATACTACTTCTCCCGTGTCTTCGTCAACAAAATCTTCATGCCATGTGTTTAAAACACGAGCAGCCAATTTGCGACCAATCACCTTTTTCAATCCTGATTTTGAAACCTTAACTTCTTCAGCAAGGTCAAAAATTTCAAGAATATCCTTATCACGTTCAAAGCCTATGGCTCTAAATAAAGTTGTAACAGGTAATTTTTTCTTTCTATCAATATATGCATACATAACACTGTTAATGTCTGTAGCAAATTCTATCCAAGAACCTTTAAAAGGAATTACTCTGGCAGAATATAATTTTGTACCGTTGGCGTGAAATGATTGACTAAAGAATACACCTGGTGATCTATGTAATTGTGAAACAACTACACGTTCAGCACCATTTATACAAAACGTACCACTTGGAGTCATGTAAGGTATAGTACCTAAGTACACATCTTGAACAATGGTCTCGAAATCCTCATGTTCAGGGTCTGTACAATAAAGTTTTAACCTGGCTTTAAGTGGAACACTGTATGTTAATCCTCTTTCAATACACTCTTCAATTGAATATCTTGGTGGATCAATAAAGTAATCCAAAAATTCTAATACAAATTGATTTCTTGTGTCTGTAATTGGAAAGTTTTCCATGAAGGTGTTGTAGAGTCCCTCATTTCCTCTTTCTTCTGATTTAGTCTCTAATTGGAAGAAATCCTGGAAGGATTTTATTTGAATATCAAGAAAATCTGGATATTCGGTTCTATTTACAATAGAAGAGAAATTTAATCTTTCAGCTTTTTTTGCTAACATCGATGAACGAGATTTTGATTAAAAATTAAATAAAACGTGTATATGCCATTTATATACACAAAAGGGTTTAGGTCATAGAGTTGCCTCCAGACCTAAACCATATATTGTAGGTTAAAATTAAGCTTACTTAAGCTCAACTTCAGCTCCAGCTTCTTCTAATGATGATTTTAAGCCTTCAGCTTCATCTTTAGATACACCTTCTTTGATTGCACTTGGTGCATCATCAACTAATCCTTTAGCTTCTTTTAATCCTAAACCAGTTAATTCTTTAACTAATTTTACAACTGCTAATTTAGATCCACCAGCGGCCTTAAGGATTACATCAAATTCAGTTTGCTCTTCAGCAGCTTCGCCACCTGCAGCAGCTCCACCTGCAGCAACTGCAACTGCAGCAGCAGCTGGTTCAATACCGTATTCGTCTTTTAAAATAGTAGCTAATTCATTAACTTCTTTTACTGTTAAGTTAACTAATTGCTCTGCGAAATCTTTTAAATCTGCCATTTTTCTATCGTTTTAATAATTTTTAAAATATAATTTGTTTAAGTGCGTACACGCTAAGTATTATCCCTCTTTTTGAGATAATGTTTTTAAGATACCTGAAATTTTACCTCCTCCAGATTTAAGAGCAGAAACAACGTTCTTAGCTGGTGATTGTAATAATGCAATTACATCTCCAATTAACTCTTCTTTAGATTTGATATCTACTAAGGCATCTAATTGCTCATCTCCTAAGTAAACAGCTTCCTCAATGAAAGCCCCTTTTAAAATAGGGCGATCAGATTTTTTACGGAATGCTTTAATTACTTTAGCAGGAGCGTTACCTGTTTCAGAATACATTACAGAAGTGTTTCCTTTTAAGGTAGATGGTAAATCACCATAATCCTTATCAGAAGCTTCCATTGCTTTTTCCAACAATGTATTTTTTACAACAGATAATTGAATATTTGCTTTGAAACAAGCTCTACGTAATTCTGAAGTAGTTACTGCATTTAATCCAGATATATCAGTTAAATATAAGTTTGAATTCTCTGCTAATTGTACAGTTAACTCTTCAATTACTCTTGATTTTTCTTCTCTTGTCATAATATTAAAGTTTAACTACTTATACGTTTTTAGTCTCTACAGCAATACTAGGACTCATCGTACTAGAGATAAACATACTCTTCATATAAGTACCTTTTGCTGCTGTTGGTTTTAATTTCATTAAAGTTGAGATCAATTCATTAGCGTTATCTAATAATTTATCTGCAGAGAAAGATGCCTTTCCTATTGGAGCATGCACGATTCCTGTTTTATCAACTTTAAAATCTATTTTACCAGCTTTTACTTCTGTTACCGCTTTAGCAACATCCATAGTTACTGTACCAGTTTTTGGGTTAGGCATTAAACCTCTTGGTCCTAAAACACGACCTAAAGGACCTAATTTACCCATGATACTTGGCATAGTGATGATTACATCAACATCTGTCCAACCTTCTTTAATCTTTTGTAAATACTCGTCTAATCCTACGTAATCAGCTCCAGCTTCTTTAGCTTCAGCTTCCTTATCTGGAGTCACTAATGCTAACACTTTCATGTCTTTACCTGTACCATGAGGAAGAGATACAACACCTCTAACCATTTGGTTTGCTTTACGTGGATCAACACCAAGCTTTACAGCGATATCAACCGATGCATCAAATTTAGTGAAAGTTATTTCCTTAACTAAAGATGAAGCTTCTTCAAGAGTGTAGATCTTTTTACTATCAACCTTAGCTCTCGCTTCTTTTTGCTTTTTTGTTAATTTTGCCATTTCAAAAATTTTTAGTTAGGAGCTTCTCCACCTTTTACGGTAATCCCCATTGATCTTGCTGTACCTGCAACCATTTTCATAGCAGAATCTACTGTAAATGCATTTAAATCTTGCATTTTGTCTTCTGCGATGGTTTTAATTTGATCCCAAGTAACTTTTGCTACTTTCCTTCTGTTCGGTTCTCCAGATCCTTTTTTTACTTTGGCCGCTTCCAATAATTGTACTGCAGCAGGAGGTGTTTTGATCACGAAGTCGAAAGACTTGTCTTTGTAAACTGAAATTACAACTGGTAGAACTTTTCCAGGTTTATCCTGAGTTCTAGCGTTGAATTGCTTACAAAATTCCATGATATTAACTCCAGCAGCACCTAAAGCGGGTCCAACCGGTGGCGACGGATTCGCTGCACCTCCCCGAACTTGTAATTTAACTACTTTACTTAATTCTTTTGCCATTTTATGTAATTTACTATAACGTATTTCTTAAGTTGGAAGCTCAAAGAAATACAAATATTTGTAACAATATTATACTTTTTCTACTTGCATATAACTCAACTCTAATGGTGTTTTTCTACCAAAAATTTTCACCATTACTTCAAGTTTACGCTTCTCTTCATTTATCTTTTCAATAGTACCATCAAAACCGTTAAATGGGCCATCAATAACCTTAACAGTTTCTCCAATAGTATAAGGAATAGCAACATTCGCATCTGCCTCAACAGTAAGCTCATCTACTTTTCCTAACATTCTATTTACTTCAGACATTCTTAATGGCACAGGATCTCCTCCTTTAGTTTCACCTAAAAACCCTATTACATTTGTAATAGATTTAATAATGTGAGGCACTTCACCACTAAGATTAGCTTGAATCATAATATATCCAGGAAAGTAAACCTTTTCTTTATTGATTTTCTTTCCATTACGTATTTGAATCACCTTTTCAGTAGGAACTAATACTTGGTCTACATAATCTTCTAATCCTAATCGAGAAATTTCATTCTCGATATAAGATTTGATCTTATGTTCTTGACCACTAACAGCTCGTACTACGTACCACTTTTTATTACCACTTGTTTCAGCCATTGCTTTTATGGTGTTTTAGTTAATCATAGTAAAATAAGCCTTTACGACTCTACTAAATACTGTATCAACTCCCCAAATAGCAAGTGAGAAAACAATCGAAAAAACAGCTACTAATACGGTTAGACTTTGCGCTTCAGACCACGGGGTCCAAGTTACATTGTTTTTAAGTTCGTCAAAAGACTCTTTTACGTAATTTACAAATCCTGCCATATATATATTTCGTTTTGCACGGGTTGAGAGACTCGAACTCCCGACACCTGGTTTTGGAGACCAGTGCTCTACCAACTGAGCTAAACCCGTAAATATAAATCAAGGCGTCTTGATTAAAGGATCAAGACACCTTAATTATATAAAATTTAAAATCTTAGTCTAAAATTTCAGTTACCTGACCAGCACCTACTGTTCTACCACCTTCACGGATAGCGAAACGTAGACCTACATTCATCGCAATTGGTTGAATTAACTCAACTGTGATTGTAAGGTTATCACCAGGCATTACCATTTCAATTCCGTCAGGAAGAGCAATGTTACCAGTTACATCAGTAGTACGTACGTAAAACTGTGGACGGTAGTTATTATGGAATGGAGTGTGACGTCCACCTTCTTCTTTTTTCAAGATATAAACCTCAGCTTTAAATTTAGCGTGTGGTGTTACAGATCCTGGCTTAACGATTACCATACCTCTTGAGATTTGAGCTTTGTCAATACCTCTTAATAAGATACCTACGTTATCTCCAGCTTCACCTCTATCTAATATCTTACGGAACATTTCAACTCCAGTAATAGTAGAAGCTAATTTCTCAGCACCCATACCAATAATATCAACAGCATCTCCAGTATTAGCTACACCAGTTTCAATACGACCAGTTGCAACAGTACCACGACCTGTAATAGAGAATACATCCTCGATAGGCATTAAGAAATCTTTTTCAACATCACGTTTTGGTAATTCAATCCAAGAATCAACAGCTGCCATTAATTCCATTACTGTATCAACCCACTTTTGCTCACCATTTAAGGCACCTAAAGCAGAACCAGCAATTACAGGTCCGTTATCTCCATCGTACTCGTAGAAACTTAATAAGTCTCTAATTTCCATTTCAACTAATTCAAGTAATTCTTCATCATCAACCATATCCACTTTATTCATGAATACAACCATTCTTGGAATACCTACTTGACGTCCTAAAAGGATGTGCTCACGAGTTTGTGGCATTGGACCATCAGTAGCAGCAACCACTAAAATAGCACCATCCATTTGAGCAGCACCAGTAACCATGTTCTTTACGTAATCGGCGTGACCTGGACAGTCAACGTGAGCGTAGTGACGATTAGCTGTAGCGTATTCAACGTGAGATGTATTAATTGTGATACCTCTTTCTTTTTCTTCAGGAGCGTTATCGATAGTATCGAAGTCTCTCTTCTCAGATAATCCTGCATTTGCTAATACAGTAGTGATAGCAGCAGTTAAAGTAGTTTTACCGTGATCTACGTGTCCGATAGTACCGATATTTAAGTGCGGTTTCGAACGATCGAAAGTTTCCTTTGCCATGTTTAATTTATTTAATCTTATTTATATTAGTGTTCAAAAATTTAAATTCAAAACTTTAATAGAGCCAATGACGGGATTTGAACCCGTGACCTCTTCCTTACCAAGGAAACGCTCTACCCCTGAGCTACACCGGCCAAAAAATTAGAGCGAGAGACCGGGTTCGAACCGGCGACATTCAGCTTGGAAGGCTGACGCTCTACCAACTGAGCTACTCTCGCAATAAATCTTTAAATATTACCTTTTATAAAAAATAGTGGGGAGAGCAGGATTCGAACCTGCGAAGACGTAGTCAGCAGATTTACAGTCTGCCCTCGTTGGCCGCTTGAGTATCTCCCCAAGATAATATTTCATCAACTTTTTAAAGAACTTTTATAATGTTGAAAGGACATTATAAACTATTAGATTTTTTTCGACTTCCAAAATAAGAAAACTCTCAATATAAAGAGCAACTTACAACCTAATTTTTTATTCCAAATTTAAGAGCCGATGGAGGGACTCGAACCCACGACCTGCTGATTACAAATCAGCTGCTCTAGCCAGCTGAGCTACATCGGCATCTTACACTTTTTTACTCAATAAAAAAGCCCGCTATTTCTAACGGACTGCAAATGTATTGATTTATTTTTTTATTCAAAACATTTTTTGAAAAATTTTATTTAGATATGAGCTCTTAATTTTTCTTTTCGTTTTTTTAGTTGACGTCCTAAAGAGGCCACAGCCGAGTCTGCTCCTTCTTCAAAAGACTTACATTGTTTCTTAACAACAAAACTATCTCCTGGCACACTAACGCGTGCTTCAAAAATTTTGTTCTCCTTATCGCTCGTATTTTCTAATTTTAAATAAACGTCTGCATTTATGACCTTGTCATAAAACATATCTAACTTATCCATTCTCTTTTGAATAAAGTCGATTAACTTTTTGTCTGCGTTAAAGTTTACTGATTGAGTGTTTACCTTCATACATCTTCTATTTTTTGCAGTTAGACAATTACATATTCTTACTCCGAGGGTGAGTTTTGGAATATACCTTTTTTAATTCATTAATACTGTTATGCGTATAAACTTGAGTAGCAGCTAAACTTGAATGACCCAGAAGTTCTTTAACAGCATTTAGGTTAGCACCTTGATTTAGTAGATGAGTTGCAAATGTATGCCTTATCATATGCGGACTCCTCTTCACCTTCGAAGACACTTTACTAAAATACTCATTTATAACTCTGTAAACAAGTGTTTCGTAAATTTTAGCACCCTTTTCTGTTAAAAATAAATAGCTTTCACTTTCTGCCTTCTCGACTTCTTTTCTTTTAGCCAAATACAGCTTAAACTCGCTTTGTATAGAGCCTATTAACGGTAGGATACGTTCTTTATTTCTTTTACCTAAAACCTTTAACGTTTTATTATCTAAATTAATGTCTGACAGTTTTAGGTTGACCAATTCAATTCTACGAATACCTGTAGCATAAAACAACTCTATTATTAACTGATTACGCAGGCCGACAAAACTATTTTCTACCGAAAACAACTTAAACAACTCATCCATCTCTGATTTAGAAAATGGCAGTTGTTGTTTTTTAGAGACTTTTAATGCCTTATGTTTGGCTAACGGATTTTCGGAGATTAATTCTAATTTAAGAAGAAACCTATAATAAGCTCTTAAAGAAGACACCTTTCTATTAATACTTCGATTTGAAATTTTCTGCTCAGACAAATTAACTATCCAAGTTCTTATTTGAGTGTAAGTTACTTCATTAATACTCTCCTGCTCAAATTGAGCTGCATTGAATTTTTGAAACTCACGAATATCCCCCTCATACGCCTTTACAGTTAACGGCGAATAATTTTTTTCTTGGATGAGATATTCTATAAACGAGTTTATCACGTATAATTACAACATTAATGTACATTTTAAATGTACTAAGATCATTTGAATTACAGCAAAAAAAAATCCTGCAATGCAGGATTTTTTAAATTTTATGAGGTGAAGAATTAAATTTCTTCTTGATCTCTTAAATTCTGGATGTATTGTGCTTTTTGTATTTGAGCACGACGTACTACAGAAGGCTTTGTAAACTGCTTACGACTCTGTAACTGACGTTTCGTTCCAGTTTTATCAAATTTTCTCTTAAAACGCTTAAGCGCTCTATCTATATTTTCTCCTTCTTTTATTGGTATAATTAACATAGTTCTTAACCTCCTCTCTTTTAGATTTTCAGGCTGCAAATATAAAAAGTAATATTCATTCTGCAATTATTTATTACTTTTTATTTCATATTATTTATCAGAGTTTAAACTCTATTATATAATGATAACTAAGTTGCAGGTTTATATTCTTTCTTATCGATAACCATTTTCGCAATAATCTCTCTCAAAATTTCTGAGGTTCCTCCACCAATAGGTCCTAACCTACTATCTCTTAAAAGTCTTGCCATAGGGTAATCTTCCATATAACCATAACCTCCTAAAAACTGTAAACACTGATAAATAACTTCATCAGCCATTTTAGTAGATTTTAATTTAGACATCGTAGCTTCTTTCACCACATACTCGCCTCTATTAAGTCTATATGCCACAGAGTAATTAAACTCCTTACAGATTTCCATATCTGCGTATAAATCGGCCACTTTATGCCTTAAAGCTTGAAATTTATTAATGGTTTTCCCAAACGCTGTACGTTCTGACATATATTGTAAAGCAGATTCTAAGGCATATTCTGCTCTGGCATGAGCATTGATTCCCATTATTAATCGCTCCAAAGCAAAATGTTGCATGATATATGGGAAGCCTTTACCTTCTTCACCCATTAAGTTTGAAGCCGGAATAACAACATTATCAAAAGCAATCTCGGCAGTATCTGATGCTCTCCATCCAAGCTTATCTAATTTTGTTGAAGTAATACCAGGTGTGTCTCTGTCCATTACAAAAATACTAATCCCTTTATTTCCGTCTTCTGGCTTTGTTTTGGCCGCAACAACTAAATAGTCACTATACACACCGTTTGTTATAAATGTTTTTGATCCATTTAAAACATAAGTATCACCATCTTTAACAGCTGTTGTGCGCATACCAGCTACATCACTACCACCAAAAGGTTCTGTAATACATAGGCAACCGATTAAATCGCCAGAAATACTTCCGCTTAAATACTTAGATTTTATGGCGTCATCACCTTCTTTATTAAGGTGGGTCATTGCAAGGTAAATGTGAGCCCAAATTGCTGCTGCAAAACCAGCTGAATTTACTTTTTGTAACTCTTCTAATAATATAACGGTATAAAATAAATCTAAATTTAATCCACCGTATTCTTCAGGGTAAGCTAAACCAAAGAATCCCATATCGCCAAATTTCTTCCAAATAAAGCGATCTATAGTTCCTGTTTTTTCCCACTTATCAATATGTGGTACTACTTCCTTTTTTAAAAAATCTTGTAAACTCTCTCTAAAAAGTTGATGCTCTTCAGTGAAGTACATACTATTCATATATGCTTGTTTTTTATTGTTTTAATAAGTTTTCAAATATAGTTTAATTATCTCTAACTTATTCTGAGGAATACCTTTAACTTTAGTTAATTCATCAAGACTTTTAAAACCCTCTCTCAATGTTCTTTCCTCTATCAAATAATGAACATTTTCGTAATCCAAATACTTAATATTCACAAGCTCATCTGCCGTTGCAATATTCACATTTAATGTCTCAACAAACCTTGGTGTTTTTACGGTAAACCTATGCATTACTTTTTCAATAACTTCTGGTCTCAAACCATACACTTCTTGTAATTCAACGTCGGCATGAAATCCTCCTTCAAAATTTGAACGATAATCTAAAATCCGCTTCGACAAGGCCTCCCCTATTCCTCTAATCTTTTTCAACTGCGCAGCAGTAGCGACATTCAAATCTATTTTCTCCTCAAAAGGTTTAGGCAGCGTATCATAATAGTTCTTTTTTGTATAAACCTGTTTATTGGTGACCCATTCAGGGAATTTAAAAAAGGGAGAGATACTATCCATAAAGGCTTTTGACACGCCTGTTACCTCTTGAAATTGCTTTGTAGAATTAATCCATTTATTCTGGTTTCTAAACGCTAATAGTTTATCGATCTCATCTGTACTCATCCCCAATTTATATCCTTTATAATCGGTAATATAATTGGGATTAAACGGATACAGCTTTGGTTGTTGATTTAGTTCTGCTATTTTCTTTAAAGAATCATACTCTCTTAAAAGATTAGCATCCACTACTTCAATATCATTTTCACCCATCACGCTTTCTCTCATTAGAACATATAAGACTTGTAGACTTGCGATGAGTATAACCAATAAAAAAATCCCATTTCGTTGTTTTGGTGTAAACTCGAAATGGGATTTAAAAAATTTCATATTGTATTATGCCTTTTTAGCTTTTATTGCATTCATAAATTTAACAACTTCCTCCTTAACTTTCGGGAATAAGAAATATAATCCGATAACATTAGGAATAGACATTGCAAAAATCATTGCATCTGAGAAGTCTGTTACAGCTCCTAAACTTGCAGCTGAACCAACGATTATGAATAGACAGAAAATTATTTTAAACGTGTAATCTGATGCTTTTGATCTTCCAAATAAAAACATCCAAGATTGTAATCCGTAATATGACCATGATAACATCGTTGAAAATGCAAACATTACTACTGCAATAGTTAATACATAAGGGAACCAAGGTAAGGCAGAAGCAAATGCTTTAGATGTTGCAAGGACACCATCTGGTGCAGCAACACCATAAGTCATGATACTACCATCTACATTTGTAATTATAATAACCAGGGCCGTCATTGTACAAACAACCACTGTATCAATAAATGGCTCTAACAATGCTACTAAACCTTCAGAAGCAGGATATTTTGTTTTCACAGCTGAATGTGCAATTGCTGCAGAACCGACACCCGCTTCATTTGAAAACGCTGCTCTTTGAAAACCTACAATAAGTACGCCTAAGATTCCACCAGTAATACCTTTAGCATTAAATGCGCCGTCAAATATTTGACCAAATGCATAGCCAACACTTCCAACGTTCATTCCTATAATTATTAAAGCAGCCACAAAATAGATTCCAACCATAAATGGTACAATCTTTTCAGTGATGCTTCCAATTCTTTTTATTCCACCTATAATTACAATAGCAACAACAATTGCCATTACTATTCCAAATACTAAACCTGCCGAAGTAGATTCTGCACCAATCATAGTATTAAATTGTTGTGCTGCTTGATTAGCTTGGAACATATTACCACCTCCAAAAGAACCACCAATACACATCACAGCAAATACAACTGCTAATATTTTACCTAATTTCGTTTGACCAACATCAGCTAAACCTTTTTTAAGGTAATACATCGGCCCACCGTAAATAGTACCATCTTCACCTACATCTCTATATTTTACACCCAATGTACACTCAACAAACTTTGAAGACATCCCAAGTAATCCAGCTACAATCATCCAAAATGTAGCTCCAGGACCTCCTAATGATATTGCGATAGCTACACCTGCAATGTTTCCTAAACCAACAGTTCCAGATAAAGCTGCAGTCAAGGCTTGAAAGTGAGATACCTCTCCCTCATGATCCTCAACTCTTATGGTTTCAATTGCATCTCCTCCAGGAGTTGGATCTCCTGCCATTGGCTCTGCAGTAACATGATCTATATCATCATACTTTCCTCTTACAATATTAATTGAAATCGGGAACATTCTAATATTCGCAAATTTGAAAACAATTGTAAATACTAAACCTGCAACTAATAACCAGATAATAACTAACGGCATTGAAACGCCTTCGGACAAATTTACTGCATAGAAAATAAAGGATGACCAAGCTTTTGAAATAGGTGTAAACCACTCGTTTACTTTTTCATCTAGTCCCTTTTCTGCAGCTTCTTGAGCGAAGGTTGCTAATGGTAAAATTAATGTAAGAATTGATAGAAGATACTTCTTCATAGTTCGATTTTAATTAGTTAGTTATTGTGAAAAAATTTTCCAGCCGACAAGATGGTAAAAAAAAATGGTTTTTTAAAACATCGGTTGTTAAAAAGTAAGCAGAAAACCCTTATAAATTGTAGGTAGAATTAAGCTTTTGAATTTGTTCTGGCCGTCCTAAAACTATAATTTTTGACTCTGGCATTAATTCTTGGTCTGCACTTGGATTTACCACATAAAACCCTTTTTCATCCTTATACCCAATCACATTGCAGCCAGTTTTTCGTCTTAAGTCAAGATCTTTAATCGTTTTAATCTGAGAGGTATCATATAGTTTTTCAACCGCAATTTCCTCAATATTAGTCGTTGAGTCTCCTACAATTGAAAGGTTGTCAATAAATTCTAACAAATCTGGCACTACGACAAGTGAAGCCATATGATCTCCTCCAATTTTATCTGGTAGTATTACATTATTCGCTCCCGCCAACTTCAATTTATTGTATGAGGTTTCTTCGGAAGCCCTGCTAATAATATTTAATTTTGAATTGATTTGTCTTGCCGATAATACCACAAACAAATTATTGGCATCATTTGGTAAGGCAGAAATTAGCGTATTCGCTCTGTTCACTCCAGCCTGAATTAACACTTCATCTTCATTAGCATTTCCCAAAACAAAAGGAACCATAGCACTTTGAAACTTATCTACTATTTCTTTGTTCTGCTCTATTACGACAAAAGGTTTTTGGTAAGCAATTAATTTTTTTGCTGCTTGTTTACCATTACGCCCGTAACCACAAATAATGATATGAGATTTAAAACTGTCAATTTTCTTTTGCATTTTCTTTTTATTGAGTTCCTCAAAATTGTTTTTACTAATAATATACTCTGTTATTACTGTAATGGCATAACCGAGAATAATGACACTGGCCAATATTAAAAATACAGTAAATATTTTTGAATTATCATCAAGAGGCTGAACTTCTCCAAACCCAACTGTCGTAATTGTTATAACAGTCATATAAAGTGCATCTACCCAGCTGTAATCAGATAATACACGAAAACCTAAGACACCAATAACCACCAATCCTGACAACAAGTATAAGGCTGTATAAACTTTAGATTTAAAAAAGGCGACTACAAGATTCATAGATTATAAATCGAAAACAGAATTTCTTTTAGCAAATAACAAATCTTTTATTTTAATCCAAAATGCTAAAAACAAGTACAATGCAAAACCAAACCCCAATGTAACAAAGGTTAAGTATATAAATGAAGTTCTTACCACTTTGGTTCTGATCCCAAAACGTTCAGCAATTCGCTGACAAACGTAATACCCGTGTTTTTGAAAAAATAATAAAGGCTTGTAGAAAAAGTTCATAGCGCAATTTAACAAATTAATTACTTATTAACGAGCTGCCAACCTCACATTGCAAACATTTATTTTTATCACAATAATTAGTTTTTAATTGAATTAACGCTTGTGACTGAACAGCCGATTCACAGTCTAGTTTTAAACGAACAAAACCTTTTACAATACTATTAGATTCTGGTTTAACAGATCTTGACAATTGCAAAATATTAGCATCCCAATTATAAGTATGCCTTTTAGCATAACTAAATTGCAATGGTATAATGGTATTGATTACTAATAAATCAATAAATGACTTTGATAATTTTCGATTTGACGATTTAGTTTGTGATTGAAACGAATAATGAGTTTTCCAAAAATTTGAAACTCCAACATCAAACACCTTATAAATATTATCTACCGATTTTAAATCAATTAAATTAGAAAACAGATTATGATGTGTGTTATATAAAACTGAAAGTTGTGATAATCGTATTGTTGGAAAATTTGGCGGTCGAAGTCTAAAATAAACTGGCGATACAACATGTGAGTTATTCAATTGAAACTTATGAGATAAATACTCATAATTGGATTTTAAAGATTTATAATATTCAGATTCAAACGGTTTCACCAACAATTTTGATTGACCAAAAAACAAAGCTTCTAAATCTTCTTGCTTAGCAGCCACTTTTCTAATCACAGCAAAAGGAATTGACTTAGCCATACTTGCAAATGCTTCTCCATTCACTTTTAAACCAAAATTCTTTGAAAGCAAATAAAACATTACCCATTCCCAATCTGAGTTAGATTGCTCTAATAACAAATCTATTACTTCGGTTTTATTCATGAGCCGTTCAAAATATAACCTGTCCAACCAATTATCAATAACAAATTGTGGTACATCACCTAATCGGCTTTCACAATTTATCCATTTGTTTTGCTTAGAAAACAAATCGAAATACCTGAGTTGAACATCTAAAGCAACAACAGGTTTTAATTCCGTGGTAGGAATAACGGTTCCGTTGGTTCTTTTAACTTCACTATCATACTCCCAAACTACATGTAAAATTGTTGTGTCGTAATAAACATCACTATCATGGCCGTGAACATACCAATCTGAAGATTTTAAGTGCAGCTCCACATTACCTGCCCATTCTTGATTGCCAATTTTTAGTTTAGCATTAAAAAAATCTGGGCCAGCATTTTTGTTGTGTTCACCAACATTAGCAATTTCAATAGGCTCACCATCTACCGTTTTAAGATGTAAAACGTCAAACTTTTTAAACTGCCATAAATAATGTATAAAATCTTCTTTCATAATTTCTTAAATCTACGATAAAATTCTTACACACAAACATTTTAAATAAAACCAATAATCAACTGTAAATCAAAGCTTTATTTACAATAAATTCACCTTAATCTTGATGAATATTAAATATAATCATGTAACTTTAGCTACATGAAAAAACTACTTATACTACTCATAATCACCTTTGTAAGCTGTAAAAACGACAAATCTTCAGACCATGGTAAATCTGATAAAAATTTGGTTGCCGCGTTTCAAGGCATGCAAGTCACAGGTGTAACAGTGTCTAATACAGGACGAATTTTTGCTAATTTCCCAAGATGGCGTAAAGATGTGCCACTATCAGTGGTTGAAATTAACCCCAAAGACGGATCATTTGTAGCCTATCCTAATAAGGAGGTTAATTCATGGAAATTAAACTACCCTTTAGACAAGGATCATTTTATTGCGGTGCAATCGGTAGTCTGCCATGACAACAAGCTATATGTTTTAGATACAAGAAACCCTTTATTTAATGGTGTTCTTGACGCCCCAAGGATTTTTGTAATTGATTTAAAGGCAAACGAGCTAAGTGATGTTTATAAACTGAATAACAAATCTTTTAATACCAATTCATACATAAATGATTTGCGAATTGATCCGAGTAGCAATAGAATATATATGACAGATTCAGGTAGTGCAGGTTTAGTCGTTTATGATATTGCAACACGACAATCAAGACGAATACTTGATAATCATTATAGCACTTTGGCTGAGACAAATGAACTAAACGTTAATGGCACAATTTGGAAAAACATAGTTCACTCCGATGGAATTGCCTTCAACACCAAATCCAAAAAACTGTATTTTCATAGCCTTACCGGATATTCTCTATATGCCATAGATACAAACCTATTTGATAATGACGATAGCGAAATAAATTCTAGTGTTGAATTGATTGCGAAAACCTCAGCACCTGACGGAATGATTTTCGATGCGAAAGGGAATTTATACTATGCCGATTTAGAAGCCGGAAAGATTAATTACCTAACCCCAAAAGGAAAAACCAAAACACTATTAGAAGGCCCAAATGTTAACTGGGCAGACACCTTTAGCATTTATGATGATTATTTGTATTACACCAATTCTCGAATTCATGAAGCCTCTGATGACGTATCTGAATTAAGTTTTACAATTAGAAAAGTGAAATTACCATAAAATAAAAAAGGCTATTTTTATTAAAACAGCCTTTTTTAAATATTATAAATTGGAATTAATCAATATATCCCATTTGCTTCATCCAATCGTCATTAAACATTTTTCCAACATATCTGCTTCCGTGATCATGGAATAATACCACAACAACATCATCTTTGGTGAACTTATCTTTAAGTTGTAACAGACCTTTTACAGCTGCTCCAGCCGAATTTCCCAAAAACATACCTTCTTCTTTAGCAAGTCTCTGTGTGTAAACAGCGGCATCCTTATCTGTTACTTTAGTAAATCCATCAATGATTTTGAAATCAACATTCTCAGGTAAAATATCCTCTCCAATACCTTCTGTTACATAAGGGTATATTTCGTTTTCATCAAACTCACCTGTTTCGTGATATTTTTTAAAAACAGAACCGTATGTATCAATTCCCCAAACTTTAATATTAGGGTTTTTCTCTTTTAGATATTTACCAACACCAGAAATTGTTCCACCCGTTCCGACACCTACAACAAAATGAGTGATTTTCCCATCTGTTTGCTCCCAGATTTCTGGACCAGTGCTTTCGTAATGTGCTTTAGCGTTACTCGGGTTATCATATTGATTTACGTACCAAGAATTTGGGATTTCGGTAGATAAACGCTTAGAAACCGAGTAATAAGATCTTGGATCCTCTGGCTCAACCGCCGTAGGACAAACTACTACTTCTGCACCAACAGCCTTTAATATATCTACTTTCTCTTTAGATTGTTTATCTGCCATTACAAAAATACACTTGTATCCTTTTACTACAGCAGCCAAAGCCAATCCCATACCTGTATTACCAGAAGTACCTTCAATTATTGTTCCACCAGGTTTAAGTCTTCCGTCTGCTTCAGCATCTTCAATCATTTTCAAGGCCATACGGTCTTTTACTGAATTTCCTGGGTTAAACGTTTCATATTTTGAAAGTACCAAACATGGAAGCTCGGCAGTTAATTTATTAAGTTTTACCAAAGGTGTATTACCAATAGTATCTAAAATAGTTTTTGCGTATTTCATAATTGTAAATTCAGCTGCAAATTTAATCCATTTGTATAGACTAAAAACGGAAACTTCAATTTTATTATTTAGTTCCTAATTATAGAACTATTCAAAACGGATGGCTTTAACTGGAGAGATTTTAGTAATAATAGCAGAAGGTATGATTAGAAACAGCATACAAAACACAAAAGTGAGAACGTTTAATAACAAAACGTAATCTAAACTGATGTAAATTGGCACCTCGGCAACATAATAAACCGAAGGATCTAATGGTATTACTTTAAAATACTTTTGAATAAATAATAAGCTTAATCCAATAGCATTGCCCCAAAACAAACCTAACCCCACCAAATAAGTAGCGTTATATAAAAACACCTTTCTGATGCTCCAATTATTAGCACCTAAGGCTTTGAGAACACCTATCATTTGAGTCCGCTCAAGTATTAAAACTAAGAGCGCTGTTATCATATTAATCGCCGCAACAAGAATCATGATGGTAATTATGCCATAAGTGTTTTTATCAAATATTTTAATCCACTCAAAAATTGAAAAATATTTTCTTTCAACAGATACAGCATCTAAATCTGAAGGTATTTCATCATAAATGGCTACAGTTTTTTCCGCAATTAAATCAGGATTAGAAATAAACACCTCAAAACTTCCAACTTCATCGCCTTTCCATTTATTTAATCGTCTTACATGTCTAATATCTCCTAAGAAATAGGTTTTATCTAAATCTTCAAATCCCGAATTATAAATCCCAACAATAGTAAAAGCTCGAATAAACGGCATTTTATTAAAATCCTTTTTCATAAAAAAAGACTGAAAAGAATCTCCCAATTTAAAATTAAGTCGGTCTGCTAAGTACTTAGAGATAATTACCTCGTTTGAAACCGTACTACCAAATTCTGGCAAACGACCTTCTACCAAAAACTCCGAAAAATAATTCCAATTATAATCATCACCAACACCTTTTAAAATGACACCTTCAAAATCGGTTGCTGTTCTAATAACTCCAAATTTTGAAGCTACAGCTTGCACATGGTCTATACCATCAATAGTTTTAAATTCAGGATAAAATTCTTGATGAAGTGACAACGGATGTTCTGATTCGTTAGACGCATTAAAATCGTAATAAGAAATAGTAACATGCCCATTAAATGCAACAACCTTATCACGTATTTTTTGTTGCAAACCAATACCTGTAGCAATAGCAATTAACATCACTATAATACCTATAGCAATTGCGGTAATACCAATTTTTATAATTGGTGCCGAAACACTACTTTTATACGCTTTACTGCTAATTATACGTTTAGCTAAGAAATACTCGAAATTCAAATTTAAATATGCAATTTAAGGTCATCAAAAATACAGTTTTATTATTTGTTTTAGTACTCATTTCTTGTGGATCTAAAAGCAAATCAGAAACTCAAGATGTTTTAGAAACTACAATAGAACCTATTGTTCCAAAAGAAATAATTGTTGGCGCCAATCGTACAGAAGCCTATTTACCATTATTAAAAGGAAAAAAAGTTGGAATTGTAGCTAACCAAACAAGTGTAATTTTTAAAGATCATTCAAATTTAAATACGCATTTGGTAGACTCTTTATTGCAATTAAATGTATCTGTTACCAAGGTATTTGCTCCTGAACATGGATTTAGAGGTAATGCCGATGCTGGAGAAACTGTAAAAGATGGCATAGACACTAAAACTGGCTTAGAGGTTATTTCTCTATATGGTAAAAACAAAAAACCTAATCCGTCACAATTAAATGGTTTGGACGTTATTGTATTTGACATTCAAGATGTAGGTGCTCGTTTTTACACCTATATTTCTTCCATGCACTATGTAATGGAGGCTTGTGCTGAACAACATATTCCGATAATTATTTTAGATAGACCAAATCCTAATGGGCATTATGTTGACGGACCTATTTTAGAAAAGGCACACACAAGTTTTGTTGGTATGCATCAAATACCAATTGTTCATGGTATGACCATAGCTGAATATGCAAAAATGATTAACGGAGAATCTTGGTTAGCCAACCAATTGAAATGCGAGTTAACTGTAATTGAAGTCGAAAATTACAGCAGAACAATGGACTACCATTTACCTATTAAACCTTCTCCTAATTTACCCAACGACATGGCAATTAATCTATACCCAAGTCTATGTTTGTTTGAAGGTACAAATGTGAGTGTTGGTAGAGGAACCACAAAACAGTTTCAAATTTATGGCAGCCCATTCTTAGACATGAGTAGCTATGATTTTAAATTTTTCCCTTATCCAAAACCAGGAGCAAAACACCCGAAGCACGAAGGTATACTTTGTTATGGCGAAGATTTAAGCGAGAGCAAAAAACTAAATTCAATTAATTTAGAACCTTTGGTGACTGCTTATAAAAACAGCATGAATAAAGACGACTTCTTTAATTCTTTTTTCACCAAATTAAGTGGCACAAAAACATTACAAACTCAAATTGAAAAAGGGCTCTCGGCAAAAGAAATTAAAGCCACTTGGCAAAACGGTATCGTTGCATTTAAAACCTTGAGGAAACCATACCTCCTTTATAAATAAGAATTAATCCCCTAAAGTAGTTGGCTTCCTGTATTTGTGAAAGGGTTGTTGCAGTAAATCTTTGACATTACTGTTAGTCTTTTCATCCGGAAAGGTATCTACGCCGTAAACCAAATCGGCTCTATCCATTGTCATATAGGTGCCAAATAATCGATCCCAAACCGAAAATATATTACCATAATTAGAATCTGTATACGGCAACACATAGTGATGATGTATTTTATGCATATCTGGAGACACTAGCACATAACTAATCCATTTATCAACGTTCTTAGGCAGTTTAATATTGGCATGAGAAAACTGCGTAGCAATTAATGACAGCGACTGGTATAGCATTACAATTGCTATTGGTGTGCCGACTATAAAAACACCAAATAAGGTGAAAACAAATCTAATTACACTTTCAATTGGATGATGTCTATTAGCTGTGGTGGTATCTACTTTATGATCTGTATGATGCACCAAATGAACCATCCAAAGTGGTTTTACTTTGTGCTCAACAAAATGCGCCAAATAGGCTCCAAAAAAATCTAACAAAAACACTCCCAGAAATGCATAAAGCCCTAAAGATAAATTAGGAATCCAGTTAATAATTCCAAAATTATTAGCTTCTACCCAATCTGCCGATTGAACTAACAAGAATGCCAATCCAAAATTCACTAGAATTGTAGTGAAGGTGAAAAAGAAATTAGGCCAAGCGTGTTTCCATTTTTTGTAATTGAATTTAAACAAGGGAAAAACACCTTCTAACATCCAAAAAAATGACACTCCACCCACCAAGATTAAACTTCTGTGTAAAGAAGGAATGGTTCTAAAATACTCTAATAATTCTTCCAAATCTATAAACGCTTTATTTATTCAACCTCGCTTTCATAGCTTCAACAATGTTAAACGCTGCTGGGCAGATAGCCACATTTTTAAGTGTTAGGTTTGAAATTTGTTGAAACTTTTTTCTATCGGTATGCGGAAATTCTCGACATGCCTTGGGTCTAACATCATAGATAGAACAATAATTATCCGCTCCCAAAAACGCACAAGGTACCGATTGCAATACATAATCATTCTCGTCATCAACCCTTAAATATTGGTCAATAAACTTCTGTTCCTTCATTCTAAAAAACTTGGCAATTCGGCTTACATCCTTATCTGTAAACAATGGGCCAGTAGTTTTACAACAGTTAGCACACTCTAAACAATCGGTTTTTTGAAACTCAGCCTCATGCAACTCCTGCATGATATAATCCAATTGTTTTGGCGGCTTCTTTTTTAGCTTAGTAAAAAAGGATTTGTTTTCCTTATGCTTATCTTTGGCCTGTTTTGGCAACTGATTTATGATCTCCTGCATATAGCTAAAGTATTGAATTTTGACGACACTTGCTTCAGGAACAAACACATAAATTAAGGTTATCTCTATTTTTAATTGGCAAAATTAAACACCCCTTATGAAAGATCTTTTTGGACAGGCACTTTTAGACTACCACAATAATAATTATACCGAAGATTTAAAAACTTCTACTAATATTTCTGAAGAAGATGATCTTCCTCTGCCCTACTTATTTAGGTCGTTTAATGCAATGCCAAAATTAGAGCAAAAGGCCTTAAAAATGTGCAAGGGTAAAATACTGGATGTAGGCTGTGGTGCAGGAAATCATAGTTTACATTTACAGAAATATTTTAACGACATTGATGCCATAGACATATCTGAAGGTGCTGTAAAAGTGGCTAAACTGAGAGGCGTTAATAGTGTTGAATTAAAATCACTTTTAGAAGTTAATAACACTTACGACACTATATTATTGTTAATGAACGGCACAGGTATTTTCCAAACTTTAGAAGCCGTCCCTAAATACTTAAATCATTTAAAAAACCTTTTAAACCCCGGTGGTCAAATATTGATTGATTCTTCAGACATTAGGTATATGTACGAAGATGAAGATGGCGGTGTTTGGATTGATACCAACGCCGATTATTACGGGCAATTAGATTATTTTTTAAGCTACAAAGGTGAATCTGAAACACCAATGCATTGGCTCTATTTAGATTATAAAAACTTAGATTTATTTTGCGCTAAAAGCAACCTCAAATGCGAATTGGTAGTAGAGGGTGATCATTTTGATTATCTCGCAAAAATCACCCTTTAATATTTTTACTTTTCTTCACCAGAAACAAAGGTATGTAGCACTTGTATGTTTGGTATTTGAGTTTCGTTTACCGTCATAATATCTCTATTCAAAACAATAAAATCGGCTAATTTACCGGCTTCAATACTTCCTTTTTCTTGGTCTTCAAAATTGGAGTATGCTGCCCAAATTGTCATTCCTTTTAAGGTTTCTTCACGCGACAATTTATTTTCTGATTGAAAACCTCCTGTAGGTACACGATCTAAATCTTTACGAGCAACAGCAGCGTAAAAAGTTAAAAACGGACTTACCTTTTCTACCGGAAAATCGGTACCTAATGCTAATTTTCCGCTTACATCTAACAATTGCTTGTACGCATAAGCACCTTTAATGCGCTCTTCTCCTAAACGCTCGTCAGCCCAATACATATCACTTGTGGCATGTGTTGGCTGCACTGATGGCATCACATTTTTATTTACAAAAAGCTCTAAATCATTATCGGTAAGAACCTGAGCGTGCTCCACACGCCATCTTCTATCTGTTTTATCTTCTAATACCTTGTTATAGGTTTCTAACACCACTCGATTTGCCGAATCACCAATGGCATGCGTATTCATTTGATATTCTGAATTTGCCAATCGTGAGGCCAATTTCTGATAATCTTCAACTCCAATTACCATAGCTCCAAAATGATTATCCTGGTCAGAATACGGTTGTTTTAAAACTGCTCCTCTTGATCCTAAAGCACCATCGGCATATACTTTTACAGATTGCACATTAAGTTTGTCTGTTTTTATTTTTCCTTTATTCAAAAAATAATCTAAGTTTTCTGGAGTATTCTTAATCATTGCATAAATTCTCATATCCAAATCACCAGACTGTTGAAGACTATCTATTAGATGGATTACATCTTTATCTAACCCTGCGTCAGAAACGGTTGTTAATCCGTAGTTAAAACAAATATTCTGAGCCTTATTAAGCGCATCTATTTTTTCAGATTTAGAAGGCACTGGATAATGCGGCCAAACTAAGCCCATTGCATTATCAATTAAAACCCCGGTTAATTCCCCATTGGTTTTAATAAACGCTCCACCATCAATCTTTGAATCTTTTGTAATTCCGGCCAAATCTAACGCCGCTTGGTTACATAATAACGCATGGCCATCAACTCGAGTTAATGCCACTGGTGTATTTGGAAACAATCTATCTAATAACGTTTTGTTTGGAAACTCTTTCACCTCCCAATCATTCTGATCCCAACCACGACCTACAATAAAATTAGCCTGCTTTTTATTTTGGTAATTTAGAACGCGTTTCATAACATCTTCAAAGCTCTTTGTTCCCATCAAATTAACTTTGTTTTGTTCTAACCCTAAATTATAAAAGTGGCAATGCGCATCAATAAAACCTGGCACAATAGTTTGTCCATTAGCATCCCAAATAGAATCTGCAGCATACTTCTCTTGTAACTCTTTAGCGTTTCCTATTTCTAAAAACTTACCGTCTAAAACGGCAAAAGCTTCTGCTTTATCAAAGTTTTCATTTACAGTGTAAATATTAGCGTTTGTTACAATTAGATCTACAACTGGTTTATCTTCAGAACAAGACCATAAAAAAGACACAAGGATTGCTAAGGCAATTTTTTTCATAATAGGTGAAATTTTGAATGCCTAAAAATAGAAAAAAGCACCTTAATTAAGGTGCTTTGTTTCATAATATCCTTTAGATTAAAAAGTAAGCTATTATTAATGGCTTAAATGATTAAAAATCAAATTTATAAGTAGCTCCTGCCAGAAACTGAATTCCTTGAACTTGGTAATTCATCCACTTTTGATACTCTTGATTAGTGATGTTATTTCCTTTGATATAGGCCGAAAAGCGATCGTTAATATGATATCCTACATGTAAGTTAATATCAAAATAACTATCCAACTCTACCATTACTGGTGCTGGCAATACCAAAACCCCTTCTTCTAAGAACTCATCCATACGCGATCCGGCATAATACAAACTCGCTCCAGCAAACCAAGATTCACTGATTTGATAATCCATGAACAATGAACCTTCAAGTTCAGGCAAATTCCATGCTTCTTCTTGATTGTCTGTGCTATAATTAAAATAAGACCCTTTTATTCCTAAGGTAAAGTTTCTATTAACATCAACATTTAGTCCCCCAGAAACAGCAATTGTTGAAACATCATCATATACTATTTGATAAGAATTCCCATTATGATAAGGCTCTAAACCACCATTGAGTAAAGGATTAGATTTAAACAATGCCTTATTATTTTCTGCAATATATTTTCCGCTTAAATTATAACTCACACTATTAGACAATTTACCTTTTAATCCTAAATAGGCATCATAGGCTTGATCTGTAGGAGCGACCAATAATGTTGGTGACACAAAAGGATTTTCCTTAGCAAAATCAAAATAAGTATTCTGTTGTAAACCGCCTTCTACTCCACCGTATGCAATTAACAACTCATCAACTAATCGATAAGAGGCTGTAATTTTTGGATAGATATAAAATTTACTTTTACTCAACTCCGTATCGTTTAAATACACAAACTCAGCACCTAAATTTAGGGTCAAGTCATCCTGTAATAGCTGATAGCTTGGTGCCAATCCTACGGTAAAATTACCATAGTTAATTGGCCCTACATTAAAGAAATCGGCATCAAAACCACCGCTTAAAAAATCGATATAAACCTCAGTAGCAATTTGCTGATCTTGAACTGGGATATCAAATTCTGTATTTACCAAAAAGTGACTTTCAGAAGAACTAAAATCATCTCCAAAATATCTAAAATCAACATTTACATTTTTAAACAAGGCTTCTTCAAAATTAACTTCACCACCTAAATCAAAATTAAAATACGAATGACCAACATTTAATCCTTCTACCGCTGCTTCATCAAATAACGGTTGCGGTAATCCATACCAGTTATATGTGTTGTACCCAAAATCTGAATCTATTTTAAACGACAAATCTCTAAGTTGTTGCTTGTAATTTACATTTAAATACGTCTTTGAAAAATCGTCATCAACCAATACCTCATCAATACCTCCTTGCGAAGAATGATGACTTAAATACCCACCAATAGTTTGCGATCTACTTATAGATTGATTTAAATACAATTCGCCTAAAATACTGGTATAAGAGCCAAATCCTAAAGAAGCATAATTATCATAAACCACTTCAGGCTTAGCTTTATCTACCTTTGCAGCCTTTCCTTTGGCCGGTGTAAAAGTGGATGCTACTGGAATGCTGAAAATATTATATTTCACATCCTTTTTTTGGTTGTTCACATTATCCTCAAGATTTGGGATATCCTTTATTTTAAACGCATCAGAAATAGTAGGTGTATAAGGTTTTACAACATTTACAACCTGTGTATCTATGGTGTCATTAGTTTGCTTTCTATTTTGTGACCATCCCACAAAACAAACCAACAACAAGCTTATATTTAATACATATGATTTTAACATCTGTTTACTTTTGATTTTTAATTGGGAAATTAGTTTTGATTTTCAGATTCAACTGATGAATTGGTTTTAGCTTCTTCAGATTTAATCCGGTCTAATTCTAATTGTGCTTCTTCAACCACATCTGTAAAGCTTGAGAAATTTGTAATAACACTTTCTAAAATATAGGTCGCTTGAAAAGCATCCTTCAACTCATAAAAATTCTTAGCCATTAAGATTAGGCCTTTAGCCGCATAATACTTATAACTTGAATAATCTTTAACCAACTGTTGCACAACTGTATTAGAGGCTTCAAACTGGCCTTCTTTATTTTTAAAATAACTGTTATAGTATAATGCCTCTGCTGCCAAGGCTCCAGTAGCCGTTTTCTCTACTAAGGCATAAGCGTCTTTAGCTTTAGCTTCATCACCAGTTTTTATGGCAGATCTTGCTATAATTATTTCGGCATCCGTTTTAACTCTTGGTTCTAAATTCGCAATCGATAACACCAACTGCGCATAAGCCACAGCTTCGTTATAATTTTCATTTTCAAAATTTAGTTTCATCAAATTAGATTGCGCATAAATTTTGTTTTGAGGTCTGTTGGCCTCAGATTCTAATCGTTTTAAAATTATTATCGCTTTATCGTTATCATCCTTCGTTAAATAAGTATCAGACAATTTCACCAATGCTTCCTCAGTATATTCACCGTTTGGTTTTGATATTACATATTCATAATGCGGTTGTGCATTTTCAGGTAATTGCTTTTGTGTATATAGCTGAGCTAAATAGAAATGAGCTTTTAAAGCATGAATACCATTCTCAAATTGCAGTAAATAGCTATTAAATTGTTTTATCGCCTTTTCTGATTGTCCATCTAAATATTGCTTTTCAGCCGAAACGTAGGTGGTATTGTCCAACTCAGCATCTGAAACATTGATATAATTAAGAGTTTTTACCCAGTTAGCATAATCATCAACTCGACCTAAATCAATATAAATAAGTCTGGCGGTAGCAACAGCTTGAAGCGCTTCTTCAGAATTCGGAAATTGATTAGCAACTCGCTTAAATTTAGTAAGTGCCTTTTCGTTTTGGTTATTGTTGTAGTATGATAAACCTTCTCTTAATAAGGCCTTAGACACAAACGGACTGTCTTTATAATCTATAATTAATTGATCATAAATAGCCATGGCTTTGTTTACTTGATTAGATTTTACATAAGAGTTTCCTAACTCATACATAGCATCATCTCTAAGGGCAGATGTTTTAAATCCTTTTATAAAAGACACTAATTCTTTTATTTTAGTTGGGCCTTCTCCTATATAACCATAGCTCATTGCTTTTTGAAATGTTGCATAATCAGTTTCTAAAGCATTAATCTTAATAGCTTGCTTATAAGCTGCAATAGCCTCTCTATATTTACTGGATACAAAATGTCCATCACCCAATCTTAAATAAGCGTCATTCAATCTTAGTTCACTTGCTTTTCCTGAATCTATATAACTATTAAAATAGCTTGTAGCTTGATCGTATTGTTTAAGTTTAAAATAAGTGTAAGCCAGATTGTAATCAGAATTTAATGATTCGGTAAATTCACTGCCTTTGGCTAATTGCACAAATTGCTTATACCCAACCAAAGCATCATTAAAATTACTGAGTTGGTAATCTGTTTCAGCATTCCAATAGGTTGCTCTGGCCACAAATTTGTCATCTCTTGGTTCTCCAAGCGATTTTTCAAACATGGCCTTTGCCTCGGTAAAAAGTCCTTCATTATATAGCTCTATCCCGCGATAAAATGTCACCTTTTGAAAAGCTACTTTATGCTCAAAACTTCTTTTCCCTTGCAACAAATCGAATGCTTCTTCGTAGTTTTTAGAAGTGATATAAGAATCTATCAAAAGGCTCTCAATCTCTTCTTTAAACGAAGAGTCTGGATAGGTTTTTAAATATGAATTTAACACCTGAGGCACCGATTGATAGGCGTTTCCAATTTCATAACTCAGCTTAGCATAATTTAACCAAGCATCTTCTTGAATTTGAGCATCAAAATCCATTTGGGAAGCATTTCTAAATGCATTTAATGCCTCCTGCTTTTTATCTAAATTGATATAACTTTCACCTAAATGATAATAGGCATTTTGAGCCACGGCGTTACTGCCATCAATAATTTTATTAAATTCTGAAACTGCATTGGCATAATCACCTTGCTTATAATACGTATATCCTAATTGGTAATAATCGGTGTTATTCCATTTCCCTTTCTTTCCTCTATATGCCTTTAGATACGGAATGGCCTCCTCATATTTTGACATATTAAAATAGCATTCCCCAATTATTTTAGACAATTCCGATGTTTCTTTAGCATCAGCATCTGCCAACTGCTCCTTTGCCAGAGTCATGGCTTTTTCAAAATTTCCCAATTTAAAGTTTAAATCGGCTTGATAGTAGGATAGTTTTTCCTGATACTTTTCTTTATCACTTACCTGTTCAAAATACTCTGAAGCCTGATTATAATCATCACCTTCATAAGCCATAAAACCTAAGTAGTATTTAGCTTGACCCCCATATTCTTTTGAATCTACAATTCGTTTTAAATATTTTTTTGCGTTTTTTTGATCTCGTGTTGAGTATAGACTATAGCCATAATTAAAGTAGAATTTATCACGCTCTGCCTTTGACAATCCCCTTTCTTCAACCTTATCAAACCATTTTCGAGAATAAGCATATTTACCCTGATTAAAGTAATAGTTACCCACATCTAAAAAAGCGGTATTCCTTTTTGTACTCGTTGGATATTCTTCAACAAACTCTTCGATTAGTGTATCAGCATTTTGTTGCCCTAACCTCACGGCGCAATTGGCTTTATAATATGCACAATCAGATTTTAGAGAAACCTCTTTGGCATGCTGCTCGATATCCTCAAATAAAGACTGCGCTGCTAAATATTGCTTGTTATTGTAAAGGGTTATGGCTTTCTGATAAGCCACATAATCACTTGTATACACAGCAGACTGTTGTGCCGTACCATTATAACTCAGTAATATGATGCTTACCAAGAGAATTAGTTTTCTGTAAGTCATTAAGCTCGTTTTTTTTTGATGTATCCAAAGATATAGGAATATAGAAATTATAACGCAGGAAAACAGGGATAATTATACAGCAATTATTAAATAATTAAAAAACACTTTTTCGGTGGTTTTAGCGTTTTTAATTGTGTATTTAAAATGATACATTTACAACTTATAAAAATCAAATTTTTAATGTCCGAAATCGTTCTACAACTTAAAAACGCTTCTATTTATCAAGGTGGTAATTTGGTACTATCTGATGTTAATTTTGAAATGGAAAAGGGAGATTTTGTCTACCTTATCGGTAAAACAGGAAGTGGTAAAAGTAGTTTTATGAAAACCTTATATGGCGATTTAAAACTTACTCAAGGCGAAGGCTCTGTAGTCGATTTCAACTTACAAAATCTTAAAGAAAAAGAGATCCCGTTTTTAAGACGAAAACTGGGTATCGTTTTTCAAGATTTCAAATTATTACCAGACCGTACAATCAACGAGAATTTAAAGTTTGTTTTAAAGGCCACAGGATGGAAAGACAAAACCAAAATTACCGAGCGCATTGAAACGGTATTAAAAAAGGTTGGCATGGAAGCTAAGGGTGTTAAATTCCCTCATGAGCTTTCTGGAGGAGAACAACAGCGTATTGCTATTGCGCGAGCCCTGTTAAACGAACCTGAACTCATTTTAGCAGATGAGCCTACCGGAAATTTAGACCCGCAAACCAGTATCGAAGTCATGGAAGTGCTTCAAGAAATAAATAAAAACGGAAATACGATTTTAATGGCTACGCATGATTATGCGCTTCTTTTAAAATACCCGAGCAAAACTTTAAAATGCGATGAAAACAAAGTGTTTGAAGTAGTGCAACGCAAAAGCTAATTGGCTTAACTAATCGCAATTCATAATTTAGAATACAAAGCAAATGCTTTCAATTTTGATTCCTACTTACAACTACAATGTTTGGCCGTTGGTAAAACAACTTTATGAGCAATGCAGTACATTAGGAATTGATTTTGAACTATTAGTCTATGATGACTGCTCTCCAAATCCTGTAAACGAAAATTCAAATATTAATAGTTTAAAGGCTGCTAATTTTGTACAACTGCCTCAAAACATTGGCAGAAGTGCTATCAGAAACAAATTAGCACATGACGCGAAATATGAGGATTTATTATTTCTGGATGCCGATACTATGCCGGTATCTGATCAATTTATTCAAAATTACTTAAGCGTAATTTCTACGGCTACTGAAATAATTTATGGCGGAATTATTTATCAAAAAGAACAACCTCAACAAGATCAGATATTAAGATGGGTTTACGGCAATAAACGTGAAGCATTGCCGGTGTCAGAGCGGAATAAAATGCCACATCTTAGATTTTTAACACTCAATTTTTGCATCAAAAAAACGGTGTTTCAAAAATTGTCGTTCAATGAAGATATCCCCAACCTAAGGCACGAAGACACGCTATTTGCCATGAACGCAAAACAACAAAACATAGCTGTTTTACATATTGACAATCCTATTATTCATCATGGTTTAGAAAGCAGTGAGGTGTTTTTAAAAAAATCGGAAGAGGCCACTATTGTACTCAAACAATTTGTTGAAGACGGGCTCATGACACCTAGTGATACTGCATTATCGTATATGGCAAGTCGAATTGAAAATGCTCAACTCAAAGGATTCGTCTTGAAAAGTTTGAGCCTATTTAAAAGTAAAATGAAAAGAAATTTATTATCTAAAAATCCGTCTCTTTTTATTTTCGATTTATACCGATTGCAATTATATTTAGAAACGAAAGGCTCAACAAATGAATAAAGTTTCTGTTGTTATTCCGTTATACAACAAGTCAAATCATATACTTGACACGCTTAATTGTGCCTTTTCTCAAAGTTTTCAGGATTTTGAAATTGTTATTGTAGATGACGGTTCAACCGATGATGGCTTACAAAAAGTAAAGGCTTTAAATCATCCTAAAATAACGCTTTACACAATAAAAAACCAAGGTGTTTCTTATGCTCGAAATTATGGTATTCAAAAAGCAAATACCGGGCTCATAGCATTTTTAGACGCCGATGATTCTTGGAGTGTTAACCACTTGCAACAGCTCGTAGATTTGCATTCAAACTTCCCTAATTGTGGATTATATGCTACAGCCTATGCTGGCAAAAAACACGGCAAAATAATTGAATCTCAGTTTCAAAATATTCCAAACACGCCATGGACAGGACTTGTTGATGATTATTTTAAAAGTAGTACAGTAAATTGTATCGCTTGGACCTCTGCGGTAATGCTTCCTAAATCCATTTTATCACAATACAACGGCTTTGATGAACGCATTACTATGGGCGCTGGAGAAGATACCGATTTATGGATGCGAGTAGCCTTAGATCACCCTATTGCCTTTAACAATCAGGTTAGTGCATTTCATCATTTAGACAGTGATAATAGAATTACTAATTCAAAAACTAACTTAAGACGTTTTATAGATTTAGATGTATATGAAGCTCGGGCAAAAACTAATTCTTCTCTTAAACACTATTTAGATCTAAACAGGTTTTCAATAGCATTGCAATACAAACAAGCTGGTAACAACCAAGCCGCTCAAAATTTAATTGATAAGTTAGATTATAACAATCTAAATAGTAAGCAAAAATGGCTTTTAAAGCTGAACGGATATAGCTTAAGAACACTAAGTCAACTTAAAGAAAAGCTACATAAATCAGGAATTAATCTAAGTAGTTTTAGATAGTTTAAACTGATCATAATCCCTTTCATAATCGGCTTCAGAAAACACATCGGATGCCAGAACTAAACACACCGCACCAGAAGAAAAATTCTCTAACTCTCTCCAAATTCCAGTTGGGATTAAAAGGCCTTTGTTAGGTTTATTGAGCATTACACTTTTTTTAGAATGACCATCGTCCAATACCACTTCAAAACTACCGCTCAATGCCACAAGTAACTCGCTTTGTTCAATATGAGCATGACCGCCGCGATAGGCATCACTCGGCACATCATACAAATAGTAAACTCGTTTTATTTGGAAAGGAATAATATCCTTTTCAATCACTGACAGATTACCGCGTGTGTCAGCTATTTTAGGAATATCAATTATTTTTATATCACTTAATGTACTCATGCACTAATTTTTTTTTTGAACGCAGCAATCCCATTTACTCCAACATTATACTTTTTGAGGCCTTGTTGCCATGCAATATAATCATGATTTATCAAGAATACTACATATTTCATTAACCATACATAAGCCCAAGATTTATATAGCTTATAATTTAGCGCTGCTCGTGCATAAACTACTCTATCAGAACCCAAATCCATACCCGAATTAAAATCGGGGTGACTAACGATAACCTTATTTTCAAACCATAGCTTTCCCCCTGCCTCTAGTATTGAGTTGGCAAATAAATACTCTTCGGCAGTTTGAAATTCGGCTCCCAAGCCAAATCGTTCGTTAAATACAATTTTATGTGTTTTAGCCCATTTTGGTCTAAATGCAATTTCCCAAGAAATGACATCTTTGATACTTGCTTTTGTATGCGCTTTACTTTCTTTTGAATAGGTTCTATAATCACCTCCACTTAATTTCTGAGCCTTAAAGGTGATAAGGGCATAGGCTTTTTTAGATTGAAAGGTTTCAATAATTTGATGCTGAAAATTTTCAGGGTAAATCAAATCATCATCGGCAATTAGTGCAATATCAGAATCACAATTTTCCAAGGCTATATTTCTACTTACAGAAAGTCCTTTAGTATTTGAATTAATAACCCTAACATTTTCTAATTCAGAAGTTAAACTCACAGAAGAAACCGATTGATTAATCACTAAAACTTTAAAACCATCAAATCCAAAGGGAAACATTTTGAGTAAAAAGTCAAGTGTTGATCTATTTTGAGTCGCAACTAAAACTTCTAATTCCAATTTTGGATGTTTGGTGTTTGTCATTAAAACCTATCTTTGAAACAAATGTATATAATATAAATGAAGATTTTATTACTGGGAGAATATAGTAGACTTCATAATTCACTAAAGGAAGGATTGGAGCAATTAAATCATGATGTTACCATTGCTGGAACCTCCGATTATTTTAAAAACTACCCCACCGATATTTTATTCAAAACCAAATATACTTCGGGCGTTTTAGGCCTAATTAGAAAGTTGATTTTCAAACTAAGCGGTGTAGACATCACCTCATTAGATTTAAAAAAGCAATTTCAAAACAAACAGACAGAATTAGAAAACTACGACATTGTTCAGCTTATCAATGAATGTCCAATTAATACGGTTCCTAAAATTGAAGGGCAACTGTTAGATTTTATTTTTAAGGCGAACAAAAATGTATTTCTATTATCCTGTGGCACTGACCATATAAGCGTGAAATATGCTGCTGATGGCCATTTTAAATATTCGGTTTTAACACCTTATGAGCAAAACCGAGGAAGCAAAAAAGACTTTTGGCATGTTATTATGTACCTCACCGCGCCATACGAAAAGCATCATAAATTTGTATATAAAAATATAAGAGGTGTAATTGCTACAGATTTTGATTACCACATTCCTCTAGAAGGTCATCCAAAGTATTTGGGATTTATTCCTAATCCGATAAATGTAGAAAAACTCAAGTTTTCTAAATTGGATTTTTCATCTAAACTTGTCATTTTTCACGGAATTAATTCTAGCAACTATTATAAGAAAGGTAACGATATTTTTGAACAGGCCTTAGATTTATTATCGGAAGAAAGCAAATTGAAAGTGGAAATTATAACGGTTAGAAGTTTACCCTATATTAAATACATTGAAACCTTTAATAGAGCACATATCGTTTTAGATCAGGTGTTTTCTTATGATCAAGGCTACAATGCCTTAGAAGCAATGGCAAAAGGAAAAGTAGTTTTTACCGGAGCCGAAACGCCATGGCTTTCCCATTTTAATTTAGAAGCAGATACCGTTGCTATAAATGCCGAACCTAATGCTAAGGTCATAGCTTCAAAATTAGAATCCTTAATAAACAATCCTGAGCAGCTTCAGACAATATCAAATAATGCACGAGCGTTTATTGAAAGAGAACATAATTATATAAAAATAGCTGAGACATACTTAAAGGTTTGGAACTCCAGCTTAAAATCTTAGATTTGAATATACCCAACCAATATCCAAGTACAAGTAATGACTAATAACTATCCTAATTTTTTCATCCCTGGAGCGGCAAAATCTGGAACCAGCACATTGCACGAACTTTTAAATTTCCACCCTGACATTTGTATGTCATCAGAGAAAGAACCGTATTTCTGGGTAAGAAAGGATTTTGATTTATATACCAAGAGAGAAAAAGAGTGGTACAATAATTTATTCAATGCAAAGCCCAACGCCTTAAAAAGAGGAGAATCAACTACAGCTTATATGTTATTTCCTGGATTCATTGAAGCTATAAGCACACATCTAAATCCTGATGAGCTTAAATTTATTTTCATTCTTAGAAACCCGGTAAAAAGAGCGTATTCTCACTATTGGTACCTCAAAGGAATTGGAAGTGAAACTTTAGAGTTTAAACCGGCCGTCTTAAATGACATTGATGAACCGCCACAAATGAATACAATGTTGGCAGAAGGCAAATACAAACACTATTACCAATATGGTTTATACGGCAAATGGCTAAAACCATTCTATGACCAATTTAACTCAAATCAAATTAAAGTCATATTATTTGAAGATTTAAAAGCCAATCCTGAAACTGTTGCTAATTCTTGTTTTCAATTTTTAGGACTTTCTACATTGAGTGATATCCCTAAAATTCACAGCAACAAAACGGTAATTCTCAAAGCGCCACATTTACATAGAAAGTGGTCTATACTATCTCAAAACACCATAAATTTCTTCAGACCAACGTTTAAATATTTCCCGCGTCAGTTAAAAGACAAGTTTAAAAAACTGGATGTCACAGATATCATTCCTGAAAAAACAAATGCTGCATATCCAAAACTTGACCCAATGGATAAACAATGGCTTTCCAGCTTATATGCAAATGACGCTAAGCTGTTAGAACAATTAACCAATCAATCTTTTGATCATTGGTTTAAAACAGCTGAGGTGAAATGAGTTTAATAAAAACATCTTTCTATTCCGGTATAGGCACAGGAATTTCATTGTTAGCCAAATTAATCACTAACAAGGTTATTGCCGTATACCTTGGTACAAACGGAATGTTTTTACTTGGGCAGTTGAAAGATTTTTTAAATATCGGAACCTTATTTAGTACAGCCGGTAGTAACCATGGCGTTGTAAAATATGTTGCCGAATATCAAGATAAGCCTCAAAAACTTATCCCTTTTTTAAGCACAGCCCTTAAAGTTCACCTATACAGCTCGGTAGTTGTATTTTTAATCACATTTCTTTTTAAAACTCAAATATCACAACTTCTATTTCAGGATAGCCAGTATGCAAATGCGATTGCAGCCGTTGGATTATCATTTATTTCGATAGCTCTGTTTAGTTATGTTATGTCTGTTTTAAACGGATTTAGAAACATAAAACTGTATGTGACTATAAATATCATTTCGGCTATATTATCGGCTATTATAACCATCTATTTGGTTATAAACTACAATATTGACGGTGCCTTTTATGCCATTGCCATAAGTCAGGTATTGTCATTTATCATTTCGTTTACAGCACTATATTTTGACCATAGATTAAACCTAAAGTTTTTAAAATTTGACTTCAGTCAGTTTCATTTAAAAAATCTATCCAAGTTTTCTTTAATGGCAGTTGTTGGCCCCGTTTGCATCATACTATCCACCTTATTTGTTAGAGGGCATTTAGAGCGGCAATTAGGGGAAACTTACGCGGGATCTTGGGAAGGGATGTGGCGTATTTCAGGGATGTATATTCTATTTTTAACCACAACATTTCAGTTTTATATCATTCCGACCTTTTCTAATTTAGATGGAAGCGACTTAAAAAAAGAAATTTTTAAAGTTTGGAAATTAAGCTTCCCGGCAATTATAATTATCACCTTTACAGTGTACGCATTAAAGGATATTTTAATCACCTTTATGTTTACTGAGGAGTTTCTGCTGATCAACACCATTATCTTGTTTCATTTGCTGGGTGACGCCGTTAAAATCAACTCTTGGGTGTTGGGTAACATTTTAATCTCAAAAGCGAATACCAAAATTTTTATTGCCTTCCAGATTGGTTGGGCGATTATTTTTTGTTTCCTCACTTATCTGTTTACAAAACATTACGGATTTGTTGGTGTTTCAATTGCGTATTTTGCCACCTATGTTTTACACTTTTTGTGTATGAATATTTACTTCAGAAAATTACTGTGGACTAAATCATAAATCTGAAGGATCTTCGGCTTGAGTTATAATTCCGAAAAGCGAACTACTAAACATCATCAAGATTAGGAGATAATGCATTAGATAGCTAAAAAAGTGCCCCATAACAGCGCCTTTTACGCCATAAATATCGATAAGATATACACTTGACATATAAAGCACAACGACCAGAAAGATTTCAATTATTATAAAATGCCAAAACATTTTTTTGGCGATAAACTGATAGGCTATTACCATTGAAAGTACTTTGATAAAATCACCTAAAAGCTGCCAGAAAAACAAATCTTCTACAGGTTGGAATTCAACAGAAAAGACAATTTTCACAATAAAAGGACGCAACAAATACAGCGTTATTAACCCTAAGCCAAATACAGGAATTATACTTTTATAAAAATCGAAAACTTCTTTTCTAAATTCCGATTTCTCTGTAATTTCTACAAAACGAGGTAAAATATAAAGTGTGATTATTGAATTAACGAACATCAAATAATAGTCTGATATTCTATTCATAGCCTCCCAATATCCTGCGTCATTCATACTTTCATGTTCAATAATATAGTTTCTTATGACTATTGAAATTAAAGGAATAGCAATTGACGATACCAGCGCCATCAATGCAAATGGACCAAAACGCTTTAGAACATCTGTACTTAAATTGGAGAATTTTATCGAAGACACAAGGCTTCGTTGATATGATATACCTACCAAGGTTATCAGAAAAATTAAAGACGGTGCAATCACCGCAGATAATAAAGCACCATCAATATTATTCTGATATATCAATAACAAGGTAACAGACAAGCCTAAAACCTGACCTACCATATTAATGACCAATAAAATCTTGTATTTAGAAAAGCCATTCATAATCCCGAAACAAAACATGTTCAAGGAGTAAAATGGCAAAGCGACACCAAATATTTTAATGATATAACTATAGTTTGAAATGGGCGTAAATAAAAAGTCATTAATCCCATCTGCAAAATAATAACAAAACATCCCTCCTATTAAAGTGGCCAGAAACCCCAAGTAATACGCTGTAGAAATAGTTTTAGATAGCATTAAAGTATCATTTTTGAACTCTGCTATACTTCTAACTAATCCGTTATAAAACCCTAATATCGAAAAGGATTGCATGACGCTAACAAAGTTTCTAATGTTACCAATTAAAGCCATTCCCTCTACACCAATAAAAATTGCAATGGCCTTAGAGGTCAAAATACCAGCCACAATTTTGGTTAAAATGGTAGCCGTATTAAGATTACTCATCTTAAATAAGACATTGGTATTGATATAATTAATTATGCGCTTCAATTAATAAGAATTTAAAACTTTTATTACTGTAGAAACTTCTTCATCTGTTAATACTGGAGACATTGGTATACTTACTACGCTTTTGTGAATTGCATTGGTAATTTCAAATGTTCCCAGCTTATATTTACTTAACGCCTTTTGTTGAGAAGGCGGGATTGGATAATGAATTAACCATCCTATTCCGTTTTCATTCAAATAAGCAGTAAACTCATCTCTATCTTCTACTTGTATTATAAAAACATGAAACACATGGTTTTTACTACCATCAAAACTAGGTAATTTAAGTTTAGGGTTGGTGATTCCGGTTAAATATGAGGATGCGATGGCTCGTCTTCTTGCATTATCAGTATCTAAATCTCTTAGTTTACAATTTAAAAAGACCGCTTGTAATTCATCCAACCTACTATTAACGCCAATTAGATCGTTTACATATTTAGACTTCGCACCATAATTTCTTAGGGTTTTTACGCACTCATATACTTCAGGATTATTTGTAACAACAGCGCCTCCATCTCCTAAAGCACCTAAATTTTTACTCGGATAAAAACTAAACCCAGCAGCATCTCCTAAAGATCCTGCTTTCTCGCCAGATGAATCTTCTGCTCCATGTGCTTGAGCCGCATCTTCAATTAACAATAAATTATTTGCGCTACAAATAGCTTTAATGGCTTTCATATCGGCTAATTGCCCATAAAGATGAACCACTAAAACGGCCTTTGCTTTGATATTCAGTTTAGCGCTTAAAGCATCAGGACAAATATTAAATGAATCGGCATTAGCTTCAACCAACACAGGTTTTAACCCCGCATGAATTATTGACAAAATACTTGCGATATAAGTATTAGCAGGCACTAAAACCTCATCTCCTTCTTGTAACTTCCCTAATTGAATGTACGCCTTGAAAATTAAGGTCAAAGCATCCAATCCATTAGCAGTACCAACGCAATACTTAGAATTGCAATAGCTAGCAAAGCTATGCTCAAACGTCTTCACATTCTCTCCCAAGACATAATAACCAGAATCCAAAAACTTCGAAAAATCAGTCTTGTACTCGGCATCGTATCGCGCATTTATTTTATGTAAATCTAAAAACTTAATCATTGCCATACAGAATTTAGATTGGTGTTATTATTAGTATTTATAGTATAGGTCATCTGATTAAAAATTTGAGAACCAAAGCTCAATTTCCAATTAAATAATCCTTGGTTAATTGAATGACCTCCGTTTTCGCTTGAAGTCCCAAAATCAAAATAACGCTTTTCTTTATACACGTCATTAATCAAGTGATTAAAGAGAACGTCTAAAGTTCCTAATTCTTGTCTATTAGAAGTTGCCGATATATATTGTGCATGCGCCACATTTTTAGTTTCAAAAATGGTAACGCCACCTACAATCTCATTTTCATGATACACATTAAACTGTCTTATTTCATTTGGAAAATGCTGTTTCAGCTTTCTAATTTCGGCAAAACTATGAACAGGAGATGTATCAAATCGCTCTTTAAGATTAGGAATTAATACTGCATTCCAAAAGGATTCAAAATTATCTTCTTCCTTAACCTTTAGACTATGATTCAATCCGCGTTTTAATCCGCGTTTCCTATTGTTGGATTTTTTTATACTGTCATCAGATGGCTGCAAGGCCGATGTTAATTCGCATTTACTAACGTTCGCTTTCAATTTACACATGATATAAGCCAGCTCATTATGAGGCTTGTTTTGGTACAAATCGGGCAATGCTTTTAACACCAATTCATTGATAGTATTAGATTTTAAATAGAGTAATAAGCACTCAAAAATTTCTAACTGTTCTTCCAAGTTCGCATTTTCGCTAAAGACCAATCCGCCGTAAGTCAGGCCCTGATGTGAAAATGCAGTCTCCCCCACTTTATTTAAAGGGCATATAGCTTTCAAACTATCGTCTTTAAAAATAAGTACAGATGCATCTTCAAAACGGTCACTGTGATATTCCATGAAATTTCTATGAAACAAAAAAGTAGCGTTTCTGGCTGAATTTAGAAAGTTATTCCACTCACTAAAATAACCAGAATTATATTTTTGAATTGAATATTTAATAGTTTATAATTTTTGGGTTAATTATAAGACATTTACAGCTCAGCAAAATACAATATTTTTCACACAAGAGACATGAAATCTAAGCAATTATTCTATATTTAGATTTAAAAGAAATAAATTGAAAAAAGAACACAACAACAGAGAAATCAGCATCTTACTACTATTTTACTTGATTGTTTTTCTTTTCAATATTTCTCAAAACGCCATTTACTCTTATGACACTTATGGCTATTTAGACGCCATGCCAAACAGATATCCGGGCTATATCGCATTTTTAAAAATCCTGAAATTTGTTCCTGAAAATTACTTCAATATCATCACCGTTGGAGTTCAAAGCATTATTGGTCTTACTGGTGTGCATTTTTTCTTCAGAAAGCTTTCTACCATTTTTAGATTTAAATGGTATATCAAAGTTTTGATGTTACTGCTATTAGTATTTCCTTTTTTTCCACCATTGTTAGTCGCCAACAATTTATGCTCTGAAGCACTAAGTTATCCGCTTTACTTGATCGCATTAGGCCTTAGCTTCGATTTATTATTTAAAAGCCATACCAGATATTTTGGCTTATTACTTTTGGTTCTTACAGGCCTTAGTTTAACCCGAGGTCAATTTATAATTACATCGGTAGTTATTGGAGGTATTTACTTTTTGAAGCATGTTTACAGTTTAAAACTTTTTCATATAAGACGAGTTCTTTTACTTCTGTTGTTACCTCTTGTCATTAAAGGGATAGACATGGAATACCACAAGCTAAAAGATGGCATATTTATGGCAACACCTTTTAGTTATGTCAATGCCATTGCGGCACCATTTTATGTGTCTCAAGCGTCTGACAAAGCACTTTTTACAGATATAGAGCAAATGCAACTTTTCAATTCATGTTACGCTCAATTACAATCAAAAGGGCTTTTAATATCGGAGTATCCTAATTCTGATTTGAAAGAGCAATACATGGTGTATCACAGAAATGTTCCAAAAATTTGTAATCAAACAATTCATGTCACAGCCTTAGATTATTATTACCAAAAAGCTTTAGCCTTAGATCATCCCCCTAAAAAGGCATCAGCATTGTCGTATTTGCATGCCGAACAAAACTACAGAGCCATGTTTACACCTCTGTTATTTGACAATTTTTGGGCATGGAGTAATTTATATATGACCAATATGGCACACGGCTTTTTCTCTATTGTGATTCTTTTTGCACTGATAATAATCTGTTTTTATACCGGAATTCAAGTTGCATTCAAGTCTAAACGAAAAATGTTATACCCTTTTACACTGAGTGCCTTGACCTTAGCAAATGCATCAATCGTTGCCTTTGCAAGTCATTCTATTATGCGATATTTGTTTTACAATTACAGTTTAATACTTTTGTTACTTATAGCCATTATCTATCACTACTCCAATGTCAAAAAACTATGAACTCGCTGTAGTTATGCCCTGTTTAAATGAGGCCGAAACCTTAGAAACTTGCATACTAAAAGCTCAAAATTCTTTCAAACAAAACAGCATTGATGGTATTGTAGTTATTGCGGACAACGGCAGTACAGATGGCTCTATAGCTATCGCAACTCGATTAAATGCACAAGTAGTGCATGTAGCAGATAAAGGCTATGGCAACGCTTTAAAGGGCGGCATTTTAGCTGCAGACGCTAAATACATTATCATGGGAGATGCGGATGATAGTTACAACTTCGCTAATCTCATGCCGTTTGTAACCGCTTTAAGAGACGGGAACGATTTGGTTATGGGAAACCGATTTAAAGGGGGAATCAAAAAAGGCGCTATGCCCTTTTTACATCGCTATTTGGGAAATCCCGTGTTATCTTTTATTGGTCGTTTATTTTTTAAGATAAACATTGGCGATTTTCATTGCGGACTTCGAGGCTTTTCTAAAGACGCTTTTATGCGCATGCAACTCACGACAAGCGGAATGGAGTTTGCATCAGAAATGATAGTAAAATCTAAACTCAATAACTTAAAAATTACAGAAGTTCCAACAGTGCTTTCACCAGATGGACGATCAAGACCACCACACCTCAACACCTGGGTTGATGGTTGGAGACATTTACGTTTTTTATGTTTATACAGCCCAAACTGGTTGTTTTTATATCCCGGTGTATTACTAATGCTCATCGGCATATTAAGCTCAATTGCCTTAATTTCTGGACCAATTAATTTGTTTAACCTCAACTTAGATGTACATAGTTTGTTGTACACATCAAGTTTGGTTCTTATCGGATTTCAATTTGTGATATTTTATGGTCTTACCAAGATTTTTGCGGTAGAACAAGGATTGCTACCAAAAAGTAATCGCTATGATAGGCTTTTTAAATATATAAATCTGGAAAAAGGATTAGTGGTAGGACTTTTAATTTTAATTGTAGGCTTAGCACTAAGTTTTAAAGGGGTATCACTTTGGGAAGCAGCCGATTTTGGTCCCTTAAACCCCACCGAAACCTTAAGAATTGTAATACCTGCAGTATTTACAATATTACTGGGCGTTCAAATCATTCTGTTTAGTTTGTTTTTTAGTATCCTCGGACTAAAACAACAACAGTAGATTTACTTTTTGATCAAGCCGTAGTAAACGTTGATGCAAAATATAGCACTATTAGTAACTATAATAGGCATTGAAATGGGCTCTAACATAAAGCCATAAACCACAAATAGTAAACACCCTAAGGAGTTTACTATTCGTAATTTTTTAATGTCTTTTAATAAAAATGAAATTAATACGGTAGCCATTGCAGCATATCCTACCCAGTCGGTTAACGTGATTAATTCCATATTCGCTTTTATTAAATAGTTTTATTTCTTTTTCGCTCCACCTCTGTTAAATAGATTTTACGTAAACGTAAAAAGTTTGGAGTTACTTCAACATACTCATCTTTTTGAATGTATTCTAAGGCTTCTTCTAAAGAGAATTTAATTGCTGGTACAATTTTCGCTTTATCATCAGCACCTGAAGAACGTACGTTACTTAATTTTTTAGTTTTAGTAATATTTACTGTCATGTCATCACCACGAGAATTTTCTCCAATAACTTGACCTTCATAAATATCTTCACCTGGATCAACAAAAAACTTACCTCTATCTTGTAGTTTATCAATAGAATAAGGAATTGCTTGTCCGTTTTCCATAGATACTAAAGATCCGTTTTGACGTTCTGGGATACCACCTTTTAACGGTTGGTACTCTTTAAAACGGTGTGCCATAATAGCCTCACCAGCAGTAGCAGTTAACAGTTGGTTACGTAATCCAATAATACCACGAGAAGGTACAATAAATTTACAAACCATACGCTCACCTTTAGCTTCCATGCTTGTCATTTCACCCTTTCTCATCGTCACTAACTCAATAGCTTTTCCAGAAACGGTTTCAGGTAAATCGATAGTCATTTCCTCAACAGGCTCACATTTCACACCATCAATTTCTCTAATGATTACTTGTGGCTGACCAATTTGTAACTCATAACCTTCACGACGCATAGTTTCAATAAGTACAGACAAATGCAGTACACCACGACCAAAAACCATGAATTTATCAGCACTATCAGTTTCATTAACACGTAATGCTAAGTTCTTTTCAAGCTCCTTAGTTAAACGGTCTTTAATATGACGAGAGGTTACAAACTTACCATCTTTACCAAAGAAAGGTGAATCGTTAATGGTGAACAACATACTCATTGTAGGCTCATCGATTGCAATTGTTTTAAGACCTTCTGGGTTTTCAAAATCAGCAATGGTATCACCAATTTCAAATCCTTCTAATCCAACAATAGCACAAATATCTCCCGCTTGTACGTGATCTACTTTTTTACGACCTAAGCCTTCAAATACATGAAGTTCTTTAATTCTTGATTTTACTATAGAACCATCTCTTTTTACCAAAGAAATATTCATGTTCGTTTTTAGCTCCCCACGTTGTAAACGTCCGATAGCAATACGGCCCGTAAAAGAAGAGAAATCTAAAGATGTAATTAACATTTGAGTTGTTCCTTCTTCAATTTTAGGCTCCGGAATATGCTCCACAACCATATCTAATAAAGGCTCGATATTGTCAGTTTCATTTTGCCAATCTGTACTCATCCAGTTATTTTTTGCCGAACCATAAACGGTTGGGAAATCTAACTGCCATTCTTCAGCACCTAATTCAAACATTAAGTCAAAAACAGCTTCATGAACATCATCAGGCGTACAGTTTTCTTTGTCTACTTTATTTACAACCACACAAGGTTTTAATCCAAGGTCAATTGCTTTTTGTAGTACGAAACGTGTTTGTGGCATTGGTCCTTCAAAGGCATCAACTAATAGTAAAACACCATCTGCCATATTTAGTACACGTTCTACTTCTCCACCAAAATCGGCGTGACCAGGAGTATCAATGATATTAATTTTTGTATCCTTATAGATAACAGAAACGTTTTTAGAAGTAATCGTAATTCCACGTTCACGTTCTAAATCGTTATTATCTAAAATTAAATCTCCAGTATTCTCATTTTCACGAAATAACTGGCAGTGATACATGATTTTATCTACCAAAGTAGTCTTCCCATGATCGACGTGTGCAATAATTGCAATGTTTTTTATATTAGCCATAATCTGCCCTATTTTAAGCGCGCAAAGATACGCTATATTTTTCGATTTAGTTAATTATATGTTATTTAATAACGAAAAGGTAATTTTCAGCAGAGAATCACGTTTAATAAATTGACTATCAAAACTATACCTTCACCAACCACTAAGTTTTGATTTAACAATTAATAGCACACCCTAATTTCACTTTGTTATGAATTCTCTATCTAATTACACACGGTTTATACCGTACCTGTACTTTTTAAGCTGTATTATCTATTGGTTTACAACCGTAAATCAAACCGAAGGCATCAAGGCCTACCCAATCCTTTTATGCTCGATCCCATTTATTTGGCAGGTGCTAAAACCTAACAAAACCTTAAACCTCACCTTGGGCATCACCTTTATGTGTTTATCGTCTTATTTGATCTTGGCATATATATCAGATTTGGTTCAAATCACACAACTTTCTAACGCCACTAAACAGTTTGTTTTAGTAGGAGGCTTATTTGTACTCCTTAATTTTGTAATGGCACTTTGGATAATTAGAAATAGTTTAAGTAGACGGTATTAAATTGATTATCTTTGCGCTTTAAAAAATTTAGCACATGAATCTTTCAGAAGTACCTAAACTCAAACATATTAACTCAAATAACTTCTTTCTTTTAGCTGGACCTTGTGCCATTGAAGGAGAAGAAATGGCAATGCGAATTGCTGAAAACATCCTTAAAATTACTGACGATTTAAACATTCCTTTCATTTTTAAAGGAAGTTTTAAAAAGGCTAACCGTAGCCGTATTGACAGTTTTACTGGGATTGGTGATGAAAAAGCACTTAAAATTTTGAGAAAGGTTTCTGAAACTTTCGATGTTCCTACGGTAACAGATATTCACGAAAACTCTGATGCTGAAAGAGCAGCACAATACGTTGATGTGTTACAAATTCCGGCATTCTTAGTACGCCAAACCGATTTGGTAGTTGCTGCTGCACAAACGGGAAAAGTGGTGAATTTGAAAAAGGGACAATTTATGAGTCCTGAAGCTATGAAACATGCCGTACAGAAAGTTAAAGATGCAGGAAATACTAAAGCTTGGATAACTGACCGTGGTACGATGTTTGGTTACCAAGATATGATTGTAGATTTTAGAGGTATTCCTACCATGCGTGAATTTGCTCCAACGGTTTTAGACGTGACACATTCGTTACAGCAACCAAATCAAACTTCTGGAGTAACTGGAGGGCGTCCTGACATGATTGAAACTATTGCACGTGCAGGTGTTGTAAACCATGTAGATGGATTGTTTATGGAAACTCACTTTGACCCAGCAAATGCAAAAAGTGATGGTGCCAACATGTTACATTTAGATCATTTAAAACCGCTTCTAACTAATTTAGTAGAAATTAGAAAAGTAGTTAACACGCTATAACCACAACTACTTTATGGTAAACCTCCAACCTAAAAGCTATGCTTTTTTAGTCATGGCTTTTACAATTCATGCTATTGCCTTTTCTCAAACCGATAGTATACCAGAACGTTATACCAGCTCTAATAAAGGCAAGTTCTTTTTTAGCTGGGGAGGAAACCGAGATTCGTATTCTAAGTCTGATATTACTTTTAAAGGTGAAGATTACTATTTTAGATTGGATGATGTTGAAGCGCATGATAAACCTAAAGGCTGGCATATAGATTATATCAACCCCTTTAAGATGACCAATCCGCAAACCAATGCTAAAATTGGATATTACATCTCAGATAAGTACACGGTTTCATTAGGTTTAGACCATATGAAATATGTGATGAAGCAAAACCAACAGGTTAATATTACAGGAGAAATTAACCTTCCTGCCGATGAGGCTGGTGCTGTTTTTAATGGCAGTTACATGGAAGAACCGGTATATATGTCGGCCGATTTTTTACTGTTTGAACACACTGATGGGCTGAATTACATTTATGCCGAATTTGGACGTGTGGATGATATTTCTTCAATTTTTAAAATCAGGAATACCGATAAATTTCAGTTGAGTATCACTGAAGGTATTGGCGGAGGTGTGTTGTATCCAAAAACAAATGCGACACTTATGTACAAAGACAGGCATGACGAGTTTCATGTGGCTGGCTACGGTCTTTCGGCAAACCTAGGTTTGATCTTTACCTTCTTTAAACACTTTTACATCCAAACCGATTTAAGAGGGGGCTACATTAATATGCAAGATATTAGAACCACACACTCTGAAGCCGATAGCGCTGAACAAGATTTTTTCTTTTTGCAACGTGTAATTTCTTTAGGCGGAATTTTTAGATTGTAAAACCATATAGAACAAAAAAAAGGGAGCGTTTTCACGGTCCCTTTTTTTATGATTATTATTTGATAAAACCGCTTACTCCTATTTACCATCTACATAATCTTGTAGGTAAGCAAAATGAGGTGTAAGCGCTCCGTTTTCTGTAATTTTAGCACGTTCTAAAATACCGTTTGCATCCCCATCAAAAAATGCTGGAATGACATGATCTAAGAATAACTCACCAAAGCCTTCACTGGCATCTTTAGGCAACTCACAAGGCAGATTATCTACCGCCATTACCAATATAGAGTTAGCATCATCAAAAGCAGTTTCTTTTCCGGTTTGTGGATTGTATCCATAAAACGGATCGGCAATGGTAGAAGGTCTAATTGTGCTTGCTACAGGCCCATCTATATCGCAGCTAATATCTGCAACGGTTTTAATTTTACTCTCGGCTGAGGCTGCAATCTCTTTAGTAAAAATATAAGGCGACCCCTGACCGTAAAAATGCCCTGCAATAAACACATCGGACACCTTTGCGAAACGCATAAAGTTGTTTTCGTAGTCTTGCGGATTGTTATAAAAATCGGTATTAGTTAAAACCTTACCATCTTTGCGTTTGTTATAATCTAACACATCAATATGGCAGTATACCGATTCTGAAAACTCGGTATTTAAGAATGCCTCAACATCTACTTGTTTTAAGCCCATAGCATCTAACATTTCTTTTGCGCCATAAGCCACTTTACCACTTCCGGTAAGTACTATTTTTTGCTTTGAAAGTGTAATACTGTTTAGCGCATCAATTAATGCCTTTTGGTCTGGCAAGGTTTCGGCCTTTGGTAAACTAAAATCACCAGATTTTAAACCCATTCCTCTAAACCCATTGTACGCACCTACAATACCAGCATAGCGTCCAAAACCTATCAGTCTTGCGCCATTGGCATTGGTAATGGTTTCGTGATCGTAAAGGGTGATGTTTTTTTCTAAAACGGCACCTAACAAATTTCTATTGTAAGGTTGTTCTTTTATGGTATGTGAAAAGAAGAAGTATGATTTGTTTGGAATAAGTGCCGAAATTGGCACTTCTTTTACACCAATCATCACATTGGCATCTAATATGTTTGCAGAGACTTGAAGCCCTTGAGCCGTATAGCTCTCATCGGGAAACACTCTAATATCTGAAGACTCAACCACAACTTCTGCTTGTGGAAACTGAGCTTGTAATTGCTTTAATTTTTCAGGTGAAAATACCACGCGTCTGTCTGGCGGCGATTTTCGTTCTTTTATGATAGCAAATTTCATGTATTATTTAGTTAGCTTGGATTGTTAACCAACTGCCAATTTGGCTTTTGGAATAATTTTTGCGCTAAATTAGTAGGATTTGCCACCTTAAACAAACTTTTTTGGTAAGTTTGCATTTGCGTTAGTGATTGAGGCATTGTTGGAGCTCCTTGAAAAGAGCGACTGCCGAAAGCACGACTTGAAGGTGACCTTCAAGTAACGCCCAAATTATACAAATGGGGTCGACTGGTTTTGACAGCAGGTTGTATTAAACGGTAAGCACGTCGCGTGATGAAATTGAGACGCGTTAAAGGCCATTTCAACTTTTTAAACGGCGAGAATAACTACGCTTTAGCTGCATAATCTGAATTATAGTAAGATTAGCCTTTGTCCTACCAGGTAGGAAAGCTGAATGTCTCTTGAAAGCCTTGGTTAACGGCGGTCAGTTTTGAGGCATCGTAAAAGTAAACCTAGACCTTTTAATGCTTTGGTAAGGGGTCGAAATTTAAGAAGATAAGTTTTAAGTAGGCCGTTTTTAGTCAGCTTAAGATCGAAAACCAAATAAAAACTAAACGTGTAGAAGGCTCTTTGGTAGCTTGTTTGGACGAGAGTTCGATTCTCTCCGACTCCACTTTAAAACACAGCAAAGCTGTGATTAAAATTATAAAAAGCCCTGTAAATTTATTACAAGGGCTTTTTGGATTTTAAGCATTAGGACTGAAAGGCCTATTTGCTGTATTTCATAAACGGGACTCGAGTGAAAAAGCAAAGCTTAATCTCTCCGACTCCACTTTAAGCGCAATGTTATTGCGATTTAAAATTAAAAAATCTGACAAGGAAACTTGATCAGATTTTTTTGTTTTAAGCCCTTTTTTTTAATAATTACTCTTTTCCATTTTCACCCCTATACTTCTCATTTTCAACACCATTACACCCAAGTGTTTTTGTTGTTAAAAACTTTTAATTTCTTGTAATCACTTTCTGTTATCGGAGTAAGTAAAATATTTATTTTTGGTAAAAATATAATGGAGATAAACGCAATTGTGTTTATACTTATGTTGTGTTTCATACTAAAAAACCACCGAACAAGTAAAAACAATATGACTAAAGAGGTAAACAAAAATGAATTATTTAGATTGGCAGCAGTTCTTTACGCTGACAATAATTATGAGGTATCTACTAAAGTTATTCACAGAAAAATACTTGATTCTGCTTTACTTGATTGTAATAATTTAGATTTATCAATACACGCAATAATTGATTATATAGAAGAAAAATATTCTCTATTAATCAGCGAAGAAGAAATACTAAATATTATTGATAAATATCCAGATTCCTTTTTAATAGATTATAAAAACAATTCAAAAACTATTTGCCTTTCACATAGAAGGAAACAACTTTTAGAATCAAAAATAAAAGAGAACAACATTGATTTTTTTATAACCAAGTTTTCAATTGAGCGAGAAAACAAAAAGCATATAAAAGAAACACTATATGATTTTTTATATCATATGTTTAGCATAAATACTGCGAGCTTTCAAAAATTATTAGACAAAAAAAAAGATATTACAAATATTATTTCAATTCAAGACTCAAAATATAGTGATGAACAAATTGAATTAATTAATGAGTTTTTGAATTGGGACAATGAAGCTAAAAACAAAGCAATATTCGACATTTCAAGCTACTCATTAGAATACTGTCTACTTACAAACAAAAAAGGAACATCAAATTTCAAACTTCAAAATCTAAAAAACAAAAAGTTCTACTTAGATACTAACGTTATTTATAGGGGAATGGGAATTAATGGTTTGGACAGGCAGAAAAGAACACTAACTTTTCTTAAAAAATTTAAAGAAGCTGGCGAGCAAATATTCATAACAAGAATTACCGATGAAGAATTTAGAAATAGTATAAAATTTTATATCGATAAGCTTCGTAAAGTTGAAAATCCTAAAACAAGTTCTAAAGTATTTTTAGAGTTTCGTTCTCTAAAAGATATTCATTCATATTATCATAATTGGAGAAAGAACAAAACCAATCATAATTTGGAATTATTTGAAGCGTATATTTTAAATGAATACAAATTACTTTTAGAGAGATTAGATATAAAAATTGACTACAATAGGCCATATAACGAAGAAGATAAAGACACAAAAGAATATATAAACGACTTATATTCAAGCTTAAATAAATCTAAGCCAATTGACAAACCTACTTATTTTCAAAGCACTCTTAATGATGTAGAAAATATTTTGTGGGTAGAAAAAAAACGAGAAGGAAAAGTTGAAAATATATTTGACACAGCCTACTTTTTCATTTCGTCAGATAATTTATTACGTAAATGGGATTTTTATCGTGGTTTTACAACACCTATCGTTTTGTTACCTAGCCAATGGATGAGTATCCTATTAAGATATTTTGACAGAACAAAAGATGATTTTAAAAGTTTTGTTAGTTTTTTAAATCTTAGAAGTAATGAGAAACTAATTGAAGGAGAAAAGCTTAATCTTATTTTAGCAGGAATAAGCGAAATGACTTCTGATGTTGAGCAACAGAGGTATTTAGTGTCAAATCTTATTGAAAAAGATTTCAGTAAACTAATCAATATTAATTCCTCAGATGAAAAAATTATTGAACAATCTAAACTTTATGCTAAAACTGAATTAGAAAAACAAGTTTCCTTACTTTCTCAAAAAGTTGAAAACCTAGAAGAAGAAACGACACTAAAAGGTCAAAAAGTTGAAGCTGTAATCAAAACAGCAAAGAATAAAAAAGACATCAATATTGAGCTTGAAAGTGATTTAAAAAAAGAGAAAGAATTCAATAAAAATTTAAAGGAAGAAAATTTAAAATTAAAAATATCAAAAGGTATTGCAAAGTGGCGAAGAGTTTTATGGTTGTATATTCCTTTATCTTTAATTTTAGTTCTAATCTATATTCTTACAATCTTTTTTGAAGAGTCAAATATAAATATCGGTAAAAAATTAATACAAAGTATTGATAGTCAAACAAGTGATTCTATGAAGTCATTTTTAAATACTTTGTTTTACTTACCACTTGCAGGTTGTGGCTGGATGGTTTGGCAAAGTGTTAATAAATTCAATATCGAAAAAGTCAATAATAAAAACAAAGAACTAAGGGAAAAGTACGAAAACACAACACCGTATAAAATTAATGGCTAGTCCTCGCTTACTTACGCAAATCCTCGCGGATTTTCTATCTAGTGTTTATTTGCTAAATTAGGTGCTTAAACACGCCACTAATCTTATACAATCACGTTATAAAAATCCAAGAATTAAATGAAAATTAAAAATTGGGCCATTCGAGATAAAAAGAAATCTAAAAATAAAAAACAAAGAGATTGAAACTATTGTTTAACATGAATCGCTTACAACGCGTTAATTAAATGAAAGCTAGCAAACCTTTAAAATGGATTTTTCTATTGTTTACAATATTTTTAATCGTTTTATATATCCCCCTTTTAATCGATAAAATTCAAAGACCTACATTCAAAAACTTACCAAGTTATCAATTTGCAATTATTGGAATACTATTAGCAGTAATGGTTTTTATAAATCTAAAATGGATAGGAGTTTTTAAAAAGAAGAATGATCCTTTTTGAACTAAGAGATTAAAGTAATAACCTCATCAGATTATTTAACAGCCAACACATTGTTTTATAACGTATTTTACAGAAAATTATACGTTTATTAAAATGAAGCATAAAACATCTCTCATAGCGATAGCAGTTATAGTTATTCTTGTTATAGCTTACTTTACTGCAGATGCCGTACTTTTTGATGGTGTAAAACCAAAACCAATTACTGAAAATGGGTTTCATGCCAACTACTACGCGAAAAAAGACCTGCAACAACAACCAGCAATACTAGTAATTGGCGGTGGCCAATGGGGTGATTATTGGGCAAATACGTTTGCAAACCAAGATATGGTTGGGCTTTCATTGCCCTATGTGGGAGAAGAAAATTTACCTCAACTGCCAGAAGAAATCGATTTGGCATATTTTGAAACAGCAATAAAATGGTTACTACAACAACCAAGTGTTGCTTCTGATAAGGTAATTGTAATGGGGGCTTCAAGAAACGCTGAATTAGCTTTAGTGATTGCGGCAACATTTCCTAAACTCATAAGCGGCGTTGTGGCTTACGCACCGAGTGCAGTTTCGTGGTCTAATACGGTTTTACCTTATAACTCGGATGAGATCAAACCAAGTTGGACGTATAAAGGCAAAGCCATACCGTACATTTCAATGCATAAAATAACTGGAAACGAAAGTACTAATATTAACATGCTCGACTATTGGAAGACAGGACTGTCTAAAACAAGTGAAGTGCAAAAGGCTCAAATTAAAGTAGAACAAATTAGTGGTCCTATCCTCCTCTTTTCGGGAATGGATGACCAGGTTTGGCCCTCTGCTCTTATGGCCGATATGATTGAAGACCGACTAAAGGCGCATGATTTTAAATATGCAATCCAGAATATTACATATGAAAACGCTGGACACCTAATCTCTGCCAATCCAGAGCAAGCTTCAAGCATTAGAACCGGAAGAATTACCATAGATGGTAAGCCCTACGATTATCAATTTGGAGGCACTAATGATGGTGATTTCAAAGCAAAAACAGATGCCAAATTAAAACTTATGGCATTTTTAAAAGGGTTATAATTGTAGTACTGAAAGTTAAGACCTATGAATGGAAAAATAATTTCAATTTTAATTCTAATTATAGGAACAATTGCAATCTGGCATTTGGGATTTTTTAATAGATATAATTACCTGACAGCTAAATCTGATATCGCTAATAAAAACATACAATTGGTTTACATTGGTGAATCAAAGTTGAAACCTAAAGATTTAAATAGAGTTAGTAAAAAATATGGTTTTAAAATTGTTGGTTTTGGATGTGCTTTAACTACAAATGAGCAAAACGGAATCGAAATGTATAATTCACAAATTGATCATTTTTTGGGTGAATACAATGGTGTTGGATGGAAATCTGAATACAAAAAAGAGATTGATTCATTATTAAAACTAACGAATATCCCTAAAACTGCATTTTGGGTTGAAAAAGATGAAATAGGTTACTGGTATAATATAGATTGGATTCATAGTCATAAGAACATGGGAAATATATCTATTTACAATCATTATGGAGACTTACACACAAAAGGACATTTTTTTATGATTTGTCCTTCTGAAGAATTTCAATTGATGGACGATTTAGAAAACCAAATTGATTTTTATGACGGGAAAAACATTCAATTAAAAAGTAATTGTTATTTAATGAAAAGAAAATAACAATTGTATTATTCTATAAGCTACCCCAACAATTGCAACACATTGGTTTTATATAATTTACCTATAGGGACACTGTAATCGGCAATAGCAATTCTATCTCAACAAAGATCATATATTTTATGATTATACCGAAAAACTGATAGGCGGATAAGATTAACGGAAGTACAAAACTATTAATTTAACTTTTATTATACTCATCAATGAAAGTTTTTTCTTAAATTTACGTAGCTTAACAATTACTAATCAATTAGTTACAAGCAACAAGTTTTAACAAAAAGAAAAACTATGAAAGCAGAAAACATTTTAATTGGACTACTATTTGTAACCTCATTTTCATTACATGCGCAATCAACAGAACACAGTCAAAATTTAGAGAATAACCAAACTCCAAAACTCATTACAACAGAGCTACAATTTGAATCGAATAATCTTGAAGATTTCTCAACGATCTATTGGATTTTGGCTAGTGAAATTCTAAAACACAACAACCCAAATCAAGACGTCAAACTAACAATTGTTTACAATACCAATTCGACGAAAATGACATCAACAATACCTACAGGTGTTCTAAAGGCAGAATTTAATGGCAAAACAAGTGAATTGGTTGAGTTAATGTCATCCGAATTAAAAAACACATTAGCTGCATTCACAGTATTAGACGCAATACCAAAAAACAAAAACTAACAAACTGTAAACTATAGCTTTTATAAATAAGTATCTATATGCTTTTGATAAAGGTTTTAAAGGAGTTTTTTTTAAATCATTGGACAACCCCTTATCTATCTTAACTTAGGTCATGAATTTTATGGCTATGCTTTATAACTATTGAATTCTTCAAAAAATCAATCAAAGAACTGAGTTTACACACAGCTACGCTTAAATCTAAAAGGAAGTTTCTTACATTTACCCAAATAGAAATAAACATTCTATTGTGAAACTTATGAAAACTCAAATTCTGACCATATTATTTTCGGTTATATATGTTTTGGGCTATACTCAAAACAACGAACACATATATCCCAATTTTATTGGTCAGGAATTAAAGTCTATTAAAGCTAATTCTGGTTGGAAAGTTTTGCAAAAAGCTTCTGGAGACTTAAATACAGATGGCACTACCGATTTTGCATTAATTCTCGAATCAAGAGATAGTGTTTTCGAAAAAAGATGCTCTGATTGTAAGTTATTAAAAAACAAACCAAGAATAATAGTAGTACTGCTATCACATAACAGTACATTAAAAACTACCATTCAAAACAATAAATTTATTGCACGTGGAGATGAAGGTGGTATGATGCCATATTTGGAACCTGAACTATCGATTGAAAATGGATTACTGAATATCTATTATCAATATACCCGATCAAGTCAATCTTACACCTTTAAATTTGATGCTAGCCAAATGGTAATTATAAAAGCTGAAAGTACTGGTGTTCATTCTGCAACCGGAAGTTTTGAATCGCTTAAATATGATTTTAGAAAAGGTGAATTAATTTGGGAATTAGGGCATATTTCTCAAGACAAAACTGAAACCAAAATTTCACCATTTGATATAAAACCAAAATCCCTTTCTGAGTTTGAAGAAATGTATGAATGGGAAATAATAGACCATAAATTGCTTTAAAAATTCTTAATCTATAAATATCCATAACCCTTTATCATTTTGGTAGTTACTTTAAATTGCAATACATTTAAAACACCTAAACAAAACTGAATGAGTCTAAACGAAAAAATATTAAGCATACTTACTATTTGTGCTATAGTATTTTTACCTCATTTAAAGCTCATACCGAGTTTTGGTTACTTCATACCCATACTGCTTTTGGTTTGGCTTTGCTTAAAAAATACACACGAAAATTTTAAAGACATTGGTTTCAGCATTAAACGTTTTACAACTCATGCAATACTTATAGGAAGTGCTGTTGCCTTGCTTACCTTGGCTTTTATGCAACTCATTTTCTTTCCGGTTTTAGACTATTTTATACCTGTAGAAGCTAGTGACGCATCGATCTATGATTTTATAAGAGAAAACAAATGGCAATACCTAATTATGGTAGTGATGGGCTGGATTGTTGGTGGCTTTTACGAAGAAATTGTATTTCATGGGTTTATATTCACCAGATTAGAACTCTTATTTAAAGGTAAATATGCGACAAAACTAAGTTTTGTAATGACAGCTATTATTTTTGGAGTCTATCATTATCAATTAGGCATATTTGATATGATAAACGCCCTTTTAGTAGGTGCTGTTTATCTTGGCCTGTTCTTGTATTACAAACGAAATTTATGGTATTCCATAATCTGTCACGGCGTTTATAACACCATTGTAATTACATTATTATACCTTGGGTATTTTTAATATTATGACTCAATGCCACAAAAAAAAGGATGATTTTAGAAATCATCCTTTTTTTATTATCCAATATTTGTTTTATTTCAATTTCTCTTCAATTTTAAGACTTGAAGGAATAAAAAAGGCATTACAGGCTTCATTAGTTGCGCCTTCCCATCCAGACACATTCAAACTTGAAGCCGTTGGCCCCAATATAATTTTCACTGAAGATTCCTTGATTTTTCCAGAAAGTGTACACTCATACCAACCTCCTCCAACTTCTTTTATGGAAGCTTTAGCCAAATCAAAATTACCTCCAGATTTAACGCCTTTTAATTTACCTTTTTGCAAGTCAAAAACAGCATCAATTCTATTTGGATAAGTACCTTGTACCCTTAAACCAAAATGAGATCCTAAATCGCCTTTCTTTAATTTAATAGTCGTTTTATATTCCTCCTCAAAACTAACCTTAATATCCTTCAAAACTATATAAGCCGGTGTTTTTAACGAGGATCTACTAACCTTATAAACGCTCCCCTTATTATTGTTTGAAGAATGCTTTTCCATTTTCACTCCCTTGGACACCCATAACTTTTGGGCTGGTAATTTCACTTCCTCTATAAGCTCCTCTTCAACATTAATATCGGTAAGATTATATAGGTTTTTCAATCTAATAAGTTCGTCCTTAATAAGCTTCTGATTAAATTCTAAATTCACCTTTTTAATACCTGGTCCTTTAAATTCATCTTTTAAGGGCACACTAAAAGCTTCCATTTCTTTGTAATAATCCGAAAATAATTTATTTAAGTAATTAGGACGATGGACCACATCTAGGGCGTAAGCCAACTCTTTTAGATAGACAGAGTCCTTTTCTTGATTCAAGAATAAAAAGTGTTCGTATTTACTCAGTTTACCACCAGAATTGCCGTCAAAAGCAATAGGTTCTAATTTTGAAGTAATCGGATTATAATAAAATCTGAGGTTAATAATATGAATGCCATGTACGCCACCAAAAAGATTTAATATGGCGTTTTGCATTGCAAGTTTCTTAACATTAAAAGATTCGTGTATTGGTCTTTTTCCCAAATACACATCTTCCAACAACCCTCTACTCAACTTAAAATACTTAAACATAGTCGAGTCTTGCACCGTCTTTTCTTCAGAAAAAGGAAATATTTCAAACTTAGCTTTTTCTACTAAACCGAAATTCATAAAATCGCCCCATTTGTAACCAAGGTCGGCTCCTACTTCAAGACTTTTATCTACTTCATTCCACCAGTTATTTTCAGAAAATTTTAAAATAACACTTTCCTTACCGCCATTACTTTCAATAGTTCGTTTATCGAACGTTTCTTCAATGGCATAATATCCCACTTCTTTGGTTACATAATCTGAAGTACCTTTCACTTTGACATGAATAACACCTTCAAGATAGCCATAACGCAAGCCCATTAATTTTTCAGCTTTTATAGCCTTTTGATACAACCACTCTGCGGTATACAATACCCCCCTTGTTTTGGGATTGTGGATTGAAAATTTACGCATTCCCAAAATGGTTTCATCTCCTTTTAGCTTAACTCTAAAGGACCATTTATCATCCTTTAAATGATCTGTCCAATCCCCTTTAAGTCTAATCTCGGCCTTATAATCTACCCCCCTAAAAGTTACAACCGCTGGAACATAATCAGAATCACTAGTTTCCAGAATGCCCTTGGCTATGGCCCTATTTCTTTTCTTTTCTAATTTATTGAAAGCTTTTTCACTAAGTGTTAATTGAATTGCATCTAAACTGGTCTTCTTCTCAAAAGCCGGTACTTCTGGGTACTTAGATTCTTTTTTATTACGGTTTGCACTAACCATTAATAAACACACAACTCCCACAACAAGAATTGCTAAAAAAGAAACGGTGTATCTATTAGAAGATTTTAACTTCATTTACTAGTAGTTTTCAATAAAACTAAACTGAATATCACCCAGAGCGCTTAAATCAGACTTAGCTTTAATTATACTATCAAAATCATTGAATTCGATATTTAACGACAATTCTGTTGAATTATTTACAGAATCTAATCGTCTTAAATCCAATTTTGTACAATATTTATTTAATACTTCTAATATTTTATTCTCGTCTAAATCTTTATCTGATATATTAGAAAGCGTTACTATCAAGTTTTGTTGTACCGTTTCTTTAGCCGCATTCATATTTTGAAAAACAATATATAATATGATTATAACCACACCTAAAATGGTCACTAATCTTTGATTTGCCCCCATTCCTAAACCAATAGCTATTGCAATAAAGAAATACACCAATTCTTCAGGTTCTTTTATCGCTGTTCTAAATCTAACAATTGAAAGTGCACCTACTAATCCTAAAGAAAGTGCCAATGACGACTTTACAATTGAGATGACTAACATTACGGTTATAGCAATCAGTACAAATGATTGGGTTAACTTTTTCCTGTTTGATAAAGAGTTTCCATATTTAGAATATACCAACCCCATTATATAGGATAGCAAAACAGTTAATAAAATATTAATTAGAAAATCAATAATTGATGATTCTCCAGCACCAAATTGGTTTGCGATGTCGCTTAAAAATGATTGTTCTTGCATTACGAGTTAAGTATTTAATTTTATTGTGGAAATCGTTTTATAGTATCGATTCCGTTTACGTATTTTGAGTTTTTATTTAATCTAAAAGGAAACTGTTTTGAAATTGCATTGGCAAGGCCATCATCCTTTAAACCGTATTTTAATTCTACAATTTTGTTTGGGTCTGATGCAGCTGTAATATCAAAATTATTAAAGCGTTTATCAATTTTATGATACAGCAATTTATAATCTAATGTCACTCTATATTTATTATCTGCCGACATATAATATTTCCTTTTATAAGAATTTAATAATGTAGGTGTCACATTTTTTAAAGACTCCAAAATAGGAAGTGGTAATCCTGAAGCTTTAAAAACCGATTGAATAACATCATTATCAAAATCATTATTCAACACAAATGGATCTAACTTATAAGACCATTTGTCACCAACAACTCCCTTCTTAATTTTCACTTCTAAAACCGGTTTTTTTATTTCTCCAAAGGTATCTCCATACCATCGAATTCTAATTTTTTTCCGATCAGAAACTCCAAGGACATTGTCAAAATAATCATTGTATGCAGCGGTATCGAAATAAATATTATTCACCTGTCGTAAATGAAAAACCTCTCTAAACAGTGATTTATTTCTTTTTATAAACTGCTCAATTGTTTTTAGCGAATAGGTATTGGGCACAGTAAATTTGCGCTCATATCTAAAATTATGACTCTTATCAATAGTATGAAATTCATCACTATTAATAATTTTTGCCGCTTTTTCAATTAGTTCATTTATCATGACTATTGTGAATTTCTTGTTTCAGCACTACTTCTACCAAACTCAACACCATACATTCTATCTTTTACATTTTGAGTTGTTTCTATTTTTTCTCCATCAACGATCATTGATGATGAACTTTCTATTAAATAATTAGTTTCAATATTGGTCAAAGTCACTCCAGTAACTGTGATATTTGAAGGGCCGAATTCTGGCTTTTTTTGAAAAGCTGTAAACCCAAGTTTAGTATTTTCAATATTTAATTTTTTTGCCTCAACTATAGATAAATCCTTTCCGGCAACCGCTATTTCACTATTTGAAATTTTAACATTAACTATGGTCATTTTGCTATTCTCACCGGCACTCAAACCTTTATCGCCTGCATTTGTTACAACCACATTTCTAATAATTAAATCGGAACCAGAAACATCAATCGCATCATTGCCTAGTCGATCAAAATAACAATTATCAATCGTACCTTTTACAAAATCACCATCAAATGCATCAGATTGTGTATTTGTGATTTCTACCTTTTTCATTGTGAAATTTGTTCTAACAATGTTTAAAGCATCCTCACTTTTATTATTTCTAAACGCCACATTATCCAAATCTACAGGAGATTCAAAAAATGTAACTGCACCAGTTATTCCCCAATTATTATGAGTAGGATTTCTTAATCTATCAAACACAACATGGCTAAGTTTAGATCTTTTCCCTTCACTTAACACCAAAATACCTTGACCTTTAAAATCTGAAGAATAAATTTTTATAGGATTTAACTCTTCGCCAATCAACTTTACAGGAGAATGGGAAATAATTTTCCCTCCTTCTATAATATTAACTATTGTTCCTGGTTTTAAGCTAAATGTATAACCTTCCTTAATAACCAATGGAGAAGAAACCACAACCGAATCTTTAGAAAATGAAATTATCTTGTTTACATCATCAACTAAAATAGATTTATGATTATGTACATATTTTGGATGTCTAAATAAATCATTTTCATCCACCTTATTTTTTTGGAACGGAATAATTGATGTTGAATGAAGTTTTGATACTCCACCAATTTTAAAATTCAAATTTAACTGATAAATGTGTTTAGGTAAAATAAAACCTGTTACTTTCTTCTTTTTATTAACAAAAAGGTTTTCAAAACTCCTTGGTAAATTAATTGTTAGGGTATCTTTTACATTCTTTGGAATGAAAAAAGATTCCGCTAGTGTGGTAATTGATTTTCTATTATGATTTAACCCTAAAATTTCAACATTATAGTTTGATGTATTAAATACAGACAGTTTAATAGATGATTTATCAATTTCTATCAACTCAACTTTTAAAGGTGTTGAAGCATTTAAACTTTTATAGGCCACCCGCTGGTTTGCTCTTAAAACATCAAAATTAAAAACATGAAATGGATCCTGATTACTTAATGCAATCACCTCATTTTTAAACCTATGATTACCTTCTATTAAATCGGTATACAAGTCAATTCTAGTGACATCATCTACAGCAGATGCAAATTGATTAAGATAATTTTGATTCTTTATTCTTGTTGGTCCAAAAACTTGCAATCGCTTTTCACCCTTACAATTTGAAAATGCATGAAAGGGTTCTAACGCATTTTCCTGAGTATTGAACATTAAATAAGTTTCATCACAATCTTCGGAAAACACTTGTATTAAAGCCTCGTAATAGGCAAGCTTTTCAACCATAAAAAGAGAGTTAAATGGCAAATCATTTACTAAATAATCCTCTAAAATTCTTCTGATTTCACTATTATCATCTCCAACATCCTGAATTAAATTTAATGCTGTTTGATCCTTATCTTCTAATTTCTTCCAAAACAAATAAGAGTTGGTTACCTTTACCAACTCCAACTCATTCGTTCTGGCAAATTCTGCAGGTGACTGATAAAAACGAAATATCCCTTTATCTGATTCCATCAATTGGCTTCTTAAAAAAGAAATCTCATTTTCTGCCAACAGTTGCAATAACAAAGAAGTAAAATGCACTGGTTCTTTCGAAATTTTTAAACCGTTAGAGTTGAAGTCTAATTTTGATGCATCCAATGGTTTAAATGGGTTGGTTAAAGTGTCCTCCCATTTCTTCTCTTTTTTATATCTCGTTTTTTTAGAAATTAAAATCTTATCAGTTTCAATCAATGGCAATGAAAGTTTAAATACACCATAGGTTTTGCCATTGGCATTAAAGAACATGGCATTATCATTAATCTCAAAATTTAAAGTTTCTACTTTTGATTGTAATAAAGATTTATCCTTTGGAACTAATTGTACCCCAAAATCAGTTCTAAATTCTATATCGTTAGGAAATGCCTTAAAAACAAGAAGCTTTCTAATTGCACCCTTTTCTAAAACAGCACTAAAAAAAGTTGTGTCGTTTGATTTGCTTTTATTTAAAACATCTAAATAATCTTGCGGTAAAGCTTTGTAATAAGGATTAAAATTGGCAACTGTTTCAGAATTTTGGGTATCATAATTAACAGACATTAATACCAAAATCAGTATCAAAACAGGGACTCCTAATAAAACTTTAAAATCATTTCTTTTCATCAAAGCCACTTATTATTGTTTCAAATTTTTCATGATTTCTCTTACTGCTTCTTTCTCATCTCCCCAACCTTCTATTATTGCATCATCCTTCGTATTATAATTTAAAAACCAAGTTTCAATTATACCCTTAATTTCAGGGAATTTCACATCAAACTCACTAAAATTTTCAACACTTACAATTTGCTTGCTTATATCACTAGGAATTGCTACAATTTTGTAATCAATTTCACCGTCATCTAAAAGTTTTAAAATAGCAATAGGAATAGTCTCTATCACAGTACCTGTTGCCACACTTTCTGCCAATACAATAATATCAATCGCATCACCGTCACCTCCTAGTTTTGGATCAGAAAATGTAGATGGTACAAAACCATAATTTCCTAAATATGGCAAATAATTTATAACTCGATCTTCACCATCAATTTTGTCAATTTCAAAAGAAAATGTTTTACTATTATATTCTATTTTTCTGTTAGTACCAGCCGGAATTTCAATAACAGCATTAAGTCTGTTTTCTCCAGAAAATGCCGGATAAAGGTAGTAATCAACTTGTTTTTCACAAGAAAAAATAAATAAAACACAAAGAAGGAATAATACAATTCTCATGGTCAAAACTAAATGCGAATTCTGAATTTAAAAGATAATTACACCTTTCATAAACATACTAATTAACAATATTAAAACTCGCATAGCAATCATAAAAAAAGGACTTCTAAAAAGTCCAAAACTTAAAAAACACTAAAATTTTTAAATCGCCTTGTTAGCAGAACGCTAACGCAATATTATAAATATATTACCTAATATAAAAACATACATAATTGTTTTTTGTAATTAATAAAAATGAGAACAAAATTGAAGTTAACCTAATCAAACGCAACAGACCTAATATTGGCTCAAACAAGTGATTTACACGTGAAATACGTTTTATCAATAGAAAGTATTTCATTACATTTACGCCCTGGTCTTTAGTATTGAAAACATGTAGTTAATTCAATAAAAAAGGCTAAGCCACTAATTAATCTATTTCAGTTTATGCCACATAAAATTCGCTTTTTTATTTTATCAATTACATTAAGTATTTCCCTAGGAATTTCAACATCAAGTTATGGTCAATCAAAATCATCTGAAAATGATAAATCCAACACTGAGTACTCTTTTTTTATAGCTGGTCATACCTACGGAAAACCTTTTGTTGTCAATGATGGTGTCCACCCTCCGTTTAAGGCTAAATTTGATCTAATCAAGAATGATAGCTTAGTAGAGTTTGGTGTATTCACTGGTGATATTGTTTGGACAGGAACAAAAAAAAATTGGAATGAAATTGATGCTGACATCGCTGATTTAGGAATACCTGTTTATTTTGCAGCTGGTAACCATGATGTCATTAATAGGCCACTTTTTGAATCGAGATACGGAAAAACCTATAAAAGTTTTATCCATAATAATGATCTTGTTATCATACTTGATCCAAACATTGACGGATGGAACATTTCTGGTGACCAACTTATTTTTTTAAAGAATCAGCTATCTCAACATGCGAATAAGGTTGATAATATTTTTGTATTCTTTCATCAAGTACTATGGTGGGATTCGAAGAATATATTTAGAAAGATAGTTTTAAATTCACATCAAGGAAGATCTAAACCTTTCAACTTTTGGAGTGAAATAGAACCTATGTTTAATGCCTTGCCTAACGAAGTATATATGTTTGCGGGTGATGTTGGAGCACACCCCAAAGGCAGTGAATTTATGTATCATCACTATGATAACATTACATTTGTTGCTAGCGGAATGGGTGGTGAGCAAAGAGATAATTTTATTTTCATAGATGTAAAAAAAGACAAATCTGTTGAATTCAGATTAATTGCCCTAAACGGTGATGACATCAATGCATTAGGGAAATTAGAAGATTACGTTCTTGACAAATAAGCATCCTATAAATTAACCCATTAATACCGTTTAGCTGACAATAAATGACTTTTAAAAGCATATTTAAAATCGCCCTAATTCACCTATTCTTTATACTACTTTTTGGTTGTGCTAAAGACACAAGTTCTATTTGCGTTTATGGCATAGATAGTCTTACTGATGGTGCTAACGGCAAAAGTTATAGAACCTTTTTTGATTCATCATATAACAATTTTTTTGAAACCTCAGAACCTGGTTTTATCCATTTTGATTATGCGACTTCAAAAGATGAAAATATTGGATATTGGAAATCGAAAGGAATAAAAAATATGGCCTCTTCGCCCGATTATTCTATTGACCCAGTAAAATATTCATTTGCAGGTAAAGGCGTTTACGGATTCGATCTTAATAACGATTCATTTATCTATAATACAAGACAAAAAGAATTTAAAAACGTACGAATATATTATCTTCAAAGACCGGATGGAGGATCTTTTAAATTTAGATTTGTAAATAAGCCAAAGTCCAAAGGAATATATCAATCTATGAAAGGTGATTTTCAACTAAAGTTTGTTGAACTAAATAAAACCTCAATTTCTGACTCTATAATTAATATTTTTGAGATTAATGGGAATGCAGCATTTTTCGGAGGACATTACTACAACAGAAAAAACAATGAACAATCTTCTGCTAGCACATTAAATATTGCTAAAGGAGGAATGAGCCTTAATAAGGTAATGACCTTAGATCGTGAATTTCGTAGAAAATGGTATTCAGAATTCAAACCAAATGTGGTATTGTTCAATGCAGGCACCAATGATAGGATTAAGGTTAACGAAAAGGCATTCAAAACCTTACTTTCAAACTATATAGAAGATGTTAAAAAAGGGAGTCCCGATTCAAATTTTATACTTGTTGAACCCAATCAAACTGCTGATTACCAAAAGAGCTTTGCAAACGAATATACTTTAGTAAGGAAACAATTGGCCTCTGAAAAAAAACTTGAGCTTTTAGATATCCCCGAATTAATTGGAGACTATAATTATTTTGTAGAAAACAACCTCATGAACGACGGAGTACATCCCAATGAGGAAGGCTTTAAATTAATTTCTAAAATTTCACTGGAATTTCTAAATTCAAAATTGTAACGTTTTTTACATAGAAATAGACGCAAACACTAATTCTATATAATCATTTATTTCTTCTTTTGAATTTACTCGTGAAGCCGCGGCTAAACCATGTTTAGCCACCAATAAGTAATTAGCTTGCTTCTGAATTGTGTCTTCATCCTTTGAAGAATCTAATTTCAACTTTTCTATAAAAACGTTTTTCAAATCTTCCATAAACTGAGAAACACTTTCCTTGATTTCTTTTTCATCACGCTCAGAAAATTCAAAATAGGTATTGGTAATTAGGCACCCCTTAGAAAAATCATCGCCTGATAAAACTTCAATGGATTCATGGAAAAAGGTTTTTATATCTTCAATTCCCTCTGTGCCAATTTTCAGCTTAGAAAACATGGCATTCATTTTAGATTTATAACAATTCAAACTTGCTAAAAATACACCTTGCTTGTTCTTAAAACTGGAGTAAATAGAAAATTGGTTTATCCCCATTTCTTTCTCCAACATACGAGTTGAAGTGTTCTCATATCCTACCCTCCAAAACAAATGCATTGCTTTTTCAATAACTTCTGCTTCATCGTATGCCTTTTGTCGTGCCATAGATTTGAATTTTAAACAAAGCTAAACAGATGCTTAGATAATTACAATTAATTAGAGCTAATGTTATACCAATTTAAACAATAATAGGCTGTTTAATCCCTTCCGTTTCCCAAAACCAATAGTATTTATTAAGTTTACATTACCAACATTTAATAATTGTATTTCATGAGTAAGGTCGCTAAAATTAAGACTGCAACCATAAAAAATGCCAATGGCATGACCTTAACTGTGCTTAATTATGGTGCCTCCATCATTGCCTTAAACGTTCCGAATAAAAACAGAAACTTAACCAACGTAGTTTTAGGCTTCCCAAATGTTGAAGACTATGTTAACCAAGCTCCAGAAATCCAATGTTTAAATTTAGGTGCGAGTATTGGCAGGTATGCTGGTCGAATTTCAAAAGGAGGGTTTACAATTAGGGGTACCTTCTACCCTATTTCTCATGTGAATGGTTTACATCTTCATGGTGGCGAAAAAGGTTTTGGTAAACAATTTTGGAATATTGATAAAGTAGATCATGATGACAACCCACAAGTTGTATTATCATATACCAGTAAACATTTAGAAGAAGGCTATCCAGGTACGGTTAAAATAACAGTGAACTATACTTTGACTTCGGACAATCAACTCAAGGTAAGTTATGAAGCGACTACCAATTTAGCTACAATTATAAATATCACAAATCACAGTTATTTTAATTTGAATGAAACTAACACCATTTTAGGTCAAACCTTAAACGTAGCAAGTGACCATCATTTAGAAGTTGACCATCAACTTCTCCCAACAGGAAACATTAAACCGTCCAAAGATTCTAAATTCGATTTAAATAAAGGGCTTGTTTTATCAAAATCAAACTTTGACGGTTTTGACGATACCTTTGTTTTAAATTCTTCCTGCTCCCCTTCCATTAAAATCTCTTCAAAGGAGACAGGTATTTCTATGACTGTAAAGACCAATCAACCTGCGGTTGTAGTGTTCACACCTAAACAACTACCTATTTTCCTTGCGACGCCAAATACTAACAAAGAAGACTATCCTGCAATTTGTTTTGAGACTCAAAATTTTCCTGATGCTCCAAACCACAAACATTTCCCTCAAGCTGTTTTAACGCCCGGAGAACGATATATCAATGAAACCATTTTCAGTTTTAGTGTTGAGTCCTAAATAGTAAAAACATTCAAGTTTACTCATTCAAAATTACAGTTACCTCATTTAGACTATTTTACAACTTACAAACGTTTTAAGTTTATGACTACAAATTAAAACGACTATGAAATCAATATTTATTCTCTGTATTACGCTTCTTATTTCAACAGTAACAATGGCCCAAGAATGTGTAAAAGTAAACTACAAATTAAGAGGTTATTTTTATGCAGGCTCGAGCCAAATAGATAGTTTGTCACTGGGTGGCTTTTATGCTGCAAAAAACACTCCCCAACCTTGTTCTGATAATATTCTCAACTTGATTTCTCAAAATGAAATTCAAGTGGTAGTAGCAACAGATTCGTTAGCTTCATTTTCAGAAAAGTATGCTGCATTTAAAGTTTATATTATAAATGGGTCTGATAAAACACAAACATTAGAGGCACAAGACAGCAGGTTATATATGAAACGTCAAGTGTTTTATAAAGACAAATGGCATGATGTAGAATACATACCAAGCAGTTGGTGTGGCAACAGTTACCACAATGTGTTTATCAAATCTAAGGAGTATTGGGAGTTTTCGGCACCCTGTTTTAAAGGAAAAATAGATGCAAAATTTCGATTTGCACTAACATTATCTAACTCGGAAACGATCTATTCAAACAGTTTTAATGGAAGCTTTAATAAGGCGCAATTAAAAAAAGAGCAAGGTCACAAAACACAAGGCATAATGGATCCCTACAATAATTAAAAACCATTTAAATTATAAATTTACAGCTCTAATAATAAATATTATATTGCTTCAAAAAAGAATGCAAACCTATATTGGATTTTTAAGAGGCATAAATGTAAGAGGTCATCACAAGGTTCCCATGGCCGATTTAAAAGCGGCCTTGTCTGAATTAGGGTGTAAAAACATGGTCACAATTTTAAATTCTGGAAATGTCATATTTGATTTGGAAGAAACTGAATTGCACACTTTAGAAATAAAAATAGCTACACATTTAGAACAGCGATTTGGTTTTGGGATTCCTACTTTTATTAAAACGAAAACTGAAATTCTTAGTATAATAAAATCCGATCCTTTTGAATCTGAAGAAATAACGGTTGATAAAAGAGCATACATCACATTTTTTAGGCCTGAAAATAACGCTAAACTCAATCTCCCATGGGTAAGCGAAGATGGGGCATACAAAATTTTAGAATGTAAGGCAGATTCACTGATTAGCGTATTAGATGTCACGGTTTCTAAAACAACAAAAGCCATGGCCATTGTTGAGCGCAGCTTTGGAAAAGATGTCACAACCAGAAACTGGAAAACCCTAATTAGGATTGAGAAAAAGCTTTTAGCTTGAACATAACTTTACATATTATGGGCTTGCTTTTTGAATTCATGGCATAATAATTGATTAATAACCAGCAATTAATCAACCACTTAACTATGAAACTCAAAACTACTCTAATAGTTGCAATTGCTGTATTTATTAGTTTTTGCAATCCTTTGTTTGCAAATCCAGATTCTGAAACCAAATCTATTTATTCAAAACTATTAGGTGAAAATAGGGAATATTGGGTAAATCTCCCCGAACAATACAATCCTAATACGCCAGAAAAGTATCCCGTAATTTACCTTCTTGATGGCATGTCTCTTCAAGAAAACTTAAGTACCGTTTACAACAATTATTGGGGACACTTTATGCCACATTGTATTCTTGTAGGAATCTCAAATCAGCAAAATAGAACAAGAGATTTAACCATCTCTGCCCAAGATCCTGCTCCAAAATGGAACTCCAAAATGCAATCTGGAGGAGCCGAAAAATTCACTTTATTTATAGAGCAAGAGCTAATTCCTCATATCGAAAGCCAATATAAAACAAGCTCCTATCGCACTTTAATTGGCCATTCCTACGCTGGTTTATTTACCATCAATGTGTTTTTAAACCACTCCCATTTATTTACCAATTATTTGGCAATTGACCCCAGTTTAGATTGGGCTGACCAAAAACTTCTAAAAACAGCTAAAACAAAACTCAATTCTAATCGTTACCATAATAAATCCTTAGTACTGACTATGGCTTCTGAACAGCTTCATATTTTTGATGCTTCGGTGAATTTCGATAATGTAAAACAGGATAAGACTGAGTTTACTATTTCTCCAAGGTCTATTCTTAGCTTTGCAGATTATGCTGAAGCAGATACTACTTTAAATTTCAAATTTCAAAACTACCCGGAAGATTTGCATGGCACCGTGCCCTTGCCTTCTATGATGGATGGACTCAAGTTTTTATTTGAATGGTTTCAGTTTAAATCGCCTCAGAAATACAATAATCCCGAAACATCAATTGAAGAAATCAAAGCCCTTTTAGATACTCAAGCTAAAATATACAAATCGCATTTAGGCTACGATGTACCACCTATGATAGAGGAAATGTTTAATGGGTATGGCTACATGAATTTACAAATGGGATATCCTGAAAAGTCTAAATTATTTTTTGAATTAGGTATAAAATACTATCCCGAAAGTGCAAATGCTTATGATTCAATGGCGGATTATAATCTTTCAACAAACGACACCAAAAGCGCTATTGCGAACGTAAAAAAAGCATATGAATTAAGTAAATCTGATTATTATAAAAATAGATTAATCGAATTACAAAAAGGAAATCAATAACCAATTCCAAACCATTAAGCCCTTTTAAATTCAGTTTTAAAGGGGCTTTTTATTTAAGATTCATAGTGTTAAAAAAAACCTTTTCTTGAGTCAAATTTTCAAGTAATTACTTAATTTTGCTAATTCTCTTACACTCTCCACTGCATAAAAAACATAGTAAATACTATTGAATACGCAGTAAAATGGACACCACAGGAATTTACATTTTAATAATAATTGGGTTTGCCACCTTAGTTAGATCAACTTTTGGCTTTGGAGGTTCTCTACTCTCTGTACCATTATTATTGCTATTTGTACCAATTACAACTGCAGTTCCAATTTCAGTACTTACCTCTACTTCAATTGCTGCACTTGTTAGCCTTCAAGATCGAAAAAATATTGAATTTCAAAGTGTAAAATGGCTCGTTTTGTTTGCCGGCTTAGGCATACCATTTGGAATAGGAATATTACAGTTTGCGAGTCCCACTGTATTAAAATTTATATTAGGTGTTTTAATTATTTCTTACTGTATATTTTCTTTTTCAGGATACCAGCTTCCTGAGATGAGTAAAAACAACAAAAAGGGATTATTTTTTTTCGGTTTCCTATCTGGTGTGACTGGTGGAGCTTGCGGTCTTAACGGACCTCCATTAGTGATTTACGGTAATCTTAGACGTTGGAATGCTATAGCTTTTAGAGCAAGTTTGCAAGCATACTTTTTACCAATTAGTACAATAACCATGATCGGTTACTATCTACAAGGTCTATGGACTCCTGAAATTACAACCTACTATTTGTGGTCATTTCCAATAGTTATTCCTCTTATGTATTTAGGCCGTTATATTAATAGAACATTAAAACAAGAGACCTTTTTAAAATACATATACCTTGGATTAACAGCCGTAGGATCACTCCTCATTTATCAAAGTCAAGTACTCTATTGATTCTGAAATTACATTGATTTATTTTTTTTAATGTATCTTAAAAAAGTAAAACGATGTAACCAAGCCCCAAAACTGTTATGATCGATAAACAAAACATACAAATTAATAGTCATAGTAAAATAATAGCTGACAGCCTAAGTAGACTCTTAAATCTATTGGTTGATACTGTAATTTGGCTTGCCTTATTTTTGATAATTATTACTTTACTAGATCTTGTTTTATTAAAATATGCTTCCCCTTTTGCACAATACGTGGTCACTTTAATAATTGCACTTCTAGTTTATTTTGGATATTATATTTATTTTGAATTTAATTACCAATGGACTATCGGAAAACTCATTACTCAGACAAAAGTCTCATCTACCACTGGATTTGATCTTACCCATAAACAAATAGTAATCAGAACACTTTGTCGACTTTTCCCTCTTTCACCTGTTTCTTTTTTATTTAGCAAGTCAGGTTTTCATGACAAATGGAGTGAAACCGTGGTAATAAAAACTTACAAACCTTTATAATTCTTCAATAAAAGATTCCGTTTTTTGGATAACCTCATAGGAAAGACTAATTTAATAAGACCTAACAGTTTAATTTAATCTTTCAAAATGAGCATTACTATAATGGAAGCCGTAGACATGGTTATTGTTATACAATGCCTTTTAGTTGCTTTTCTATTAGTATCTTTTAAAAGCAAGCATCATGACAGTAACAAGTTTTTAGCTAGTTTTTTAGTTATTCTAGCGTTGCAATTTTCTTCAAAATTAGCAATAGATCATGCTTTATACACAAGTTCATTTGTAACATTCAATTGTTTTTATGGATTCCTTTATGGCCCGATACTCTATTTTTATACCAACACCTTACTTTTTAAGGAATACCACTTTAAATTATCAGATCTATTTCATTTGCTTCCTGTGGGAGCTATAGTGGCATTATATTTTTTTAATAGCATTAATTGCTCTGAAATTACACCTCTAATTTATGTATCTATTACAATTTACATTGCCTTATCCTTAAAGCAACTCAATACCTATAGAAAAATTTGTGTTCAAACCCAGTCTTCAAGCAAAGCTTTAGAAATGGTTTGGCTTCAATGGACAATTATTCTTATAGGGCTTACTTTAATTTTAGAAGGCTTAATTCAATACTTTAATAAGTTGGAACTAACGGCAACAGAAATGGTAATTCATCTAGCCGTATTAATAGTAATAAATATAATATTCTACAAAAGTTTAAAGCAACCTCAATTGTTTTTAGGGTTATCCTACAATAATAAAGCGCTTACCGGACCTTTTGTAGAAGAACAAAAATCACCATCGGATAAAAAGAAATTAGATGAGCTTAATACTTATTTAACAACTTCAAAAATTTTCCTTCAACCCGAATTAACAATATTCCATTTGTCTGAAATGTCGAAAATTTCTGTTCATGACATTTCTTTCATTATAAACTACTACAATCATCTTACTTTTATATCCTACATCAATTCATTTAGAATTAATTTTGCAAAGAAGTTAATTCAAACCAACTCTCATTCAGATTGTAAAGCGAGTGATATTATGATCAAATCAGGATTCAACTCCTTAAAAGCTTTTAAAAAAGCCTTTAAAACAACAACGGGAAAATCTTTTTCGGAATACAAAAAAACCATAACACATTCTAACACAACTGGTTAAATAATCGTTTCTCATTTTTTTCGTAACTTGATAGTATAATCAACTTCATATATTATGAGAACTACACCAATCAAACCCCACTCAAAACTCTGTTCTAAACTTATTTCAATTGTTTTAATTTGCTTCGTTTGTAATAGTTATGCTCAAGATGATTCTGACAATGAAGACTCCTGGAATTTTATCATTGCGCCATACCTTTTAAGTCCAAATATAGATGGAGATATAGGCTTAGGAGACGTTATCATTGATGTTGGAGTTGATCCTAATGATATTTTTAGTCACTTAGATTTTGGTGCCATGTTATTTTTTGAAATGAATAAAGGCAATTGGGCGATTACTTTTGATGGTTTATACATGAATCTTGGTAAACATGGAGTAACCCCTATAGCATTAAGAGATATTAAAGCAGACATTTCTCAATTAGAATTAGAATTTATCGGGTTTTATAGTGTCACCGACTGGTTAGATTTAGGTATTGGTGGTCGTGTAAGCGTTATCAAACAAGGCCTTTACGTAGGCGCAGGTCTACTGGTAGACGAGATTGATGTCTCTGGATCTAATACTTGGTTTGATCCTTTAATTGCCTCGAGAGCTAGTTTTACTGCCAACGAAAAATGGCATTTTAGATTACATACCGATATTGGCGGGTTTGGCTTAGGATCTGATTTAGCCTGGCAAGTGCATCCAGCACTTGGTTATCAGTTTTCACCCACCTTTGAGTTTGCATTAGGATACCGTTGGTTAAGCATGGAATACGATAAAGGTAGTGGAGCAGATTATTATCTCTACGATTTAATAGATAGTGGTTTAGAATTAAGTTTTAGATTTCACTTATAAAAAAAGCCGCTACTCAAAGTATGCGGCTTTTATATTTTCTGACGGTTACTTAATCGTCACCACTTAATTTCGGGTCATAAGTCCAAATTTCATCCCATGAATTTGAGAATGTTGCTGCCATACCATCAATAAAATCTTGCCAAGAGTTCTCGCCATTTACTTTTAAAAACGTAGCCTTAAAATCCTGATCAGAGTCCATTTCAGCCCAATTCTTCATAAAGCCAACAGTAGCAATATGACGACCCAAATCGCCTTGTCTAAACTCATTATAATAAATCCCCCAAGGATTATCTCCCGGCATAGCCTTCACTGTATTACTAATTTGAGTAAACAGCCCATTAATACTATAACCTCTTCCTTTTTCTACTTCATGATAACGTACATATAAAATAGGATGCGTTGCTACGCTAAAGCCTTCAATATTCACATTAGACAATTTATCATCTTCACGCCAATACTCACCATTTTCAATCTTGGTAACATAGGGCAATACATTTTGGGTCCAATCTTCACCATGCCCATCATCACTTGGTCTAGCATCTAAATGTGCAAACATTATTGGTCCCATATGCCAAATTATTTTACCCGAATTTGGTCCAGAAGCAATGTTAAATACAGTGGCATTATAAACACCTTCACTGTGATACTTTTTGTTGTGATTACGCATATTCTCAGAAAGTGTCTTCAAATTTTTGTAATCTGGAGTTAAAACAATGGTTTCAAACATTACATAATCGTTGTCTTGCGCACTCATTTCTGGGGTAATGCCACAAAAAAGCATTATCCCCAAAATAAAAATTAATGATCTTTTAATCATAATAAATAAATTTTGGTTGGTTCAAATTGCATATAACTATTATATGCTCTAAAAATGCTATTATTTAGGAGGGAACCTATCCATTGAGCTGGATTGCTTTCATCGTTAAAAGAAAGGGATCGATGATTTGTAGACCCTTAAATATACAAAAAAATTAACATTTTAACATTTTACTAAAACACGCCTAGACAGTAAACCAAAAAAAGCACTTCGGTTGAAGTGCTTTTTTTAAACGATACGTTAGTAAAATATATTAATGCTTATAGGCATCAATTCCTGTTGTTAACCAATCAAAATACTCATCTACATCTGGAGTATATCCTACAGGATCTATTAAGTTTTCTTCATCCTTATCCATTAACACATACATAGGTTGGGTGTTTGACTTGTATTTTATGGTTTGAAACTCACTCCATTTTTGTCCGATAAACTTAAGTTCTTTACCTTCTTTCAATTGTGATTCAACCACTTCGCCTTCTGGTAGAGGGCGCTGGTCATCTACATATAACGAAATAAGAACAACATCATTTTTAAGAATAGGAAGAATATTATCTTTTACCCATACATTTTGTTCCATTTTTCGGCAATTCACACAAGCTTTTCCAGTAAAATCAATTAATACTGGTTTATTAACTTTCTTGGCGTAAGCCAAACCTAAATCATAATCGTTAAATGCAATGATATCATGAGGAGCCATCAAATGAGCGCCTTCTGGTATATCTTCATGACTTACTGTTCCTCCTCCTTTACTATTCCCTACGCCATAAGGCGATTCGCTATAATGTTGTGGTGGCGGGAATGCACTAATTAAATTTAAAGGTGCGCCCCAAAGTCCTGGAATCATATAAATTGTGAACGTTAAAGTAGTAAGTCCTAAAAACAATCTACCAACAGAGATATGAGTTAATGGCGAATCGTGTGGTAATTGTATTTTTCCAAAAAGATATAATGAAAGTGCTCCAAATACAGCAATCCAAACGGCAATAAACATTTCTCTTTCAAAAAGATGTAAATCTAATACTAAGTCGGCTTGGGATAAAAATTTGAATGCTAAGGCTAATTCTAAAAACCCTAATACCACTTTAACGGTATTCAACCATCCACCAGATTTTGGTAAAGAGTTTAACCAACCAGGGAAAGCAGCAAACAAGGTAAATGGTAATGCTAAAGCTAATGAAAAGCCAAACATACCTACAAATGGCGCAATACCACCTTTAGAAGCAGCTTCTACTAGCAAGGTACCAACAATTGGTCCTGTACATGAAAAAGACACTATAGCCAAGGCCAATGCCATAAAGAAAATACCAATTAATCCTCCTCTATCAGCTTGTCTATCTACTTTATTGGCCCAAGAATTTGGCAACATAATTTCGAATGCTCCCATAAACGACATGGCAAATACCACTAACAACACAAAGAAAAATAAGTTAAACCAAACGTTTGTTGATAATGCATTTAAAGCGTCAGCTCCGAAAACCCATGTCACAACAGCACCTAAAAACACGTAAATAATTATGATTGCCAAGCCATAAATAATGGCATTTCTAATTCCTTCAGCCTTGGTTTTACTTTGTTTCGTAAAAAAGCTTACGGTCATAGGAATCATAGGAAAAACACAAGGTGTTAATAACGCAGCAAACCCAGATAAAAAGGCTATAAAAAAGATAGACCATAGCCCCTTTTTTTCCTCTTTAGATCTTTTTTTCTTCTCCTTTGGGGTATCTTGAACTGGTTCTAAATCTTGAGCTTCAGTTTCTTTTATGTCATTGCCAACTGGTGCTTGGAAATCAATAGCTGTAGTCTCTACTTGCACGGCGTCAAGTAAGTTAAACTCTACATCTTCGTAAGTTGGCGGCAAACAACGTGCGTCATCACACGCCATATAACCAACTTCTAATTTAATTACAGACAACTCGGAGTTGGTAACTTTTATACGCTGTTGAAATTTGGCCTTATGTTCAAAGAACTTAATTTCCATTTCAAAAACAGGGTCCATAGATTCATGACCTTCTTCTTCAATGGTTTTACCTATGAGTTCAAATCCTTGTGACTCTTCAAATAAAAATTCGGTTGCAATTGGGCCACCTTCTGGCACATTTTGAGAATATAAATGCCAATTATCATCAATTGTTGCATTGAAAATTAGATTGTATTCATCTTCAGAAATCTTCTCAATGTTAGATGCCCATTTTACAGGCTCTAATACTTGTGCTTGTAACGCCCCTACAGACATTACCAAAAATAAAAAGTAGGTAAAAAGTTGTTTCATTATTTAGTATTTCGGTACCATTTAAGCTTAACAAATGTAATCAAGTGAATACGAAATTATTATAAAGCTTTGCTAAATGTAATTTTCGCCCTGAAATTAAGCGACGCTAATTTAAAAAATCATACGGATTTTATACCATGTAATACTAATTATTGATGGACAAAAAAATAGTCCAAAAAAAAACCGAGATAAACTCGGTTTTAATATTTTATTATTGAACGGTTTTAATTTCAAAACCGTTAAACTTCCATTTGGTAATGCCGCCATCGAGATCATAAATTTTCACAAATCCAGCATCTTCCAATTTAGACACACATTGTGAGCTTCTCCCTCCCGATTTACAATACAATATAACCGGTTTTGTTTTGTCTAATTTTAAGATATCATTGTCAAATGTTGGTGATCTAAAATCTATATTCTGTGAATTAGAAATATAACCAGATTTATATTCTTCTGGTGTTCTAACATCTACCAACTGCACATCTTCAATTTCAATAATGGTTTGCATTTCTTCTGCTGAAACCAATTTAATTTCTGAAGCCTCCTTATTTTTGCAACTCGTGCAAAACATTACTCCTACTACCGCTATTAATAACCCAATTTTTCTCATAATCTTTTAACTAATTTGGTGCAACTATCTCACCGTTCCATTCTGTTATACCTCCCATTAAATTAAAGGCATTTTCAAATCCTAATTGATTCATTACAGAACAAGCTTGAGCGCTTCTTCCACCTGAACGACAATACACATAGTAATTTTTAGATTTGTCAAGTGCTTCTATATCTTGTATAAAACCTTGACCTTTATAAATATCAATATGTATTGCATTAGGAATAATACCTTCGTCTACTTCTTCCTGAGTTCTCACATCTAAAATCACAGCATTTTCATCTGCTTTAAATTGAGATTCCCATTGTTCTTGTGCTAAATCTGCCATTAAATAAGTTTTGGCAAAATTAACATTTCCTTATGATATAGACGAAACAAAAATGAAACTGTTACAGCAAAGGGTGTTAAATTTCAAAAAAAAGGGTAAAAACACGTAGTTAAACTTTTATAGAGCAACCAATTGCACGTGTTTTGGTCTCTTTTATAGCATCTCCTGCTAATAATGAATTAACAGCGTTTTCTACATATTTTGTCTTTACGGCTGAAGCGTCTTGGTAGTTATCATCAATCGCTCCAATATATTTCACTTCATTTCCACGCTTTGTTTTTTCAAGTACATAAACGTGAGGTGTTTTAGTTGCTCCATATTGAGGATATATTTTTTGCCCCTTATCCATTAAATATGGAAAATCAAATCCTTTAGCAGATGCGCGTTTTTTCATTTCTTCCATACTATCTCCAGGTTTTACCTCTGTATTGTTTGGCATTATAGCAATTACTGGATAACCCTTTGAAGCGTATTTTTTGTTTAATTCTACAATTCGGTCTTCGTATGCCACAGCATAAGGGCAAGTATTGCAAGTAAATACAACGATAAAGCCTTTAGCCTTTTTAAAATCTTTTAAAGAGACCATTTTGCCGTCAATATTTTCTAAAGAGAAATCTGTAGCGATATCACCAATATCATAGCCATCTCCTGGGCCATTTGTAAAAGCAGACAGGCAAATTATGGCTAAGACAGCTGCAAGTGTTTTAATTGTTTTCATGGTTATTTATTTTAAAAATTGATTTATTTCTGTTTTAAGTTCTTCAAGGGTAAACGATTGTTCATAAAATTTACGTGTACCTCCTTTATAAATAATTGTTGCTGGCAAGGCTCCCGACCAAGAAGAATCTACCTTTGGTATCCAAGAATTGGCATCAACATCGTTTAATGCCACAACCTTTGATTGTAATTTATGTTTTAGAATAAAGGGTTTTAATGCAGTTTCATATTTATTAGGAAAATCTAAACTCACTAACAACACCTCCACATTTTGGTCTTTATATTCTTGCTTTACAGCTTCAAAATAAGGCAACTCTTTTATACAAGGTGCACACCAAGTTGCCCAAAAATTCACAACATGAATCCTATTATCATTTTTATTAATTAACGGACTTAAGCCTGCATAATCATATATCTCAAGATCATAATTACTTTGATTAAGGGGCTTACTATCCTCCTCCTTATTGAATTGAGTAGCGATATTCGTTTGGTCTTCAGGCTTTTCTTTAGATTCTACACAGGCTAAACAAAGGGCTAAGAGTAGTAATATTATAGTTCTCATGACTTAAAAATACTTAACAGATTTCCTACAAGTTAAAATTTTAACAAAAAATTAATCCAATTGCTTGGATTGAAACCAAAAATCCACATACATTTGTACATACAATTGTTGTACCTGTATGAGTATAGAAAAAGACATTAAAAGCACCATTAGCCTTCCAGAAAGTAGAAAGGCTATTATTAATTTGATTTATACAACAAATTGGATCAAAGAACAACTAATTCAGAATTTAAAACCTTTTGATATTAGTATGGAGCAATACAATGTTCTTAGAATATTACGAGGACAAAAAGGAAATCCTGCAAATCTTTGTACCATTCAAGAACGTATGATTAATAAGATGAGTAATACGACTCGATTGGTTGACAAACTGATTAAAAAGAATCTGGTCACAAGACAACAATGTGAAATGAACCGAAGAAAAGTTGAGATTTTTATAACCACAAATGGATTGCAACTTTTATCTGAGATTGATATTATTTTAGACCAAAACGAACCTATCATTACTGGAAATCTACCGGATAATGAATTACAACAACTCAATATACTTTTAGACAAATTAAGATCATAATGAAAACAATAATAGATCAACTTAACTGGCGATATGCCACTAAAAAATTTGATGCTGATAAACGCATATCACATTCAGATTTAGAAATTTTAAAACAAGCAATTCAATTATCACCTTCATCTTATGGTCTACAACCATACAAGGTTTTAATTATTGAAGACAAAGCAATTAGAAAACAGTTGACACCAGTATCATGGGGACAAACTCAAATAGAAGACGCTTCACATTTAATGGTGATTGCAAATAGAACTAATTTTGATGACCAACTAATAGATGGTTACTTGTCAACGGTGAGTGAAGTAAGAAATTTAAAATTAGAACAACTTAAAGGTTATTCTGATTTTATGAAAACCAAATTGCTGCCTTTATCTAATGAAACAAAAAACAACTGGACCGCTAGACAAGCCTATATTGCGTTAGGAAACTTACTAACTGCCGCTGCCGTTTTAAATATTGACGCCTGCCCAATTGAAGGATTTGAACCAGAAGCTTACAACGACATTTTAGATTTAAATTCTAAAAATTTAAACGCTGTTTTAGTCATTCCGATAGGTTATAGACATTCTGAAGACGAAACACAACATTACCCGAAAGTGAGAAGACCACAATCGGAACTATTTGAAACCATTTAATTAATAACTCAATAAAAATTCGAAATGAAAACAAACATTTTAAAAACCGCATTCGCATTACTTTTCGCTATTACTTTAGCTTCATTTACAACATTAAAAGACAAAGCTGTAAAAGTTGCAGATAGTGAAATTACTTGGAAAGGACATAAAGTAACAGGTGAGCACTCTGGTACAATCACATTAAAAGAAGGTAAATTAACTTTTGAAGGTGATGAATTAAAAGGTGGATCGTTTGTAATGGACATGACAACCATTAACACTACCGACATGGAAGGCGAATACAAGCAAAAACTTGATGGTCACTTAAAGGCTGATGATTTTTTTGGTGTTGAAAAATTTCCAACTGCATCATTAAAGTTTACTAAGGTTGAAGGCGCTGGAGGTACGTATAAAGTAACTGCCGATTTAACTATTAAAGGTATAACTAATCCAGTAACTTTTGACTTAGCTGTTGCTGGAAACACAGCAACATCAGCATTAAAAATTGACAGAACGAAATACGGAATCAAATATGGTTCTGCTACATTTTTCGACGGGATTAAAGACAAGGCTATTTACGATGAGTTTGACTTAAACGTAAATTTAAAATTCTAATATTTAACTGATTAATAGCAAATCAAATTAAGAGATTCTCCTTTAAAGGAGAATCTTTTTTTTCTAATTATTTGAAAACTAAATAATCCTTTCTATCTTTGACCAATAATTAAACACATGAACTCAAATTTAAATCATACTTGGTGGTGGAACTTTCGAAACTCAATTTCGTGAACTAAACCTATGGTATATTTAAAATAAAAATATAAAAGGCTTGTCTCACGACAAGCCTTTTTTTTGATTAAAACAAAATGAAAACATTTAGCCTTTATACACATTACAAAAAAATATTAGCAGACACCATTACTCCGGTAAGTATCTATTTAAAAATTAGAGATAAATATCCTAATAGTATACTACTTGAGAGTAGCGATTACCAAGCTAATAACAACAGTTTTTCTTATATCTGTCTCAACCCTATTGCATCAATAACGGTTAAGGATGATACTGTATTACAAAAGTTTCCTGATGGCAGTAAACTGAAAACAAAGATAAAGCCTGGCATGGATGTGTCTTCAAAAATTAATCAGTTCACTAAGCGATTTAAAATCCATTCCGATAAGAAATTTGGTTTTATAAACAACGGGCTTTTTGGTTATATGGGATATGACTCGGTTCGCTATTTTGAAGATGTCAACATTTCAAAAAAGAAGGACCATCAAGGCATTCCTGATATTCACTACGCCGTATATCAAAATATAATCGCAATTAATCATTTTAAAAATGAGGCCTATATTTTCGCTCACTGTTTTGACACAGAAAATAATATTCCTGAAATTCATCAACGTATTTCATCAAGAATTTTTCCTGCGTTTAGCTTCGATACATTAGGCTCAACAACATCAAACTTAGAAGATCAAGAATATAAAGACCAAGTAGCTCTTGCTAAAAAACACTGTTCAAGAGGGGATGTATTTCAACTTGTATTGTCCAAAAAGTTTACACAAAAATTTAAGGGTGACGAGTTTAATGTTTATCGCGCATTACGAAGCATAAACCCTTCCCCCTATTTATTTTATTTTGATTACGGTGATTTTAAAATATTTGGAAGTTCTCCCGAAGCTCAACTAATCGTTAATGATAATAAGGCCGAAATTCACCCAATTGCCGGAACATTTAAAAGAACTGGTAACGATAAAAAAGACGCCAATCTTGCTAAAAAATTAGCCACAGATGACAAAGAAACCAGTGAGCACGTGATGTTGGTTGATTTGGCTAGAAATGATTTAAGTAGAAATGCCACCGATGTTGTTGTTGAAAAATACCGAGAGGTTCAATTTTTTTCTCATGTTATTCATTTGGTAAGTAAAGTTGTTGGTAACAAAAATAAAGATTCTACTACCATGCAAATGGTAGCAGACACCTTCCCTGCTGGCACTCTAAGTGGAGCCCCAAAGCATAAAGCCATGCAACTCATTGAACAATATGAAACCACAAGTAGAGAACACTATGGTGGAGCGATTGGTTTCATGGACTTTAACGGTAATTTTAACCATGCCATAATAATAAGGTCGTTTTTAAGTAAAAATCTAAAGCTACATTGGCAGGCAGGGGCTGGATTAGTATCCAAATCAGATTCAGAATCAGAACTACAAGAAGTATATAACAAATTAGGCGCTCTAACTAAGGCCATTGAATTAGCAAAAACCCTTTAATTATGATTAAAGTATTAGTTATTGACAACTACGACAGTTTTACCTACAATTTAGTACATTATTTAGAAGATTTAAATTGCAAGGTAGTCGTAAAAAGAAACGACCAATTGAGCTTAAAAGAAGTAGACAAGTACCAATATATAGTGCTTTCTCCTGGTCCTGGAATCCCTGATGAAGCTGGCCTTTTAAAGGACATCATCAAAACCTACGGACCAACCAAACAAATTTTTGGCGTGTGTCTTGGGCAACAAGCTATTGCCGAAGTTTATGGTGGAAAAATCACAAACCTTAAAAAGGTTTACCACGGTATTGCAACCAAAATAAAAGTAATTGTTGATGACGAGACATTATTTCAAGGTATGCCAAAACAATTTAATGTTGGTCGCTACCACTCATGGATAGTAGACCCAAATTTACCTGCAGAATTAGAAGTTACTTCAGTAGACTCAAACGGACAAATTATGTCGTTAAGACATACAATATATAATATTAAAGCAGTACAATTTCATCCAGAATCAGTGCTTACACCTCACGGTAAAGAGATGCTTCAAAATTGGTTAAACTTGTAACACTAAAGAACAGTATTTATAATGAAACACATTTTAAATAAACTCATAAATCAAGAATTCCTCACAGCTGAAGAAGCTAAAGAAGTGCTGGTTAAAATTTCATTAGGTGAATTTAATCAGAGTCAAATTTCTGCATTTCTAACAGTATTCATGATGCGCAGCATTACCATTAATGAACTTAAAGGGTTTAGAGATGCATTGCTTGAACTCTGCATTCCTGTCAATCTAAGCGACTACAATGCCATTGATTTATGTGGTACAGGTGGTGATGCCAAAGACACATTTAATATTTCTACACTTGCCTCATTTATTACTGCCGCTGCAGGCGTAAATGTCACAAAACACGGTAATTATGGGGTCTCGTCTGCTAGTGGGTCTTCAAACGTATTAGAGTTTTTAGGCGTAAAATTCAGAAAGGAAAAATCGGTATTAAAGCGATGTTTAGACCAATCTAACATTTGTATTTTACATGCGCCATTGTTCCATCCCGCAATGAAAAATGTGGCACCTATTAGACGTGATTTAGGTTTAAAAACATTTTTTAATATGCTTGGACCTTTGGTAAACCCGAGTGCTCCTAAACATCAAATGGTTGGTGTGTATAGTTTAGAATTATTAAGATTATACAGCTATCTCTACCAGAATACCGATAATAATTACACCTTGCTTCATGCATTAGATGGCTATGACGAAATCTCCTTAACTGGTCCCACGAAGGTTGTAAAACCAAATTCGGAAGAAATAATTAAACCTGAAGATTTTGGATTAGATACGATAAATGCTACAGATATTCATGGTGGAGCCACAGTAGAATCTTCTGCAAAAATATTTTTACACATCCTTAATGGTCAAGGGACCACATCTCAAAATAATGTGGTTTGCGCCAATGCGGCAATGGCCATAAGTACAGCAAAAAACATTTCGTTATTAGAAGGGTTTGAGGAAGCAAAATTGGCATTAAAGTCTGGAAAGAGTTTAAAAGGATTCAAGAAATTAGTAGAAATAACTAATATGTAAATGGACATTCTTTCAAAAATAGCTTTGCGAAAAATAAAGGAAATTGAGCTCAAAAAGCAAAGTTTCTCGATTTCCCATTTAGAACAATTGCCAGGATTTAAAGCATCTACAAATTCTTTGAAAGCAGCTTTAAAACAAAGTGATTCAGGAATTATAGCCGAATTTAAACGGCGATCGCCATCAAAAGCAGTAATCAATCAGAGTTTATATGTAGATGATGTGGCTCAAGCCTATCAAAACGCAGGAGCAACAGCCATGTCAGTTCTAACAGATAACACCTTTTTTGGAGGCTCATTAGAAGATTTAATTCTTGCAAAATCTGCTTGCAGTTTACCCATTCTTAGAAAAGAATTTATCATAGACCCTTATCAAGTTATTGAGTCAAAAGCCTATGGTGCAGATGCCATTTTACTAATTGCTGCCATTTTAGATGAAAAGCAACTTATAGATCTTTCGCAATTAGCAAAACAATTGCAATTAGATGTACTTGTTGAAGTTCACAATAGCACAGAGTTAATTAAGGCGACACAATCTCATGCAGATATTATTGGGGTCAACAACCGGAATTTAAAAACATTTAAAGTTAGTTTGGACACCAGCATCGAATTGTCTTCTCAGATACCAACAGAATTCTTAAAAATTTCGGAGAGCGGAATTTCATCACCACAGGATATTTTGCAATTGCAGAATTACGGATTTGAAGGCTTTCTAATAGGAGAACAGTTCATGAAATCTAATACCCCTGGAAAGGAAGCTTCTAAATTTATTCATTCAATTTCGGGCTCATGAAGATAAAAATTTGTGGTATGACAGAAGCCAATAACATTTTAGAGGTTAGCACACTCCACCCCGATTATTTGGGATTTATTTTCCATGAATCTTCGTCGAGATATTTTAAAGGCATTATTTCTAAAGTACCTGAATCCATAAAAAAAACGGGGGTTTTTGTGGATTCAAGTTTTGAAACTATTGAAAACCAAATAAACCAACATCAATTGGATGCTGTACAATTGCATGGTTCTGAATCTCCTGAGCTTTGTCAACGCCTAAAACCAAAAGGCGTTGAAGTGATTAAAGTGTTTTCTGTGGATGACAATTTTAATTTTTCAAACATCGAAGCTTATCAAGGGCATTGCCATTATTACTTGTTTGACACCAAAGGAAAACTACCAGGTGGTAACGGCATTACTTTTAACTGGAATGTTTTAGAAAGTTACAACGGGAGCACGCCATATTTTTTAAGTGGTGGATTAGGAATAGAAAACCTATCCGACATCAAATTGTTTTTACAGTCTCCCATTTCTGATAAATGTTTGGGCATTGACTTAAACAGCAAATTTGAAACCGCTCCAGGCATAAAATCAAAATCAAAACTCACCAAATTCATCAATCAATTAAAGCTATAATATATGTCATACAATATTGATCAAAATGGATATTACGGGCAATTTGGAGGTGCATTCATTCCAGAAATGCTATATCCCAATGTAGAAGAATTAAGGCAAAACTATCTTTCTATAATGAATGAAGACAGCTTTAAAAAAGAATTCAATCAACTTCTTAAGGATTATGTTGGTAGACCGTCTCCTTTATATTTCGCAAAGCGGTTATCTAAAAAGTACAACACTAAGATTTACCTCAAACGTGAAGATTTAAATCATACTGGTGCTCATAAAATCAATAATACTATTGGTCAAATTTTAATGGCAAAACGTTTAGGAAAAACTCGAATTATTGCAGAAACTGGTGCTGGTCAACACGGTGTTGCTACTGCAACAGTTTGCGCTTTGATGGGTATTGAATGTATTGTTTATATGGGAGCCATAGATATTGAACGCCAAGCACCAAATGTGTCTCGAATGAAAATGTTAGGTGCAACGGTTATTCCCGCTCAATCAGGGAGTAAAACTTTAAAGGATGCCACAAACGAAGCCATTAGAGATTGGATTAATAATCCTATTGACACGCATTATATTATAGGTAGTGTTGTTGGTCCACATCCCTATCCAGATATGGTCGCAAAGTTTCAATCGGTGATTTCTGAAGAAATTAAAAATCAGCTGTTAGAACATGAAGGACAATCGAAACCTAACTATGTTATGGCTTGTGTTGGCGGAGGTAGTAATGCTGCTGGTGCTTTTTATCAATTCTTAGATGATTTAGATGTGAATTTAATAGCTGTTGAAGCCGCTGGAAAAGGCATAAATTCTGGATTGAGTGCTGCCACTTCAACCTTGGGTAAGGTTGGGATTATCCATGGCAGTAAAACCCTTTTAATGCAATCTGATGATGGTCAAATTACAGAGCCATATTCCATTTCTGCTGGGTTAGATTACCCAGGAATTGGACCTATGCATGCCAACCTATACGACAAAAATAGAGCTGAATTTATAGCAATTTCTGATGATGATGCTATGGCAGCAGGGTTAGAACTTTGCAAACTTGAAGGTATTATTCCCGCCATCGAAACCTCTCATAGCCTTGCTGTATTTAAATACAAAAAATTTAAACCTGATGACATTGTAGTTCTTAATTTATCTGGCAGAGGAGATAAAGATTTAAACACTTATATCAACTATTTTAACCTTTAAAAGCATGAATAGAATACAACAAATGTTAAGCGTTGATAAAAGGCTTTTGTCCATTTATTTTACGGCAGGATATCCTAAGTTAGAAGATACCGTTTCAATCATAAAACACTTAGAACAAAGTGGAGTTGATTTTATAGAAATTGGTTTACCATTTAGTGACCCTTTGGCTGATGGACCAACCATTCAACATAGTTCTAAAATTGCATTAGAAAATGGAATGACTACTAAATTACTCTTCAAGCAGTTAGAAAACATTAGAACTGAAGTTAACTTGCCTCTGCTCATTATGGGGTATTTTAATCCGATTCTTCAATACGGCGTGGAGCAATTTTGTTCAGATTGTAAAAAGGTTGGAATTGACGGACTTATAATTCCGGATTTACCGATGGAAGTCTATAACTCAACCTACAAAGATATATTCATAGAACACGGAATAGCCATTGTTTTCTTAATAACACCACAAACATCAGATGAGCGTATTTCGGTTATTGATGACAGTTCTAATGCGTTTATTTATATGGTAAGTAGTGCAAGTGTCACCGGATCTAAAACTGGGTTTTCAGAAGAACAAACCTCGTATTTCAAACGTATTTCTGAAATGAAATTAAAACATCCGCAAATCATTGGGTTTGGAATATCTAATAACGACACCTATACTAACGCAACAGCCTACGCCAAAGGCGCCATTATTGGAAGTGCATTTATTAAACATCTTGAAGCCCATGGGACGGGAAACATTAATACCTTTGTAACTCAAATTAAAACCCCAAAATAATGCCTTTAAACATCGTTTTAGTAGAACCTGAAATACCTAATAACACAGGGAATATTGGTCGATTAAGTTTAGCTTCAGGATCGCATTTGCATTTGGTAAAACCATTTGGATTTGAAATAGATGATAAACGACTTAAACGAGCAGGATTAGACTATTGGCAATATTTAAGCGTGACCTACTATGAGAGTTTAGACGAATTTTTGACTGTACACAAAAACAAACAAATGGCGTTTTTATCGAGTCATGGTACAAAATCTCATTGGGATATTGAATTTAAGGATGATCTATTTTTAGTGTTCGGAAAAGAATCGGTTGGTTTACCAAAACCTTTAATTCAAGACCATAAAGACAAGCTATTTAAAATACCTCTTTACACAGACAAGGTGAGAAGTTTAAACTTGGCCAACGCAGTAAGTATTATTATTTACGAGGGGTTGAGACAACTTGAATTATAGGTTTTATCTCTTTTTGTTTTTTAGCATTTTTAAATACATCGCTTCAACTTTTTCTCGAGCCCAAGGTGTACGTCGTAAAAATTTTAAACTCGACTTTACAGAGGGGTCATGAGTAAAGCATCTTATAGCAATGTTGTACCCCATATATTCCCAGCCATAATGCGCAACTAAATCATTAATTATCTGTTCTAATTTCACACCATGAAGCGGATTGTTAGGCTGTTGTTCCATATAAGTTTAAGATTAAAAAAATTCGCGGTATTGCATGACTCTAAAATCAAATGTTGAGAATTTAGCGTCCCTTTGTTTTAATTGTTTATAAAGGGGCATACTACCAATTGCTCTGTTTGCTGAGCCTGATGGCGAAGTTAACGAAACTGTTGTAATAAGCCGGTTAGGTTGTCCTTCAGAATTTATATTAAACTGGTGAATTCTCGGAATTTCATCTTCAATTTTTGTAAGAGATATCCCTTGTTCTTTCAATTGTTTCCTCAAAAAATATTCTGGACCATTTTTACTGTTACCACCTGTAAACAAAATGGTATGAATGTTTGGATAGGCTTTTATATAACCCATTAAATTTCGGAGTTTAATTTGGTTCATCCCTAAATCTGAAGCATCAATTTTTTCCCTATAACAAGATTCTACAATATCGCAAACACCTATTTTACGCTGATTTAAAAACTGTTGTCGTTCAAGAATAGCCGCTTCAGAATTATCAAATCTTAGATTTAAATTGAAAATTTTATCCAAAAACAACCAAAGGGAATTGTGATAACTCCCATAACAAAAATTGACATCGCGTTCATGCAAATCTCCAGTAGAAAACCTTGGCGGTGGTAAGGTGCCAACAATAATTTTTTCGGTGTCTTTAGTTAAATAAGGCGGGTATGGATGCTGATGAAAAAACATACTTAAATCTTAAAACGTTCTCCCAGTTTTTTACCAACAATATAAGCGCCCATTATCGCGAGAATAATTAAAACAATTGTAAAGGCAACGTACAAGGCGTATCCAAAAAAGTGAGTGTTAGAAGATATACAATACGTATCTGTGAAACATGTGGTCAAGGTTTTTGGTGACATCCAAACTAAAAGTAGACTAACAACAAAAATAATAGCAAAAGCAACTAGGCCATAAGTCACAGAATTTGAACCTTTAGTTTTTCCTGTTGGTTTAAACTGATCTCTTTCTTCTGGTTTGCGCTTATTATGCTGTAAGGACCAAATGGTTTTCTTGTCGTCTTCCATAAGTGCTTATCGGATAAAAACCAATTCGGTTGCTGTTGACATGGCTTCACTATATAAGTAACCTTCGTAGTTAAAAGCCTTAATATCATCAATTGTTTGGGCATTTGTATCTATTACATACCTCGCCATATATCCTCTTGCTTGCTTGGCAAAAGTCATTATCATTTTATACTCTCCATTTTTAAAATCTTTAAAATGAGCTGTGATAATTTGATGTTTAAATGCTTTTTTATCTAAGGTTTTAAAGTACTCGTTGCTGGCTAAATTCAAAAACAACTCACCTTCTTCAATGTCATTATTCAATTCTGTTGTGACCTTCTTTTTCCAGAACTCGTATAAATTTTTCTTGACACCTACAGGGAATTTAGTTCCCATTTCTAATCTGTATGCCTGCATTAAATCTAAAGGTTTCAAAAGGCCGTACAATCCAGAAATTATCCTAACTGTATTCTGCATTCTATCAATACCGGCTTCATCTAATGTGTAAGGTGCTAATCCTCTATAAACCTCACCGCTAAATGTAAATATGGCTTGTCTGGCATTTTCCTCAGTAAAAGGTAGTGACCAATTTTGATTGCGCTCATAGTTTAATTGCCCCAATGCATCTGAGATATGCATTAATTTAGACAGGCTTTTAGCCGATTTCTTTTTCAACAATTTGTTTAGACGTTCGGCTTCCTTTAAAAACTGAGCTTCAGATTGCTTGGTTGTTGGAATTTGAGATTCTAAATCTAAAGATTTTGCAGGGGATATAACTAATTTCATGAATGTCAACTAAAAATTATTTCAGCTAACTAAATTACTCATTTTTGCTCAAATTTATGTCGAAAATTAAGCTAAAACTAAGATCTAAATTAATCCGAATTAAACTAAAAAAGAAGCTTAGTTGTTCATCGAATTTGACGCATAATTTCGCCACTTATCAATACATTGTACCATGTCTTGAGGAATTTCTGAATCAAAACTCATAAACTCACCAGTTTCTGGATGTTCAAATCCTAAAGTTTTGGCATGAAGCGCCTGTCTTGGAAGCACCTTAAAACAATTGTCTACAAACTGCTTATATTTCGAAAAAGTAGTACCCTTTAAAATTCGCTCTCCTCCATAACGTTCATCATTAAATAATGTATGACCAATGTGTTTCATATGCACACGTATCTGATGCGTGCGCCCTGTTTCGAGTTTGCAACTCACTAAGGTTACATAACCTAATCGTTCTATCACCTTGTAATGCGTTACCGCTGGTTTCCCTTGATCGGCATCATCACCTATAAAAACAGTATTCTGTAATCTGTTTTTAGGATGTCTACCTATGTTTCCTTCAATGGTACCTTCATCTTCTTCCATATTTCCCCATACCAAGGCCACATATTCACGCTGACTTGTTTTGTCAAAAAACTGTTTAGACAGATGGGTCATCGCTTCTTCCGTTTTAGCAACCACCAACAAACCACTGGTATCCTTATCAATACGATGCACTAATCCAGGTCTGTTACTAGAGTTATTGGGAAGGTTTTCAAAATGGAAGGTTAATGCATTGATTAGGGTTCCAGAATAATTTCCATGCCCTGGATGCACAACCATACCCGCTTGTTTATTGACAACCAACAAATGATTATCTTCATAAACAATATCAATAGGAATATCTTCAGGCACCAACAAATATTCATAAGGCGGATGCTCAAACAACACTCTAATGTTATCTAAAGGTTTAACCTTATAATTTGATTTTACTGGGATATCATTGACATAAATATTACCACTTTTAGCGGCTGCTTGAATTTTATTTCGAGTCGCATTTTCGATAAAATTCATTAAATATTTGTCTATTCTTAAAGGTGATTGCCCCTTCTCTGCTGTAAAAGCATAATGCTCGTAAAGTTCGTCTTGAGGCCCTTCTACAGGCAATTGTTCTTCCATCATCTATTTACTGCTCCTGGTCTATTTCCGTTTCCTAACACCAAATCTATTTTTGAAGTAATTGGTAAAGCTGTACCTGCGTCTAAAGGTTTTCCTTTATAAATCATACCCAATACTTCATCCTTACCTATATCGTCCTTATAAGTCACTTCTCCAACTTCAAAGCCTAACGCTTCTAATGTAGGTTGAGCCTGTCTGTATGTTGATCTAATAATATTTGGCACTTCAACCTTTCTGTAGCCTGAAGGGTTTAAAATAAGATATATTTTTCTATTTTCTTTCACCTGAGTTCCTGCCAACGGATATTGTTCTATAACAGAAAATTTAGGGTACTTCGGATTATAATTTGCCGAATCCTGAATTTCCATAACCAAGTCTCGATCTTTAAGCTGAATTTCAACAACATTTAAAGTTTTTCCCTTTAAATCTGGAACTTCAACAAAACTCCCATGATTTGTAGTACTATCTAACCATTGCATTAAAATAAAACTCAAGATCAAAATAGCAACTATAGCCAAGCCTAACTGCTTTAAAAACTCCTTACTTCTAATAAATTTTATGATACTCATTATAGAATTTTGGTGTATAGCAAATATATAAAACCCTTGGTTTTTTCTTTTGCTTTATAAGTGATATTTTAGCTTAACGGATTTTTATATTGATTTGTTATAAATGAAAAAACATATTGCCATTATAATGGGAGGGTATTCAAGTGAATACGAGATTTCACTAAAAAGTGGAAATGTTGTTTACGAGATGTTAGACAAAACTAAATTTGTTGCCTATCGCATACATATCTTTAAAGATAGTTGGGTTTATGTTGATGACAATGCCAAAGCGTATCCCATTGACAAAAACGATTTCTCTGTTACTGTTAATCACCAAAAACAAACTTTCGATTGTATTTTTAATGCTATTCATGGTGCACCAGGAGAAGATGGCTATATGCAAAGTTATCTGGAATTATTAGGCATTAAACATACCAGTTGTAGTATGTACCAGGCCGCTATAACTTTTAACAAAAGAGATTGTTTAAGTGTATTAAAACCTTACGGAATTAATTGTGCTGAATCTTATTTTTTAAACGAAGGAGATGTCATTAATGAAGCTGAGATCGCTAACAAAGTAGGACTACCTTGTTTTGTTAAGGCAAATAAAGCGGGATCAAGTTTTGGAGTAACGAAAGTATATAAACAATCAGATTTAAAATCGGCCATTGAAGTTGCATTTAAAGAAGATGATGAAATAATAATCGAAGCCTTTTTAGACGGGACAGAAGTATCGGTAGGAGTAATTACCTATAAGGGCGAAATTAAAGTATTACCAATAACAGAAATAGTCACTGAAAACGATTTTTTTGATTACAAAGCTAAATATTTAGGGCAGTCTCAAGAAATCACACCAGCAAGAATTAGCGCATCTCAGGAAGAGCAGGTAATCGCATTGGCAAAAAAGGTGTATTCTGTTTTGAAACTTTCAGGATTTTCTCGTTCCGAATTTATTTTCCACAACAATCAACCTCATCTTTTAGAAGTAAATACGGTACCGGGATTAACAAAAGAGAGCATTTTACCTCAACAAGCCCTAGCCGCAGGTATAAGTCTGCCTGAGCTATTTGAAAACGCCATTGTAGAAGCACTAAAGTAATTTCTTAACTTTACCATTATGAAAAGAGCAATTTTCCCAGGATCCTTCGACCCCATTACACTTGGTCATTCCGATATCATTAAACGCGGTGTCAAACTTTTTGATGAAGTAGTTATTGCAATTGGTATAAATGGTGACAAAAAGTACATGTTTTCTTTAGAGGAGCGCAAACAATTTATTGAAGCTACTTTTGCCAACCACCCCAAAGTAAAAGTGGTTACTTACCAAGGTCTAACTGTAGATTTTTGCAGAGAAATAAATGCTAAGTTTATTTTACGTGGACTTAGAAACCCGGCAGATTTTGAATTTGAGAAGGCCATTGCTCACACCAACAGAAAACTTTCAAAAATTGAAACAGTCTTTCTTTTAACCAGTGCAAAGACATCTTTCATTTCTTCGTCAATTGTTAGAGATGTTATTAGAAATAACGGGAATTATAGTATTTTGGTTCCTGAAAGTGTGGTCATAAAACAAGACTAAGCACAACGTAATAACCTCATTTTTAAGCACAAAAAAAGCACCAGAATTAAAACGGTACAAAATCCATTTTACGTACTGACGCCTTTTTAAAAAATTGATTAATAGCACTACGAATATATAACTAATTGTTAATGAGCATATTTTTATTCGATAAGAAGCAATTAAAAAAGATTAAGCGCAATCCTACAAATCACCTGCATTTAGACTCCCAAATTCACTAATATTCTAACAACCAACACTTAAGAATCCAATCTACTGGATTCAAAGCCATTAACTAAAAAGAACACTCTATTTCACTAAATAAGTGTGTAAATTTTCTTTCGAAACAAAAGAATACAGTTACTTCAAAGCGGATTAAAACCTAATTTTGGGAAGTTTTAATACCAATGCTGCCATCTTTTCTTGAAGTGTGTTTAAAAATTTAAGATGTGCCTCTGACTCACTGTTAAATGGCTTATGCGCCAAGCCTTTTTGAATTAGCTCTACGTCTTTCATAATTGTAAAAGTATCTGAACCAAACCAACTGTCGCAAAACTGCTTCCAGATAAAATCAATTGCCAAATTACTCGGATGAACCATATCCTCGGCATAAAATCTATAGTCCCTTAACTCATCCATCACAATTTCATATGAAGGGAAATACGAGGCGCTCAAATTACTGTCAACAACCTCATGAATAGCGGATAATAAATGCGACTTGCTTCTAGTGTTTTCTATGACACCATCTTTTAGATGACGCACAGGAGAAACCGTAAACACAAACTTAGCATTTGGATTTAAATCATGGATTAGAGCCATAATAGACTCTAAAGCCAATCTAATTTCTGAAATGCTCAACAGTTGTTTCAAAAACTTTTTTTGAGGCACCTTATGGCAATTGGCCACAATCCTATCATCTTCAATAAAACGATACACCCAAGCTGTTCCTAATGTAATAATTACATGGCTGCAATTCTCTAAATTGGATTTGGTCGCTTTTACGTTTGAATTTAGGGTATCTATTAAAACGGTTTTATCACTATGACTTAATTTAGAATGCGCATCAAAACTATGCCATTGCTCATTTACAAAGAAAACATCATCCGCTCCAAAAACTCGCTCGTTAACAGCATCTGTCACCAGATTTTCAATTGCCTTTGGATGAAACAGGATTCCGAATGGATTTAATACTGTGTCAAATTTGAAATAATTGAACTTACCTCCAATATGTTCGGCAAAACAAGACCCCAACAATAACACCTTAGAGTTATAATCTATAGTATCGTGCTTTTGTTTTTCTACCGGGACTTGAGTTCTAAAATTCAAATTAAAAGGGATAAAAAAAAGCAAAACTGAATTTTCAATTTTGCTTTTTAAGTTAGTATTATTCTATATAAGATTTTGATTTTTCTAATGCCGCATCAATCCCATCTGGATTCTTACCTCCAGCAGTAGCAAAGAATGGCTGTCCTCCTCCACCTCCGTGGATTAACTTTCCTAATTCTCTAACTACTTGACCTGCGTTTAAACCTTTTTCTTCTACAAGGCCTTTAGAGATATAACAAGATAATAATGCTTTACCGCCCTGATCTGTTCCGAATAACAAAAACAGATTATCAAACTGTCCACCTAAATCAAAGCATACATCTTTTATACTTGCCGCATCTAAATCTACCTTTTTAGCTAAAAAGTTGATGCCATTAATCTCTTGTAATTCGCCTTTCAAATTGCCTTTGACACTTTGTGCTTTTTCTTTTTTAAAGGCTTCAATTTCTTTCTTTAATGTTGCATTCTCATCTTGTAATGCTTTAAGAGCCTTCAACGGATCTTTAGCATTATTTAAAGCATCTTTTATTTCAAAATAAGAACGGTTGTTTTCATGAAAGTAATCTTTAACAGCATCACTTGTAATCCCCTCAATTCGTCTTATTCCCGATGCCACTGCACCTTCCGAAACAATTTTAAAATGCCAAATATCTGCAGTGTTTTGAACGTGAGTTCCACCACATAATTCTATAGATTGTCCAAATTTTATTGCTCTTACAGTATCCCCATATTTCTCTCCAAAAAGTGCCATTGCACCTTCTTCTAATGCTTGGTCTAACGGAATATTTCTTTTTTCTACTAATGGTAATTTGCCTGCAATCCTTGCATTAACAAAGTTCTCCACATCTCGCAACTCATCTAAAGTCAATTTAGAAAAATGAGAAAAATCAAACCTCAAATATTTTGAATGTACTGCCGATCCTTTTTGCTCAACATGTACACCTAAAACTTCACGTAATGCCTGATGTAATAAGTGTGTAGCCGTATGGTTTGCAGCGGTACGGTGGCGTTGTTTTGAATCTACAACCGCCTTAAACGTACTGTTTATGTTTTTTGGTAAGTTTTTAGTAAAATGAATAATCACATTACTTTCCTTTTTTGTATCTAAAACGTAAACGACATCACCATTATCAGACTCAATGTATCCTTTATCACCAACTTGACCTCCACCTTCAGGGTAGAATGGTGTTAAATTAAATACTAATTGATATAATTCTCCTTCTTTTTTAGAAACAACCTTTCTGTAACGCGTTAACTTTACATTGGTTTCTAAGAAATCATAACCTATAAATTCTTCCTCTGCGTCGTCCACTAAAATTGTCCAATCGTCAGTAGAAACTTCACTTGCTGCCCTTGATCTTTGTTTTTGCTTTTCAAGTTCTGCATCAAACTCAGTTTCATTAAATGACATGTTTTGCTCAGACAAAATCAAAGCTGTCAAATCTTTAGGAAAACCATAAGTATCATATAACTCAAAGGCCTTTGATCCTGATATTTCTTTTCCTGAAGCACCATCTATTAAGCGCGACAACAATACCAATCCTTGATCTAAGGTTCTTAAAAACGACTGTTCTTCTTCCTTAATTACATTTTCAATAAGTTGCTTCTGACTTTTAATTTCAGGAAAGGCAGAGCCCATCTTTTTACTTAAAACATCAACTAACCTATAAATAAATGGTTCCTTTTTATCCAAAAATGTAAAGCCATAACGCACAGCTCGTCTTAGAATACGTCTAATTACATACCCCGCTCCAGTATTACTTGGCAACTGTCCGTCTGCAATCGAGAATGCCACAGCTCGCACATGATCGGAAATTACACGAATCGCAACATCAATCTTTTCATCATTACCATATTCCTTACTTGTGATTGTTTCAATCTCACGGATTAATGGTGTAAAAACATCTGTATCATAATTAGATTTCACATCTTGAAGTACCATACATAAACGTTCAAAGCCCATTCCTGTATCGATATGCTTTTCAGGTAAAATTTCTAAACTACCATTTGCACGTCTATTATATTGCATGAAAACCAAGTTCCAAATCTCAACAACATGGGGGTGATCCATATTTACAAGATCCTTTCCTGGGACCTTAGCTTTTTCTTCAGCCGATCTGATATCTACATGAATCTCACTGCAAGGTCCGCAAGGCCCTTGATCTCCCATTTCCCAGAAATTGTCTTTCTTATTCCCCATAAGGATTCGATCCTCAGGTATCAAAGCTTTCCAAAAATCATAGGCCTCAGAGTCCATACCAAGGTTATCGGCATCATCACTACCTTCAAAAACAGTGACGTATAAAATATCTTTATCAATCTTGTAAACTTCTGTTAATAACTCCCAAGCCCAAGCAATAGCTTCCTTTTTAAAGTAATCTCCAAAACTCCAGTTCCCCAGCATTTCAAACAAGGTATGGTGGTAGGTATCATAACCTACTTCTTCCAAATCATTGTGTTTACCAGAAACTCTCAAACATTTTTGTGAGTCTGTTAATCGTGTGTTTTTTGGCTCGGCATTTCCTAAAAAATACTCTTTAAATGGCGCCATACCAGAATTAACAAACATTAGAGTTGGATCGTCCTTTAACACCATTGGTGCTGATGGAACAATACTGTGTTTTTTGTCTTCAAAAAACTTTAAAAATTTTGAACGGATATCCTGAGATTTCATGGGCTTCTAAGCTATCTTGTTTTGCTAAATTAAACTTAATGCAAAACAATTTTTTATATTTGTTCGTTTACATTTATAGTAAGAACACTTTGGTTCATATTATTTTGCAAAAATAGAATAAATTAAGAAATGAGTAAGGTAAAATATTATTACGATTCAGAAACTCTATCCTACAGGAAGATAAAGCGTAAAAAAAGAACCACTTTTGCGTACAGTCTTATGTTCTTATTGGCTTCTGCCTTATTTGGTATTCTTACCGTTTTTATCTTAAGTAACTACATTCCTTCTCCTAAAGAAAAAGAGTTAGATAGAGAATTGCAAAATATGACATTGCAATTTGAAATATTAAATCAGAAAATGAATCAGGCCTTTGACGTCTTAGAAAATGTTGAAGAACGAGATAATGCCATTTACAGATTGTATTTTGAAGCTAATCCCATACCAGAAGAACAACGTACTGCCGGTTTTGGTGGTATCAATAGATATGAAAAATTTGAAGGCTATGAGAATAGTGATTTGATTATTAGTGCCAATAAACGCATTGATCAGCTTCAAAAACAACTTGTCGTACAATCTGAATCTTTAGATGAAATTGCAAAACTTGCTGAAGACAAAGAAGGTTTTTTAGCTTCTATTCCAGCTATTCAACCTGTAAGCAATACAGATTTAACCCGAATGGCATCAGGTTATGGTTATAGATCTGATCCCTTCACTAAGGTTAGAAAATTTCATTTTGGAATGGATTTTACTGCGCCCAGAGGAACGCCTGTTTACGCCTCTGGTGATGGGATAGTAAAACGAGCAGACAGCCGATCTACAGGTTATGGTAAACACATTAGAATTGATCATGGTTATGGCTACGTTTCACTGTATGCTCACTTATTCAAATATAACGTAAGACGAAATCAACGCGTAAAACGTGGTGATTTAATAGGATTTGTAGGTAGTACTGGTCGATCTCAAGCACCGCATTTGCATTACGAGATTTTTAAAGATGGTCGACGAATAAACCCAATTAATTTTTATTACGGCAATTTATCTGCTGAAGAATTTAGCAAACTATTAGAGCGTGCTAACTTAGAAAACCAATCATTAGATTAATATGGATATCAATCTTCCTGAAAAACGATATTATAGTATTGGAGAAGTTGCCAAGGCTTTTGATGTCAATACTTCGCTAATACGATTTTGGGAAAAAGAGTTTGACGAATTACAGCCTAAAAAAAATGCAAAAGGCAATAGAAAATTCACTCCTGAAGATGTATTGCATTTAAAATTTATATACCACTTGGTAAAAGAAAGAGGTTTTACCTTAGAAGGTGCCAAAACGCACTTAAAAGAAGAAAAACAAAAGTCATTAAACAATTATCAGATTATTAGTAAATTAGAACATATTAAATCTGAATTATTAAAAATCAAATCACAACTTTAAACATTAGGGATTATGAAAAAATGGTTACCATTAATAGTTATTGTCATTTTAGTTTATTTATGCTACAGCTGGGGAAAAGGCATTAACAACACAGCGGTAGAATATGATGAAAACGTAAAAGAAGCCTGGGGAAATGTACAAACGTCTTACCAAAGACGAAACGACCTTATCGGCAATTTAGTTAATACTGTTAAGGGCGCAGCTGATTTTGAGAAATCTACTTTAGAAGCCGTTATTACTGCACGCTCAAAAGCGACAAGCACAACTATAGATCCTTCAAACATTACTGCCGAGCAATTACAACAGTTTAATCAAGCGCAAGGGGGCTTAAGTAGCGCTCTGTCAAGATTATTAGTAACCGTAGAACGCTATCCTGATTTAAAAGCCAATCAAAACTTTTTAAAGCTACAAGATGAATTGGTAAGTACAGAAAACACCATTCAAACGGCACGTGTTCGCTATAACGAGAGCATAAAACCATACAATGAGCACGTTAGAAAGTTCCCTAACAACTTGTTAGCAGGCACACTCGGATTTAGCCCTAAGCCGTATTTTGATGCCGAAGTGGGTGCTGAAAAGCCTGTTGAAGTAGATTTTAATTCTTAATATATCACCATGTCTTTAGCAATACATCATTTTTTAAGCGCTTCTGATGAAGAACAATTAATTGAAGCTATTAGAAAAGCGGAATCTAACACCTCGGGTGAGATTAGAATTCATATTGAAAAAAACTCACCTATTGAAGATACCTTTGAAAGAGCAATGGATGTCTTTCACAATTTAAAAATGGACAACACCAAATTGCAAAACGGGGTCTTGATTTATGTTGCTATCGAAGAAAAATCATTTGTGATTTATGGTGATAAAGGAATCAATGATGTCGTACCAATTAATTTTTGGGACGAAACAAGAGATGTTATTGTTTCACATTTCAAAAAAGGTCATTACAAAGATGGCTTAGTTGCAGGTGTTTTAAATGCCGGTGAGCAGTTAGAAAAATTCTTCCCATGGGAAGAAGCGCATGGCAACGAGTTGTCTAATGAAATTTCTAAAGGCTAATGCTAGAAAACCCAAAACATATTAAGGCAATTGTATTTGCCATAGTCTTTACACTTTTTAGTGTAAACATTGGTTTTTCTCAGTTTGACATTCCGCCTAAACCCGCAGTAAAAGATCAAAAATTAGTTAATGATTATATTGGTCTATTATCTCGTGCAGAATTTAATGCATTAAACACCAAACTTGAACGCTATAACGACTCGACATCAACTCAAATAGTAGTAGCAATAATCTCAAGTACAAATGGAGAAAACATAGGACTATTAACACCAAAATGGGGACATGAATGGGGTGTTGGACAAGCCAAAGAAGATAATGGCGTGTTTATTCTATTAGCAAAAGATGATAGGGATATTTGGATATCTCCTGGATATGGCGCAGAAGAAAAACTAACTGCGGGACGCGTTGGGCAATTAACAAGAAACGCAATTATCCCTCAATTTAAAAAAGGCGATTATTATGGTGGCTTAGACAAAGGTACTGATGCTATTATCGAAATTTTGGCCGGTACTTACAAAGGACAACCTAAAGGCGGTTCTAACAAAGAAGGGTTTCCAGTAATCATCATTATAATAACGATATTTATCATAATTTTAATTGTACTATCTAAAGACAAAAGAGGCGGTGGCGGTAACGGAGGAAGACGATCGAGAAATGATAGTATTTTAGACGCTATTATTTTTAGTAATATGGGTCGTGGTAGTTTTGGCGGTGGAAGCTCAAGTGGCGGCTTTGGCGGCGGCGGTTTTGGAGGCTTCGGCGGTGGCGGCTTTAGTGGCGGAGGCGCAGGCGGTAGCTGGTAATCAAATAAACGACGAACAAAAAAATCCCATACCTTATTAAAGTTATGGGATTTTTTTGTTCACATTAATTATTAATGCCAACGCATAGAGCCATCTCCTATTTCTCCTTTAGATCCCAAACTATTAAACTTCCAACTGAAGCTCAACATAAAATACTGCTCTAAAACTGTACTTTGTGAATCTTGAATATAGTTAGACGTTGCGGTACGCTCAGCATTTGTATTTTGATTTAGCAAATCATAAGCCTTTAACGTAATAGTCGCTGAATCCTTCATTAAACTATAGGCTAATGTTGCATTCCAAAACCATGAACTCTTTTGGAAACCGTCAGAAATATTGGGATTGTAATTATAGTTTATATCATTTCGCCATTCAAAGTTTTTAGGCAAAAAAGTAGATGTAACGATCCCTAAATTATGACTCACAAAAGACTCATCCTCAAACTCGTCTAAATCGAACTTAGTGTTATTAAAAGAAATGGAATAACGTGGTCTAATTTCAGCTATTTCTTTCCATTCAAAATTAAATTCTAACTCTGGAGAAACACTATTATTAACAGAAGAGTATTGCACATCATTATTAAAATTGACGTTTTTATTACTTGCACCCCAAACTCCAATTCCAAATTTTATAGTTTGAATAGAATCTGATTTAATTTTTTTATCCCAGTTTAGACCTCCATTAATGCGGTAGGCACCATTAACATTGGTGTAGGTTGTATTACGCACCAAATCTTCATCAATTGTTGTTTTAGCTACTACTCTATTTTCGTCAATATTTCCGTTGGCATAAAAGTAAAACCCTGTTCCCTTTTCATAGTCGAAAGCGTGATATCCACCATAAAATCGATGTGTACTTATAGGCTTTAAATCGGGGTTACCTGTAATTGTATTCAACGGATTTGAAACATTTTCAAAAGGTTGTAATTGAGATATTCCTGGAGCATTATTTCTTAAATTATATCCTGCATACATTGATGCTTTCTGATTAAACTTATAACGTAAATAACTTCTAATCTCTAAGTTTTCGTAGTTTTTATCTATGTTTAAATCAGGTCTTAAAAGATCCTTATTTTCTAAATTTCTAAATACATATCCCGCTTGAAAACTCGCTCTAAAATCTTTTTTACGATACGACAATCGCAATGCCGGTGTACTTGTTTCATCCCTAAATTCGAAATCGGTACTTAAATCTAAATTAAAGTCGGTATATAATCCTGACGTGTCATTTTTATCAAACGTACTTTTTCTATCGTTGCGTTCTGTAATATCAAAATAATGTCTAAAATCTAAAAAGAACTCCTTTGCAATTAGCGGCAACCTAAAAGTAAACATGGTATTCACACCATTACCATCGCGCTCACCATCGGTATATTGATCTCTAATTTCGGTAGTTGGTGTATCAGAAAAAATATCGGTTCGTGATCTTAAAAAATCTTCGGTTTTAGAATTATTAAAATCATTTCCTAAATACAATCTTACAAAGGCTCCTTTAGCACCAAAACGCTTTGTAATACTTAATTCATTCTCAAAATTAGTCCCTTCGGTTTTAACAAGGGAGTTCGTTTCCGATTCATTTGAAAGTACAAAGTTTTCGTCATAAGACATTTCTTCACTTGTATACGTATTAGTATTTAGTGACCTATTAAACTTTGGCTCGATGTTAATATAAAAGGTGGAGTCTATTTCTATATCAAATTCCATATTAACATTATGGTTATCTCCTTCGTTATTTGAAGCCGATTCTGAATCTGTGAAATACCTTGAATCTGCTAAAATGTTTTCTCTTTGAGTTGAGCTTTCGTTTTTAGAATCACTACCAGAATAGAAATAATTTGCTGATAACTCAAATTTTTCGCCAAACGAATCGGCATAATTTGCACCAGCATTTTGAGAGGTTGTAATCCCTTGGCCTCCACCAAAGTTTCTGCCGTCAATCGAAAAACTACCGTTACTGCTCATTGACATCGAATTACCACTACCAAACATTTTTTGAATCTCTCCAAAACTAAATCCAGGTGAATTGGTATTATTACCACCTGCCAGAACACTAATTCTTCTATCATTATCAAAGGTGTTGAACATCCCTGCTAACTCCCAACGCTCGTCGGTTCCTCCACCAGCTGCAACACGTCCAAAAACACCTTTATTGTTCTCTTCTTTGATCGTAAGGTTTATGGTTTTATTCTCGGCATTACCAGCTTCACCAGTTACGGCTTCAGACTTGGTTTTTGTATTAGTAATTTGAACTTTTTCAATTATTTCTTTGGTCAAGTTTCTTGTTGTAATGGTAGGATCATCACCAAAAAAGGGCTTTCCGTTCACAAGAATCTGACTCACGTCCTGCCCGTTAACCGTTATCTTACCAGCTTCATCAACTTGAACCCCCGGTAATTGTTTTAAAAGTTCTTCGACATTGGCATCTTTCTTAGTTTTAAAAGAACTTACATTAAACTCTAAGGTATCCTTTTTAACAGTAATTGGTGCGCGTGATTTTACTAAGACCTCATCAAGCATATTATTGCTAATTTGAAGTTCGATTACTCCTAAATCAATATTACCTTTTGAGGTTTGAATTTTTTTAGTGTAAGTTTCAAATCCGATATAGGTCACAAATAAATTTAGGTATTCGTCATTAGTTTTATCTTCAATAGAGAATTTTCCGTTTTTATCTGATATGGTATATTTCACCAAACTTGAATCTTTCAGACGTTCTAAATGAACAGTGGCAGATTCTAAGGATTGTTGATTATCTCCAGCTAATAAGGTACCGCTAACGGTATAATTATTTTGTCCAAAAGCCGTAGCTCCAAAAACAAGAATGAAGAGCACTTTAAGTAGTTTCATGAATGTGATAATTGATTGATTCGTTTGGCAAACGAAAGTACAATCATTTTAGTGTGAAAAATCTTAAAGTTTTTCTAAAATTTTAAGTTTTTTTAACACCGTAAGAATGCGCAACACTCTAATCATCAACCAATTACAAACAACCCCATTTACTAAAGCTTTGTTAATCGAGTTTTCCACCACAAAAAAAGGGATGATAAATTAAATCTATCATCCCCTTTTGTATTCTATACATTGAAATTATTTCTTTCTCATATATACACTAATTGGCACACCATGAAAATCGAAATGTTCTCTTAGTTTGTTTTCTAAAAACCTCTTGTAAGACTCTTTTACGTACTGTGGTAAATTACAGAAAAAAGCAAACTGCGGTTGCGGCGTAGGCAATTGCATGATATACTTAATTTTCACAAATTTCCCTTTTGTTGCAGGCGGTGGGTAGTTTTCTATAATAGGTAGTAAGACATCATTAAGTTTACTGGTCTTAATTTTTTTAGATCTGTTTTTATAAACCTCAACAGCAGTTTCAATTGCTTTAAAAATACGTTGTTTGTTTAACACCGAAATAAACACAATTGGCACATCAGTAAAAGGTTCAATCTGTTTTCTGATATAGGTCTCAAATTCTTTCGCACTTTTATGGTCTTTTTCAACCAAATCCCATTTGTTGACTAAAATCACTATGCCTTTACGGTTTCTTTCTGCCAACCAAAATATATTTTGAACTTGACCATCAAAACCACGAGTGGCATCTAAAACTAAAAGGCACACATCACTATGTTCAATAGCACGCACTGATCGCATTACTGAGTAAAACTCTAAATCTTCCTTTACTTTAGTTTTACGTCTAATCCCGGCAGTATCCACTAAATTAAACTCAAAACCATAACGGTTATACTTAGTATCTATCGAATCTCTTGTAGTTCCAGCAATATCTGTTACAATATATCTGTCTTCACCAATTAATGCATTAATAAAAGATGATTTTCCTGCGTTTGGTCTACCAACTACGGCAAATCTTGGCAAAGCATCTACTTCTTCGGCTTCTTCTTGCTCAGGTAAGGCATCAACAAGAGCATCTAACAACTCTCCTGTTCCACTACCATTAATACTTGCAATGGTATAATATTCTCCAAGGCCTAAACTATAAAACTCTACAGCATCCTCTGCGCGTTTTCCGTTATCTACCTTGTTTACGGCTAAAAATACGGGCTTATTTACCTTTCTAAGTAGTTTCGCTACATCCTCGTCCATTCCTGTCACTCCAGACTCCACATCAACGATAAAGATTATAGCATCAGCTTCCTCGATAGCCAATTCTACTTGCTTATCAATTTCTGCTTCAAATACATCATCACTACCAACAACATATCCTCCGGTATCGATTAAAGAAAATTCTTTTCCATTCCAATCACTCTTCCCGTAATGTCTATCTCTTGTAACACCACTAACGGCATCGACGATTGCTTCTCGTCTTTGGATTAAGCGGTTAAAAAACGTTGACTTCCCTACATTAGGACGACCTACAATGGCTACTATACTACTCATGACTTATAAATTGTTTGCAAAGGTAGTGTTTCCTTATTGAGGAAAAAAGTGTATTTTGACATCCTTAAAACATTATATATGCCTACTGGTCAGGAGATTGAATTACGCCCTCGATTTAAATTTGAATTAAACTATGAAAACCAAAAGGCCCTGAAGGCTTTTGAGGATTCAAAAAACAATCAAAAAAAGTTTGTTGTTACCCGAATAGACGACCATGTTTTTATAAAACTCCCTAAGGCAGAGCAACATTTTTGGTCGCCTCAATTGCATCTTGAAATTATAGAAAAAGACAAGAAATCCTCAACGCTTCATGGTTTATTTGGCCCCAACCCTACAGTATGGACCATGTTTTTATTCATGCATTTTATCGTAGCGGTTCTATTTATAGGGTTTGCCATTTGGGGGTATTCTAATTGGGCATTAGACACCTCTTACAGCCTTCAAATAGCATTAATGGTGTTGATGGTAATTACGTGGTTTGTCCTTTATTTTGCTGGACGATTGGGCAAATCAAGCAATAAAGAAGAGATGGAAGATCTTAAAACCTTTATGTATGAAACCCTGCCGATAGACTAATTGTTATAGCCAAAGCGCTTTAACTGTCTTTGATTTGAACGCCAGTTTTTATTCACTTTTACATACAATTCTAAATGAATTTGTTTCCCAAAAAACTTCTCTAAATCTTTTCTTGCTTCTATCCCTACACGCTTTAAGGCACTTCCCTTATGGCCGATGATAATTCCTTTTTGAGTATCTCTTTCTACCATTATTACCGAACGCATTCTAATAATATCGTCTTCCTCAAAAAACTCTTCTGTATCTATTTCAACAGCATAAGGAATCTCTTTTTTATAATGAAGTAATATTTTCTCTCTAATGGTCTCATTTACAAAAAAACGTTCTGGCTTATCTGTAAGTTGATCTTTAGGATAAAACGCTGGCGATTCTGGTAACAATTCAATAATTCGATTAAAAACTTCGGTAACTTGAAAGCCTTCAAGGGCAGATATTGCAAAAATCTCTGCATTTGGCACCTTAGCTGCCCACAATTGAACCTGTTCTTCTAATTTTTGCTGATCTGATTTGTCAATTTTATTAAGAAGCAATAATACCGGAATTTTTGAACTCTTTATTTTATTAAAAAAAGCTTCATCCTTTAATTCTTGCTCTCCTATTTCAACCATATATAACAGCACATCTGCATCTTCAAACGCAGACTTCACAAAATCCATCATAGATTCTTGAAGCTCATAAGCAGGTTTAATGATACCAGGTGTATCTGAAAGGATAACTTGAAAATCATCGCCGTTTACAATACCCAAAATACGGTGACGCGTAGTTTGCGCTTTTGATGTAATGATAGATAACTTTTCACCAATAAAGGCATTCATTAAAGTTGATTTTCCAACGTTTGGATTACCAATAATATTTACAAATCCAGCTTTGTGCATAGGGTTTAATTTAGGTTGCAAAGGTAAGCCTAAATTTTAGGACTCGAAATACAATAAACAATTATTGAAGTTATACTCCTAAAACCATAAAATTAGAATAAGATTACCACTTGTCGGATAGTCAATCAAAACCAACCTATAAATTAAAATATTTCTTACATTTAAATCCTTAACCAAAACTATATTAACCAATTATGCTTATTTACGGTACTCGATCTGCTCATTTGGCAACAAAAAAATTACAAAGACCTACATGCCAATCCTGCAATACAAAGGGAGAAATTGTCATGGGACTTTACAGAAAACATGTTCATGCCTTTTGGATTCCTCTATTCCCTTATAAAAAGACCGCTGTTTCAGAGTGTGGTCATTGCAAACACACCATAGAAAAAAAGGAGTTTAACGAGGAGTTAAATGAAGAATACCGCAGAATAAAAGAGCACTCTAAAGGACCCGTTTGGCAATTTTCTGGATTGTTACTCATCGCCCTTTTAATTGCTTATGGCAGCTATGCCAGTAATCAAGATAAAGCAAACGAACTTTTATACCTCGGACAACCAGAAGTTGGTGATGTTTATAGTTACGTCATGGAAGAAGGCAATTATTCTACATTTAAAATAACCTCAGTTTCTACTGATTCTGTTTTCTTCATTCTAAATGATTATGAAATTTCTCGGGCTTCAAAAATTTATAAAATTAATAAGGAAGAAAATTATAGTGACGCTGAAGCATCTTTAGCTAAAAGCGAATTGGACAGCATGTATAAAAATAATGATATCATTGATATTATAAGAGATTAGAACTATGAGCATCCCAGTTAAAATCATAAACTACAGCCCAGTAGCGATGGTCGGCTGTTCGGTATCCATGAGTTATGAGAACAACAAAACTTTTGAGCTTTGGAAAAGTTTTATGAGCAGAAAAAAGGAGTTAACCAATACTATTGGACCAAACCTTTACTCTATTCAAGATTATCCTGAATCATTTTTAAAATCGGGCTTTAATCCCGAAGTATACTTTACAAAATGGGCATGTATAGAAGTTGAAGCAAATAGCAATATACCTGAAGGTTTCAAGGCTTTTAATTTTCATGGAGGGCTCTATGCAGTGTTTAGCCATAAAGGAGATCATCAAAAATTTATTGAAAATTGGCAATGGATTCTTAACTGGTGGTTACCGCAATCTAATTACAAATTAGACCAAAGGGTTCATTTTGAAATTTTAGGACCTAAATACAAGAATAACTCTCACGATTCTGAAGAGAAGATATGCATTCCTATTGTACCAAGAATAGATTAAACGAGTACTCCTAACTTGTTTATTATTTCTGAGAATTCATTGGAGAAATCAAAAATGGATAAATAACCATCATACCCGCTATCCAGTACATTTTGAATCATGTTTTGGGATTTAAAGCAGTGCAACCCTAAAAGCTTTCTATCTGGATAAGTATTTTTTATCAACGCAAAGAGATCGCGCTCATTACTGGCAACATCCATTAAATTGACTATGATAATTCTGGGTAAGGAACTATTTACCTCAAGCGGATGTTCAACAAAATTAGTGGCATCAACAAAAGTGATAGGATAAATTTTAGAAATTTCATCCACCAATTTTTTATTTACACTATTTGAATTTCCTATTAACATAAATTGAAACCAATGATATGTGTACAAAACTAATAGGTTTCAAAGGTTGTGATATTAGCAATTCACCTAAATAATTATATAGGTGAATTACCTATACGTCATCAAAAAGTTGTCTATCTATGGCATACAACACCAGTCCTGCTACGTTTTTACTACCTGTTTTATCCAACAAATTTCTTTTATGAGCATCAACGGTTCTAACACTAATGAATAAAATTTCGGCTATTTCTTTATTAGAGTTTTCTTTCAAAATTAAATGTAAAACCTCTTTTTCTCGCTCTGTCAAAGGCATTTCTGAAGCTACTTTAGAGGTTGTAGGTTTCACTTTTCTAATATTATTAATGATAACATTAGTCACTTCTGGAGAATAATAGGTACCGCCATTATACACATTTTTAATCCCCATTATTAATTCTTCTTCGCTACAATTTTTCAGCAAATATCCGAGTGCACCTTCCGCCAACATTTCTTTTATATGTTGACTTTCTCCCATCATAGTCAATGCCATAACTTTAATTTCGGGATGTGACAGCTTTAATGCTTTTGTAAGCTCAAGACCATCCATAACTGGCATATTTAAATCGGTTATGACAATATCCGGATACGTTTCTTCTAATTGATCCAGACATTCTTTTCCATTCTCGGCTTCCCCAACTATATCTATTTCTTCATAATCATTTAAAAATAATTTAAGACCTTCTCTAATCATTTTGTGGTCATCCACTAAAAAGAGTTTTATTCTACTCATTGTAAAGACATTTTATTTATTTCTACTAGAAGAGATGTTCCTCTTCCTGGTTGACTGTTAATTTCTAAAAAACCATCAATGGCATCTAGCCTGTTTTGCATGCTTTTAAAGCCCATCCCATTTCCTTCTCTCTGCATTTCATCAATTTCAAAACCAATGCCGTTATCCTCGATGGTTAACATGTAAATATCGTTGTAATTTCTAAGCTGTACATCGACCTTAGATGCCTTAGCATATTTTACAATATTGTTAATTGCTTCTTGCAATATACGGTATAATGTAATTTCAATTTGTTGATTCTCCAACTTTTACACATCAAAATTGTGGTAAAAATTGTATTTCGTAGTTTCTGACGCTTTATCCATTTCCACGATCAAATTATCAAAAGCTGGAATAATCCCAAAATCAACAATTGCCTTAGGCATTAATGTATGAGCGACCACACGACTTTCAGTTATAGAGGATTGTAAATATTTCCAACCGGTTTCAAATTTCTCTTGGGCTTTACCTTTAAAATTAAACAATTCTTTTCTGAAGGATTGGAAATTTAATGAGGCTATAGTTAATGTTTGCTGCAAGCCGTCATGTATTTCTTTTGATATTCTGCTACGCTTGGTATCTTCTGTTTTTAAAACTGCCTCTAATAGCTCTTGAGTCTTTCTCTTTTCACTTGTTATGTTGGTATGTGTACCAACAATCCTAATTGGCAAACCAGTTTCATCTCGCTCAACAACCTTTCCCTTAACAAAAATCCAAATAGTATCTCCAGATTTAGCTGTCATTCTATACTCATCTAAAAGCTGATTATCATCAGCCGTAACACTTAAATGGTCGTGTTTTGACCTGTGATAACTAATCTTATCGTGGTCTGCAATGCATGAATACAAGCCATCTCTACTTTCTTCAAACTCATAAGGTTCATAACCCAACATGTTATATATTGAAGGACTTTCGGACCATGAAAGTATTATGAAATGGAAAATAATTGTAGAATAATTACTTACATACAATTTTAATATTTTTCTTACGTTCTTAAAGAAATTTCAACCCTTAAAACCCCACCTTTTTCATGAAAAACTTAAAAACTAATATCTTTTTCAAGATTAGTATAATTATCGTTTTAATCCTTTTACTTATGATTCCAACCTCAATGGTAAAGGACTTAATCCATGAACGGGAAGACGTGCAACTTAATGCTATTAGTGAGGTTAGCTCTAAATGGGGTAACGGACAAACACTTACAGGCCCATATATTGACATCCCATTTGATCGTTACATCAAACGATTCAATAAAAAAGACTCTATAAATGAGATTGTTAAAATTAAGGAGCATTTGTACGTATTACCAGAACAACTTAATATTACTGGACAAATTGCGCCCGAAAAACGGTATAGAGGCATCTATGAAGTAGTGGTTTACGAATCTGATTTTAATATTTCTGGTTCGTTTAACCCAATTGACTACAAGCAATTTGACATTAAAAAAGAAAATATTCATTTCAACAAAGCCACTTTAAACCTTGGTATATCAGATTTAAAAGGAATTGAACAACAAATAAATTTAAATTGGAGCAATGCACAAATTCCTTTCGATTCTGGCACAAGTACTAATGAAATAACTTCAACCGGAATTAGAGCAAGATTAGGTGAACACCTTAAAGACTCAACAGCATTTAATTTTAATTTGGATTTAAATTTAAAAGGGAGTCAAAATATTAATTTCATTCCAGTAGGTAAGACTACAGACGTAAACCTAACATCAAACTGGAATACCCCTAGTTTCACCGGAACCTATTTACCTGACAGTCGCAAGGTTGATGAAAACGGATTCACTGCACATTGGAATATTTTACATTTAAACAGAAATTACCCCCAAACATGGATTAACAGTAGACACCGAGTTTATGAAAGTTCTTTTGGTACCGATTTACTATTACCTGTAGACAATTATAAAAAATCATACCGCGTAGCCAGATATGCCAGTTTGTTTTTGGTACTTACATTTATGGTTTTCTTTTTTGTCGAAGTGCTTAACAAGGTTTTTATTCATCCTATTCAATACTTATTAGTAGGTATTGCTTTGGTGGTTTTTTACACTTTACTTTTGTCTTTTAGCGAGCACATTCCTTTTAATTGGGCATACGCCGTATCTGCAATTCTAACCCTTGGCCTAATCTCTGCTTATACTACTGCAATTCTAAAATCAAAACCTTTAGGTTTAATGATTTTTGGAATACTATCAATTATGTATAGCTTTATTTTCACCATTATTCAAATGGAAGATTACGCACTATTAATTGGTAGTATTGGTGTATTTACAATTCTATGCCTGGTCATGTATTACTCCAGAAAAATAGATTGGTATGCTTTAAAAATGGGAGACAACAAGCAAACCACACAACAAACAGAAACATCAGAAAACTCATAAATAAGCTTCAAAATTTATACTGCTAAAATATTGTAGTATTAATCTGTAACATTTATAATAAAAGGTATACTTATAGGGTATACCTTTTATATTATGGAACACTTTTCTTCATATCATCACAATTGCATCAAGCAAAGAGCTGTCCATAACGGTTTAACTGCATTTATTGCTGTAAAACCTTCATTTAAGTCGGTGTTGTTGGCACGTATGTCAATGACATTTAAAGACTAACCTCCTTTATTCTTCGGTAATTAAACAGGTCTTTTTGCAAGACCTAAACCACTATTTCTAATTTTTTAAATCCATGAAGTATGAACGGATCATATGCTCAATTTAAGGCAAGCCAGCAGCGCAACAATGAGCGTCGCGCTAAGAATACAAATAAATTCAATTCTGTTGTAGAATCTACTAAAAGAACACCTACGGAATACAATTTCGCTAATCCTTCTTTAGTAGAATTACGAAAGATTCAGCAGAACATTCAAAAGAAAAAACGAAAAGAACATATTCGAGACACCATCATTTTTTGGGTGATCATGCTAACCATTGTCCTAATCGTTAACCAATATATCTAATCACTATGACATATATATTTAAAATAATAACTCGCTTTTGGTATTTCAATTTACCACAACCAATTTTATACTACGGACTAACCAATTTCAATTCTGAAGTATTAGAAATTCTAAGTAAAAAAGGTCATTTTAAAACTCGACTATTTATTTCTGAACACCTCCATATTTTAAATCCGTTTCAACAAATTTCCATTTCAAATCTTTTGCTACAGGATCCCATTGAGCGTATTTCACAAAATGCAATTCGTTTTATAAACAGTACTCAATTAGACGCTTTAACCGCTATTTCAACTAATAAAGCTATGTTTTGGGAAGCAAAACGGTTAAAACAAATACAAATAAAAAAAGAGGCATTGAAGTTTGATAGAAGAGGAAAATCGTTTAAACGAAAATTTGGTGATGGCGAAAGCTTCAAACTTGTAAAAAAATCCCTAAACAAACCGATCAGGTAAATTAAAATAATAGAGATAGGCCATCGTTATTTATAAAACCTTGCACAATGAAACGAAGACATTTTTTAAAAGGCGCATCCAGTATTTTAGCTTTAACAAGTATCACGGGCTTATATGCCTGGCAAATCGAACCCTTCTGGATTGAATTTGTAAATGTGCCTATGCCGCTTTTAAACCTTCCCGAAAAATTGAAAGGTAAAACACTAATGCAAATAAGCGACATTCATGTTGGCAACAGGTTTGACCCCGATTTTTTAATTAAGGCTTTTCAGGAAGCCCAGGCACTTAATCCTGACATTGTGGTATATACTGGCGATTTTGTTAGCTATGAAAACAAAGAACAATTGCAACAATTAAAACATGTAATGTCACATGCGGTAAAAGGTAAGCTCGCAAGCTTAGCTATTTTGGGAAACCACGATTATGGAAAAAACTGGGCAGAACCCGAGATTGCAAATGCCATTCAAGATATTTTACAAATTGAGGGCATTACCACCTTAAGAAATGAATCTCAAAATATTGATGGTCTTAATATTATTGGGATAGATGATTATTGGGGCACCAATTTTAATCCCCAAAAAGCATTGAAGTATTTCAATCCAAAAGAAGCCAATCTTGTTTTATGTCATAATCCAGATGTTTGCGATTTAAATGTTTGGGGCGAGTATAACAGTTGGATCCTTTCTGGACATACCCATGGCGGACAGTGTAAACCTCCGTTTTTACCACCGCCAGTTTTACCTGTCGTAAACAAAGCCTATACCGCAGGAACCTTTAGCTTAAGCAACACTAGAACATTGTATATAAATCGAGCTTTAGGGACCTTATGGCAATTAAGATTTAATGTTAGGCCAGAAATTACGGTGTTTAAATTGACATCTGTTTTATCATAGGTACTTTACCTAAAATATGTAATTACGCATATATCTAATCTTCAATTTGGTAAAGGCAAATACATTTGTACTAACAAACAAATCAAAATCAAAACCCGATGAAAAAATTAGTACTTGCATTAATAGTTGCAATTTCGTTTAGTAGCATTTCAAATGCACAATCATTTGTAGAAGAAGTAGATTTCTTCCAATCGGTATTTGGAATGGAGAAAAAAGCCATAATCCAAAACTATTTAAACGTTGACACAAACAGTGAATTTTGGGACATCTATAACGACTATGAAGCCCAACGAAAAGAGTTAGGCCAAGAACGCTTAGAGTTGTTAGTAAATTATGCAAACACTTTAGCATCTTACAATGATGACAAAGCAGATTTCTTAATTAAACACAACAATAAGCTAAGTAAAAAATTAGATAAACTAATTTATAAATATTACAAGCGAGTAAAGCGCACAAACGGCTCAAAATTGGCTTCTCAATTTTATCAAGCTGAACATTTTTTCTTAGGAGAAATTAGATCTGCAGCGTTTTCAACATTGCCAATTATTGGAGAATTTAATTAATCCTTTAAAAGGGATTAATTTTCTAAATAAATATTTGATTATTTATTAAAAATTTATGAATTTACAGATTGATTTTAATCGTAAAAGTCTGAAATTTGCATAGTTAAACATAATATAACAAGTTATGAGTACAATTAAATTATCTGAAGACATAAACCAAAGTAAAGCAGACGCAAGAGTGTGGTGGGGTAAAATAACAGGAAATGCCTATGCCGATTTTGAAGGCAATAAGGATAGATTTATAGGCTACCTTCAAAACCAAAGAGGCTTACTTTATGAAGATGCTAAAAACGAAGTTTTACGCTTTGAAAATGCAAGACAAGTGATTAAATCTAAGTCGGAAGATATAAAGTCGGAAGTAAAACAAAAATGGTCTAAATTAACTACTGAAGAAGTTGATGCTTTATCAAATAATCTTCGTGATTTCTCTAAATCTGTTCAACAGAAATATTACAATACACAAGAAGAAGCAAATTATCAAATAAAGACCTTTTTAAGTCAATTTTAAATAACAGAAACTAAATATAAAAACCGCCGATTAGCATCAAGTTAATCGGCGGTTTTTCGTTTTAATTAAAAGATTAGGCAAAACACCTAAACCATTTTTTTAGGTAATCTCCTAAGAGTCAAAACCCTAAATCTAATCATCTTTGTAATGTAAATAAACAACAACACATTTCATAAACACTTATAACATGAACTCATTACAATTACAAGGGAAATTAAACATTGCTAAAGGAAACGCTCAAATTTTTTATGGTAACTCTACCAACGATGTATTTGCTCAATTAAACGGCTACAACAATAAAATTATTGGACTGTGCCAGTTTCAACAAGGCTTAAACAAAGACAAGCGTAAAGATAAAATTGAAGCTATTGATGACGCTTTAATGGACTATTACGGAAGAATAGAATCATTAAATAACAATGTTAGAGATAATTTTGGAAGAGCATTTAGTCTATAATAAAATAGAAAGACATAAAACCAACTACATGTAGAAGAATTTCATAGTGAATAGTTGATTAATTGGTTTGTAAAATCGGCCTTGAGTATTCAAGGTCGTTTTTTATTTACACGCTACACACTGAATTACAATATTTTAAATACTTTTATATAAATACGACTACAAAATGATTTCAACCGTTAAACAACTTTTATCCTTATTTTTAATTGCTGTTTTATTTGTACAGCAGTCCTTTGCCCAAAACGTTAGTTTAGATGAGAGCATGGGTGCTGAAAATGCGAAACAAGTAGAACAACAAATGGGAATTTACCCAAATCCAGAACTCACAAAATATATCACTGAGGTCGGTAATAAATTGGTAAGTGAATTAGAAAAACCATTGTTTCAATACCAATTTCATTTGGTATATGACAGCTCCCCAAATGCATTTGCCTTACCTGGGGGTTACCTTTATGTCACTACTGGCCTATTACCAATTTTGCAAAATGAAGCCGAATTAGCCTGTATTCTAGGCCATGAAATTATCCATTCTAACAATAGGCATTCAGTTAGGCAGTTAAAAAAGAGTATCCTTCCAAAACTATTAGAAATACCAGGAAACCTAATTGGAATAGTCAACCAAGATTTAGGGAATCTTTTTAATATGCCAATTGCCACCTCAAACGAATTACTATTTGCATCATACGGTCGTAAATTTGAAACCGAAGCCGATAAAGAAGGTATTTTACTTGCTGCTCGAGCAGGTTATGATCCCAACTATATGACAACAGCTCTAAATAGATTATCCAAATCTATTGAAGTTGCTTCGGGTAACGAAGAAAAGAAAAGCTATTTTAGTGATCATCCCTACACACCAGATCGTGTAAAAAATATTGAAAAAAATATTTCAAAATACAATTGGGGACCAAAACCTCCTATTACATCTGATTTCTTCAGTAAAATAGATGGAGCCTATTTTGGAGATAATCCTAAAACGGGATTCATTGAAGGCTCTAATTACTTTAACACAAATCATGAGTATTCAATTCAGTTTCCTAAAAATTGGATATTAGATAAGGACATAGAAGGTATTAAGGCTTTTCAACCAGATCAAAAGGCTGCTATGTATATGGTAATAGAAACCGAATTCACCTCAGCAACAAATGCAGGACAAACACTTGTATCACAACTAAAACCTGAGTATAAAGCCAAATTGGTAGACCAAGGAAGTTACCAAACAAAATATGGACAGGCGTATCAACTTACCTTTAAAGCAACTTCTGAAGGCAAACCAGTAGAAGCTCATCTTGTTTGGCAGCCAATGAATGGTAAACTCTTTAAAATTTTAAGTTTTGGCTACGCCGGATATATAGACACCTATAAATCTACTATTTCAAGTTTAGGACCATTAACTTCAAAACAAAAAACAAATTTAAAAATCAAACAGGTTAAAATTGTGAACGCCCGAGATAACGAATCATTAGAAGCTCTTTGCAAACGATATAACTGTGCGTTTAGCACTAAACTAATAGCAACTTTAAACGATTTAGATCCAACTAAGCCCTTAAAAGAAGGTATTTCTATAAAACTGATAGTAAACGCATTATACAACCAACCTTAAATAACTAAAACCCAGCATCTAAGAGATTTGCCTAATCTATCTATTTAGGCATTGTACTCATAAAAACAAATGTAAATTTCCTCAAATTTGTTATGTAATAAAAACATAATAAAACAAAGAAATCATGAGCACAGCAATATATAACCCCCAAATATCACCCCAAAATGAAAACATGATATTTTGGATTGGACGAACCAATGAAGAGGCACAATCTATATTCGATTTTGAATCTGAACAAGCATAGATCCATTCTTAATATCATTTAAAATCCCTTTTTCCTTAATAGTAAACATATATTCAAAAGGTCAGTCTTTAAAAGACTGGCCTTTATTTTTATGCCTTATCCCCACCTCTAAGTAAATCACCTATTTATTAAGAATAGGCATTCCGCTAATACACAGAAACTTAAAGTAGCGCATCTTTGTAATGTAAAACAAAGCAATCATCTTAAAATCATAACATATAAGAAGAAACATAGTTTGAGTTAGTTAGTAAATAAACATTTGGTCTAAAAAGTCAGTCTCCACTAAAGGCTGACTTTTTTTTGGGCTTTATATCACCTACTAAGTAAATCACCTAATTTATTAAAATTGGCATTCTTCTAATAGACAACAGACTCAACTGATGCATCTTTGTAATGTAGAACAAAGTAATCAGCTTTAAAATACGCAACAAATGAAACATAAAGTAAACAGTTACCACTGTCAATAAAAAGAAACATTTGATATAAAAAGTCAACCTCAACTAAAGGTTGACTTTTTATATGCACCAAATCCAGCGACTACGTAAATCACCTAATTTATTAGAATAGGCATTCCGCTAATACACAAGAACTTAAAGTGACGCATCTTTGTAGTGTAAAACAAAGCAATCATCTTAAAATCATAACATATAAGAAGAAACATAGTTTGAGTTAGTTAGTAAATAAACATTTGGTCAAAAAAGTCAGTCTCCACTAAAGGCTGATTTTTTTTGGGCTTTATATCACCTACTAAGTAAAACACCTAATTAAAAAGAATAGGTTTTCTCCTAACAGGCAATGACTTAAAGCATCGCACCTTTGTAGTATAATTTATAACAAACAATAAATAACACTTATTATGAATACTGAAAACGCAACAGAAAAATTAAACCAGTTTAAGTCAGATGCAAAAATTTGGTGGGATGAGCACACAAGTGAAGCCATTTCAAAGTATGAAGGGAACAAAGAAAAAATCTCTTCTTATTTTCAAGAACAAAAAGGAATATTAAAAGAGCAGGCTGATAAAGATGTTGAAAAATTTGAAGCAGCTAAGGCGGCATTCAACACAAAATTGGATGATGTTAATTCTGAAATCAAAACTAAATGGGATAAATTCACCCATGAAGATCTTGCTGAAATAAACGGAAAATTTGACGTTTTTGCAGATAAATTAAAAGAAAAATATAATCATACTCAAGAAGAAGCCAACCAAAAAATAAAAGACTTCATGAGTAAGTTTTAAAATATGGTAGTTAGTTGATTAATTGTAAAAGAGTTCGATACTTAAGAGGAAGTATCGGACTTTTTTTACGCCCATTAATTAGGCAAATCACCTAAACTTAAACATTAGGTAACTCACTAATATACATCGCTTTAAATCATCGCATCTTTGTAGTGAACAAAACAAACAATAACAATTTTAAATCAGTACCATGAATAATACTCAAATCACTGGAAAAGTAAATCAATTAAAAGGAAACGCTAAAATTTGGTGGGGAAAAGCAACTGGAGATGCACTTATCGAATTAGATGGCAACAAAGATAAAATGTTAGGATACCTTCAAGAGAAAAAAGGAATGCTTGAAGCAGATGCTAAAAAAGAAATGCAAAAATTTGAATCCGCTAAACAAGCTTTAGAAAACAAAATTGAAGATGTAAATAGCGGTATTAAAGCTAAATGGGACAAATTTACCCACGAAGATATTTCTGAAATAAATGGAAGTTTAGAGGCCTTTGCTGATAAACTAAAAACAAAATATAACAATACACAAGAAGAAACCGAAGCTCAAATAAAAGAGTTTATGAGCAAATTCTAAGAAAATTTCATAGTAGTTAGGTTGATTGATAGTAGAAAAGTCTAATGTTCACTTGAGCATTGGACTTTTTTCTTTTAAAACCACTACTTAGGCATTATGCCTATTTACACAAAATAGGTGAAGCCCTCATATACAAGAGCTTAAACTGCCGCATCTTTGTAGTGTACAAAACAAACAACAACAATTTTAATCAATACCATGAACAATACGCAAATAACAGGAAAACTAAATCAATTAAAAGGAAACACTAAAATCTGGTGGGGAAAAACCACAGGTGATAGATTAGTTGAATTAGATGGAAATAAAGATAAAATGGTAGGTTATCTACAAGAGAAAAAAGGAATGTTTGAAGCTGATGCAAAAAAAGAAATTGCAAAATTTGAAGCTGCAAAACATGCTTTAGAAAACCGCATCGAAGAAGTTAACTCAGACATTAAAACTAAGTGGAACAAATTAACTAATGATGACCTTACAGACATCAACGGAAACTTAGAAGCGTTAGCCAATAAATTAAAGTCAAAATATAATAAAACACAAGAAGAAGCTGAAACTCAAATTAAAGAGTTTATGAGCAAATTCTAGAAAAATTTCATAGTAGTTAGGTTGATTGACCCTCGTATTGTTTCTCAGACAATCGAGGGTCTATTTTTATTAATGGATTACAACAGCGCCAGATGTTGATACATTATACATACGGTTACCATATAGATCTAATGTAGAAGTTCCGACTGCATTAATATTTGAAGTAGCAATAGTGCAACCTGTAATTACCATACCATAGGTGGCGTTAGTATCTTCTAAATAAATATCTGTAAACCAAATAGAACCACCTGAGATTTGCGGCGAAATTATACCTTTAAAATAAATTCCTGTAATATCAACAACGCTTGAACCAACAGTCATTTCGGTAACAGAACTGTTCCAAAAACCATTGCCACAATGATTGAAGGAATTACCAGAGTAATTACCATGATTTAAATTTCCTCCAACTGCAAAATTGGTATCACCCACAACATTTTGAGAAATTAAAGCAGCTCTGCATTTCACAGTGATATTTCCACTCAAATTCCAATTTCCAGAATTATTTAAAATGGCATATCTACATTGTTTAAATATATTATTTGATAAAATCCCATACTCAGAGTTATACCAAATAGTCGCTCCTCCCCAACACTCGTTGAAAATATTGTTTACAATTCTATTAGCTTGATGCAACTTATCTCCGGTATGATTATACATATCAATCGCTGTATCTAAAAACCCTTGAAATTTGCACCCAGATATTAGAATGTCTTTAGTTTTATAAGCCTTAATTGCCTTATCGCCATCCATTCTGTTTTGCGCATAACTCGATCCACTATTTGAAGAGTGAAAATTAACATCTTTAATTTCAATACCAATTTTTTGGTTTAAATAGAATAATTCTCCAACAAAAGTGGAATTTATATTAGATCCATTGCCTTTAATAATTACATTATTCTTAAAATTAGTTACACTAGTATTGAAATAATACATACCAGGAGCCATGTTTACCAAAAATGGTTCTACACCATTGGCCTGCTCTAACAATTCTGTTAACACAACTGCATCATCACCGCCACTAGGCCACATATTGTAATGTAAACTCTTCAAGTTTCTATAATGAACTTCGTGAGTTGATGTATCAACTACCATTACTGTATTAATGGTATCATTTTCTATTAAGCCTCTAACAGCAAAGGTACCATTTACATCCAAGGTTGTTTGTGGATCACGGGTACCAATACCAACCTGAGCAAAAGAAGAACTTTGGCTTAGAAAACTAAGTAATACTAAAAAGAGTGGTAAGCATAATTTTTCAGTCAAATTATGCATGGATAAATATATTTAGTGCAAAACTAAATTATTATGTTAAAAAAACTCTTAAAACAATATTAAAATGGCTCAACTAATATAATTTTAAACTACTTAGAAACACGCTTAATGCTTTCGGCTTCGATATAAATTCTGTTGACTTTAGGTAATTCGGTTTTAATTTTCTTTTCTATATCATCAACAGCCGCTTCAATTTCGTCAGCAGTTAGTCCGTCATTAAAATTCACATCCAAATTCACCAAAACTTCATTCGGTCCAAAATACAATGACAATGGCGGCTTAAAAGCCTCAACCAAGTCATGTTTCTTTAAAATACGTTCAATTCTATATACATCTGCAGGCATAAGCCCTTCACCAACAAGCAGGCCTTTACATTCAATAGCGAAGAAAAACGACACACTAATAAGTAGTAATCCAATCAACACCGATCCAATTCCGTCAAAATATGGCGAATCAAAATACTGCCCTAACATAAGACATATTAATGCAATAAATAATCCAATAAGCGCTGCACTATCTTCTATTAAAATTGCAACTGTAGATGAATCTTTACTTTCTCTAATTCGTTTTAAAAAGCTCTTTTTTACGGGTTTCACATTAAACTGTTTTAAGGCTACCGTAAATGCCGATCCTTCAAATAGTATTGCAAGACCAAGTACAATGTAGTTCCATTTTGGGTCTGTTATCTCTGCAGGGTGCTGAATATGAATTATCCCCTCATACAAGGCAATACCACCACCAAGAGCAAAAATTAAAATAGCAACAATAAAACTCCAGAAATAAATCTCATTACCATAACCAAATGGGTGCCGGTCATCTGCTGGCCTCTTACTTCGTTTAATACCAAACAACAGTAAAATACCATTACCTGTATCCACCAAAGAGTGAATACCCTCAGAAAGCATTGAGGCTGAGCCGGTAAATGCAGCTGCTATAAATTTACAAATTGCAATCGCAGTATTTGCTGCTATTGCACCGTATATTGCTTTGTTAGAAGATCCTGCCATTTTAAATATTTAGTTTGTAAGTACAACTTACAGCTTTAATGTTACACAAAAATACAAGTTAGTAATTATACTTACAATCAATATAAAGCCAGGGCACTCATTTTCAAATTTATAAACTCTTTTTTTTTTAACCTCTCAATTCTTAACTTACTAAACAATTAATAGCCATAATCCTAAAACCTGTATAATGTCTCAAACGCACACCATTTATTTTGATGTAATTATAAATGAAGAATCTTCTAAAGTATTTCAAGCAATTTCAGATCCTAAATCGCTTGTTAATTGGTGGCCAAAAACCTGCGAAGGTGAGCAAAAGCTTGACGGGATTTACAATTTATTTTTCACTGAAGCATACAACTGGTTTGGCAAAGTAACGAGTTACAACCCTAACACTCATTTTGAAATAAAAATGACTCAAGCTTCAGAAGATTGGTTGCCAACAACTTTTGGATTTGAATTAGAACCTTCAAACCATAAGACACGACTAAAATTTTATCATAAAAACTGGAAAAGCATTAATGCGCATTATCGTCATTCTGCTTTTTGCTGGGCCATGTTGTTAAACGGATTAAAAAACTACATAGAAAACGGGGAAATTATTCCGTTTGAAAAACGAAACTAAACACCCATAAATTATGTTAACAAAAAAAAGATATTCCCCAAAAGAAATGATCGTTTGGACCAGAAAGGAAACCGCCATTTTCCTCTTGTATCCCATAATAATTGTTTTCTTATATGATGTTTTAGGATTTACCTTTCTTAATGTGCCTTGGACACCAATTGCTTTAGTTGGTACTGCTGTAGCATTCATTGTCGGATTTCAAAACAATGCAGCCTATGGAAGAATATGGGAAGCTCGAAAAATTTGGGGCGGTATCGTTAATACATCACGTACTTGGGGTATGAAAGTCAAAGATATGGTTACCAATGAATATACCGATTCGCCATTAACTCAAGAAGAATTAAATCATGAAATAAAAACCCTTGTTTTTCGTCACATTGCTTGGCTTACCACTCTAAGGCATGCCATGCGTACCAGAAAACCTTGGGAGATGTTTGAAAAATTTAGCACAAATAGAGAATGGTCTAGATTACTTTGTATTCCTGAGCGCAACATTGAAGTTGAAACCGATGTGAAGCCTTATTTAAAACCCTCAGAAATTGAATATATAATGAGCAAGAACAACAAATCGGCAGCGCTATTATATTTACAATCTTCACATATTAGAAATTTAAAAGAACAAGGATTAATATGGGAGTTTTCATTTTTAGAACTTGAAAATGTACTTCAAGAATTATTTACGCTTCAAGGCAAGTCTGAACGAATTAAAAACTTCCCTTACCCAAGGCAATACGCTACTCTATCTTTTGATTTTATTTGGATTTTCTTATTACTAATCCCCCTTGGGTTAGTGCCTTTGTTTGATGGTTATGCCGAAAATTTAGCCGAAAGTTTTCCAATAATTCACTCCTACTTCATATGGATAGCTGTTCCGTTTTGTGCAGCATTATCTTGGATTTTCCATACCATGATGCGAATTGGTACTGTGGGAGAAAACCCTTTTGAAGGTTCTGCAAATGATGTTCCAATTTCAACAATTGCTCGGGGTATAGAAATAGATTTAAGACAATTGTTAGATGAAGATATAGAAAGTATCCCTGATCAATTTCCAGAACTTTATGACATTCAAATGTAATACTGCCAGCTATGTACAATGAAAACCTTAAATTTTATGACAGCCTAATTGCGCTTTGCCCTGACATTACACGCAAGGGCAAAACTATGCCCTACACCTCTGAAAATGGATATATGTTTACCCTCTTAAATAAGGCTGGCGAACTGGGAATTAGGTTTGATAAAAATGAACAAGAACGCCTAATACAAGAACTAAACACCGACTATTTCTATTCGTATGGCGCAAAAATGAAAGGCTATATTCTTATACCTCAAGATCTATATCAAGACAAAGATTTATTGGTTACATTAATTAATAAAAGCAAAGCTTACGTCATGTCGTTACCACCAAAATAAAACTTTGATTTTGCCTCCAATTTCCTAAAGAATAAAAAATTGAGTAATTTAAAGGCTAACACTGTAATTATGAAATCACTAACCTTAATCTTAAGTATTATAATTTGTATGCCTCTATTTAGTCAAACTGATATTGAAGGCGTATTGGTGCCCAACACAAAAACAGTGGCGTCCAAAACCTTACAATTAAACGGTGCTGGCGTACGGGAAAAAATGTGGATAGATTTATATGTGGGCGCGTTGTTCTTAGAGCAGAAAAGCAATAATCCAGAAACTATTACTGGCATGGATAAGGCAATGGCTATGGATCTCACCATAATTTCCAGTTTAATTACTTCTGAGAAAATGGTAGATGCGGTTAATGAAGGTTTTAAATATTCTACCAAGGGCCATCCCGAAAAGCTTCAGTCAGAAATCACTCAACTACTTAATGTCTTTAGAACACCTATCACCCAAGGCGACCACTATAGTTTTGTATATCTACCTAACAAAGGGACTGAGGTGATAAAAAACGGAATTTCAGCAATTATAATCCCTGGACTCGACTTTAAACAGGCACTTTTCGGCATTTGGCTGTGTGACAAACCAGCGGATAAAAATTTAAAAAAAGGACTTTTAGGACATTAATTAACAGATTAATCGGGCTATCCACTTTTAACATTATGACCAAAATCATTCAAAAAACAGACAGCTTAGCTATTGAACGCACCAAGTTAGCCAACCAAAGAACCATTCTTGCTTTTGTAAGAACCTTTATTGGCTTTTTAGGAGGTGGTATTTCTGCCATTACCATGTCTGTTTTCAGTAATTATAGATGGTTAGGATATGTTTTTATAATTGCGGCAATAATTACTCTTGTTTTTGGTATTATCAATTACCTGCGCTCAAAACGCGCTATAAATAGGATTAAAAACAACGATTAGAAGATCCTATCACGAGAATTCTTCTCAAATAAAAAACTGAATTTGTAAAAACACTAAATCCTATTATTACTTTAATTCATTACATCATTAAATTTTAGTTTCATTCTGGGATACTTTAAATTGCAACACAACAGATAATAATCTAATTATTTCAACTATGACTAACTATATAGACGGTTTTGTCTTTCCCATTCCTAAAATACATTTAGAAGAATACAAAGCGATTGCCGAAAAAGTAGCAGAAATTTGGAAAGAGCATGGCGCATTGGCTTATTTTGAATTTGTTGGTGACGACTTACACTTAGAAGGCACACGATCGTTTATTGATGCCATACAAGTAGAACAAGAGGAAGACATTATATTTGGCTGGGTTTTATTTCCGTCTAAAGAAGTACGTGATTTAGCCAATAAAAAAGTGCCGGCAGATCCAAGAATATCAAAATTGGTCGCCCCATTATTTAATCCAGAAAGGATAATTTTTGATGCCAGTAAAATGGTTCATGGCGGGTTTAAACCTCTTATTCATAAAAACTAAAAGTTTAGAATAAACCAATCGTATTACTTACATTTTACACATTTAAACTTGAGTTATTTTCGAAAGTGATTGAGTTCCAAAAAATAAACAAAGCCAAATTATTGTGTAAATTGCGATGAAAAACATATTCTACAAACACTATAACAGACTTTTCAAAATCGAATAAAAATGAAAGTTACACCAGAAAAAAACGAACAAGTTGCCAATATGATTTTTGGAACCATTTATCCTCTTTACCTGAATAGATTGGAAAAAAATGGCAGAACACAAGACGAACTCAACCAAGTCATTAAATGGTTTACCGGTTTTAGTCAAGACGAATTAGATTCACTTATCGCTGAAAAAGTAACTTACCGAACATTTTTTGAAAAAGCGAAAATACACGCCAATGCTCATATGATTAAAGGTGTTGTTTGTGGTTACCGTATTGAAGAAATTGAGGATGAATTTGAATTGTACAAACAATGCAGACAAATGGAAAAACTAATTGATGAATTGGCAAGGGGTAGAAAAATGGAGAAAATTTTGCGAGTAGCAAAATAACAAAATCCTTATTCTACAGCAGTTTGACCACTATTTATCCATAAAGTCTATCAAGGTTTCGATTATCCCATACATCAAAACCCAAATTAAAACCTCACCTAAACCAAAAAGTATACACGAAACGAAAACCTGTATAAGCCACTAATTTACAACAACCTATACCTTTGCAGTATTAATAACAAATACAAAAATTAAGCAGAGATGGGAACTAACAAATTTGGCAAAAAAGGATGGACACCTGAAAGAATAGGCAATTTAAAAGGCAAAACCTACGTCATAACAGGCACTACAAGTGGCACGGGATATGAAGCAGCTCGTATTTTACTCTCTAAAGGCGCAAAAGTTGTGATGCTTAATAGAAATCCTAAAAAATCTGAAGCTACCATTTTAGCTTTGAGACAATCTCTTGGAGAGGATATAAATGTAACTAATGTACGAATGGATTTAGGAGATCTATCTTCTGTAAAACAAGCAGCAAGTGAGGTCTTAAAAACCACATATCAAATTGACGCTTTAATCTGTAATGCTGCTATTGCCCAAGTGCCTAAACAAACCTTTACAACCGACGGCTTTGAAAGTCAGTTAGGTGTAAATCATTACGGTAACTTCTTATTACAGGCACTACTCTACCCGAGAATTGAAGCCTCTAAAGGCCGCATTGTTACCGTTGGTAGCATGGGTTATAATTTAGGACTTAAAACTATTCAGTTTGATGACATGAATTGGGATAAGAACTACAGCCCTAATGGGGTATATAGCCAAAGTAAACTGGCACAAATAATGTCCATCTATGAACTACAAGATAGACTAAAAGCAGCAGGAAAAACAGATGTTAAAGCCTATGCATGTCATCCAGGAGCCTCTAGAACATCCCTAATTAAAACCAGTGGAAGCTTATTAACACGATTTGTTTGGCAAATCATGAAATTAACTCCAATGGTACAATCGGCAGAAAAAGGAGCATATCCACAAATAATGTGTGCTACAGAACCCGACTTAGATCAAGAAGGATTTTACGGCCCAACAGGACGTGGATACTTTACTGGCCCTGTTGGCGAATGCAAATTAGAACCACACGCCAAAGATAAGGCGGTAGCAAAAAGACTTTGGGAAGTAACTGAAGAAGCTATTGGCATAAAATGGGAAATCTAATCATCATAAAAAACAAGAATTTCATGAAATATATTAGCTTAATTTTAGTCCTATTTTGTTCTTCAAATACTTTTGCTCAACTAAGAAACTGGACAGAAGAATATTCTAAAGACGGTAAATCTACTGTAAAATATGAAATCGTAAAAGAAGAAAAAGGGAAGCACTTTTATTACATAGCACAAACTTATGCGAGTACAACCTTAGATGAATTGGATGCGTATTTTTCGAATACTGAAAATCACAAAAACTTCTTAGAGAGTACACCAATAACTCAGGAAATTGAAAAAATATCTGATAATGAATGGATCGCTTACTATTATTTTGATGCCCCTTGGCCCATGGCTGATAGCGATTTAGTATTAAAAATTAATCGCGTTAAAGCAGATGATACACTTGTTTTTATTGCAACGGCAATATCTCATGATTATACGTATTCGGATGTTGAACGAATGACAGACTACAAAGTAGTTTATGAATTTGAAAAGATAAATGATAGTACCACAAAGATTACCTATAACGCCAATTATATTCCATTGGGGTCTATTCCTAATTTCTTAATTAACACCTGGTTTCCAGAAGGTCCGGCAAAAATTGTGACCAGCTTAGGCGCAAAAAGGTAATTACACTCATTGTATTGAAAAACAGTAACATTATTTAATTATAACTAAATTAGAGAGTCAATAAAGCAAATGATATGGATATTTTAAAATCAGCTACAGATTGGGCCAAGGCCGAAGTCTTTTCAACCTCATTCTTTATTCTTTTCGGAATTATTTTTATGGCAGCTAGTTTTGGCTTTTGGAAATTAGGAAAAACCGATTTGGCAAGAGCTTACATCACGCCCGCTTTAGTTACCGGAGCCCTACTTTTAATTATTGGTCTCGGTTTGTTCTTCACTAACATTTCAAGAATATCAAGTTTTGAAAAACACTATAAAGAAGATGCATCAGCATTTGTACAATCAGAACTGCTGCGTGTTGAGGGCACTTTAAAAGAATATAAAACCATTGTTTTTACCGCCATTCCCGTAATCATTGCTTGCTGTGCTTTGCTACTTATAGTGATGAATGCACCCGTTTGGCGGGCAAGTTTAATCTCGGCAATAGCCATGTTAGTCGTTATTTTATTAATTGATGGTATGGCACATGCCAGAATTGACGCTTATAACAAACAACTATTACTCGTAGAACACGAATTAAAAAATTAACATGCAACATTTTAAAACCCTTTCTGCCTATTTACAATATTTAGAAGTCCCTCCTCCCGAGCACCCGATGTTTAGTGTGTTTACCGCTCGAGGTGATGGGTTATTACCTTGCCCTAAATCCAGTTCACCACCAATTACCAACAATTGCTATTCTATAAGCTTAAAAAAAATTGTAAAAGGCGACTTGAACTACGGCAGAACCCAATATGATTTTTCTAACGGCGCATTGATATTCATTGCTCCAAGGCAGGTGATGCAATGGGATGAAAGCGTGGTATTTGATCAAAAAGGGTTTTCAATTAATTTTCACGAAGATTTTTTGAAAGGCACAGAACTGGTCCATCAGATTAAAAAATACGGCTTTTTTTCATACGCCGTGAATGAGGCATTACACCTCTCTCCTAAGGAAGAAAAACTAATCGAATCGATAGTAGAGCATATTGATACTGAATACCAAAACAACCAAGATGAATTTAGTAAAGACATCATCATTTCTCAGTTAAGTACCTTGTTTAAATATGCCAACCGTTTTTACGAAAGACAGTTTACCAACAGAAAAGAATTATCTAACACATTACTTGAGCAATTTAATACGCAATTAACCACATATTTTGAATCGGGACAAATGCAGGAAAAAGGCATCCCGAGTATTGAGCAAATTGCCAATCAACTTTCGGTATCAAAACGTTATCTTAGTGACACCCTTAAAAAAGAAACTGGAAAAACCTCAACCGAACACTTGCAATTATATCTGGTTGATGAGGCTAAAAATATTTTATTAAACCCCAATAAAACCATTGCTGAAGTAGCCTATGAATTAGGTTTTGAATATCCCCCTTATTTTTCAAGATTATTTAAAAAGAAAGAAGGCATTAGCCCTACTCAATTTAGAGAAAAGTATAAAATGAATTAACTAAATGTTATCGTTTAAAATTCAACAAGCCATGAAAAGAAAAATCGGACTTATTATTTTACTACTGTCAGTACCTTTTTCAGTATTAGCACAAAATGCTACTGATAATGAAACAACCAAGGTTAATCGATTAATCGGAAATTGGACCATTGATTTAAGACCAGCTCCTGATGCTGAAGCTTACTTTCAAACCTTTAAAGTAACATCAATAGACGGGAATACCTTTAACGGATCTTTCTATGGCAGTGAAATCAAGAATGCTTTAATTAATAACAATTGGCCTAAACTCTATTTTGCGTTCGCAACTTCAGATGAAAGTAATGATTATTATCACTCGGGATATATGGAAAATGGCAAACTTTATGGCATATCTTATTGCCCCAATAGAGAATTCACTGCACCATGGATAGGAACTAAAAAATAAATACAATGAAAATTACCACGAATATTATTTTTATCGCCCTTACACTCTTTTTCACTTCACAGGGGTTTGCTCAACAATCAAATTCGGTAATAACTGATAAAACTGTTAGCCCTAAAGACACTGAAACCATATTAGGGGATTGGACTGGCAGCCTGACGTATATTGATTATTCCTCAAACAAACCTTATACCATGCCCGCAGACGTAACGGTTAAACAGGGTAAAAACAAAAACAAATTATCTCTTAATTTCAAATACCCAAATGAGCCTAATGCAAATAGTCAAGGTCAGATTTTAATTTCTAAAAAAGGTGATAAAATCAATAATGAAATTGTGGTTTCAAAACGAGTTTTATCTAATAACCAGCTTGAAATTACTACAGAATATATTGGGAAAGACAATAATAAGAAGGCCGTAATAAGGAATACATATATTTTAGGAAGTAAGCAGTTTGTAATAAGAAAAAATGTGAAATTTGAGAACTCAAATGAATGGATTATGAGAAACGAATATAGCTTTGACAGATAAAATTATTAGCGAAAAACTATAGTCTTTTTATAGTAAATAAAGAATACTAAAGCGCCTTACCACAAATAGTTTATTCCTATTTTAGTCTATGCAATAGCTTTTAAAGCTCTTATTTTTTTTCAAGATTATTTAAAAAGAAAGTATGCGCCCTACCCAATTTAGAGAAAAAAAAATGAATTAAACCTTCAAGAGCATTAAAGGATGTTTTGAGTTGTGATTGATACAGGCACTCCAATCTTAAATCTATATCTTAGAAGTATTAATACTAAAATTAAACACCAATCTGTGTTTATTTTTTTGTTACCCATAATTAAAAGAACATCCAAAATGACAATAATGAAAAAACTGACTTTGTTAATCTTTGTTTTAGCATTAATCTCTTGTAATAATGAAAAAACAAAAAATAGTGAACAAAAAGAAAATATAGTGTTGGTAGATACTATAACCACCTCAAGTGGTTTAAAATATTTCTACCTAAAAAAAGGAAGCGGACCAAAAATTGAAATGGGTTCCCTGATAAAATCATATACTAATTTGTATGTCAAAGGTTCTGATAAAGTAGTATGGACAACAGACTCTGAAAAAGATTCTTTATTCAAATTTATTCATGAAGAAGGTTCTATGATAAAAGGATTTACTGAACTAAATAATTATTTAGTTGAAGGGGATGAAGTCGTTGCAATTCTACCTGATTCTTTAGCTTATGGAGACAGGGATAGTGAAGATATACCTGCGGGCTCTACATTAGTTTATAAACCGTATGGTATAAAAAGTGTTTCTGAACCAAAAATAAACATTGCTGATACTTTATTCCAAATTGCTTCTACCGGTAATGGTAAAGAAACTATATCTTTTTATGAATCTATCAGAAACAGCAAACAGAAAAATAAATACCATACCAACATAGATTTAATCTATTATCAGTTATTTAGAAATCTTAAAAAAGATAGTTTATATGAACAAACAATCTACCTGGCTGACTATTTTGAGGACAAAACAGAAGACCCTTATACCCTTGAAGATCTAAAATCCTTCAGAATTTCATCTTTGGTAGGTCAAGGAAAAATCCAAGAAGCAATTATAAAAGTTGAGCAACATATAAAAGAAGAAGATGATTCAGAATTTTGGAAAAAAAAGTTGGACGATTTACAAAAACAATGAAATAATTATGGGCAACAAAGTGTAACCGTTGTGTTTCATAATTTCTCACTCGAGTTAAATAATTATTCTAACTTTAGAGAAATAACTCACCGATGATAAATTTCTTTCGAAAAATCAGACTAAATCTTCTCTCTAAAAATAGGTTTGGTAAATACTTACTCTATGCCTTTGGTGAAATTGTTCTGGTAATTATTGGAATTTTGATCGCACTTCAAATTAATAATTATAATGAAGAAAGAAAAAGTCAAGAACAACTTACTTCAACTTTATTGCTAGTTCATGCCGAAATTGCTCAAAACATTAAAGATATTGATGGCATGTTTTTAGATTTTTATCAAACTGATAGCATAGTAAATGATATTATGCATAACAGGTTAAATCCAGATAACTATAAGAAAAGAGAGCGTCACATTGACCCCCTTAACTATTGGACATCATTAGATGTAAGGGATCATATTTTTCAAAAATTAATACTAAACACAAATAATATTCCCGATAAGTACAAAGAATTAATTAGTGATCTCCAAAAACTCTATACCTATGATAAAGAATTTGTTCAATCAAGTAGTAACGAGATGATGGAGTTTGTCCAAGATTATGCAGAATGGAAAAAATCAAACACCAATTGGTATCAATACACATACGGAAGAATAAAACCCGAGTTAACTGATGAAGAAATTGCTTTTTACTTCACAAATAATTCTACATACAAAAATTTCGTATGCCACTATATTTACCGATCAGGCATGTTGTTGGAAAGTGTTACGACATTCCGTCATGAAGCCTATAAAATTTACAAAAATCTCGCAAAGACTTTAAACCTTCCTCCAGATGAAAAAGATTCTTTCTCAATAGCATTGACAACCGAAGAAATTGAAAATATTTTAGGCACATATAGATTTGAAAATTTTGCCATTGAGGTTAAAAATAAGGACGATAAGTTACTATTTATAGAAAAGGTAAAAGATACAACAGAGTATGAAAAAGAAATGTTCTTCTTATCAAAATCATTCTTTATCATAGACAATAAGTATAGACGGCGTTTTAAGACTTTAAATTTTGATTCAAATCATAAAATCACAAGTATGACTATAAAGGGAGGCGATTATAAAGTAGAAGGGCAAAAAGTGAAATAAAAAACGAACAACAAAGTATATGTGTTCCTTGCTAGAAAATCTGGCGACACCACATAAACAAACCGTTAGCAATAATTGATAAAGAAATGGCAGGATTAGCAACAAAAGAAACCGAAAGAAGTGTTCAGGATTATATAGCATCGCTTGAAAACAATTCTAAACAAGCTGACAGTCAAGAAATTTTGAAACTAATGAAGGAAGTCACAGGGTATGAACCCAAAGTTTGGGGTAACGATAAAGTACCTAATTTCTTGATTGGTTTTGGCAAATATAAATATCACCGGAAAGGGTCTAAGGAAGAATTTGAATGGTTTAATGTTGGATTTGCTCCAAGAAAATCTAAACTCACCGTTTACCTCACCTTTGACATTAATGAAGAGAAAAAACTATTAGATAAACTAGGCAAGTGCAAATGGGGTAAGGGATGCTTATACATCAACAAATTATCAGACATAAACCTACCAGTTCTTAAACAACTAGTAGTGAAAAGCAAAAATGCTAAATGGCATTAATTATTCTAACTTTAGAGAAACCACTAACCAATGATAAAATTCTTTAGAAAAATACGCCAGCGTTTACTTTCTGAAAATAAATTTAGTAAGTATCTTATTTATGCTATTGGTGAAATTATACTTGTAGTTATTGGGATTTTAATTGCGCTTCAAGTAAACAACTGGAATGAAAGAAGACAAAATCAAAAGAAAGAAATACTCTATCTTACAAGACTCACTACCAATCTAGGGTATGATAAAAGGCTTTACGAAACTATAATGATTAATGATAGTATTCTCATTAATAAACTCTATGATGTCGAGAAGAATTTATCTAAGTTTATTAAAAATGTGGACAATCCAATAGAGGACCTTGATGTTTTAATCGCAGCATACAAATTCACATCAAATAGAACTACAATAGACAATCTGATATCTTCAGGTAAGATAGAATTATTAAGAAGTAATTACCTTGTTGAGGATATTTTTCTCTATTACAGAACAACTGAAGATATAGACAGGGCTGTTGATCAAGCTATAATAAAATACAATCGGGAAAAGTTCAGTGATTTAATCATTGAGTTCGACAAGAATAATATTTTAGACAATAATTACAGATTACGATTAGCGAATTCAATAAATTTTAAAATTAACATTATTCAAACCCAACTCAATTTATACTCGAAACAGAAGTCTTTTGCCGAAAAGTTAATCAACAAAATAAACGATGAAATTGAATTTATTAGAAAAAACTAATAACGAAAGCACAACAATGGATATAATTAATTGAAACCAAAAATAGAATTTATAAACTGAATTAACATTTATGGAATATAATCCATCTGCTTATTACACCATTGCTCAAATAGCAATCACCTTAACTGGATTTATAGCCGTTCTGGTTGCTATTCAACACGAAGACAATAAATTTTCAAGACTTGCTGTCGTAACCATATTTGGTACTACTGGAGGATCATTAATATTTGCATTTGTGCCTGACTTATTAATGAATATTATGAAAGTTGAAACTGCATGGCGTATTGCATGTGGAACGTTCGGTTTATTTCATTTAGCTTTAATATTTAATCATCAAATCAGACAATTACAATTTAGAAAGAATTCTCCTATCCAATTGACAATTGTAATCTTGTCAATTTTCCCAGTAGTTTTTCTCAAGATTGCTGTTGGATTCGGATATTTCTTAAATTATGCTAATGAAATATTTTTACTCGGTTTAGTCTGGTGTATTTTTATTCCGTTGTACTTATTCTCTTTAATAATATTGGCTTATACAAAACAAAATACGGATTGAATAAAAATGCCTAACCAAGAACTAAGTTAATATACAAGTATTTTAAACTAATCTAAAATGGTTAATTTCCACCACAAGAAACCCGGATATTCTAATGGAAACTGCAATGTTAAAAAGCTTACAAACCATCCACCAACAATTGTATTTAAATCTTTCTCACTCGAGTTAAATAATTGTCCTAACTTTCAATAAACAACTCTCCAATGATAAAATTCTATAGTAAAATCAGACAAAAATTAATTTCCGAGGAAAAAACGGGAAAGTATTTTAAATATGCTATTGGTGAAATTGTACTTGTTGTTATTGGAATTTTAATTGCACTGCAAATCAATAATTGGAATGAACATCGAAAAGCTTCAAACGAAGAAATTAAAATTTTAAAAGCTCTACAAGCGGACTTTAATGTTTCTCAAAAAAGAATAGAAAACACCCTTGAAGCCCAATCCATAGTAATGAGCCATAGTCAAGAACTCGTGAAAATTTATGAAAGACGAAATAAACAAGATTACAAATATTTTGATACCCATTTAGACTCATTAAGTCATCTTATTGCATATGGTACTTCCTGGTATAGAGCAGAACCAGTTACAGGTGCGTATAATTCACTAATTAGTGCAGGTAAAATAGATTTAATTCAAAATGAAAATTTAAGAAATTTACTAGCACAGTTTATAGCTGACTTTGAATCTGGTTTTGAGGATCAAGAATCTTCTATGAAATTATTAGAAAAACTTGATAATGAAACTAATCATTTCGTATTTAAAATAGCAAGTAATGGCCTAAGAAAAGGTTTAAATTATAATACGAGAAAAATTGACAGCCTAAACATTTCTGAAGCTTTTTTTACAAATGATTCTTTTTTCGGAAACTTGTTTTTAAAATCCATTAATGAGCGTAACAGAATAGAACGACAAAAACAAATGCTAGAAAAAGTAAATTCTATTTTAAATATTATAAAACAAGAATTAGAAAATAAATTAAGTTGAAACTAACAATAGCATGCAAAATACCGTTGTGCTCAGATAGAAAATGGAACAGAGAGAAAAGTCAATACAGAACTTAAAAATTTGATTGGATGGAAACGGTATGAAAGAATTAAACAAAAATCGAAGAAAAAATAACAAAGTAAAACGCCTCAAATAATTCAAGCTAACTTCGTTTACAAATCCAATCTTTGTGCTAATTTAACACTATCATTTTCTTATCGAAAAATCTATCGGCTTAAATCGCACAAAACACCAACCAATTGTTAGGAATTATTAAAAATGAGGATAAAAAAATCTGATAATCAATTGAACAAATTTTTTACATCATCAGTCGTACAAAACAAAGAAGAAAAGAAAACATATCGCTGGCAAGTTGGTATAAGTGTATTGATTTTATTCATAATCGGTTCTTTAATTGGCATTCCTTACAGCAGGGAAGTTAAAAGACTGAATTTGATGGCTGGTCATACCGACGTGAATCTGAATGAGTCTGTTATTAACGACATAATACCTATTTTAATAAGCAGTCTAATATTAGGTGCAATATTAGTTTTTATTGGGTTATGGGTTTCTTCAAGAGCAAATTTGGGTGCACCAGTTCTTGCCAGAATCTTTTCTAAACATCCGATGCATGAGTTGATTACCTGGCCATCATTTCTATCAAGTATTATTTTAGCAATATTAGTTGCTCTCTTCTTATTGGGGCTTTTTGAGTTGCAAAGTGAGTTTTACTCTATTACAGGTAAAGTGCCACGACCATCAAAACCTTTTTATGCTCTTGTATCATTCTCTGCAGGAATTACCGAAGAAATAATGTTCCGGTTAGGATTAATGTCACTGATTATTTCCGTTATTCAACTTTTGAAAAAAGTAGACAGTCCCTCGAATAAAACAATTTGGATAGGTATCATTATTTCTGCAATATGTTTTGGGCTTATTCATCTTCCGTTATCCAAAAACTTTGTGGAATTAACACCATTTACAATTGGTGTAACGATGATTGGCAATTTCATAACAGGTTCTACTTTTGGTTGGATTTTTTGGAAACGTGGATTATTGGTAGCTATTATATCACATATTACATTCGATTTGATGTTTCATGTCATCGGAACACCATACGCATAGAAAATAATACAGGCTATTACTGTATATTATCCATGACTTATTCTATTCTTGTACTATTCTAATTATTAACCCCTCCCAACTATCCCATAGTCCAACCACTAACCAATAACACATTCAGAAAATTGAACCATAGATTTTACAATAAGAATAAAAAAGAACAAAATAGAATCTTAATGCTGATTGCTATTTGTTCACTTTTAATTGTATTCTTTTCTGGCTTAATCTCATTTTATTCAAACATTTATTTCATAGCAATTTTCACAATTGCTATAGTCTTATCTATAATTGCACCTTTCTTCGATATGCCATCTTTAAAAAAAAGTGGGAAGATGATTTATTACTCGCCTTTATTCATTACTGAAAAACCTAAAAACGGTGTAATTAAAATTCACGGCGGAACCTTGTTTGATTATTACTTTGTAATTGACAAAAAACGGAATGGAAAACAAAGAACAAATTTTATTATCCAACAGTATTTGCAAGGATTGTTACTTCTATTAGAACAACACGAAAATGAGCCTGAGATTAAAATTCAAGGCACAAGCTACATTATAAATAAAAGGACCGCAGAGAAATTGGGATTTAAAATAATTGAAACAGACATTTTGCAAAAAATTATTTTAGCCTATAATTATTTCAATATTTTGATTTCTAATTCAATTGCAAAAAACAAACTGTCATTTCCTAATTTGAAGGAAACAAAAACTTTTGAGACTACTTTCAAGCAACTGAGGGAACGAAAAGATTATATCGTACAATTAAACAATACCCTAAAACAAGCTCTTGCTTATCCTGCATAAAAACAACTAAGGTTATGCGACATAGCCAAAGTTGCGATGGGTTATCAAAGTCCATCAAATTGAAATTTTATGTTTAAATGGATTAAGGATAAAATCGTAAATTTGGCTAAACACCTAAATACAAAGCAAATACATTTGTAATCTTTACTAGTCTGTTCTAACCATTAAACACTATTTAAAAAACACATCACATTGAAACATATACTAGCCATACTCCTTGTTCTAATTACTCTAACCACACATGCCCAAGACAGCAATCTTTTAATAAAAAAAGAACTAATTACTGATTGGCAAAACTATCCAATATATCCCCATTTGATAGATTCATCAAGCCCAAAAAAACAATGGAAACCGGAGTATAGATATCTTGATAGTATAGAAGTTTATAGCATCACTTACAGGAGTGATGGTTTTAAAATTAATGGGTTTATGGCAAAACCTAAAAAAGCAGGAAACTATCCTTGTGTGATATATAATCGTGGAGGAAATAGAGATTTTGGTGCTCTAAAAATTTTCCATGGTGCGATTACTCTTGGCAAATTAGCAAAAGAAGGATATGTTGTAATTGCAAGTCAATATCGTGGAAATGGAGGTAGCGAAGGAAAGGAAGAATTTGGAGGGAAAGATGTGAATGATATAATTATACTACCGGAAGTTTTAAAAGAAATACAAGGAGCAGACACCGATAGAATTGGCATGTACGGATGGAGTCGAGGCGGTATGATGACCTACATTTCATTAACTAAAATGGATAACATTAAGGCTGCAGTAGTTGGTGGTGCGCTTTCAGACACTTTTAGTACAATAAAAGACAGACCCGAAATGGAATCTAAAGTTATGGCAGAACTGATACCGAATTATACCGAAAATAAGGCTCTCGAATTAGAAAAAAGGTCGGCTATAAAATGGGCTGATAAATTCCCAAAACATATTCCGATTTTAATGCTTCACGGTAATTCTGATTGGAGAGTGAAACCAGAACAAAGTCTAAACCTTGCCTTAGAATTTGAAAAAAACCGAATTCCGTATAGGCTAATCATATTTGAAGGAGGCGATCACGGAATTTCTGAACACAGAGACGAAGTAAACACGCAAGTATTAAAATGGTTTGACAGATATTTAAAAAATGGCGAGCAATTGCCTAATATGGAATATCACGGCAGATAAAACCGTTGGCAGCATAAATGAACAATTAGTAAATAAAAACTTAAATTATAAGCATATGAAAACTCTTCAATTACTTTTAGCCTTATTAGCACTAATTTTTATTGTCAATTGTTCCTCCTCAAAACAAATGACCTTAGATAGTGGGGATTATAAATTAGAAACCATAGAATTTGACGCTAAAGACGACAATATTAAAGGTTTACTGCTTAAACACGAAAATGAAACAAAGTTTAAAAAGGGACAATCCCTAAAAGAATCAACCTTTCACAAAGAGAGAAAAAGGATTGTAAAATTAATTAGAAAAAATAATGACCCCCATTTTTCTATTGACAACATAAGCTTTGAAATAGACACCACGTTATCAAAACATAAATATTCAGTGAAAACCATAGTCCTAAAGTAAATAGGGTACTAAATTTAAACACAAATACTACTGACAACACCACATATCATATAGAAAGACCCCATGAAAAAAAGAAAAATTATTTCCATCTTACTTTTAATAATTGGAACAGCTTTAAGTCTTGCCTTTTTATTAAAGATTGATTTTCCTCAGGGGATTGAGCCCTATTTTAAAAGAGAATACTATAACCAATTTGGTCCGTTGGCCATAAGTATTGAATTAATAATTACAAGTTATTACCTTTTTAAAGGACATAATAAAACGAATTTCACTTTATCTCTCTTCGGATTTACGGCTTTGCTGGACCCTATTTTTAATCAAATTGGTCTTTTCAATAGCCTAGTACCATTATACGGAACAATAATTTTATCAATTTGTGCTATACTATGTCTTTGGATTGCATTTAAAAACACATTTAAATTAAAACCTTTATCTAGCTGGGCAGCCATACTAAGTGTTATTCTTGGTGTTTTTATTGAACTATTCTTCAATTACTTGTAATACACATTTGGGTTACCTGCAATAGCTCATTGCAATTGGTTTTTATAACTGCTATTTAACGGTGCTAAACCTAAGACTTCTGTTTATTCACTAACTTAGTGCGCAACTACGTATGCGAAAACGTGGTATGGCAGTAAAAACAAACCGATGAGCAAAACAATTTCCCCTAATAAAAATCTAATAATTATCGGCATACCATTATTAATTATTGGTATACTGGTTCTCATTGCTCAATCATCCAATTTTAAGGCAAACCCAAACAGCCTGTCAATTGGTATTACGGCAGACTTATTATTGACTGTTCCTGTAATATATTTTTTGTTAATCCGGAAAACCAGCATTCCTAAAACCACAGTCTTGCCTTTTTTAATTCTCGGAATGGTAATCTGTACAATGATTATTCCAAGTGAAAATCAATATTATCTGGACATTTTTAAGACGTGGATATTTCCTGTTATAGAACTTTCTATAGTTTCCTTTATTATTTTCAACATTCGGAAAGCAGTAAAGCGATATAGGTTAATTAAAACCGATTCGTTTGATTTCTTCACAACATTAAAAAACACCTGCTATCACCTACTTCCAAAAGGAGCAGTTATCCCTGTTGTTACCGAAATTGCGGTTTTCTATTACGGATTTGTGTATTGGAAAAAAAGAAAGTTGAAAGCCAATCAATTTTCATATCACAAAGACAGCGGATCAGTTACCCTTTTAATAGCTATTATTTTTATCATAGCTATTGAAACTATTACAATTCACATAGTATTGTCTAAATGGAATAGCACTGTTGCTTGGATTTTTACTGTTTTAAGTATGTATTCTGGAATTCAAATTTTTGGGTTTGTAAAATCTATGTTTAAAAGACCAATATCAATTGAAAACAACAAATTGTTTCTTCGATATGGGATTATGAACGAAACTACTATTGATTTGAGTACTATTGACAGCATTGAGATTTCATCAAAGGATATAGAACTGAACACTGAAACACGAAAACTATCGTTTTTAGGAGCATTAGAAAGCCATAATATTATTATTCGTTTAAAACAAGAAAACACCCTGACAGGACTTTATGGCATTACAAAAAACTACAAAAATTTAGTGTTACATATTGATAAGAACATTGAATTTCACAACCTAATAAATAACGCCATACAACAATATAAATAACTCATAGCTTGTTCTCGCCTACTTCCGCAAACACCTAACAAGCCAAGATCTTTGTGTTTTATTATTTCTTAGTCGAGTTAATTATTTATACTAACTTTAGAGAAATAACTTACTAATGATAAAGCTCTTTAGAAAAATTAGATACAATCTACTTTCAGAAGGTAAAACTAGAAAATATTTTAAATATGCCATTGGTGAAATTGTACTTGTGGTAATAGGAATTTTAATTGCTCTACAAATAAACACTTGGAATGAAAACCGTAAATCCGAAAATTATGAAAAGACCATTCTTAAAGAAATTCATACGACTATAAAAGACGACCTTGAAATATTTGGATTTTTGGAAGACCGTCTTAAAAAAAAAGATACTGCAATAGACAAGTTGATATTAGCAAGACAAAATAAAGTTAGCTTATCTGAAGATGATTTGCTTAAATATATAAGATGGTCGCGTTGGGGAATTATTTTTTCTTACAATCAAGGGCCATATGAAACTTTAAAATCCAGCGGATTAGATAAAATTAAAAACGATTCTTTGCGCTTTGAGATTACCAACTACTACGATTTTACAATACCTAGAGCTAAGTCTTTTTTTGATTTTGATAAACTAAGATATAAGCCATTAAGAGACATAGAATATAAAAGGCTTAAAGACCAAGGTTTTTATGAAGAGTATTTTAAGTCAATAATTAACGACAATGGCGATGAAGGTTTTAGTCCCCGTACAAAATACAATTTTGACAAGTATCTCAATGACCCGACATTTAATGAAACCTTGCTTATAGAAGCCAATTATAAAAATAATTTATGGGGCACACTTTCTAATCTCATTAGACGAAGCGAAACACTCCAAAGAATTTTACAAAAAGACTTGAAAACCAGATTTAATATGACATTTCATGATTAAATTTTTCCGTCATTTACGTCGCTCATTTATAAACCAAAGCAAAACTGGACAATATTTTAAATATGCCATTGGTGAAATATTCTTGGTTGTTATTGGAATTTTAATTGCTCTAACCGTGAACAATTGGAATGAAAACAGAAAAAATAAACTGACCGAATTAGAATACTATTGCAAACTACTTGCCGATTTTAATCTTGACCGTCAAAATATTGCTATTCTGTATAAAGAAGCCGAACATAAAATAGAAATTAGCAAAAAACTCTTAGTAGAATTAAACAATAAAAACAAAGACAAGTCCTACCTGTTAAACAACTACCTTCAAGGCTTAAGAACCAATGCATTTGTACCAAGCAAAGTAGCTATGACAGATATTGTATCATCGGGAAAATTAAATTTAATGAGCAATGATGCTTTAAAAAATGAGCTTTTAAGATATTATGGCGAGTTAGATAAATTGCTATATCAGCTTGAAATTAATCAATCAAAAAGTTTAGAAAGAGTGTTTTTATATGATGATCATCTTCAATTTGGAGGTCAACATTTTGATTACGTAGAAAAATCGTTAGGACAAGAAATTCTAAATACACTTCCTGTTAATAATTGGCATTTAGATAGTGAATCAAAATACTACAAACAATTTCAAAATGATTTAGTTTTTTTTATAACTATGAGCGAAAGAGAAAAACAACATTTTAATACTATTTTGAAGGCCATGGAATCAACATATCAGCAACTGAAAAAGGAATGTGAAACCAAATAATGAATTCTACCACTATCAACATATTTAAATCATCTCCTTTTTAAACCCAATCTTTGTGCTAATTTACCCCTCAAGTTTTCCGTATCGCAAAACCTAACACCCTACAACGCCAAAACCATATAACAACCGTTAGCTAATTAAAAATAATAATGAAATGAGTATCGAAGTTCCAATTATAATTCTAACTCTTGCGATTCCATTATACTTTTTAAGCAAATGGATTTTAAAAAAGTGCAATTTTGGAAATGAAAAAAACAGAACATATTTAGCAATAATTTCAACAATAGCATTAAGCCCAATTGTTTATATTGGATTAATCTATTTGTGGATGTTTTGGATTTCTTACTATCCAACTAATGTTTTTGACAAACAAGTATGGATGTCAAATTCTGAAGAAAGATATAAAATGTCTGAAAATATAATTGAAAGTAAGATGCTCATCGGAAAAACTAAACTGGAAATAGTTGAACTCCTCGGAAATAATTTTCACTCATACTCTGAAAATCATATTGCCTATCAACTTGGATTTGTTCCTGGACTATTTAACATTGACCCTGACGTTTTAGATGTCTACTTTAAAAATGGAAGAGTGATTAAAGTTGGACAACACGAAACATAAAAAACTATAGTCTATCTTTTATACTATCCATTACTATTTTTTACTTCCAATTAAGCTTATACCTCACTTCTATTCTTTCAAGACTATATTATTAAAACAAAATAGGTAACGCTTTATTGATAATTTGATTGTAAAGCTTCTGAGACCTAAATTTTATCGAATTCATTTTTTTAACAGCCCTTTTTTATTAAAGTCATAATTATATTCAATTAATCGAATTTCCATAACATTCAAAATTAAATATTTAGTAATTTTTGGTTTTAAAAACCAACCTCAGCCAGAGGCATTTATATTAAACTGTGCTAAAAAATAATAGAACGTTATGGGAAAAAAAATAAACTTCATCATCCTATCTGCATTAGTAATTCTTTGTGTTTTTGCAGCAAGTAATTACCAAGAATTATCATCTGAAATTGATTCTGGAGATACCGCTTGGATGATAGTTGCAAGTGCATTTGTATTATTAATGACTCCGGGTTTATCATTTTTCTATGGTGGAATGGTGAGTAAAAAAAATATTATATCTACCATGCTTCAAAGTTTTATCGCGCTTGGTGTAATCAGTATTCTCTGGGTTGTGGTTGGATTTAGCTTGGCATTTGGTGAAAGTATTGGTGGTATTATTGGTAACCCTTTTACCTATTTTGCTTTCAAAAATGTAGGTTCTGAGCCTAACCCCAACTTTTCTTCTACAATTCCGTTTTTACTCTTTGCCCTGTTCCAATTAAAGTTTGCCATTATTACTCCAGCCTTAATAACCGGAAGTTTTGCTGGGCGTGTGCGCTTTAGAAGTTACATCTTTTTCATGGTCCTTTTTAGTGTTTTTATCTACAGTCCGTTAGCCCATATGACTTGGCATCCTGATGGACTTTTTAGAAACTGGGGCATCTTAGATTTTGCAGGCGGTACAGTGGTGCACATGTCTGCCGGATTTGCAGCTCTAGCAGGTGCAATGTTCTTAGGCAAAAGAAAAGATATTACACACAACCCAACTAATGTGCCTTATGTTATTTTAGGTACAGGATTACTCTGGTTTGGCTGGTTTGGTTTCAATTCAGGATCGGCTTTAGGCGCCAATGCAGATGCGGTGATTGCATTTGCTAATACAAACATTGCTTCTGCAACCGCCATGATTACCTGGGTGTTTTATGAACGAATGCTTGGACGAAAAATGTCTGCCGTTGGAGCTTGTATTGGAGCCGTTGTTGGTTTAGTAGCCATCACCCCTGCAGCTGGCTTTGTAAATATCGGTCAATCTATGTTTATTGGATTTATAGCCTCTATTATTTCGAACTTGGCCATTCATTTAAAAAACAAAACCGAAATTGACGACACTTTAGATGTCTTTCCGAGTCATGGTGTTGGTGGGATCATCGGAATGCTTCTTACGGCAGTATTCGCTTCAGAAGTCGGACTAATTTATGGCAAAACCACTACCTTTTTCTATCACTTACTTGGGTTGTTAATTGTTTCGGTCTTCTGTTTTGGAGGTAGCTATTTACTCTATATGTTTGTTGATAAAATACTAACAATGAGAGTGAGAGAAGACCAGGAAGAACGAGGACTTGACTTAAGTCAGCATGGAGAAAAATTAGAGTAAATCTATGCTTTCAATTAAAGAGAATTAATGCCAAAACAAAGTATAATTTCTCATTTCCATTTTATAAACCCGAACTTTGTGTTAATTTAACACTCAGATATTCCGATGGTTATATCTAACTCAATAACTTGTATTAATCATTTACCAACCCTTATAGCTCATTATAAAACCACGCTATGAAATTATTTAGAAAAATAAGGCAAAAGCTGATTTTAGACCATAAAAACATACAATACCTAAAGTATGCTTTTGGAGAAATTTTGTTGGTAGTTATTGGAATTTTGATTGCATTACAGATTAATAATTGGAACCAATCTCTTAAAGATAAAAACGCCTTAAACGAATATCTGATAAAAATTAAATCACATACAAAGGAAGATATTGAACAGTTGACCGAGCTAGCAGCAGGACGAAAGCAAATTGCAGACATTTGTAAAAAAGCACGTAATAGCATCTTAGATAAAACCGAAAAAGAAAACCTTTATTTATTCAAGGCCAGTGGTTTTGCTTTTGCCGACTTCTATTTTAAGCCAAATTCGAGTGGGTATGAATCATTACAAAGCTCAGAATATTATGGAAAAATAAACAACACTAAACTGGATTCTCTTTTAGCCAAATATCACGGTTTGGTTGATGAAATTGCTGAAAATGAAAGGAGTTACAACCAATACACAGTGCATCAAGAAAATTATCTTGACACCCAAATTGACAGATCGCTTATATTGGCTTCTGCCTTTATGCAAAAAGATTCATTAATTACAAAAGCCACCTCTCAGTCTGAGTATGATCAAGCCTTTTTGGAGTATACATCACAGCCAAGTTATAGAAATGTAATTAGCTTAGCTGCTTGGCAATTTGAAGAAATGATTGGTCAATACCATCAATTAACAGCACTGGGACAGCAAATTATTCAAGAAATAGAAACATTAACCCTAGAGTAAAAAACAAAAATGATTAAAAACAAAAAAGCCAAATGGACCGTACGCATTTTGTTGCTGGTTGGAACCTTAATTTCGTTATATTTTGTTCCCTGGCTTTTGGTAAAGGCTTGGATATTGCCTTTACCAAATAACGTTCAAGCACAATTAGATGAGAGTATTTCACACGGTTTTGACGGTATGATTGTTTATATAGACCAAGGCGGTAAACCTCCTCAATATTTGGCTTCAGGTTGGCATAATCGGGATACTAAAATCCCTGCAAAGCCAGATGCATTATTTAAGATTGCCAGCATTAGTAAGCTTTATGATGCTGTGGCTATCACCAAATTGGTAAATGACGGACGGCTTTCACTTGACAAAACCATTACCGACTATTTGCCTGAGCTTAAGGGAAGAATTGAAAACGCCGACAAAATCACATTGAGGTTAATGATTCAGCATCGCAGCGGTATTCCTAATTTTACAGACGCACCAGGTTTTTGGGAAGCTCCGACGGGCACCTTTGAAGAAGGGATGGCATTGATTTTAGACAAGCCTGCCAACTTTAAACCTGGGGAGGACTATGAATATTGTAATACCAATTATCTATTGATTAATAAAATAATGGATGATGAACTGGGGTATGGAAATTTTCAATTTATACAGGAAGAAGTTCTAAAACCACTAAACCTTAATCACACCTTTAGTTCGGTAAGCCAAGTAAATATAGACGATGTCATGAGCGGCTATCATGTGGGGTATCCTCATGATTTAAAAACAAACGATTATGGGATGCATGCCACGGCAGAAGACGTTGGTACTTTTCTTAGAGCCTTGAACGATGGATCACTGTTTGAAGAAGGAGAACAAGAAATATATGCTTCTGTATATGAATATGAACATTCTGGATGGGTACCGGGATACCAAAGTTTCGCAAAATATTATGAAGATATGGATGCCGTTATAATTGAGTTCTACAGCACCACAGATCCAAAACTATACAATTGGAATTTATCAGAAATAATTAATAATAGAATTGCTAAAATAGTTAGAATTAAAAACTAACCTCTAAAAGGTATTTATTTAAATGTTATTCCCTATTCTCTAGAAAATCACGTAAAACATTGGCAGATAATAACCGCCCAATAAAATATTTGAGATATACTATTGGCGAGATTTTACTTCTACCAATTAAATAACCCCTCCAGTTTAAGAAAAGCTTCAGAATTGTACAATGTCAACGTCTAAAACTCACCACCTTACAAAACGTGCTAACGATTTTCTATTCGGTTTTTCTTCACTAATTTAGTAGTTGAAACAAGAATCAAAAGGCCACAGCCTCAATGTAACCAACCACTTACAGCAAATTAAACCTATCAAAAAATGAATCGTATTATCGTTATACTATTAGTTCAACTTATAGGTTTTCAAACGCTAGTAGCTCAAGATTTAGACAACTTATCTTTTGGTAGCGATGACACCTTTGAAATCCTCACTTGGAACATAGAAAACTTCCCGAAAAATGGTGAAACCACCGTAAATTATGTCATCGATATAATTGAAGCTTTAGATGTTGATATATTGGCAATACAAGAAGTAGATAACATTAGCGTCTTTGATCAAATGATTAGCGATTTGAGCGGATATGATGGCTACCTGGAGTCTGTTTGGTTTGCAGGATTAGCGTACATCTATAAATCAGATACCATTGAGATTAATAGTCTTTATGAAATATTTACCTCTGCAGAATTTTGGAATTATTTTCCAAGATCCCCCATGGTGATGGATTTAGATTTTATGGGCCAACGCTATATCATAATCAACAATCACTATAAATGCTGTGGTGACGGTGTTTTAGACCTAGACAATAACACCGATGAAGAAACCAGACGATACTACGCCAATTTTTTATTAAAGGAATATGTAGACACTAATTTTGCCGATGAAAACGTAATTATTTTAGGCGATTTAAATGATAATATTACTGATGATTCTGAACATAATGTGTTTCAAATGATTTTGGATGATGACAATTATACGTTTGTAGATTATGACATTGCATCCGGAAGCAATACCTATTGGTCTTACCCTTCATGGCCATCACATTTAGATCATATTTTAATTAACAACCCCTTATTTGACGAATTCCAGAATCCAGCTTCAGACATTCAAACCATAAAAGTTGACGACTATTTGACCGATGGTTGGTTGGAATATGATGAGCATATTTCAGACCATAGACCAGTAGCTTTAAAATTAGAAGTCGAAAATAATTTAAGTGCATCAGAACCTAATACCCCTAAGTCTTTATTCATTAATTATCCAAACCCGTTTAAGACCGAAACCACAATTAGATTTAATATAACTTCTGAACCTCATCACATTGAAATCTATAATTTGAATGGACAAAAACTTCTAACTAAACATATTTTGGTAGGACAATCTTCGACCAAACTGAACCTGAAAAACCTATCTCCTGGTATTTATTTTGCCAAATTAGTGTCTCACAATACAATAAAAGCGACTCAAAAACTTGTAATCATAAAATAAGATGAATGAAGAAATAAGAAAAAAATTTGGTGTCAACGAAAACCAACCTAACGATTGGTTTGAGACCCTCTACTCTGAGTCTAATGATTCTGGTAGTGGCGTGCCTTGGGCAAATATGGCACCTCACCCGGTGTTCAAAACATGGATCGATAAAAGTACGGCTCCAGAACCTGGTAAAACCGCTTTAGTTATTGGTTGTGGTTTAGGCGATGATGCCATTGCACTTGAATCTAAGGGCTATAAAGTCACTGCTTTTGATGTTTCAGAAAGCGCCGTTGCGCTTTGTAAAAAGCGATTTCCTAAATCGAAAGTAGAATTTGTAACTGCCGATTTGTTAAAAGGCATTTCTTCTTGGCATCAAAAATTTGATCTGGTTTTAGAAATATTTACAATCCAAGCCTTACCACCTAAATACGAATCTGTCTTAATTAAAAACGTATCAGATTTTGTAGCAGACCAAGGCCAATTAGTGATGATTACTGAGGTACAAACTCCAAAAAGAGTGTTTGAAAAAGGGCCACCTTGGCTGCTAAACCACGATTACATTCAATCGTTTGAAAGCCATGGATTAACTAAAGTTTCAAATACTTCAAGTCTTGATTCCGAAATGGGAGAAGAAATTCACCTTACCGTTTTCAAGAGATAAGAATTACCATGAACAAAACAATATTTGAAATCACCAAAATGGACTGCCCTTCTGAGGAAAATCTAATCCGAATGAAGTTGGAAGGTATTTCGAGTATTGCAAATATAGAATTCAATATTCCTAATAGAAAACTCATCGTGTTTCATCGTGGGGAAGTAAAACCGATTGAAAATGCGATTTTAGAACTAAATTTAGGAGGCAAGAAATTAACAACAGAGCACAGTAATCAAACAGAATTTGAGAAAAATACAACCCAGAAAAAACTACTGTGGACTGTACTTCTCATAAATTTCGTCTTTTTCATAATCGAAATAATTGGCGGAATACTCTCAAAATCTATGGGATTGATTGCCGATAGTTTAGATATGCTTGCCGATAGTTTTGTTTATGGTATAAGTTTGTTTGCTGTTGGCGGTACCCTAAACCGAAAAAAAAGCATAGCAAAATTGGCTGGATATTTTCAAATCACGCTTGCAATTATTGGGTTTATCGCAGTACTAAGACGTTTTTTTGGAGATGAGAAACTCCCAGATTTTTCTACCATGATTGGTGTTTCAATATTTGCCCTTTTCGCAAATGTGGCCTGCCTATACATTCTACAAAAATCAAAAAGTAAGGAAGAAGCACATATGCAAGCCAGTATGATTTTCACCTCCAATGATGTTATCATCAACCTTGGAGTAATTACCGCAGGCCTTTTAGTGAATTGGCTCAACTCAAGTAAACCCGATTTAATTATAGGAACAATCGTTTTTATTTTGGTAATTCAAGGTGCTGTTAGGATTTTGAAACTCAGTAAATAAAATTGAAGTATTTTTTATAAATCAGAATATGAATAAATTTACAAAATATACGCTGAACGTTTTAGGAGCCTTCTTGTTTGTCTGTGCCTTATTAATTTTTAGACCCGTACCTATCGTTTCAGAACATAAAGCTATTACAGAAAATGGCATTGTAACTCAAATTTACAGTAACCAAGGCAACGATATTATCTTTATTCTAAAGGGTAACAAAACCCGGTTTTACATTAATAGAGGGCTTGAATACGGATTAGAATTAAACGATCTAAAGGAAAAATTAATTGGGAAGTTAGTAGTGGTAAAATACCCAAAATACTGGACACCATTAGACTGGAACAATAGCATTAGACACCTGTCTAAAGTTGAGTTTAATAACGAGGTTCTTTTCAATGAGCTCAAATAATAAAACAAACTATGACTAAACTTCCTTGCTTTTAGTCGGCAAACAAGCTGGATAATTAACATGAGATTCAAGTGATTATCAAGCACACATATAAAAATATGACAAGGTCTTAGGTGAACTTCAATAAAACACTGACTTTTAATAATGTAAGATTTATCTTTTAAAATTACTATAAAAATCTTTCAGTATAACTGGGAATAGATTAATTTCGAGGCTATAAAAGGACACACACATATATTGAAACTTCAGTTAAAACCAATCTTGGTCTATTAAAAAGATGAACAACACGCTTAAAACCTACATCCTCGGATTCGCCTTCATTTACTTGATTATAACAAGTATGTTTATTCATCATTTAATTTTTGAAAATGAGATTCCATTAGACAAGGCTATACCAGAATATAAATTAGAAAACCAATTTGGTGAGCTGAAGTCCATTTCAGATTTCAAAGGACAATATGTTTTGGTTGATTTTTGGTTTTCCGGCTGCAAACCTTGTATTGATGAAATGAAATACTTTCCTCAATTATTAGAAAAATACAACTCTCAATTGGTAATTTTAAGTCTTAGTATCGATGACAAAGAACTTACAAAAAACCTATTAACCGATAAACCAAAACCCCTTTCATTTTTACAGAACAACAACCCCAATTGGCAGTTTCAGAATGTTAGTATAATGAGTGGTTATGTGAAAGACCTAAAAATCACCGATTATCCTACCTATTTATTATTTGATCAAAACGGAAAATTAATTGGCACTCCAAATAGCGGAATCGCTAAGGTAGAATACCAACTTGGTGGTGTTTTTGACATGGGATTAACCCTGAAGGCAAAGAAAGCCCAGTTTATTAAGTTCTTTACTTTAATAATTCCCTATTCCATAGTATTTGGTATAGTCTTTCTTATTCTAAAAGCGTTTAGAAAATTTAAGCTAAAACAGCGTCATTTATAATGACTATTTTATACCAAGAATCTTATTAAAGGTTTTTATTTCCCATTGGTAAAACTTACAGAATTTTTGCTTAAAAGATTTAAAAAAATTACGCATATCAAAAAAGGTGTTTATGTTTAATTATATGACGGAATAATCTTTTGTTTGTTACACCGTTTTATGTTTTAATATCTAAATACTCAACTAATTACTAAAAACGCATTTAAAATATTAGGGCACAGCTTCGTAATTATATTTCTCACTATACTTACACAAATAGGTGGTTTGATTTATTTGCTAACCATAGCTATTACGAGAAACATAAATTATAAGAAACGTAGTAAAAGCTTACTCGTATTTACAACAATTTATCTACTATCCACATTTGTAATTGTGCCTCGTATCGCTCCAATTTTTGGTCGTCAAAACATTGAAGACTCGGCCTTGATCAAAGGGCATTCCTTCTTTTACAAACTAACCAACAGAACCTATGTAACTCCGCAATTACATAACGTATTAGTACAAGCAGCAAGAGAACTTAATCAAAAGTATAACAATATTCAATTGGTATATCTGGATGCCAATTTCCCTTTTATAGATAAATTCCCTTTGTTGCCACATTTAAGCCATAATGACGGAAAAAAAATAGACCTCTCATTCGTTTATAAAGAAAATAATCAAATCTCCAATAAAAAACCATCCCTAAGTGGTTATGGTGTATTCGAATCACCTTCAGAACATGAGTATAAGCAATATGAAATATGTAAGACAAAAGGATATTGGCAATACGACTTCCCTAAACACTTGACTTTTGGAACACTCAATCCCCAATTAAATTTCTCTGAGGAAGCTTCAAAACATTTAATTTCAGTTATTTTAAAACAACATGAAATTGGTAAAATTTTCATTGAACCACACTTAAAAGCCAGATTGAATTTATCTCATTCAAAACTAAGATTTCATGGTTGTCAAGCGGTTAGACATGACGACCATATTCATATTCAATTACGCTAAACCAATTATTTTTACCCTTATCGTTCTAAAACTCAATCAAAATTATAATTTTACCCTTCATTACAATCAAATCAACTTCAAAACTAAAGTCAGATGAATTTCACTCAAGCTCAACATGATATGCGAAAATCTTATATTGGTGGTGCCCCAGGAGCATTTGCCTCTGGATTGGTATGGCTTTCTGCTGGGCTAACCGCTTATTTAGGTAGCGAACACATTAGTGTTCTTGTGTTCTTTTTTGGTGGAATGTTAATTCACCCGCTTGGCATTTTATTTTCTAAGGCTTTAAAACGCTCAGGAAAACACCAGAAAGACAATCCGTTATCTGTTCTTGCCATGGAAAGTACATTTTTAATATTCATCGGGCTTTTCATTGCCTTTTTCATGTTGCAGTACGAGAGTAATTGGTTCTATCCCGTAATGGCCTTAATCATTGGTGGACGCTATCTTATGTTCAACTCTTTGTATGGCATGAAATTATACTGGCTATTTGGTGTTACATTAATAATAGCAGGCGTAATAGGCATAATTATAAGTCCGCCATTTCAAGTACTTGCCATATCTGGAGGAGTTATTGAAATACTATTTGCAGCAGTAATTCTAAAGTTAGAATCCGGAAAACACACCGAGTAACTTACCCATATTATCACTATGAAAGGTAAAGTTAAATATCAATTTACAAGTACAATATGGAAGCATGATGCCCCAGGAGGCTGGCACTTTACCTCACTTCCTAAATCAACTTCTCGGGACATTAGAACCCTTTTTGGATGGCAAGAAGAAGGTTGGGGTCGTATGAAAGTAAAAGCTCAAATTGAAGATGTAAATTGGGAAACAGCCATTTGGTTTGACACAAAATTAGACACTTATATTCTGCCCTTAAAAGCCGAAATTAGAAAAAAATGCAAACTAGATATTGATACAATCACTCAAATCTATATTTACATTTAATCCAAAATTTTTAAGTTGTTTTTCATCAATTTTCAATTCACTCTATTACAATACATTATCGCTTTTAAGCTATGGTTTTAATCTATCAAAGCCTTAACTTTGCCTCCTCAAACTACTAAGAACCAGAGGATTAAAAAACAATGAAGACAAAGGCGATAAAAGCAATATTAATTATCATAGGTTTAATAAGCATTCTATTGCTTGTACTTCCCTATTTCGCCAAAAGTTATGCTATAGATAATAGCAAGGCTCTCGTTGGTCGCCAGATAGATTTAGATAAATTAAAGGTCAATTATTTTACAGGAACAGTTTCTATAATCGACTTTAAAATGCTTGAAGAAAATGCAAAAGATCCCTTCGTGGTTTTTGACACACTTATTGTCAATTTAGAACCACTGCAATTGTTCAAGGACAATATTGAAATAGAATCCCTTTACTTAAAAGGCTTAGATGTCAATCTTACGATGAAAGATTCAACCTTTAATTTTGATGATTTAATTGCCTTTCATACTTCTACCGAAACAGACAGCATTAAAACAGACAGCACAAGCACAAACTTCAAATACAACCTGTCAAATTTAGAAGTAAAAGATTCAAACATTCATTTTGACAATCAAAATATTGATCACGTCACCGAAATAGAGAATTTTTCATTTATACTGCCATATATCGGTTGGGACCAAACACAAAAAAGTAATGCCGATTTAAAATTCAACTTTCCAAAAGGCGGTTTTCTGGCTTCAAAGCTTAATATCAATCCAATTGATGGTGCGTTCGATGCGCAACTAAGTGTGGGTAATCTTCAATTGGAGCCCTTTTATAAATATGTTGCAGAACACATAGAGATAAACAGTTTTAACGGACTTCTAAATACAGAAATACTTTTAGAAGGCAACACTTTTGATCTTTTAAAAACAGTTATTTCTGGTCAAGTAAGACTCAACCATCTTAAAATGACAGATATTAACAATAAACCCGTTATAGCATCAAAACAGATTGATGCAAACCTCAAAACGATAGACCAGTTTAATAATAACTATGTTATCGATTCTCTTAAACTTACAGAGTTTTATACTTTCGTAAAATTAGATTCGACTTCAAATAACTTAACCAAACTATTTAAGCTGGACGAGCAAATAGTAGCTGAGACCGAAGTTAATACCGTCAAAGCAGATAGCTTAGTAAATACAACTGCTTCACAGAATCAATTGTATTATGCCATAAATAATTTTCAAGTGAACAATGGCAGTTTAGATTATACAGACAATCTTACGGGCAAACCATTTAATTATAATTTAAGTCAGATTGAAATTAGCTCAGATAGCATTAATAGTTCATCAGATTGGATTGATATTTATTCTGAAATGTTACTTAACAATCGTGGAACCTTGAACGCCAAATTGGGCTTTAACCCTAAAACTACCAAGCAAGCCAACATAGACATTAGTATAGACAATTTTTTGCTTTCCGATTTAAACATTTACTCCAGTCATTATACTGGACATAACATCATAGAAGGCGACATGTATTATATTTCTAAATCGGTGTTGACTAATGGCGATTTAGAAAGTGAAAACAAATTACTTGTTAAAAATGCCTCTCTCGATAATACCAAAGGTGGCCTTTACAGCCTGCCTTTAAAGTTTGCAATTTTTTTATTAAAGGATAAAAATGGAGATGTGAATTTAGATATCCCTGTGCATGGCGATTTAAACGATCCTTCGGTGAAAGTGAGTAAAATTGTTTGGAACACTTTTAAAAATAACATTATAAAAATTGCTGCGAGCCCAGGCAAATTGTTGGCAAATTTGGTTGGAGGTGATCAAAAAGACATTGAGGAACTAACTTTTACTTCTTTCGACTCTATTTTAAGCGAAAAACATACCAGTCAATTGGATAAGCTTTTAAAAATTGAAAAACAGAAGGAAGATTTAGATATTGAATTGGTATACTATGTTGATAAGGACCTTCAGAATAAACGTATCGCCAAACGGGAAGCACTAAAATTGTACTTGAAAGTTACCTCTCAAAAAATTTTAAAAAATGCACATGCATTCGAGGCCTATGTTTATAGCAATAGGGCGGTCGATTCTTTTACCTTAGACCAATCTTATATGGCAATGGCAACGCCTCAGGCCGTGGATTCTATTGCAAAATCTAAAGCACAATTAATTATTAAAGACACCGAAGCATATTTAAATTCTGTAAATCCAGAAACAAAAATTCATACGTCCTTATCAGATCCAGAAGACCCTTTAAACAAAGGTAGTGAGGCCGTTTTAAAAGTTAAGTACAGCTTAAGAGAAGAAGAATAACAATTAAATCACAAAGTAATAGCCCTAAAACAGAATCCTTATCTTAGTGTCAAATCATAAAGTCGAATGGCCAAAAAGCTAAGCATTCTTACAGTTCTACTATTAACATTACAATGGAGTTTTAGTCAAGGCTCCTCTCAATTAAATAGAGACTATACTTTTAATCTACACTCTAACATATTAAACGAAACCAGAACTTGTATTATAAGTTTTCCAGAAAATTACTGGACATCAGAAAAACTTACAAAGTCCTATCCTATTGTTATTCTACTCGATGGTGCTACTTTTTTTAAATCCACATCAAGCACTATTCAATTTATGAGTTCAGACAGGAATAGAAATTATTTCATGCAAGAATCAATTTTGGTGGCCATAGAAAATGTTGATCGCGAACGTGATTTCACAATGACTAAGATCAAAACAAAACGCCCTAACACTATGGGAGGCGGTGCTAATTTCTTGGCTTTTATTACTACCGAGTTATTACCTTATCTCAAAACTAATTACAGAACCAAAACGCACACCTCTTTAATCGGTCACTCCCTTGGTGGGCTTCTCACTTTAAATGCTTATTTGTCAGGCAACGAAAGTATTGATGCCTTTTTATCCATTGATCCAAGTATTTGGTGGGATGAAGAATTAATGCAGTCTAAAATTAATGCTATACCAGCTTCTGTTAATTTAAAACATCTATATATTGCTACGGCCAACCAAGGTGAGGCCAATTACACAAAAAACAAGAAACGTCATGATCATTTTTTCAATGGGATAAAGACCAAGTTCCCTTCCAACTCATACATCAAATTAGAATATTTTAAAAATGAATCGCACCGATCTGTCCCTTTAATCGCTATTTACTCAGGCTTAAAATTTGTGAACACAGAGAACTAAATCAAAATACCCTCCTAACTCCTATCTTTTTTAGCAATAGGTCTTAATTTTCTTTAAAGAAGTCAATAAAACAAACACCTCAAAAATGGCATTATTCATATTTGGTGCCTGTATTTAATTTGTGAATGAATTGAGATGTAATCAAAAAATCCTATTGTATTTTGCAGCTTTAAACTGTTTATAGAATTTTCATTTAAATGTCAGAGACGATTACATTTTCTAAAGATGCCGAGGCTATTATTGGGTTAATTCAAAACACCAACAAACCATTATTTATAACCGGAAAGGCCGGCACAGGAAAATCGACTTTATTAGAGCATGTCTCCAAGTTAGATCCTAATATCATTGTATTGGCACCGACGGGTATCGCCGCCATAAATGTAAAAGGGGAAACCATTCATTCGTTTTTCAAATTAAAACCTGGCTATGAACTTGACGAAGCCAGACATATGAAAATCAATAATGCCATGATTGCCAAATATGCAAAAGTGCAAACAGTGATTATTGATGAAATCTCTATGGTTAGAGCCGATTTATTAGATGCTATTGATGTGTTATTACAACGCATCAGAAATAATCAAACGGCTTTTGGCGGTATACGAATGATCTTTTTTGGCGATCTGTTTCAATTGCCTCCAGTGCTGCTTAATAACGAAAGCGAACAGTTTTTAATCCGTTATAAATCCCCATATTTTTTTTCGGCTAAAGCCTTCCTTCAAAAAGATTTGTTTAGTGAACCGTTTCAGCTTAAAACCTGTGAATTACAAACCATTTATCGTCAAAAGGATTCGGCATTCACGGCACTACTTAATAGTGTTAGAACAAATACTATTACACCTGAACAACTACAGATACTCAATAGGCAGGTTATTGACAGTAATTCTGATAGCAACGACGAATTTCAAATTAATTTGGTATCTACAAATGCTATAGCAAAACGCATCAATCTTGAAAATTTAAAACTGATTGACGCTAAGCATTTCTCATTTAACGCTTCACACACAGGTAATATTGAAAATTTAAGACCTAACGATTCCGAAGTCATTCTAAAAGTCGGCGCTCAAGTGATGTTTATAAATAACGACGCCCAAAAACGATGGGTTAACGGCAGTATTGGTAAAATTGTTGGTGTTCATAAATTAATTGACCCCGAAGATCAGGACAGTTACCAAGCATTAAAAGTAGAATTAGAAAACGGAAAAATAGTGGACGTCACACCTAATACTTGGGAAATTTCTAAATATCTATTTAAAGCAGGGCGATTTGTACGAGAAGAAATAGGAACCTTTACTCAAATTCCGTTAAAATTAGCTTGGGCCATTACCATTCATAAAAGTCAAGGCAAAACCTTTAATAAGGTAAAAATTGATTTGGGGTACGGGAGTTTTGCACATGGTCAAACCTATGTTGCGTTAAGCCGTTGTAAAACCCTTGAACATATTAAGTTGGCACAACCTATTTTAATGTCTGATATTATTGTTGATGACATGGTTATTGACTACTGCGGTTCTCACTAAGTTTTTCCTTTTACAAATAACACTTTGTCGTCAATCTCAACTTCAAAGACTAAAACCCTAATTGACAGCTTTTTAAATTAACTTTTAAAAACTATCTTTAGATTTATTCATTTGAAAATCAACACATGACTGCACAAGAAATAATTAGAAACGGAAAAGGCGTAAACTACAATTATTCTCAAGATCATTGTTTTATTAAACTCTCTTCAAGAGCAACCAATGGCGAATTATGTTTTGTTGAAGACACTTTAAAACCTGGGTTTTTCTTAGGGAGACATCATCATAAAATAATGACCGAGGTGTTTTATATTTTGGAAGGCGAAGTTGAATTAATTTTTGATAACGAAACAGTGGTTTGCCATCCTGGAGATACTATTACTGTTCCACCAAATGTATGGCACGCGGCAAGTTGTAAGGCCGGTGGAAAAATGCTTACCATTTTTAAAAATGGACGATTTGACCAATACTTAGAAAAATTATCTCAAATGTCTGATTCCGATTTTGAAGATGCCAATCTTATGGCTGCAGTTTCAGCCGAATTTGATATTTACGAAGGCTAAAACATGTATTCGCCATTTTAATCCATTGGATTAGCAGATTCCTTTTTGCTCCCAATTTTTCCAAACAAATTAAAAGCGTTTAGCGCATAAACTAAAATCAAAACTACCCAGCCTAAAAGCATCCATAAAAACACGGGCCAAAAACTCGAATCGTTAATAGATAAAACCAAAGGCAAGATTAAACTAAATACAGCAAGCGCTATAAATTTATAAAGCCCTTTTAAACTGTCTGTATATGATGTATCAACTTCTGATAGACTATTAGGGTTTGTTTGTGTATTTGCACTAAGATTTACTTCAAAAACCGATGCCAAGGCTTTCACAGATTCTAATCCTGCGTTACCGCCTTTTTCAATCCGTTGAATTGTTCTAACGCTTAAGCCACTCATTTCTGCCAATTGCTCTTGAGACCAATGACGTTCTAATCTCAAGTTTTTAATATCGCTTATAAGCATTGTTTTAGGTTTCATGGTTCTAGTTTGTTGCAAAGATATATAAAGTGCTTGCTTCACGCTCATATGTAGCGCGTTATCAAGCCGACAGTTTTATGACAGCATACTGACAGTAGGCGTTAGCAAAGGTATTTGAAACAAAATCAGAACCAATTTCACAATTAAAAATGGAATTAATTCTGGTCTATAGAAGTCTTTAATTTAGAAATTAAATCCGGAGGATATAATCATCAAATGGCAGCACTAGTTAAAACAGGAGAATAATTACAAATACAATTGCAATCCAATTATGCCTCAACATTTCAAAACATCTAATGCAAAAAATTGAAGTGGGATAATAAATATGTTTAAGAGATCTTATTTCAAAGCAATTTTATCTTGATCCAAGACAATGTCTTTTTTCACCATATATATATTGTCACTTTTACTCAGTTTCAATATTCGTGTAGGGTCACTTTTCTTTAAAATGCGTTTGCGGCATAATTTCGTTAACAACGGATCCTCATCAAATAGAAAACTTTCAATATCATAAACCGACTTAGTGGGTTCTAATATCGTTGGAAACAATTGTTGTAATTGATTATATCGTCTATCATTTCCAGGAATAAAAGTAAATAAGGTGTATTGTCCATTGGCATCCGTTTTCACCCATGCTCTATGGTGGACATAAGTTTTATCATCCAGTTCTCTCAAATCAAAATCACCATTAACATCGGCCTGTTCAATATATAGTATCACATTTTTTGCCGGAGTCACACCATCACTTTCATAAATGGTACCATATAGCTTAATTTTGTTTTCCTTTTCTTGAAAGTCCGGTATAGTATCTACGCTTTTAATTTGATTTTCACTGCGATCAAAAACAGGATGAATCTCTACATTTTGAGCCAACATATTCATAGAAAATGACAGGAGCGCTAATAAAATAAAATACTGATTTTTCATAATTCAAAAACTTGGGTTGTTCCAAATTTCAATGAACTCTAATAATTTTCACAATAATTAACCTGAACATCTTATTTAAACGATGTATGGTGAAAGTTTGAAAATATCTTCGATGAAATGCCATGCTATTTTATTTGAAAACACAACATACAAATCTTTCTAATTATCAATAATCTAATTAATAAAATTTTACATAATTGAAAGAAATAACCTATAATTTATCACATAAAACGTATTTCAACCGTTAAAACATACCACAAATCGACAAAAAAGAGACATAAAATGTTAAACATTTTAATAAATTCCATAGCTTTGCCTTTTCTATGTTAACTATAAATCAAAAATAATGAAACTTAAATCTACCATATTCACGTTGTTTTTTTGCACTCTAATTAGCATTGGATACGCTCAAAAAAAAGATGAAAGCGTTAAAATAATTAATGGTAAAGTCACTATTTCAAAGTATCATTCTTATGAGCAACTCAACAAAAAGCCTAAGGGCGAATTGTTAGAATTGTATATAGAACGTATTGAAGTTATTGTAAATATTTTACCAAATATTGCATTTGCAACTAAACCAAATGTAACAATGGCGTCATTAGGAATACCAGAAACAAAAGAAAATAAAAAAGCTTTAGAGCAAAACCGCGAAGCATCTGACAATTATTTTGAAAGCTCGGTGAAGTATCAAAAAACGATATTACCTTATTCTGATACAGACGATTTAATTGCGGCAATTTTGTTTTATGAAGAAACTTTAAAATCATTGCATAATTATAATGATTATAAGAATAATTAAATCATAATTTCCATTACCCTAAAGCCTTAATTATCAAAATTAGGGCTTTCTTTTTTCTCACTCCACTTTATTTTAAAGAAAGAATTTTCTTAACCAATAACGATAACTCTTAAAATATTGCGTATTACGTCGATGTTTTTTGTGTTTTATCTGCAACGTCCATATATTTGTTTTGTTGCCCCAACAACGTAAATTTAACCTATATGAAAAAAATTATTCTAATCACATTTGTCTTAGTTTCAATGTGCAATACGCTTATTGCACAACAGGAAAAAGGTATTGTTGGAATGAACAATTGGTTGTCACCTTGGACTGAGTTCCAACCCAACCAAGTAGCATATGATACTCCAACACAAATTTTAACCGGAGAAATCACTAGTGATACAAAACTCTATAAAAGGGATGTCTATCTTCTTTTAGGCGATGTTTTTGTAACCGACAGTACCACCTTAACTATCGAGCCAGGAACAGTAATTATTGGAGATTTTGATACCAAAGGATCCTTGACCATAAGCAATGGGTCAAAGATAATTGCTGAAGGAACCCAAACCGATCCTATAGTTTTCACCTCAAGTAAGAGTAGAAAGAAACCAGGAGATTGGGGAGGCATCTTTATTTTAGGTGATGCCCCTACAAGTAAATTCGGGAATGAAGCTGTATTGAACTACGGCTTGAAATCGTCTTTTTCAAACCTAAGTTATGGCGGAGATAACGTTGAAAGCGATTCGGGAATTTTAAAATATGTTAGAATTGAATATGCGGGTAAACGTACTGCACGATTTGGCTATTTTAACGGCCTTACCTTAGCGGGAGTTGGACACCAAACCATCATTGATGAAATTATGGTTAGCCACTGTAACGGAAACTCATTCAGTGTTTTAGGCGGTTATGTATATTTAGAAAACTTAGTGTCTTTCAAATCTAACGGAAATGATTACGAATTCAATTTAGGAACACAATGCAACATTGTCAATTCATTGGCCGTTAGATCACCTTATGTATCTGGAGCCAACGCTTCACGATGTCTCAATATCTTAGCATATTCTGAAAAAGAAGATAACGACTTTAGTAAAGAACAAACCAGGATCGATGCTCAAAACTTAACTCTAATAAACCTAAGTGATGATCTTACTTATGATATTAGTGTTGGCTTAGTTACAGAAGCTATTTTTATTGGTGAAAGCACGTCATTCAGTATTGATAAAAGTGTTATTTCTGGATTCAACCCAGCTGTGTATTTAGATGAAAACATCAAAATAAATAATGAAAACTTACAAAACATTCTATTCACTAGTACCTATTTTAATAACTGTGAGGGGAATATTTTTGTAAAGAATTATACTAATAACGAAGACTTAGAGAACTGGTACGGAAATCGAGCTTTTAGTAATGTTTACTCAAAAGGTCCCGATTCCGAAACGTTTATAAATGTCAAAACCTCAAAACGTCCAGATTTCAGATTACGAATCAATAAAATCATGGCCAGCAGTTTTGCTGTTGAAGATTAACTGATTTAACACACTTCCACTCAATTTTGATTAAAAATTACTCCCTCATAATAATTATGAGGGTTTATTAGGATTGCTATATCTATAACTTATCAAGTTTTTAGGTTTAAGCAATCCACTAAATGGTTATAAAACTGAACAAATTATAGTGCCAAATGTATAATTTAAAACAATCATATAGTGTAAAGTTAATTTTATGGCTTTTTGTTTGTGTTCTAGTTTCAACGCAAACTACAAACGCACAAGTTGTAATGGGCACTCCTAATTTAGGATTTACTCAAGCCTGTGCCAGTGCATCATTTAATTCATACAATACAACATTTGTTTTTTCTGGAAACTTAGAGGCATCAAACCAATTTTCAATTGAGATGTCTGATGCCGAAGGTAGTTTTGATGACTCAACCATCATTTTCACTTCTAACCCTGGTGAGTTTACTACATCTCCGGCAACAATCAATTTTTCTTTACCAGAAATCACTTCAGGTGAAAATTATCGAATCAGAGTAAAAAGTAATGCACCACAAGCAAGTAGTGCACCCTCAGCCAGTTTTGCTGCTTATTACAAAATTCAAGACGAACCTTTTACAATTAACAACCTTGTATCGACTGGTGCATTTTGTTCAGGAGGAAGTTATGTATTAGCAATAGATAACCCAGGAGTTGGCAACAATAACTCTCCCCTTCTCTACCCTTCTTTATCGTTTAATTGGTACAAAGAAACTGGACCTACAACCTCTGTTTTCGTTTCGGAAGGTAACACCTTAACAGTAACCGAAGAAGGCACCTATTTTGTGGAGACAAATTATGGCACATGTACATCTAATTCGTTTTCTAATCGCGTTACAATTAGTGAAGCAACAACGGGAGAAGCCAATGTAACCATAGCTTCAAGTTTAGGAAATCCGTATTGTCCTGCACAAGGCTTTACCACTTTAAGTAGTATTGGCGGTTTAAGCTATACCTGGTATAAAGACAATATTGAAATTGAAGGAGCAACTCAACAAATGTATCAAACCGATCAATCTGGAATATTCACGGTTCAAGTTGACTTGGGAGAATGTGTTGCTGTAGGTATTATTGATTTAGTAAGCGAAATGTTTGAAAGTGAAATTAATGTTTCAGAAACGAATACCCTTGAAGAAGGTGAGACTTTAGACATATTTATAACCTCAACAGCAAATAGTCCAGAGTATGATTGGTATTTAAACGATATACTGATATCAAATGCTGAAGGTGATTTTTTTGAAGCTTCAGAATATGGCGATTATAAGGTTATCATCACCGAAACTAACGGATGTGAAGCTTCTAAAACCTATGAATTTAACATTGAAGAAGCATACGATCCTTTTCCTGATGTCGAACAAATTCCGAATATGATTAGTCCTAATTCTGATGGAATTAATGACACATGGATGTTGCCAATTCAATATGTGACAGGCTCTAACACCGAAGTCATAATAATGTCAAATTCAGGAAAAATTGTGCATCAAACCACCAATTATGAAAATAATTGGCCTATGAATAATTTAAATCCAATAGCCATCAATCAAATCTTTTATTACATCATAACAACAACAGAAGGTAAAACGAAAAAAGGAACCATAACGGTAGTGAAATAACATGAAAATTCATTTATTGATAATCATATTGTGTGTTTGTACTTTACAAAAGTCCTATTCTCAAGAAGAGGAAACTGATGGTGTTTCAACTTCTGGAATACCTGTTAGAAACTCGCTTACGCTTAATAGGTTCATTATAAACCCAACCTTTAGTTTTGTTAGAGAAGAACATAAATACATAAGTGTTTTTAGCAAAAGAGAATGGACCCAATTTGAAAATGCTCCAGTCACCTACTTGGCAAGTTATTCTGGTCGGTTTTCAGAAAACATCGGAGCTGGTTTAGGGTTGTTTCAACAAAATATTGGAATTCTAACAACCTTTGGTGGCGTATTAAACTTTGCATACAATGTTCCGATTACTCGTGATAGTAATCTAACCTTCGGATTAAATTTAGGGGCATATAAAAGCGGAATTAACAACTCGAATGTGGTCACTAATTTTGACGACCCATCACTTCAAGATATCAACAACAATTTCCTTATCACCATAAACCCTGCAGTAACTTATGGGTTGGAGGTATTAGACATCGGGCTATCGTTTAATAATATTGTCACGTACAATTTCGAGAGTTCAGATGTTGTACAAGACGATCCGGAGCAGAGTCTTGAATTGTATTTACAATACACTGGCTATATGTATGCCAGAGGATTTTTTGATGACAGTAAATTTACAGGATTATTAAAATCGGAGTTGAGAAATGATGAAACCATCATTTCTGGTATTGCGATGCTAACCGTACCTAAAGGTATTTGGGGACAGGTTGGGTATAATTCGCGCTACGGTGTATCGGCTGGATTTGGAGTAAATATTACCAAAGCTATTGCGGTGGAATATAATTATGAAACCGATCCTTTCGGAGATTTAAACGAATTTGGAGCATCTCATGATATCACTTTCACCTACCGAATTAAGAATTATGACAGATACGATTATGGTTCAAACGATGAGGTTGTTGGTTTAATATCAACGGATAAGAAACCAAAATCTAAGTCTTCAGCCTCTAAAAAAGAAAAACAAACAAAAATAGCTGAACAAAAGGCACAAGAAGAAGCAGAAGCTCAGGCCAAACTACTTGCTGAACAAAAAGCACAGGTAGCAGCTGAAGCTCAAGCCAAATTACGTGCTGAACAAAAGGCACAGGAAGAAGCAGAAGCTCAAGCCAAACTACGTGCTGAACAAAAGGCACAGGAAGCAGCAGAAGCTCAAGCCAAACTACGTGCTGAACAAAAGGCACAAGAAGCAGCAGAATCTCAAGCCAAACTACGTGCTGAACAAAAGGCGCAGGAAGCAGCTGAAGCTCAGGCTAAACTACTTGCTGAACAAAAAGCGCAGGAAGCAGCAGAAGCTCAAGCCAAACTACGTGCTGAACAAAAAGCGCAGGAAGCAGCAGAAGCTCAGGCCAAACTAATTGCTGAACAAAAGGCGCAGGAAGAAGCTGAAGCTCAGGCTAAACTACTTGCTGAACAAAAGCCGCAGGAAGAAGCAGAAGCTCAAGCCAAATTACTTGCTGAACAAAAGGCACAAGAAGAAGCAGAAGCTCAAGCCAAACTACTTGCTGAACAAAAGGCGCAGGAAGAAGCAGAAGCACAGGCCAAATTACTTGCTGAGCAAAAAGCGCAAGAAGAAGCAAAGGCTCAGGCTATACTAATTGCTGAACAAAAAGCACAAGAAGAAGCAGAAGCTCAGGCTAAACTACTTGCTGAACAAAAGGCGCAGGAAGAAGCAGAAGCACAGGCCAAATTACTTGCCGAACAAAAAGCGCAGGAAGAAGCTGAAGCTCAGGCCAAATTACTTGCTGAACAAAAGGCACAAGAAGAAGCAGAAGCTCAGGCCAAATTACTTGCCGAACAAAAAGCGCAGGAAGAAGAAAAAGCTAAAGAAGAGCTTATTACTAAACCAAAAGATAAAGTTGGTAAGGAGATGTTAGCACTTTCGCAGCAAACCGATTCAGATAAAGCTTCACAAAATCAGCTTTTAGAACAGTTTAATGCTATAATCAATGTTAAGAATCAGGATTTAAAAGATTTAAAAGAAGAGAATGATTTAAGTGAACAAGGGGTTACTGTTGCTCCAAAACCGTTTAAAAGTATTTCTGCAGAAAACAAAGTATTAAATCAGATTAAAACAGATTTAGATAATACTATAGAAAACAGAAACAAAACAATTAAAGAGCTACAAGAATTGTATGAAGACAATATTGAAACCGATACAATTTACAATGAAGAAGTTTTCTTATTCTACAGAAAGAAACTAAAACAATTAAAAACGGAGCAAGCAGAAGCTATGGCTTTAAAAACCGATTTAGAAGTTAGTTTAAAGAAAATTAGATTCGAAACTAACATAGAAAGAAAACGTCGTATTAAACGTGCTGCTTTTGACAATGAAGAGAAGCGTTACGCTCAAGACAGATCTGCTTTAGAGCGCATCAAGAGAAACACAGTTGTAACCAATGACAATAGCCAACCAGAAGATTTTGATATCGGAGAAAAACCATCCAAAAACATTCAAATTCTGAAAAATGTAAAGAATGTTGAAAACGGTTATTACCTGATAATTGCCATACACAGTAACAAGTCTAAAAGAGATGAGTTTTTAACTAAAGTGGTTTCTACGGGAGACAAGACTATCGATTTCTTTTTTGATGTAAATACTAGTAAGTACTACATCTATACTAAAAAACTAAACAGTATCAATGAAGCTAACTATGCTATAAAAAACAAAACAACTAAACCTTATAATACTAACATGTCCCTCGTTAAAATCGAAAATTAACACAGGCCTAATTCTATTGTTAACCCCAATTAGCAATAGAATTAATAAACCATTAATATCATGAAAAGACCTACATTTTCTAACATTGCCATAATCGTTTTGCTATTATGTTTTGGCCTTGCAACAAATGCACAGAATTACGAACCTTTTGCTCCTAGGTTTAATGAAGACCTAAAAGGAGATATTGTACTTATTGGTAACAATATCCTTGGACCAAATAACAATGCCTTTAATAACAATAATGTTTACAATCATCAAGTCAATATGCAGTATATTGATATTGACACTGATGCCTCTACATTTAGTTCTTCAAGTGCCGATTTAGAAATCCCTAATCCCAATTGTTATAACATTATTTATGCGGGTCTATATTGGGGTGCCGTAAATCCGGGAGACGAACCAATTACCGATGTCAAATTAAAAGGTCCTGTAGGAGGCTATAATGATATTCAGGGTACGGTAATTTACGATGCCAATGGGAACTCTGTAGATGGTGGAAATAGTTTTTCGTATGCTTGTTTTGCAGATGTCACTTCAATTGTAACGAGTTTTGGCTCGGGAGTTGATTTAGGAACATATACGGTTGCAAATGTCTCCTCAGCTGAGGGTCAATCTTCAAATTACAGTCCGTATAATGGAACAGGAGAATCTGCAGGATGGTCCTTATTTATAGTTTTTGAAGACCCAACGCTTCCAGGTAAATCGATTACAAGTTTTGATGGTTTTAGTGCCATTAGTGTTGCTGGAAACAATCCTAACTTAGACATTTTAGTGGATGGATTTAGAACTGTTCCTGCGCCTGCTCCGGTAAGGGCCAACTTTGCCTTTGCTACTTTAGAAGGTGACAAACCAATTTTAGGAGATAGACTTAGATTAAATGGTACGAGTTTATCAACTGCCGATCGTCCAGCTTCAAATTTCTTTAATAGTTCGGTAACGCAATTAGACGCCACTCCTGTTAATAATAGAGTTCCAAATAGTACCAACACCCTTGGTTTTGACACCGGAGTTATTGCGGTTCCTAACCCAGGAAATACGGTAATTGCTAATGATGCTACTTCTGGGGTTATTAGATTAGAAACCAGTGGTGATACTTATTTCCCTTATTTCTTTGCTTTTGCTGTTGATATCATCGAGCCCAATATTGTACTTACAAAAATTGTAGAAGATGATGCTGGAAATGATATAGGGGGACAACTTGTAAATTTAGGTGCCTCATTAAATTATGTGATTGGTTTCCAAAATACGGGAAATGACAACGCTACAAATTTTCAGATTAGAGATATACTACCAATAAATATTATTTACAATCATTCTGAAGACTTGGTGCTTCCACCAGGAGTAACGGTTGCAAGTTATGATCCTGTTACAAGAGAATTGGTTTTTGATATTGATAACTCGTTAGTTGAAGAAAACGACCCGGTTTATGAAATTAGAATTGAAGTTCAGGTTGTTGATGATTGTGGTCAATTGGCTGATGCCTGCTCTAACATTATAAACAATCAAGCTTTTGCAACTTACAATGGCTTTTTCAATCCGACCTTTCAAATTACTGACGACCCAAGTGTAAATAGTAATACGGGATGTTTATTATCACCTCAAGCTACTAACTTTTTAGCCGATTTAGATTGCCAATTCACTGAAGATATTGTGTTGTGCGGTGACACTGTAAATTTAACTGCTGCCGATGGCTATGATTCTTATACCTGGTCAACTGATCCTTCAGGAACACCAGTTATCGGGAACACCCAAACCATAACGGTGTCAAGTACCGGAACGTACTATTCATTTAACCACGCCATTGCACCTTGTCAATCCATTGAACAATCGTATGTAGTAGAACTATTTGGAGGGAATATTGAAAACCCTGTCATTCCCTATGCAGATGAAGTGGTAACCTGTCCTAATGACGGAAAATTATTGCCAAACATCTTTTTATGCGGTAGTGATGATTCGCGATTTATTCAAACAAATATTGCCAGTGCAACTTCAATTATATGGGAACAACTTAATGAATCAAGTTGTACAGCCGTAACCAATACCGACTGTGCCAATGAAGATGATGCTTGTACATGGAACGAAGTTGGTAATGGCCCTGATTTCACTGCAAATACGGCTGGACAATTCAGACTTACCGTTAATTTTGAAGGCGGTTGTTTTGTTCAATTTTATTTTAATGTTTACCAGAATCTTTTAGACCCTACGGTAATCGCTACAGATATAATTTGTACCACCTTAGGAAGTATTACTGTCACCGATGTACCATCTGGTTATGAGTACAGTTTAGACAACATCAACTTTCAAGCGAGTAATGTATTTTCAATCGACACACCAGGAACTTATACCATCTATATTAGACAAATAGGAGTTGGAACAAACCCTTGTATATTTTCGGTTCAAAACGTTCAAATAAGAGATCGTGATTTTACGGTTTCAACTACCATTTTACAACCTTTATGTCATGGTGATTTAGGGAGTATTCAATTGGCTGCTAATGATGTTGATCCACAGTATACTTTTGAACTTTATAATGGCGGTACTTTAGTTAATAGTGTTGGACCAGCAATGGATAACACCTATAGTTTTGACAACCTAAACCCTGGAGATTACACTGCTACAGTACAAACAGAAAACGGTTGTTTTTACACCGAAGATATTTCGATTATAGAACCACCATTATTAACCGTAACTGCAGCCATTACAACTCCACTAACTTGTAATGACGGAGAAATAACGGTTTACCCAGAAGGCGGAACACCGCCTTACTTCTACTTTGTTAATAGTACAACCGATTTCCAAACGGTACCTGAGATTGTGGTAACAACAGCAGGAACTTATGATATAACGGTAATCGATTCTAACAACTGTAGTGCAGAAACCACTATAATAATTGACACTATTCCTGAGCCTGATTTTACGGTTTCAGCGACCGATATTTTGTGTGCAGATGCCACAAACACAGGAACAATTACCTTTAATGTCACCTCATCTAATGGCAACAGTTTAGCCTACAGTATTGATGGTGGAGTTACTTTTCAAAATGCATCATTTTTCTCTGGATTAGCAGAAGGCACTTATGATGTTGTTGTACAATATACCGTTGGAACTTCAATATGTGAAACGGCTCCTCAAGCCGTTACAATCAATACGAACAATGCCATTTCTGGTACTGCCGAATTAACAGCACCATTCACTTGTTTAGCCGATGGCACAATAACTGTTACCGGTGTTACTGGTGGTGATGCACCTTATATGTATAGTATTGATGGGGTTAACTTTCAAGCGAGTAATGTGTTTTCTAATCTAACAACAGGAACTTATTCGGTTATAATCCAAGACAACAATACTTGTACATTTATAACAAATACAATTACTATCGCGGCTTTAAATCCGCCTAGCGATTTAACCTTTAACACTTCGCCAATAACATGTCCTTCAAACACCGCAACAGTTACTATAGCAAGTGTAACTGGAGGAACTGGGGTTTTAGAGTATCAAATTATTGCACCGGCATCTTATGCTACTGCCTATCAAATTTCAAATGCATTTCCAGGTTTAGAACCGGGAACTTACACCTTTCAAGTAAGGGATGAAAACGACTGTATTTATAGCGAAAGTATAACTATAAATCCGATACCAACGCCAACGGTTAATGTGGTATTGACACAGGATTTAAACTGTACTGCTTCGCCTGATGCCATATTAACAGGAACGCTAACAGGGACAGGACCTTTTACATATGCTGTATCTATAAACGGAAGTGCATATACGCCACTTGGCGCAGTCTCGTCTCCATTTAATTACAATGCTGCAACTGATGGCACCTACCAATTTGAAATCACAGATGCTAACGGTTGTATTGCCGAATCTAACATCATAACCCTAAACCCAATTTCCCTTCCGGCATTAAGTTTGGTAACACAAACACAACCAATTTTATGTCATGGAGATAGTAACGGAGCTATTGATATTACAATTGATACCACTACGGGAACACCGCCATTTACCATTAATGTAAATAACGATACTACGGGTGTTGATTATGGTACTCAAACCTCAGGATTAACTGCCGGAACTTATACCATCACGATAACCGATGGCAATGCGTGTACGGCAACAGAAACCATCACTATCAACGAGCCAGATACGATTACGGTTGATTTCACAACAGTTGACATTACCTGCTCTGCCAGTGGCGTTTCTCAAGGCTCAGTAATCGTAAATTCGGTTTCAGGTGGAACCGCACCTTATAATTATTTTGTGACTGGAACAAACGGTTATTCTAATTCAGAATTAAACACAACAGGGTCGACATCGGTGAGTTTTGATGTGGTTGATTTTGGGTTATATCAGATTAATGTGGTTGATGCTAACGGCTGTTCTGTTTTAGTTCAAGATGCCTTAGTGGCCTCTCCTCCTACCGATTTAGATATTTCCATCACTGCCTCGGTTGATTGTGCATTAGGTGGTGAAGCAGTGGTTTCGATAGGATCAACTTTAAGTAGTGCAGGACCATTTTTCTTTAGCATATACCAAGGACCTATTTCTGTTTATCCAAATCCGGTTGGGTCATGGATTCCAGAAGATGTTCCTGGAAGTGAATCGGCTACATTTACAGGATTAACACCTGGAGTAACCTATACATTTATCGTTTATGATGCCTCTACTAACTGTAGTTATTATGAACCTGCAACAACACCAATACCAACCAACTCTACCTTAACTATTGATGCTTTAACCTCAAACAATATCACCTGTACGGGTAGTGCTGACGGTAATGTTACCTTTACAATTAATAGCACTTATGGTTCGAGTGTAGATGTAGATTACGAAATATTTGATTCTTTAAGTTTAACCTCAACAGGAATTACGGGATCAGGAACTCTAGCTTCAAATGGAGCGCTAACGGTTTCAAATTTAGGGCCACTAGCTTTTGGCAATTACTTTGTTTCGGTAAGTGAAACTTCAGGACCAAATGCCGGTTGTGGTGTTGTATCAATTCCGTTTAACATAACAGAATCTGCAATTGCTTTAGACTTAAATGTGAGCATAGATCAGGATGCCAATTGTAATGCAAATTCAGGCCTTATTAGTGCTATTGCGTCAAATGGAACAGCGCCTTATGTGTATCAAATCACTACAACTGCGGTTGCTCCACTACCTACTGATTCTGCTTGGAATACGGCAAGTGTCTTTAATCAGGATGCTGGGAATTACTATGTACATGTTATGGATGCCTATGAGTGTATTGTGAGCAGTCCTGTAATTGTATTGGCCATGGCTGCTGAACCAATTATTTCGGCAGTAGCAACAAATAATTGTAGTGTACCAGAAGGTGATTATGAAATTGATGTGACTTTGGATACCCCGGGAATGCCACCCTATAGTTATAGTATTAACGGTGGTGCTTTTCAAACTATGACAGCACCGTTTACTGTTTCAAACCTTTATGCAGGAAATCATAGTATCGAAATTCAAGATAGTAATGGCTGCGGAAATTTAGTAACGGTAAACATCCCTGAACCAATAGAAATTACGCCTGACATCATTACGTTACCAACGTGTAATGATAATGATGGTGCAATCACAATAAACACTGTTGGTGGATCTGGTGCTTTTACATATAGCATTGCTCCAAATGCCCCATCTGTAAGTTTAGCTGGAAACACATTTTCTGGAGTGCCTTCAGGACTATACACGATTACAATTACAGACACGGTTACGTTTTGTACCGAAGAAGTGGTGGTGTCTTTATCGTCTGCAACACCTCCAACTATTTCAACAACTGCTACTCCAGTGACTTGTTTTGGAGATAATTCGGGAGCGTTTGATTTAGACATAAATGGATATTCAGGCACTTATACTTATGAAGTATTTGATTCCACTGGCACATCGATCACTGGACCTGTTAATGCAGATACAACGGTTAATCCTTTACCTGTTTCTGGAATGATGGCAGGAAGTTATTCGGTAGTAATTACTGAAACACAAGCTCCATTTTGCAGCGCAACATCTAATGTGGTGATTACTTCTCCAACCGAAGCTTTAGCCCTTACAGTTATGGAAACATCAAATGTAAGTTGTGACAACAGTCAAGGTACAATTACGGCTATGGCTACAGGAGGTTATGATGATTATGTGTACGAGTTAACAGGAGATGCTATGGTAGCGTACTCTACAAACAACACTTTCACTAATTTATCTGCTGGAAATTACACCGTGAATGTTATGGATAATGGCGGATGTATTGCCACTGCTAATATTGTATTGGTTGAACCAGCACCAATTGACGCCACCTTTACGCCAAGTGCAAGCATTTTAGATTGTTTTGGAGATCAAAATGCATCTATTACGGTTTCAAATGTTACTGGAGGTCAAGGTGTAGATTACATTTATACGCTTAACAGCATTTCACCAACGGCAAGTACTTCTGGACCTCAAACCTCAAACACCTTTTACAACTTGGGCGCTGGAACCTATTCTATTTCTATTTCTGACGGAAATGAATGTGAGTTTACTTCGGTTAATATTGTTATTGATGAGCCATCACCTATTACAGCTAGTTTAGTTGCAACGACAACACAAAGCTGTTTAAATGACGCCACTTTAACGCTATCTGCTTCAGGAGGAACAGGTGCTTATTCTTATAGTCTTGACAGTGGGTTTTCAACCGTATTAGGAACCTTTAGCAACTCGGTGACATTCCCTGTAACCCCAGGAACACATCAATATTATGTAAGAGATGCAAATGGTTGTATCGCAAATATTTCGAATGAAATCACAATCGAAACGCTACCAGATTTGGTCATCAACTTACAATCAACAAATCCAACAATTAACTGTGCTGGTGATAACAACGGAAACATTATGGCTACGGCTCAAGGCGGCTTGGGAGATTATGTTTACACGCTACAAGACGCTCAAGGTAATGACCTAAATGCGACTCAAGATACAGCAGGAGTTTTTACCGAACTTCTTGCAGGCACTTACATTGTTTATGTTGAAAGTGGCGATTGTTTTACGGCCTCTGCTCCTATTACAATAACCGAACCTTCTAACCCTCTACAAGCAGGTTTTACAGTAAACGATGTGACCTGTAGTGGGAATAACGACGGAGCATTAATTATTAACGCATTTGGAGGTACAGGAGTTATTAGTTATGCTATTTCACCTCAACTCAATCAATTCTTCCAAACAAACACCTTTAACAATCTTGAACCAGGAAATTATGATGTGATTGTTCAAGACGAATTGGGTTGTTTTATCACGTTCAACTTTGATATTATCGATCCCGAACAAGTGATGCTAAGTATTGTTCCTGATTCTATGTTTGAAGAAACCTGTGAAGGTGAAGCCAATGGCGAATTTAGTATCAATATCTCTGGCGGGACTTTACCTTACAGTGTAAGTTTAGACAGTTATGATGGTCCTTACACGACTGGAACTAACAATCAAGCGCAATTTGAATTCATCAATTTAAACGGCGGTGATCATTTGGTATATGTGAGAGATGCTCAAGGTTGCGAAACCCAATGGAATATTTCATTTCCAGAATCTGTGAGTTTTGATCCTTATTTAGAATTGGAGTATAGCTGTGATAACAATACTTTGAGTAATACGATAACAGTGTTAGTTGATGCGGATGATTCGTTTTTAACCGAATTAGATTATTCATTAAACGGAGGGCCGTTTCAATTAAGTAATGTATTCAACAATGTTGCGCCAGGCGTTGGACATTATGTAGATGTAAGACATACTAACGGCTGTATTCAAACCACTGCCCTATTTGATATTGACGATTACCAACCACTTTCACTAGTTCTTGTTGAAGGCGATGAATTGGGAGAAATTATTGCCAATGCATTTGGCGGAACAGGAATTTATGAGTTCACACTAAACGATGAAAATTATGGCGATACTTTTGAGTTTGTCGTAACCGAAGATGGCACATACACTGTGACAGTCACGGATAGTGCCGGATGTCAGGCTACCGCTAGTATTGAACTTGAAGTTGAGGGGCCTTGTATCCCAAATTACTTTACACCAAATGGTGATGGTGTACAAGATACCTGGTCACCAGGATGTATTGAAGACTACCCGAATTTAACATTTGACATTTTTGACCGATATGGCCGTAAGGTTGCCACCTATCGTGTGGGAGAATATTGGGATGGTCGCTATAAAGGCAAAGAACTACCAACGGGTGATTATTGGTACGTTGTTAAGCCTAACAGCGATATTTTAGGAAAAGAATATGTTGGACATTTTACACTTTACAGATAGTAAAGCGATAAGAACTTAAAGAAATATTGAAATGAAAAAATTCACTTTATACCTACTATTAGTTGTCTGTTCTTATGCTAATGCTCAAGAATTAAACTTACCAACATGGACGCAATACTTAGCCGATAACGACTTTGTGATTTCACCAACCTATGCTGGGATTGGTGACAACTTAAAAGTGAGAGCTAATGGATTAACGCAATGGGTTGGAATTAAAAATGCGCCAGACAATCAAGCGTTGTATGCCGATCTTAGAATTGCAAATCAATCAGGTGCAGGAATCTCCTTGTATAATGACAGTAATGGTAACACCAGACAAAAGGGAATGAAAATATCATTTGCGCATCATATTATATTGGATTATAAATCAAAACAATATTTATCGTTTGGTATCTCGTACAACCTTAATAGCTTTAGAATTGATATCGAAAATTTTGAACCTACCGAAGACATTCCGATAGTAGACCCAAGTATTGTTGATGACCGATCTATGAATAATAACAATTTTGATATCGGAATATTATACCGATTTAATCGATTTTATGCCAGTTTTAATGCCAATAACATTTTGGACAAAAAAACCGATGAGTTTTCAGGTTTTGAACCCAATAAACTTCAGAATTACCAACTGTATTCTGGCTATGTGTTTTCAAGCAATAAGAACAAAAATGTAGAGTTTGAACCTTCAGTATTCTATCAGTTATTCAGTAGTGATAACCGATCGGCAACAGATATAAATTTCAAATATCGAAAATACAACAGAGCAGGTGATTATTATTGGTTAGGAGCTTCTTACCGTTTTTTAAATGACCAAGTTTTAAAACCACTTAATATTGGACCAATGGCGGGTATCATGAAACGAAATTTTTACTTTGCTTATTCTTATCAAATTACAATGAATGAACTTTCAGGATTTAATTCGGGAACTCACAGTGTGACTATTGGTATTGATTTTCTGCAAGGTTTAAGTAATTGTGCGTGTACTCGAGGAACCAGTTTCCGTAAACACAAGTATAACGGGACGAATAGATAATAGTTTTTGTATTGTGAATTAAAGTGCGTTTTGAATTTATATAAAAATTAAAAAAGAATACTATTAGCCAAACCCAAAGCGTTTTAGATTTGATCACAAATTAATTGTAATTAAAAGTGACTATTCCATATAATCTTGCCACTTGATCAAAACGTATTTTTCAACGCCATGTTCCATTCGTTTTAAGAATCCAAATTCATAAGCAAACAAATAAGTGTCTCCTTTGTGATTTTTCCAATAGTGAGTAAAAAATCGCGCGTCAAAGCCTTCTCTTTTTAGCACTTCTGCTCGAACCGTGGCTTTACCTGCTTTATTAAACAGTTTCAATATTTTCCGGTTTAGTTTGAGTTGTGCATCTACCTTGGTATAAAACTTTGGCGTCTCCTCTATAGATTTTTTATATTGATAAGCACTTTTACAGTGAACATCGCAGTAAATTTTATCCCGTCTTCCTTTCAACTCTTTTTGGCAGTGCAAGCATAATTTTAAATCCATGACTTAAATTTTATCAGAACATTATACGTTTAGTATTCGATTAATATACCGCTAATTAATTGTTTTCTACTACATTGAAGAAAAATCCCATGCAATTCAACCATCATATCACCTTAAAACACCTTTTAATTGATAATAAAAAATATATTGGTTTAAGGTTTTTTGCTAGTAAAGCAATTACTGTACTTATTAATGATTTGGAAGATGTGCAATGGAGCAAAGACTTTAATTTGTACTATGTTCCAAACACAAAAGCTAATTTAGACCAAATTTTTGACCTTTTTAGAGGTATAGCATGGATTGATTGCAACCTTTTTTTTAAACACACCAAATCTAAAGATCTTAATGAAACAAAGGACACTTCTTGGTTTTATGAACGCAATTCTCATGGTTTTTTGAGAAAATGTCCTGAAGTATATATTGAGAAATTAGAATTAAAAAAATATGCAAATAACACCATGAAATCATACGTTTCAAGTTTTGAACGATTCATAAATTTTTATCCTGAAAAGGATGTAAATGTGTTGGGAGAAATTGAAATTAGAAACTATTTAAAATTTTTAATCGCTAATAATGCTTCAAATTCGAATTTAAACATGGTCATTAACAGCATCAAGTTTTATTATGAAGTAGTGCAGGGCATGCCAAACAGGTTTTATGCTATTGAACGCCCCAGAAAGGAAAGAAAGTTACCCACTATACTATCTAAGGAAGAGGTGAAATTAATGATTACCTCTACTCAAAATTTAAAACACCAATGCATAATAAGTGTAATATATTCGGCCGGGTTGAGACGCAGTGAACTTATAGCCCTTGAGCTCAAAGACATTGATAGCAAACGAATGTTAATAAAGGTAAATGATGCTAAAGGAAACAAAGATCGGTTTACCCTATTATCACAGACTACATTAGACCAATTGCGCGATTATTATAAGGTTTACTCGCCTAAACAGTATTTATTTGAAGGACAAACAGGAAAGCAATATAGCGGATCAAGTATTGGGCAAATTGTGCATCAAGCGGCTGCCAAAGCAGGTATTTTAAAGCGTGTTACCGCCCATACATTGCGCCATAGTTTTGCTACTCACTTATTAGAAGCTGGTACAGACATAAGATATATCCAGATGCTTTTGGGCCATGGTTCCACAAAAACCACCGAAATTTATACTCATGTGGCAACAAGTAGTTTTACGGGTATTTCGAGTCCGTTGGATGACTAACAAACATCTCAGTATTTTCTTTCATAATTACATCATAAACTCATATATTTACCACCAAAAACACATAGACATAGGATATATAAACGCAATCCTGCGTTTATCCCTACGTTGTGCATAATGTAACAAAACCGTAATCTGAATTAAAAATTTGAAGAAAAAAGAAACATTTTGGTTAATCGGAACAATCCTATTTGTGATTGTTTTCTTTTTTGGTCCTTCTGGATTTAGAAACTTTGACCTGACAGGAGAAACTGATATAAATTTACACGATACATATTACGTGATTCCTGCAATTCACTTTTTCATTCTAATTACTACGCTGATTTTCTTTAGCGTCTATCTTATACGAATGTTGAGACGGAATTTTAAAAACCTGACTGCTAATCTGATTTTTATGATTAGTGGATTATTGAGTATTTGGATTCTGACAGGAATTATTTCAATCGTCAATTCTTATATTGGAGTAACAGAAACTACTGAATATAATCTTCCTGTAACGAATAATATGTTTGACAATGTTTCTACAATACTATATCTGACTCAAATAATAATAGTTATCTTGATAGCATATAGTGGATTTAGAACAGGTCTGAATTATAGTAAGATTGAATAAACACTATGCACAACACCGTATAAAAACAATTGCGGTTTAGTACTTAATCAAAGGTCATTGTGTGTTTGTAACGTCTGATTTTCCTTCGGAAAATCCTCGCATACAAACCCGCAACTATCCTTATACCAAACGTTGCCAGTAATTTGAGAAAATGGAATATACATTAATACTTCTTGGAATTTTTATTGTTGCGATTTCCAGAGCATATTATTTAGATTATAAAAGTGATAAAGAAGAATTTAATTTCTCTTTAAAAAATATTGGGAAAAAAGTTCTTGAATATTGTTTTGTTCTATTGATAATATTTGGAATTAAATCTGCGTACACTAATTTCATTCCTTTAAATAAAACTCACGGAGTTGAATATAACTCTGAACGGATGAAATTAGGAATCCCACAAATATCAGACAATCTAAAGTACATTCCTGAATGGTCAGAGCAATTCGAAATAGTTTGGTATAATGAGAATTCAAAAAATGGACATTTCAAGAAAGTTGTTGAATATGGAATTTTAAACGCAAAATCTGAAACTGACTACCACAAAAATGAAAACAAAAAAGATATTTATGTATGGTCGAAATATGATTTTACGAATAACGCGTTCGAATATTTTATGGAGAAACCTAATGATAAAGTTGCTTCAGTAACGGAAAATGGAAAACTGAAATTTGAAAAACCAAGAATAGAAGAAAAAATAAACCAATTGGAATTTGAAAAGTTTATATCTGAATAAAAACTACTGGCAACAATGGCTATAATCCATAGCTATTTTGGTGCTTAACCTAAAAACCAATACTTTTAACCCAGCTAAAATTCCTACGCCGAAAATTCTACCGAATTTCCTCCGCAACGGAATTATAGCCTAACCGTTGTGCACAATAAGACTATGACAAGAAACATCAAGTTAATTTTGGGAATTTTGATAACTTCAATGTTATTTACTAATTGCTCATCCGATAAAAAAAAGGATAGAAATATCCCTGTTGACTCTATTGCCGAAATTAAGTCTGTTCTTTCACCAAAAACAGAAAATTTTGAAATTAAAGCAAACGAAGAAAGTATATTAAAAGGTAAAAAAGGAACATCTGTTTACATACCTGCTAATGCTTTTCAATTCGAAGATGGAACTGAACCAAAAGAACCTATCACAATTAAACTTAAAGAGTGTTTTAGTCTTACTGATATGATTTTTGAAAATCTACAAACCATTTCTGGAGATAGAATCCTAGAAACAAATGGAATGATATATGTCAATGCAGAAGTGAATGGTAAAAAACTTTCTTTAAAAAAAGGTAAAGCATTTGTTGTTGGATTTCCAAAGAATGGATTAGACAAAGAAATGGACTTGTTCTATGAATTTAAGCTTAATGATAGTTTGAAAACTTGGATTCCTGATTATAAATTCTTTGAAACAAAATCAACCCAAGAAGCCAATGTTGAAATTGATAGTTTAGATTTACTCGAAGCTGATATTGCATATGAAATTGAATATCCAATTGAAATGACAGAGGACTTATATGATTATGGTTTTTGGTCTTTAGGAAGTACAGCAACTTTTTTTGAATTAAGGCTAAAAGGTAGTGACGAAACAATTATAGATTATATGGAGAATCCATCAAACGTAGATAGTATAGTCGCCCTTAAATTCAACAGAAACAACTGGACTGCTAGTTTCGATTTTAATATCAATAAGGAAGGACTAATGTATAATTTCCGCCCTGAAAGCCATTCTGAAAGAAAACAAAATGATGAAGCTTTAAAACTTGCGAAGGAATTTTTAAAATCTGCGCCAGCTTTTGATATTGAATCTTACGACAGAAAAGTGAAAAATGATTGGGATTATTATTTAAGTATTTCTGGTCGTCGTTCCATAAATTGGAATCGATTTAAACAAAAATTTAGAAATCAATATTCTAATCTTACTAATACAGCTATTCAACAAATTGACCCGAATACATTAGAATATTATATGTTTTCAGCTACAGAAATGGGATGGATAAACTGTGATAGATTTTGGGAGATTGAGGACAGCGATAAAACAGATTTTATCGTAAAAACAAACAATCCAAACGACACTAAAATTCAAATAATATTTAAAGATATTAAGAGTATAATGACTGGAACTTATGAAAACGGAGTTTTAGTCTTCAAAAATATTCCAAAAGGAAAAGAAGTAAAGGTTATTGGAATAAGTTACATAAACGGAAAACCAACGCTTGCAGTTGGGGAATCAATGACTAATTCTAAAGATTTTGAACTTAAGGATTTTAAAGAATTTAGTCTTGACCAATTGGAAACTGAATTGAATAAACTGAATTAAAAATTACTGTGCACAACAATGGCTATAAGTAATTGCTCGTTCTCGCCTACTTTGGAAATTCCAGCTGAATTTCCAACTAGGTGTGTACTTGCAAAGTTTCGTGCTAAACCACGCAACTACTCATAGCCGAGACCGTTAGGTAGCATTTGAAAAATGACAAGAAAACTGATTCTATTAATTGGTCTAATAATAGTCGTAGCCATCTTTTTGAAATTTGGAAGATCAATTTATATGCCCGTAATAAATAAGATTAAAGGCAATCAAACTGTTGAAACGAGAATTGATGACATACAAGTCGATGTATGGGATCGACTTGAAAACAATTTGAATTTAGCGGGCTATAAAATGGACTATCCAAAGGAGGTAATCCTAGCAGCATTTAAAGAAGAACAAATTCTTCAAGTGTACTCGAAGGATTACAACGGAGTTAAGCTAATAAAAGAGTACTCATTTACAGCGTTTAGTGGTGAACTTGGCCCTAAATTAAAAGAAGGCGACAAACAGATACCAGAAGGAATTTATGAAGTTGAATATCTGAATCCCAATAGTTCATTCTACCTCTCCATAAAAGTGAGTTACCCAAACGAATTTGATAAATCAAAAACTGAACTGCCGAATTTTGCTGATATGGGCGGCGATATTTTTATACACGGAAAATCAGCAACTATTGGTTGTATCCCAATTGGAGACCAAGCGATTGAAGAAGTATTTGTTTTAACACAAAAGGCAATAAACAATAAAGTCAAAGTTATTATCAGCCCAAGAGACTTTCGAACCAATCCTGAATACCCCAATATTACAAGCATAGAATGGGAGAAAGAATTGTATGAGCTAATTGAAAAAGAAATAAAAACGCTACCTAACAACGGCTATAATCCATAGCTATTTTGGTGCTTAATCTAAAAACCTATACTTTTAACCCAGCTAAAATTCCTACGCCGAAAATTCTACCGAATTTCCTCCGCAACGGAATTATAGCCTAACCGTTGTGCACAATAAGACTATGACAAGAAACATCAAGTTAATTTTGGGAATTTTGATAACTTCAATGTTATTTACTAATTGCTCATCCGATAAAAAAAAGGATAGAAATATCCCTGTTGACTCTATTGCCGAAATTAAGTCTGTTCTTTCACCAAAAACAGAAAATTTTGAAATTAAAGCAAACGAAGAAAGTATATTAAAAGGTAAAAAAGGAACATCTGTTTACATACCTGCTAATGCTTTTCAATTCGAAGATGGAACTGAACCAAAAGAACCTATCACAATTAAACTTAAAGAGTGTTTTAGTCTTACTGATATGATTTTTGAAAATCTACAAACCATTTCTGGAGATAGAATCCTAGAAACAAATGGAATGATATATGTCAATGCAGAAGTGAATGGTAAAAAACTTTCTTTAAAAAAAGGTAAAGCATTTGTTGTTGGATTTCCAAAGAATGGATTAGACAAAGAAATGGACTTGTTCTATGAATTTAAGCTTAATGATAGTTTGAAAACTTGGATTCCTGATTATAAATTCTTTGAAACAAAATCAACCCAAGAAGCCAATGTTGAAATTGATAGTTTAGATTTACTCGAAGCTGATATTGCATATGAAATTGAATATCCAATTGAAATGACAGAGGACTTATATGATTATGGTTTTTGGTCTTTAGGAAGTACAGCAACTTTTTTTGAATTAAGGCTAAAAGGTAGTGACGAAACAATTATAGATTATATGGAGAATCCATCAAACGTAGATAGTATAGTCGCCCTTAAATTCAACAGAAACAACTGGACTGCTAGTTTCGATTTTAATATCAATAAGGAAGGACTAATGTATAATTTCCGCCCTGAAAGCCATTCTGAAAGAAAACAAAATGATGAAGCTTTAAAACTTGCGAAGGAATTTTTAAAATCTGCGCCAGCTTTTGATATTGAATCTTACGACAGAAAAGTGAAAAATGATTGGGATTATTATTTAAGTATTTCTGGTCGTCGTTCCATAAATTGGAATCGATTTAAACAAAAATTTAGAAATCAATATTCTAATCTTACTAATACAGCTATTCAACAAATTGACCCGAATACATTAGAATATTATATGTTTTCAGCTACAGAAATGGGATGGATAAACTGTGATAGATTTTGGGAGATTGAGGACAGCGATAAAACAGATTTTATCGTAAAAACAAACAATCCAAACGACACTAAAATTCAAATAATATTTAAAGATATTAAGAGTATAATGACTGGAACTTATGAAAACGGAGTTTTAGTCTTCAAAAATATTCCAAAAGGAAAAGAAGTAAAGGTTATTGGAATAAGTTACATAAACGGAAAACCAACGCTTGCAGTTGGGGAATCAATGACTAATTCTAAAGATTTTGAACTTAAGGATTTTAAAGAATTTAGTCTTGACCAATTGGAAACTGAATTGAATAAACTGAATTAAAAATTACTGTGCACAACAATGGCTATAAGTAATTGCTCGTTCTCGCCTACTTTGGAAATTCCAGCTGAATTTCCAACTAGGTGTGTACTTGCAAAGTTTCGTGCTAAACCACGCAACTACTCATAGCCGAGACCGTTAGGTAGCATTTGAAAAATGACAAGAAAACTGATTCTATTAATTGGTCTAATAATAGTCGTAGCCATCTTTTTGAAATTTGGAAGATCAATTTATATGCCCGTAATAAATAAGATTAAAGGCAATCAAACTGTTGAAACGAGAATTGATGACATACAAGTCGATGTATGGGATCGACTTGAAAACAATTTGAATTTAGCGGGCTATAAAATGGACTATCCAAAGGAGGTAATCCTAGCAGCATTTAAAGAAGAACAAATTCTTCAAGTGTACTCGAAGGATTACAACGGAGTTAAGCTAATAAAAGAGTACTCATTTACAGCGTTTAGTGGTGAACTTGGCCCTAAATTAAAAGAAGGCGACAAACAGATACCAGAAGGAATTTATGAAGTTGAATATCTGAATCCCAATAGTTCATTCTACCTCTCCATAAAAGTGAGTTACCCAAACGAATTTGATAAATCAAAAACTGAACTGCCGAATTTTGCTGATATGGGCGGCGATATTTTTATACACGGAAAATCAGCAACTATTGGTTGTATCCCAATTGGAGACCAAGCGATTGAAGAAGTATTTGTTTTAACACAAAAGGCAATAAACAATAAAGTCAAAGTTATTATCAGCCCAAGAGACTTTCGAACCAATCCTGAATACCCCAATATTACAAGCATAGAATGGGAGAAAGAATTGTATGAGCTAATTGAAAAAGAAATAAAAACGCTACCTAACAATGGCTATAATCCATAGCTCTTTTGGTGCTTAATCTAAAAACCTATACTTTTAACCCAGCTAAAATTCCTACGCCGAAAATTCTACCGAATTTCCTCCGCAACGGAATTATAGCCTAACCGTTAAGGCGCATATTCAGAGCGTGAAAATCAATAAATAAATCGGACTTCTCTCCTTTTGCTTTCATTGTGGTTTAATCCATGTCAAAAAGCGATAAACCAATCAAACCGTAACAGAACGGAGTAAAACGGATTAGGAATAAATCGCTTTTTTAAGGTTCACTTTTGCATAGATTTTAAAATATTGGAATGATCTCTTCCCTCCTGCTATTTATTTTCTAAACTGCAAATCCGTAAAGCGAGCGTGGAATAAAATAGCATTAGTACGGAGCAGAACCCAAGCAGATTCGCTTTACTCGGGAGTGTTTGCTAACAATTCGGAATAAAAAACATACGCGCCATAACACAGTGTATAATTTATGCTAAGGTATTTGGTCAATTCAACGCTTTGTGCTTATTTTACTACGCCGAATTTCCTATCGGAAATTCTTACTTATAAAACGCACAAACCATACACATACCGTTAGCTGTAATTTGATGAAAATCACGAAGGTAAAATATAAAAACCTGAATTTAGCCAATGAAGAACAACGTGGTGAAAATCTAATAATTGATTTTATCATTTCTTCGATTTTTGGAGTAGCTATTGCGTTTTTGACTTTTAAAAACTTCACGATTGCATTTCTGACTTATATACTTGTGAGATTTATTTACTACTTCACTTTTGAATATATATATGGTAGAACACCTGGTAAATATCAAACTCAAACAGAAGTTGTGAATGAAACTGGTAAAAAGCCGAACATCGGACAATTAATCATGAGAAATATTAGCAGATTTATAAGTGTATTATCTGGAATAAGTGACGACGAACGAGCTGTTCATGATAATCTATCGAATACTTTTGTGATTAAGAATACCGAACTAAAGAAAATTGAAATAAAACAACCTTTGATTTCTATTTTCTATTTGTCATTAATAGCATATTACATTCATTTTTTTGCAACTCAATCGGAATTGGAATTATTCGATTTCATTTTTCTAACAGCTATGATTGTTTTGTTTATTTATGTTCTGATAATCGGAATTAAAAAAATAAAAAACTACAGCTAACAACGGCTATAGTTCATTGCGGTGGAATTTCCTATCGGAAATTCCCTGTGTGTTTGCTATCTTTGGTTTACGGCGGAATAGTTCTGCCGAACCATTCCGCAACGAAACCATAGCCAAGACCGTTAGCCACAATGTCAGCCAATCAATGAGTAAAAAGATTTTAACCATTATGCTTTTAACTTCCATACTAAACTTCTTCGGTTGTAAAGGGAAAAATGAACCTGAAAAAACAAAAGAAGATGCTGAATTCCAACAATTTCTTGAACGGTCCAAAAACAGTATTGATGAATTTAATAATCGGAAAATCTACAAGGAATTAACACCTGAAATTTTGGATTCAATTCCTGATGATAAACTTGAACAAACAATTTTTGACAACATTTACGAGATTATCGGAGATGACTATCAAAACGAATTAAATAATGTCAAAAAACTTTCGAAAGGACAGCAAGCCTTCTTCTCGACTTGGATAATTGAAGGGGAAGTCAATAATGGCGGATTTAATCAATTCTATTTTAATTCAAGCGGACAATATGCGGAAATGGCAGAAGTCGGATTTATGACAATCGGAGCTGAAAAGTTCTCGGAATTAACAAAACGAGCGAATAAAATCTATTCCGAAAACAAAGAGAGACTTGAGGAATTTGATGATGGAACAATGGAAAGTTTTAGCGAGTCTTATAAAGACAATCCTCTGAACGATTTAGATACTGAATTTTATAATCTTTATGATTCCGAAAAAATTGGAGAATTAAGAATAAAATACATTAGAGAAAACAAAAACGAATTTACAACTGAATAAAAAAACACTGTGGCTAACAACGTATAACGCCCATTGCTGTATCATATTTTCCATAGGAATGATATGCGGAAGCTTCAAATGATCAATTTTTAAGTAACTTTAAATTTGATACAACGCAACGAAGCGTTATACAATACCGTTAGCACACATTGGAATAAACTATGAGAATAATAATAATCCTGACTTTAATTTTTGGAATTAACTCTTGCACAGCTCAAACTGAATCTGAAAAGAAATTAATCGGAAAATGGATTTTGGTAGCGGAAACTGACTCTTTTGATGACGATATTGAGCCAATTACGGAAAATGTTTCTAAATCGGAATCTAACTCAAAAACGGAATTGGAAACCACTCTGACTTTTAATAATGACAAAAAGGTATTTTTTAACCAAAAGGGAAATGAATATGATGCAGTTTATAAACTTACTGATTCAATTCTGACTCTTGGAAATAGAATTTATATTATTGTTCATCTTGACAAAGAAAAACTGATTTATAAAGTTAAAGACCATCTGTTTGACAAACAGTATGAATATAAAAAAATGGAATAAAACGTGTGCTAACAATGGCTATAATCCATTGCTTAATCAATGATTATTTATAAATTTAAAGACATAACCAAAGCTATTGATTCCTACTCCGAAATTCTGCCGAATTTCTGCGCAACGGAATCATAGCCCAACCGTTATGGCTAATTAAAATAATGATGAAAATATTAAAGCTAACATCTCTCTTTTTAGTAATACTCATTATAGGTTGCGCTGAAGAAAAAAAGCCTAGTAAATTTGGTTACAACACCGCTTTACAAGGATTACTTAATGATTCTAATTTAAGTGCTCAAGAATTTAAAATTGATAATACAAGTGACACAACTTTATTCGGAAATAAAGGAACTATAATTTCAATTCCAAAAAACTGCTTTGAAAACGTAAATGGTCCTGTAAAAATTGAATTAATAGAATCTTTAAAGCTAAGTGACATTGTTTTACTAAATGCACAAACGATTTCTAATGGTAAATTACTTCAAACAGATGGTGTAATTTATTTAAGTGCATCTGTAAATGATGTTGAAGTAATTCTAAAAAAAGAAAGTTCAATTCAAATTGAAATCCCATCTTCAAATAGAATTGATGTTATGACCGCATTTGTTGGTAATTACAATCCAGATGGTGTAATGAACTGGGAACTTGGTAATGAAATGGTATGGTCAACATCCGAGCAAGTGAAAGAAATCACTCAATATAAATTTTTCACTATACCTCTTGGTTTATTTCCCAATAGAATGCAATATGAAAAAATGGACTCCATTGGAAAAAAATATCCTATTACAAGTCAAGGGGTATTTGCTCCATTACCTGAACATCTAATGGGTAAACCTAAAAGAGAGTTTTACTCAAAAATATTAAACCTGTTAAATAATGAAAATAATATAAACACTCCGCTCGCTACTCGAGAGTTTGCAAATCGCTTAAAGGAAATAGAATGGTATTATGTCATATACTATTATGATCCAGATGGTATAAATAAGGGACATAAGTTTAATAGAAATCCTTTTGAAAAAATACAATTAGAACTATTTAATATTTATGCAGATAATATTGATAAACCACTTATGTATTCAGACTCGTTAACCCTTTTAAAACTCAAAAAATTCAAGAAAAAAAACTTTGATAAAGATTCGGATGAAAGACTGGATAAACTAATTACACTTTTTGAAGATTTTAAAAGTCAAAAGCTAAGCTATCCTGTTAAAATAAATAATTATGGAATTGACTTAGAAAGTCCAAAGGCATATCAATCATTAATTCAAAAAGGAATAAACAAGGATAGTGCACGATTATCAATCGAACTGCATAATACAAGGCAAAAAATAATCGAGAGTTTAAAACTCAATTTTAAATTCGAGAAAGATTATCTAGTAAAAGTGAATAAGGCTGAAAAGAATCAGGAAGAATCTTTTAATGTTCAGTATTATTTGATTGAAGCAAATCAGTTAGGCTGGATAAATGTTGATAGATTTTATAATTCACCCAATGCAGAAAATTTCAATTTACTAGCAAATTTTTCTAGCCCTGATGATTTAGAGTTTTTGAATGTAAGTCTGGTAATTCCAAATCAGAAATCATATTTAACTGGATATAAAAACAAAGATGGGAAATACCAATTCACTAAAGAAAATGAATATTACACGAAATTACCAATCGGTGAAACGGGCTATTTAATAGGTGTTTCATATCAGAATGGCAAACCAATTTTAGGGCTTAAGGAAATTTCAATTGGTGAAAATGAAATGGAAAATATAACAGCTTCATCAATAGAATTATTGGATTTTAAGAACAAAATGGATAAAATAAATTAAAAAAATGCCATAACACTATGTATAGTGCATAGCACCCTGCGGGATGCTACGACACCATACATTAACCGTTACCCACAATATGAGAAAACCGAATATGACACAAACTCTTCTTTTCATTTTAGTAATCGGAATAGGATTATTTTACGCAGTAAAATATGGAAATAAAGCAAAAAAGGATATTGTAGAATATCAGCAGACCAAAAAAACTACTGGACAGAATCCTTATTTGGAAATGCGAAAAATGGCATTGAATGTAACAGCTGAACAACTTGGATTTAAAATTCCAGAAGACTCTATAAAGGTTTACGGAATTATAACAGACTTGGATATGGGTGGCGGAACTGCAACTGTGGTTACTTACTTAACTGGAGACGCAAGTATTTATTTAAGTTCTGGCGGTGGATTTATTGGAGCAGGACAACACGAAAGTGTTCAAAAAGTAGCAAAAGAATTTGTTGACAATGGACATTTGATTTCTTTTAAAGGAAAAACTTTTGAGAATCCAGATTTGCCAACAAATGGAAATGCAAATTTTTACTTTTTGTCAAATAAGAGAAATACACGAATTACAGAAAGCATTGCTAAAATGGAAAGCGGAGAATCAGAATTTTCCAAACTGTTCGCTGATTTGAATATTTTAATGACTGAAATCCGACTGAAAAGCGGACAATGAAAAATAAATACTGTGGGTAACACCGGCTATAGTTCATTGCTTCTGACTTTCCTCTCGGAAAGTCCTCGCAAATTTGCTATCTTCGGTTTACGGCGGAAAATCCTCGCGGATTTTCACGCAACGAAACCATAGCCAAACACGTTGTAACACATTTGATGAAAACCCAAGAAACATTGACAAATGAAGAGTTAATTGACTATGTCTATTTTGACATTGCGGGAAAATACTTGAATAAAAAAATAGACGATTGGAGCCAAACAAAAAAATGGTACAATACAGTTTTTGAATTATCAGAAGCTGTCAGATTCACTTATTGCATCGGAGTTTTGAATATGCAAGTTATGAATGGTGGATTTGAGCAATATTATGACAATGATTACGGAATCTTTGCGGAGGAAACTCTAAAAGGACTAAAAAAAATCGGAGCCGAATTGACTCACGAACTTTTGAAAACATCGCTGGATATCTTAAAAAAGCACAACAAAACGGAATGCGACTTGTTTGAATTTATAACTGAAAGTAAATATTGGGATAATAAGGAAATAGAACAAGTTCTTGACCGATTAGATGACCAATATTATAATCTTGAGGACAAAGAGGATTTGACTGAATTACTTGGAAATTATTTACGGAATTCTGAAATAGATGAGGAATAAAAAGAATTTCAAAATTGTGAGACTTTACATTATTAGTTTAATCTGTATTGTCTGTTATTTTTTATTAGAGAATTCTACAATCATAACTGAACTTGTTCAAATATCCGAAAAAGGTCGTTATAGTGGATTCCCGTCATTTTTTCTAACAGGATTATTGAAATATGGATTATTAGTCGTCGGAATAGGAATCATTATAATTCTGACTTTTCTATTAATCAAAGAAAGAACGATAAAACGAATAAATAAATAAAAACGTGTTACAACACCGTATATAATTAATGCTAAAACCTTTTACCAAACCGATCTTTGTGCTAATTTAACACTCGGATTTTCCTATCGGAAAATCTAACGCGCTAAATCGCACAAATTATATACCAACCGTTGTAACACATTTGAGAAACAGATGAACTTAAAAAAAATACTATCAGATTTTGGAAGTTGGATTTTTATTGGACTTACATTTTTAGGATTTATAATTATTTATGCAGGAATTGGCGGAAGAGGTAGATATAACGCTACAGGAGAAACTAATTTATATTTTGTAGCTGTTGGAATAGTTCTGATTATACCTTTTCTGATTTATATGCTAAAAACAAAAATTCTAATTAGTAAAGCGGAGAATGAGGAAAGCACGAGAATTTCTGACCTGATTAGAAGTGGAGATAAAGTTATTATCAATTTAGACAATTTAGAATTACAGAGCAATAGCTACAAACAAGAAATAGAAGTCGGAAGCGGATATAACACTCGGAATGAATATATTGATGTTAATCATAACGCGATAATGATAGATGTTCCATATAAAAATGATTTAATTAAATACAAATTGAACGTAGATATGGACACAACGAAATTGAAAATGCACTTTGCGATTAAACAGGAAACTGTATTATATGTCGACCCAACAAATCCGAATAGCAACTATTTGGATTTACGATTTTTAGAAAGTTAAAAAAAAAAAAACGTGTTACAACACCGTATAAAAATAATTGCGGTTTTGTGCTAAAACAAAGGTAATTGCATATTTGCTACATCTGATTTTCCTTCGGAAAATCCTCGCACGCAAATCCGCAACTATCCTTATACAAAACCGTTAGCCACAACCAAAAAAAAGACTCTGCAACATGAAATTAATTGTTGATTCAAAAAGATTAGAAAAGGAATTCCTCAGACTTCAGAATTCTTATGAGAAATATTACTGGCTGACAGCATGGGCAAGTGCTTCATCGTTGGCGTTTCAAAAACTGACTGATAATAAACACAAAATAGAGAAAATTTTAGTTGGCATACATTTTTATCAAACACATCCTGATTTTATAGAGACATTCATTGAAGAGGAAAGTGTAAAATATATCATGCAACCGGAAGGAACATTCCATCCTAAACTCTTTCTTTTTTATAATTCAGATAATGACTGGGAGGTTTTGATAGGCAGTGCAAACTTTACAAATGCTGCATTTAATTCAAATACAGAGATTTCAACATTAATAAGTTCAAAAGACAAAGATTCAGACAAAGTTCTTTCTGACATTTTTAATACAATAAATCAAGTTTGGCAAGAATCAAAAAGATTTGATGAAAATGAATTAAATAACTATCGAAATACTTGGAAAAATTACAGACCGAAAATCAATAGTCTTTCGGGAAATTATGGAAAAAAGAAAGAAAAGAAAAAACGAAAGACAAAACCGATTTATTTAGTTCCTGTGGCAAATATGGATTGGGAGAAATTTATGGAAAATGTGTATAATGACCAGTATCATTCATTAGATTCACGTCTGAAAGTATTGAATATTGCAAAAACACTATTTGAAAGAGTTGATTCTTTTAATGAACTGCAAGATGATGAGAGAAAATTTATTGCTGGAATCCCCAATAAACTGAAAGTTGATAGTGATGTAGATTGGGGCTATTTTGGAAGTATGAAAGGTGCTGGAATTTATAAGAATAGAATTGCAGAGAATGATATAAATATTTCAAATGCCCTTGATGAAATCCCGTTGTCTGGTCAGATTACAAAAATTCATTATCAAAGGTTTTTAGAATCTTACAAAAAAACATTTGGCGGTAATTATTTAGGAACAGCGACAAGACTTCTTGCTATGAAAAGACCTGATGTTTTTGTTTGTCTTGACAGCAAAAATAAATCGGCTCTTTGCAAAGACTTTGAAATTGTACAATCAGGACTTGATTACGACAGATACTGGGATGAAATAATTGAAAGGATTTACGATTCTCAATGGTGGATTAATCCAAAACCAAAGGACAAGAGAGAAAAAAATGTAAGCGATTCAAGAGCCGCATTTTTGGACTCAATATATTACGAAGAATAAAAAATGAATAATGGCAGTGGCTAACATTTTGTATAAGTAATGGCAGGTAATGGGCTAAATATCAAGGTTTGTAGCCCGCTCAAACTGTGTAGCGGTTTGACAGGAAATTACCACGCAATTTGCCACTACTCATACAATTTACCGTTGTGCACAAGCTAAAAATACTGAAGTGATTAAAAAAGTATTAATTGGAATTGTATTTTTTATAATCGGATTTGGAATCGCGATTTTTGCTGAATCATTTTTTCGTCAACTTATCCAAGACTTATTTCAATGGACAACAAATAACGGAATCCAATTTGGAGGAAAGGATATATATCTTTTTGGGAATCCTATATATTTCATAAGTTTCGGATTTGCTTTACTGATATTTAGTATTGTCAATAAAAAAGAGAAAATCCAAAAAATATTGTTACATGGAATGATAATGATTATAATATTTGGAATACTATTGATTGGAATTAGCGCATTGAGTGCGAATCTAAAAATAATTGAATGTACTGCTTGTGATGACGGAATTAGAAGATTAGGCTATAACGAAATAAACTACGGGTTAATTTTAACAATTAGTGTTTTACTATCTTCAATTCCGAGTATGATAATAATAAAAAAACGAAAAAAAGCCAGTGTACAACAGCATATATAATTCATTACGGTGGAATTTCCTGTCGAAAATTCCTTGAACTTTTGCTATCTTTCGATTTACGTCGGAATAACACAAGACCTTTGTCGGTAATTGAAATGCGCAATAAAATCACTTATTTCATTATCCGTTCAACTTCAGTTGGTTTTTTCTTAAATAGCATATTGATGAAAAATAAAAATCACAACACTTATTGGAAGACAAATCTTAAATACCTATCCATTTTATTGTCCATTTGGTTTTTGGTGTCTTTCGTATTCGGAATTATTCTAGTTGATGAACTAAATTCAATTCGAATGGGCGGGTTTAAACTCGGCTTTTGGTTCGCTCAGCAAGGTTCTATTTATGTATTTGTCATCTTAATTTTTGCATACATCTGGCTAATGAATAAACTGGATAAAAAACACAACCTAAACAACTAGAAGATGGATTTACAAACTTGGACATGGATTTTGGTTGGTATCACCTTCCTTTTATACATCGTAATTGCTATTTGGTCTAGAGCAGGATCTACCAAAGAATTTTATGTTGCTGGTGGAGGTGTTTCTCCATTGGCAAATGGCTTAGCAACCGCGGCAGATTGGATGTCAGCAGCATCTTTTATTTCTATGGCCGGAATCATATCTTTCAGTGGCTACGATGGTTCTGTTTACCTCATGGGGTGGACAGGCGGCTATGTACTTTTAGCTCTACTCCTTGCACCTTACCTCAGAAAATTCGGAAAATTTACTGTTCCAGATTTTATTGGTGACCGCTATTATTCAAATGCGGCCAGAAGTGTTGCCGTATTTTGCGCCTTACTCATTTCCTTTACCTATGTAGCAGGACAAATGAGGGGAGTTGGATTGGTTTTTTCGCGTTTCCTAGAGGTTGAAATCAATACAGGCGTCATGATAGGAATGATCATTGTATTATTCTATGCCGTTTTAGGCGGGATGAAGGGAATTACCTATACCCAAGTCGCCCAATATTGCGTATTGATTTTTGCATTCATGGTTCCCGCCATATTCATTTCCATTCAAATGACTGATAATGTTATCCCTCAACTGGGATTTGGTGGCGCTGATGAACAAGGCCTATATTTATTGGATAAACTAGATGGGCTCCATCGTGAACTCGGTTTTGCAGAGTACACCTCCGGAAGCAAATCTAAACTCGATGTTTTTTTTATCACCGGAGCTTTAATGGTTGGTACCGCAGGATTACCACATGTTATTGTTCGATTTTTTACCGTAAAAAAAGTTTCCGATGCCAGGAAATCAGCAGGTTGGGCTTTACTATTCATTGCCATTCTTTACACTACAGCACCTGCTATTGCAGTGTTTGCAAGAACCAATATGATTGAAACCGTCAATAACCAAGACTATCAAAACATGCCTTCTTGGTTTGGCAAATGGGAAGAAACCGGGCTCATTACCTTTGTTGACAAAAACGAGGATGGATTGATTCAATATTTGGGTGATGAAGAAAAGAATGAATTAACCGTAGATCGGGATATTATGGTCTTGGCCAACCCTGAAATTGCTCAGCTTCCCAATTGGGTAATCGCTTTGGTTGCTGCTGGCGGATTGGCTGCAGCGCTTTCTACCGCAGCTGGCTTATTATTGGTAATCTCTTCTTCAGTATCGCATGACTTAATAAAAAAAATGATCAAACCCGATATTTCCGAAAAAGGAGAATTAATTGCTGCGCGACTTTCAGCAGTAGTTGCCGTGTGCATTGCCGGTTATTTTGGAATTAATCCCCCGGGATTTGTGGCAGCCACCGTAGCATTGGCTTTTGGTTTGGCAGCAGCTTCATTTTTTCCAGCCATCGTAATGGGTATTTTTAGCAAACGCATCAATAAAGAAGGCACCATTGCCGGAATGACCGTTGGAATCTTGTTGATGTTATTCTACATGCTCAAATTTAAATTCGATTTATTTGGCGGAGGAGCAAAAGATGATTGGTGGTTGGGAATATCTCCAGAAGGATTTGGAACTGTAGCTATGATAGTCAATTTTCTAGTCTCCGGTGTTATCTCTAAATTCACACCAAAACCACCTCAGGAAGTGCAAAATATGGTTGAAAATATTCGAATCCCAAATGGAGTTGGCAAAGCACACAAGCATTGATTATTCATGTTTTAAACAGGCATTCAACTATTAAGTTGATTTTTCTATACATAGAAGGTATTGTGCCTTCAAACTTTTTAAAGGCACTATTAAAAGAAGATAGGCTGCTAAAGCCTGTACCGAAAGCAATTGAAGAAATGGTGAATTTTTCACGTCCTATGTTTGAAAGCAACTTTTTAGCATCTTGAATTCGATAATAATTGATAAAATCATTAAAATTGCGTTTTGTATATTGATTGATAATTGAAGATGTTTTTTGTGCGCTTTGACCAATCAATTTACTTAATTTGATAGCGATAAATTGGATTCTAAATATAATTTATCATCAATAATTATTTTACTATGCCGAATTTATTGTTGGAAAATCTAACGCGCTAAATCGCACAAATCTTACACCAACCGTTGTAGCAAATTTGACGCAACCTTATAAACATTTTCGCATCTACCAAAAAAACTGTTATGAATAAAAATGTATTAATTATCTTATTAACAATATTTGTTTTTAGTTGTAATTCAGACGATTACAATTCAGAACTAGTAAATATTGAATCTACTTTAATTGCTAAAGACAATCTTTATGGAAATGGTGACGAAGGAATTATTGAACAGAACTTAATTATATCTGACCAAACAACTTGGAATAATCTAATGACCCAAATGAATTTAGTAAATAATGTTACCGATAATTTTTCGGAAACTGATATAGATTTTTCTGAATACAAAATTCTTGCAGTATTTGACGAAATAAAAGGAAATGGAGGTCATAGTTTGGAATTAGATATAACATCAAATTCAGAAAATATAATTGTAAATATAACTTATTTAGCCCCTGAAGGAAATGCGACAACAGTAATGACCCAACCTTTTCATATTGTGAAAATTTCAAATACCAATTTGCCAATTACATTTGAATAAAAAACTTGCTACAATACCATATATAATTAATACTAAACCCTTTTAAAAAACCAATCTTTGTGCTAATTTAACACTCGGATTTTACTCTTCTATTAAATATCGATGCACTAAAAATTATAATTTATGGAAAAAAAGATTTTATTTTTAATGATAATCGGAGTGTTATTCTCTTGTAATAAAAACGATGATAATGATGCTGAAAATGAATTAGTCGGGAATTGGAAACTTATACAAATGACTGGTAGCATTCCTAATTCAGAAACTTATGGTACCGAAATGGAATGGCAAGAAACCTATGTACTTAACGCTAACAGAACATTCCTAAAATCAAGAGATAGAGATGGAATTACAACCGAAGTTTCAGGAACTTATAATTTTATTAATAATTCGAATGAACCTATAATAGAATTAAACTTTGACACTGAAAGTGAAATTATTGGGTCATGTATATCAAATATGAAAGAAATTATGAACCTTCAATCTGAAACCATTTTTTTAAGTTCATGGAATGCTTGTGATGGACCTGGACTGAAATATGAAAAAATCAATTAAGAACTACACACAACACCCTATATAATTTATGGCTTGTTCCCGCCTACTTCTGAAAATCCTAGCCGATTTTCTATTCGGTTTTTGTTTACTAAATTAGTAACTTAAGCACACCACTATTTTTATGCGTAACCGTTAGCTAAAATTATAATAATGATCCGTAGCTTAGTCCTTTCATTGGCTTTTATTTCACTCCTCTTTTCATGTAATGAAAAACCAAGTTTTGTTGATTTTACTTATCCAGAAGGAAAGACAAAAGCCTTGGTTTTAAGCTATGATGATGGAACGATACAGGATATTGAATTGACTGAACTTTTTGATAAACATAATCTTATTGGAACCTTCAACTTGAATTCAAAGTACCTGGGAGTAACTCGAGCTTGGCCTCAACAAAATGGTGATACGATTTATCAAAGATATGCCCCAAAAGATTCTTTATTGATAATTTACAAAAATCATGAAATAGCTGCTCATGGAGCTTTGCACAAAACTTTTACTGAAATTACAACTGAGGAAGTGCTAGAAGAAATAAATACTGATTTAAATATATTAGAAAAACTCACTAATAGAAAAATTGTAAGTTTGGCGTATCCATTTGGTAATACAAATGATTCTATAGCCGAATTAATTGCTTCAACTGGAATAAAAAACGGAAGAACTGTAGAAGACACTCATAATTTTAGTTTTCCGAACAATTATATGATCTGGCATCCAACTTGCCATGACAGCAAAGCTCTAGATTATCTCGATTCTTATATGGAATTGAATAAACAAGAGTTATCAGTTTTTTATGTTTGGGGACATTCTTGGGAATTCGGAAATAAGGAACGATGGGATAACATGGTTAAATTTTGTGAGGAAATTGGAAATACAACTGATATCTGGTCTATTGGTCATGGTGAACTTACAAACTACCTAATAGCCATTGAAAAGGTAAAAGTTGATGAACAAAACATCATAAATCCATCAGATAATTTACCAATTTGGATAAATCTATCAAATGGAATCAAAAAATTAGAACCTGGTGAGTTTATCAGTTTAAAACACTAGCTACCAACGAGTATGGTTAATTTGGTACGGTAAAGGCACATCATTTACACTTTTCAAGTTATAATTTGAGAAATAAATATTACTTATTAAATTTTGGTTTTATCTTATAAATCGGATTTAATATGGAGATCTGAAACCCTAAATTTATTTCCAGCAGTTTTTTTGTGACGCTAAAAATGAAGATAACCTTTATAATTATAGGAGACTAATCTTAACCTATATTTCACATTTTACTAACCCTAATCAATTATAAAAAATATTAATTGCATAAAAAGCAGTCATTTAAACTACTTATTAATGATTAAGGATGAAGCATAAAAGAAGAGAAGTAAACTTAGTAGTACTCTCCGATATACACCTTGGAACTTACGGGTGCCACGCTAAAGAGTTAAATATTTATCTTAAAAGTATTCAGCCAAAATATCTGATTTTAAATGGCGATATAATTGACATCTGGCAATTTTCGAAGCGCTATTGGCCAAAATCCCATATGAAGGTTGTTAAGCAAGTTTTAAATCTTGCTTCTAAAGGAACCAAAGTGTATTACCTGACCGGAAATCATGATGAAATGTTAAGAAAGTTTGAGGGACTTGTAATGGGTAATTTTCATTTACTTAATAAACTCGAACTTGATTTAGACGGTAAAAAAGCATTGTTCTTTCATGGCGATGTGTTTGATGTAGTAATTCAATATTCGAAATGGCTGGCAAAACTAGGCGCTATTAGCTATGATGCTCTTATTATAATTAATGTACTAGTTAACAAAGTCAGTCAGTTTTTCGGAAAAGGAAAATTATCGTTATCAAAAAAGATTAAGGATAATGTGAAAACGGCTGTAAAATACATTGATAATTTTGAAGAAACAGCTGCACAAATGGCTATTAGTAAAGGTTTCGACTATGTAGTTTGTGGTCACATTCACCAACCCCAAGATAAAATTGTTCACCATAACAAGGCATCTATTCGTTACCTCAATTCTGGTGATTGGATCGAAAACTTAACTGCATTAGAATACCATAAAAAAGAATGGACCATCTACAATTTTAAGAGCGACCAACACCTTACTAATTATAATCATTCAGACTTTGACGATGAAAATGAGTTAACTGAAATGAATAATAAGGAGCTATTTGAAAAGATGCTTTATGATTTTAACACTTAATATTTAAATATGAAGGTATTATATGCCATTCAGGGTAGTGGTAACGGACACTTAAGTAGAGCTCGTGATATTATTCCTGCCTTGAAAAAGTATTGTGATACCGACATAGTTGTTTCGGGTTATCAGGCAGAAGTATGTTTGCCCTTTAAGCCAGATTTTAAGTGCAGAGGTCTGAGTTTTATTTTTGGAAAGAAAGGTGGGGTAGATTTCTGGAATACATACATTGAGGCAAATATTAAAGAATTTAAAACCGAAATTAAATCCCTTCCTGTAGAGAATTACGATTTAGTAATAAACGATTTTGAACCTGTTTCGGCATGGGCATCATATCATAAGAAAGTGCCTTGTATAGCGCTTAGCCATCAGGCTGCGGTTTTGCATAAGGTTGCACCCAAGCCAAAGAATCAAGACCTTCTTGGAAAATTTATTCTCAAGAATTATGCGCCATCAAGTATGCAATTTGGTTTTCATTATGAACCATACGCATCAAATATTTTCACCCCAATAATTCGACAGGAAATCAGGAATTTAAAGGTTAAAGATGAAGGGTACTACACCGTTTATTTACCGGCTTATTCTGACAAAAAGCTCATAAAACTTCTTTCGAAAATTAAAGGCGTGCATTGGCAAGTATTCTCTAAACATACGCAGAGCAGCTACGAGCATGAAAGGATTAAAGTATTTCCTATAAATAATGAAAACTATATCGAGAGTCTGCGCAATTGCAGAGGAGTTCTTTGCGGGGCTGGTTTCGAAGGACCTGCCGAAGCCATTCATTTAGGTAAGAAACTTATGGTAGTTCCCATGAGTTGGCAATACGAGCAGCAGTGCAATGCAGCTGCATTAAAGGAAATAGGTGTTCCGGTTATTAAAAAACTGAAAGCTGGAAAATTGGACAAAATAAAGACCTGGATTGATTCTGATTATAAAGTTGATATTCAATATCCGGATAATACCGATTCTATTATCAAAAAGGTTTTCGAAGAGCATGTATCAAATGTCTTAATGGATAAACAGTGGGACACGCACTATGAACTCAAATATGATGTGTCGGAAAAAGTGAAGCGAGAATTATTGAAGAAATAGTGGATCTAAAAAATAGAATAGTTAAATAAATACCGCGAAGAACACCGCTTATACTAAATAGTTGTTTAAGAGTAAAAGGAACCTCAAGCATTAGAGCGGTTATCCTGTCGGCTCAATACCAACGCACACGCCATCCAAAACTAACAGTCAACGACCTAGCACAACCAAATACGTGCTTCATTAGTTCTCACTCCTAACCGAATTAAATAATTATTCTAACTTTAGAGAAATAACTAACCAATGATAAAATTCTTTAAATTATCGAAACTTAATTTTGTCTTGCAAAATCAAATGTCCTGTCGACATTTGGTTGAGATAGCCGCTTGCGGAAAAAATAGAAACCATGATTAAGTTTTTTAGACGAATAAGACAAAACCTGCTTATGGAAGGTAAAACTGGAAAGTATTTTAAGTATGCTATTGGTGAAATTGTTTTGGTAGTGATTGGAATTTTAATTGCATTATCAATTAATAATTGGAATGAAAATAGAATTATAACAGCAAAAACAAACAACTACCTATCAGCACTTATAACCGAATTAGATAGGAATATAATAGTTTTAGAGGGCAGAATTAAACATACTAATGGGGATATAGAACTTAGTGCAAATTCCTTAAACCTTTTAAATATTCCAGAAGCAAAATATTATTCAGATAGTATTATACGAATACTAATTACTACAAGCCCTATTTATAAATATCCATTATTTAAATCTACATTTAATGATTTAATTAATGCTGGTGTTTTGGCAAATGTTAGCGATATGGACCTAAAAAACAAAATTCTTTCAATCGAATCTCTTATAGAGAATTGTAATGAAACAACAACAAAAGCAGTAGATGTTTGGGATAATTATCAGTTGCCTTATATGATGAAAAACAACAATGTTTCAAATAATTGGGATGCTATAAGAAAAGTGAAAATTGATAAACCATCATTTATAAGAAAAAACGAAGCTTTTGTTCAAAATTTTGATTATGCCAATATATTGACCTTAAGAATGAGAATGATGGGGAATTTAGAATCTCAATTAGCACATACCAAAGAGGAGTTTATTATAATTTCTGATGCAATTAAGAAGAATTTAAACAACTAACGGTTATTAAGTTCTTCAGAAAAACAATTCAAAATTTAATGGTTGGGGGTTTAACGAATAATTATTTCAAAATGCAGTAAGAGAAATCTATTTAGTAGTTATGGGCTTGACAGATAAATAACGAAGGTACAACACTTATAAAATTAGTTGCTTAAACACGTAACTAACCAGACACGAAACCATTGGCGGTCATTTAACTATGCGCTACAATTTAATATCAAATTACAATTACTAATCGTGAAATTATGCTGACTGATATCATTCCGAAATTACCAATGCGTGACAAAAATGTTACCAGAGCATTTTATAGAGATAAGTTAGGATTTAAAGAAATTGGCGATTATGGAGCATATTTAATGGTACGAAAAGATAAAATAGAAATTCATTTCTTTGAATTTAAAGAACTTAACCCTAAAGAAAATTACGGACAAGTTTATATTAGGACCGATAACATCGACGATTTTTACCAAACATTATTAGACGATAACATAAAAATACACCCAAATGGGAAATTGGAATCAAAACCTTGGGGGCAAAAAGAATTCTCATTACTTGATCCAGATACTAACCTATTGACTTTTGGACAAAGCATATAAAAAAGTAAAAAACACACTTCAACAACAGCCTTAATCCATAGCCATTTTGATGCTTAGGCCAAAAACCAATATTAACCCTCTAATTTTCTAACAACTTCACATCTTATCACGGCCAATTACAAACACCTCGTTTATCATTAGCTTTCACGCCTAACCGAATTAAATAATTATTCTAACTTTAGAGAAACAACTAACCAATGATAAAACTCTTTAGATTATCGAAGCTTAATTTTGTCTTGCAAAATCAAATGTCCTGTGGACATTTGGTTGAGATAGCCGCTTGCGAAAAAAATAGAAACCATGATTAAGTTTTTTAGACAAATAAGACAAAACCTGCTTATGGAAAACAAAACTGGAAAGTATTTTAAGTATGCCATAGGTGAAATAGTTTTGGTTGTAATTGGGATTTTGATTGCACTTGGCATTAACAATTGGAACGAAAACAGAAAAGATGGTATTCAAGAAAAAATAGTTTTAAAAAGTTTATTAGAAAATTTAGAATTAGCAAAAACACAATCTGAATTACTAATTGCTTCAGAAAAAACTTTAAAAAACAGCCTAATTAGAATTCTTGAAATTGAAACCCATCCCAATGAAAATAGCAATCGATTAATTCCCGATTCGGTTTTTACAAGTGCCGTTTGGGATCTGCAAAGCGACCAACCCACATTCAATGCTTACAGCAATTTAAAAAACACGAACAAATTGAGTTTGGTAAAGGATAAAAGAATTAATGAAAAGTTTACCGATTTAGAATTCAAACTCAACCAGCTAAATGATGTTCTCGAAGACAGATTAAGTGTGCATCAAATTAGAATAGATGATATTTTAGAAAAAGACGTGAATTTTATTCCACTTATAAAGGCTAATGTGCCAGAACTAAATATTGAAAATGAAACCAAAAACGATTATTTCCAATTGTTAACTGTGAAAAGAGTAAGAAATCTGTTGGGAATGAAATTAACTTTTACTCAAGATGTTATCAACCGAAGAGAAAGCCTGGATAAAGAAATTGAAGCCTTAATAACTATCATAGATAATGAATTGAATGAATAACGAAACCTCAATTCCTCCAACTATAAATTAAATGAAACCCTTTCCGAATATTATAAACTAAATACTTGTGGAAACCCGGAAAACAGATTCGTAGTTGACTTAAAAAATGATGAATATAATTAACTACGACCAAAACCATGTATAAGTTACACTAACTATTTGTCTAACAGCATTACTTGTGCTTATTTTACTACATTTGATTTCCTGTCGGAAAATCTAACCAATACATCCTAACATGAACATGACTTCTCAATTTCATTCCACCCGATCAAAAATCTTAATGATAATCGTAATATCATCAGTACTGATAAGCATCGTTGTATTTCAACAAAAATTTAATGATATCCCTATCAGCCATATGACTCGTGATATAACAGCTATAGCCGAAGTACCTTTCTATACCGGGTTTTTATCCCAATTGGGCATTTTTTTCTGGGTAGCTACTGCAACATTATGCTTCTTTAGTTCCAAATTCAGCTCTAATAACATAGCACAAACCAAATTAAAAAAGTTTCTTTTTTATGCTGGCCTATTAACAGTTTTGCTCTGCATTGATGATATATTTTTACTTCATGAAACCGTGTTTCCAAAATATTTTGGCGTTCCTCAAAAATTGGTCATCCTTATTTATGGCTTCCTATTCATTTCTTTACTTGTAAAATTCTACACTGTAATTCTTAAAACAAATTTTATTTTGCTTGGTATGGCTTTATTTTTTTTTGGGCTTTCAGTATTTTTCGATTTGTTTCCTATCCCTGGTGTAAACCCCTACCTTTTAGATGATGGGGCAAAAATAATTGGAATAATAAGTTGGTTTTTCTATTTCTATAGCAATGCGGTTTCTCTAGCAAAGACACCTAAAAAAGCTTAATGATTATTGCTATTATCTTTTATAAACCCGATCGTTTTACAAATGCAAAAAATTAGAATATGAATATTCTTATTTTGACAAATAAACTATTAAGGCCAATCCAAGAAGGGTTTGAATTGACCGAAAAAACAATCAGTGACCTGATTAATAACGAATCTAAATGAAACAACCACTCATTCTCTTTGTATTGATGTTTATACCTGTGCTTGGCATAGGTCAATTTTCTGAACGGTATTTGGAATTGTATAAAACCGTTGAAAAAATAGATAGCACCAAGATTTCTACTACATTTAAAAACGGAAATCCCAAAACAATCGGAACAATAACAGATTTCAAATATAACGACCAGTTTTACTCTCTTCCCACAGGTAAATATATAACTCACTTCAGAAATGGTGATAAACAAGTTTTACAATATGATTCTTATGGCAATGATTTAATTCATAAATATTATAATAAAAATGGCTTATTAATCACTGAATACCAATACATACATACTGATAGCAATGCAAAACACCTTGATGAGCTATTCAATGGGGATTCAGATTATACAGTTATTTTAGAATTGAGGCATTACAAAATTTCTAAAATAGACGGCACTAATTATTTATATAAAAAAGGAAGATTTAAAAACGGTAAAAAAATTGGCACATGGACTTATTACTTACCTGACGGAACAATAAAAAAAGAAATCATTAAAAGTAATCAATGATAAAATTCTGAATTAACAGATCATTACTATTAAACTTAAGCACTCTGTATTACATCCAACTTAACACTTACCGAAGTAGTTTCCTGTCCATTAATAAATTCAATTCCCGCCTATCACATTAGCCAAGTAGCTGGCATCTTTTGACACACCACCAAGGGTAGCAGAACCGCGGGTGTACATCCAAGGTAAACCAATAAAATATAAACCTTCAATATTGCTAACACCTCTAAAGTTTTTAGGATAACCGTCGGCATCTAACTCCAAACCTTCTATCCATTTAAAATTTGGGCGATACCCAGTAGCCCAAATAATATTTTTAATATCACCTACCGTCTTATGCTCAAAAAACAAATCTTGATTTAAGGCATCTTTTGTTCGCCCTACAGCTAAAACGTTAGTTCTTGATAAAATCTCTTTCACATCGGTACCAATCACAGGCTGAGTAGTAGAGTTTAACATTTTACCAATCCAACTGTATTTATTATAACTCAAAAAACCAATGCGTTTAAACCACCACCAAAGTGTTTTTCCTAAAAATTGCTGAGGCAAAGACTTTACGTTTGTATCTCCCGAAAAATAAACAGTATTGGGATTGTCTTTAGAGATTTCGTTTAAAATTTGATATCCAGAATCTCCGCCACCTACAACCAAGGAGTTGCCGTCTTGCAACTGCTCTTTTCTTTTGTAATAGTTACTATGCATCTGTAAAACCTCGTCAGATATTTTAGCGTGGCAAGGCGGTGTATACGGAATATGAAATGGTCCAGTAGCTACTATGACATTTTGAGCCCTAGTTTCTCCATGATTATGTGTCACCTTAAATCCGCTATTTGTTTTGGAAACCGCAGAAACCAAAGTATCTAATTGCACTGGGATATTAAAGGTTTTCACATATTTCTTAAAGTAATTGGCAACCTCAAACTTACTTGGATAATGTCCTTTTTTAGCTTCAAATTTTAATCCGGGAAGATGATTGTACTCAGTAGGAGTAAACAGTTTTAAAGAATCCCAGCGGTCTAACCAGGAGGCTCCTATTTCTGAATTACCGTCTACAACCAAAAACGATTTTTTCATTTTGGTGAGGTGATAAGCCATTGATAATCCTGCTTGTGCGCCTCCAATTATAACATAATCCAGCATTCTTTCCTGAGTTTTATAGACCGCAAAAATAGAAAGTTTATATCATCTAGCGCCGCTTTAATTCAATTTATATTTGTTTGCTCATGGACACATACCATAAGACAGAACCGCTGCTATACTTAGCATCTTGTTTTTACGTTAATACTACATCTATTCTAATTCTACAGTCTTTATGAAATTTTATACTGTGCAATGCATTAGGTTGACAATTGTGTTATTAATGTTTAACTCGTGGTTTTGCATCGCACAAAGCGCAACACCGCAATCTATTGCAAACGCAGCCATGCAGCTAACCAAACAACAAGTGACCTATGACCCAAGTTATTTTTCTATCTCCTACCCTAATGGGGATGTTCCCGCAGACAAAGGCGTTTGTACCGATGTGGTGATTAGAACCTATCGCAAATTGGGTATCGATCTACAGCAATTGGTTCATGAAGATATGACTGCCAATTTCAATGCTTATCCAAATATATGGGGACTTAAAAACCCGGATTCTAATATTGATCACAGACGAGTTCCCAACCTTATGACCTTTTTTAAAAGGCAACAAAGCAGTTTACCCATTACCAGCAATCCGTCAGATTACAAGCCAGGGGATATCGTTTCATGGAGCCTTGGTGGTGGTCTCACACATATTGGCATGGTTTCAAACAACACTGCAACAAGTAGCCCCAATAGATATTTGATTGTTCATAATATTGGAGCTGGACAGGTTTTAGAAGATTGTTTATTCCGTTTTAAAATTATTGGGCATTACAGATATATGCCTTAAATTATAGGCATATGCAGAGCCGATTCAAAACTATTGAGTATTTAAAAACTGGAAATTCAAAACAAAAAAGGGCGTTCAACACCTTAAAAACTCTTAATGTTTTTGAAGATCTAAGTCACTACACACCGATACTAACAGGAACAGTCCCTATTGAAATCGATCTTCCTGAAAGTGATTTGGATATTATCTGCTATTGTAACAACTTTCAAAAATTCACCACTGATCTTAGGCTACTTTATGGCCATCATTTAAACTTTCAAGTAAAAACATATGCCGAGGGTGAATTCAAAGACAAGGCTGCAGTTGCAGTGTTCAATTTTAACGGTTTTGAAATTGAAATATTCGGTAAAAACACTCCAACCGAAAAGCAAAACGCATACCGTCATATGCTTATTGAAGCACAAATACTAAATTCACATGGTCCTGAATTCAAATTAGAAATTATTAGGCTCAAAAAAAATGGTTTTAAAACGGAACCTGCATTTGCCAAAGCCTTAGGGCTTGAAGGAAACCCCTATCAAGCATTGCTTAATTTAGAACAAAATACAAAATAACCCACAACAATCTGTACGAATTCGTAAGAATTGTAAGTCTAATAATAATACCTCTTAAAAAAATAATCCTGCAAAGCTAAAGCACGCTCTAATCCATTGATTTCATTTCTTTTAAATAGAATATCACCTGTCTCAGACAACCAAAACAGCAACATTTTATCGATTACCATCAAGCAGTAACCCCTACTACTATAAGAAAAAACTCACTACAATATACTGATAATCAGATACATGCACAGCCCTTCTACTAATTTACCATTCTTTTATTTTGTATATTCGTTATTAAATCTCCCTATATTTTGATACAAAATTTTAGAAAAGAAATATGGACGCTTTACGTTGAGCCGTCCTCAGAACAACCCAAAGAAGTTTGGGTATCTAACTATGGCCGCGTAAAAGTAAAATCGCAAGATGAAGATTGGAAGCTTGGAAAACTTACAAAAGTGAATGGCTTTTACACTTCCTCGTATTTAAAGTTGAAAGGTAAAGGGCATTCTACCTACATACATAAGGTTGTAGCCATATTATACGTTGATGGTGATGAAGACAAAAAGTTTGTCACTCATTTAGATTTTGATAAAGCCAACAACTTCTACAAAAATCTAAAATGGGTAAATCAAGCTGAACTTGCTAAAATTCAGAGAGAAAATCCTTATATTGATAATCATAGAATTAGAAACTCTAAACTTACCGAAGTTAGAGTACGTTTGATTAAAAAGAAAATTTTCGACCCAAAGCGTAAAACCAGAATGCGCCTTATTGCTAAGCAATTCGGTATTTCTGAAATGCAATTATACCGTATTAAATCTGGAGAAAACTGGGGTCATGTAAAGATTTAAAGAGACCCAATGTCAAAAACATGCATGGAATGCAGCACGGCCATTATTGGTCGTTCTGATAAAAAATTTTGTAGTGATTATTGCAGAAACGCCTTTAACAATAAGGTGAACAAGGACAGTAAAAACTTGATAAGGAATATCAATAATCGACTTCGTAAAAACTACCGAATATTAGAAGAGCTTAATCCTGATCAGAAATCTAAAACCACAAAATCTAAGCTGATTGCAAAGGGGTTTGATTTTAATTATTTCACAAGCACATATACTACCAAAATTGGTACTATTTATTACTTTGTTTATGATCAAGGCTATTTGCCTTTAGACAACGACTATTTTGCACTGGTAAAACGTGAATCTTAAACTATTTCCAGTTTTGCCCTTTAAGTTCAATAGCCGCCTTAAGAATATCTTTTTGGCTAATTAAACCCACCAATTTCCCATCCTCAATTATCGGGAAACGTCTACGTTTAGATTCTAAAAACTTATTTGCAGCATCAAACACATTCATGTTACCATCAATGATTTCTACTTCTTTATTCATTCTGGCTTCCACCTTATTCTGAGAAATAGGCATATTGTAATACCTACTCTCACTCAGTTGTTTTAAACAATCCCCTTCCGAAATTATTCCAACAAGTTCATTATCATCATTGACTACAGGTCCACCAGAAATTTTCTGTTTGATTAAAGTTTCTATAACCTCTTGAACCGTTTGTTCTGGTTTAAATGAGATTATACTTGTGCTCATATAGTCAGACACCTTTAGCTGTACTGACTCCTCTACTCCTTGCGCTCTTCTTGCCCCTTGAAAACTTTTTATCCCCATAATTTTTATTTTAACCTTACCTCTAAATTTAGTAAATTTTAAGGAGTATTCCCAATCCAAATTTGGATGGATAATATTTCATACATTTATAAGACTAACTAACTTTTCTACCTATGATTAAAAAAACCATAGCCATTCTCCTCATTATTGGGGCAATATTCTGGAGCTTTTCGGCATTGTTACCAAGTTCTATTTCAGATATTGACACCCCAGACAATCAGTTTTCTTCACAAAGAGCATTAATTCATTTAAAAGAAATTTCCAAAAACCCACATTATCTGGGCGCTCCAGAACATTCAACTGTTCGCGAATACCTTATTAGGCAGTTAGAAAACTTAGGATTAGAAACCGCTGTCCAAGAAGGCTATAGCTATGGAAACAAATGGGGCGCTTTAGCAAAATCAAAAAATATTATTGCCCGAATTAAGGGGCATTCTAACAGCAAAGCCTTACTACTGCTATCCCATTATGATAGTAAAAGTCATGCCTCTTTAGGAGCAAGTGACGCGGGCTCAGGAGTCGTTACCATTTTAGAAGGTGTGAGAGCCTTTTTAGAGTCTGATATACTTCCAGAAAACGACATCATCATTTTGTTTACAGATGCCGAAGAATTAGGCTTAAATGGTGCTAATTTGTTTGTTAACAAACACCCTTGGGCTAAAAACGTTGGGTTGGTTTTAAACTTTGAAGCTCGTGGATCTGGCGGACCAAGTTTTACACTTATTGAAACCAATGGCGGAAATCAAAAACTTATATCAGAATATAATAAGGCGGGATTAGATTTTCCTGTAGCAAACTCTTTGGCCTATAGCATTTATAAAATGCTACCTAATGACACCGATTTGACAAGGTTTCGTGAAGATGGAAACATTAACGGCTTCAACTTTGCCTTTATTGACGACCACTTTGATTATCATACTGCATTAGATAATTACGAGCGTTTAGACCGAGAAACTTTAGAACATCAAGGTTCATACCTTATGCCCTTACTAAATCATTTCTCTACAACAGATCTAAGCAATACCTCAAGCAAACAAGATTACGTCTATACCAATTTGCCATTATTTAAAATGATAGCTTATCCGTTTTCATGGATTTTCCCAACGCTAATCATAGCATTCATAGGCTTTTTTGTTTTAGTTTATGTAGGGATTCAAAAGCAGAAAATAAAAATGAACGAAGTTGGTAAAGGCTTTGCTGCTTTATTACTTGCAGTAGTTTCTGCAATTGCCATCGGTTATTTTGGGTGGAAACTCATTTTAGCAATTTACCCAGAATACAATCTCATCTTACAAGGCTTTCCATACAATGGGCATAGCTACATTTGGGCCTTTGTATTTTTGACTTTGGCTCCTTGTTTCTTTATTTATTCCAAACTATACAACCCTAAAAACACTGCAAGTTTATTAGTGGCTCCTATAACCTTATGGTTGCTTATTTGTACAGTCTTAGCCATTCACCTAAAGGGAGGTAGCTTCTTTGTTATTCCTGTTTATTTTGCGATAATAAGTTTATGGGTTTACATTAGGCAATCGCGACCAAATATTATTGGGATGGCGGCATTAGGGATTCCGAGTTTATGGATTTTCACACCCTTTGTTGCAATGCTTCCTATTGGTTTGGGAATGAAAACAATAATGGCTTCTTGTTTGTTAGTCGCCTTAAATTTTGGATTGCTAATTAGTGTATTTGGGCGCATAAGACAAAAAGGCAAATGGTCTGTAGTAATTTTGATAATTGCATTAGGCTATTTAATTTCTGCACATACCTCGTCAGATTTCACAGAAGAACAACCTAAACCAACCAGCTTGGCTTACGTTTTAGATTTGGACAAAAAGGAAGCTATTTGGGCCTCTTATGACCCTAAACCAGATTCATGGAACGCACCTTATTTAACCAAAAATCAGCTGCAACCATCAGAACAAAACTTAGTCACATTTGGCAGTAAATATGATACGGGTTTTTCCTTGACAAGCAGAGCTAACATCAAACCTTTAGCGCTACCTTATATTGAATTTGAAACAGACACCATCATTGAAAATGAACGTCATGTAAAAGTGTTTATTTCACCACAACGAAAAATTAATCGTTTTGAGTTTTTTGCCGACACTTCTGCCGTTTATATCAGCTTTAAAGTGAATGGTCATGACCTAAAACCGGTGGAGCCAAACACATCTGTTTTTGCACATCGTGAAGGAGAACGATTGTTTAGTTTTCATATCTCTGACGAATCTTTAATCGAATTAGAATTTACAACACCAAAGGAGCAAACTTCAGGACTTAAGTTTTATGAAATCTCATACGATTTATTGAACAATAAATTATTTGAAGTTCCTGAACGACCAAGTAACAAAATTCCAACACCGTTTGTCATTAATGACGCGGTCATTATCACAAAAACAATTGCACTTGAAACAAACAATTAGTGTATTAGGCTGTGGCTGGTTAGGGTTTCCTTTAGCGAAAGCCCTAATCAGAGTAGGCCACCTTGTAAAGGGATCAACCACATCAAAAGATAAATTAGAACAATTTAAAGCGCATCACATTGATGGCTTTCAAATTGCATTACAAAATCATGGTAATCAAGGTGATGTAGACGGCTTTTTTAAAAATGCTTCTATTGTAATTGTTGCCATTCCGCCAGGAATGAGACGCAATCCTGAGAACAACTTATTACAACAGTTAAAGGCGCTAATTCCCAGCCTGAAAAAAGCTCAGGTTAAACATCTCATTTTTATAAGTTCTACCTCTGTATATCGCAATACCGAAACGATGATGACCATCAATGAAAAGTCGGCATTAAGCCCAGAAACAGAATCTGGTAAAATGATAGCGAGCATTGAAGAATTTCTGAGCAATCAATCCAGTTTTACTACAAGTATTTTAAGATGTAGTGGCCTGTTTAACGACTCCAGACATCCCATTTATTCATTAGAAGGAAAATCGAATTTAAAACACCCTGAAGGCCCTGTAAACCTCGTGCATCAATCAGACGTTATTAATATCATTTTAAAACTTATCCAGTCAAAACAATACGGTCAAGCGTTTAATCTGGCTTATCCAGAGCACCCGACACGTATAGATTATTACACATTAAAGGCTGAGGAACAGAATTTGAATCCACCGCAGTTTTTAAATGAAAGCATTAGTTTAGGAAAAATGATAAGCTCAGAAAAAGTAATAGAAGTGTTGGATTATAAGTTTCAACACCCGATTTAGAATTTAAAACACATTTAAGAGTATTTCTGAATTTATTTAATAGATTTAGCCTTCAAAATAAATTCAAAATGAAAAGAACTTTACTCATAGCGATCTGTTTAATCGGATTTAATGCTATGGCTCAAAAACCTGCCGAATTAGTAGCGCATTACGAAGCGTATTACAAACAAATGAAGTTGCAAGGTGATGCTCAAGGTGTAATAAATGCGATGACCCATCTTAATGTACTAGTGCCAAATCAAGCGCGTAAGGATACTTTAGCTTATATCTATATGAGTGAAGGGCGAAATATTGAAGCCTTAAACACTATTGGAATAGAATCCTCTGAATCAGATTCCAACATGAATGTAGAGGTAAAAGCAGTGGCTTTAAAAGCTTTAAATCAACCTCAACGTGCCTTAATTCACTACGACGTATTATTTAATAGAAACCCCAATCCTAAATTAGCTTACGAGATTGCTGAAATCAGAGTACAAATAGGAGATTTTGATAACGCCAAAGAACTTATTACTTATGGCCTAAAAACGGTTAAGCCGGAAATGAAAAGAGGGTTCTTTGAAAGTCAACCATCTTATGAAACAACTTTAGAAGGCGCTTTTTATTACTTACAAGCCATCATTTTGTTGAATGAAGATCAAGTGAATAACGTGGATGCTTCGATAGCCTTATTAGATAAAGCTCTTGCCTTAGATGCTGATTTTAGGCTTGCAAAATTAAGTAAAGATGCTCTAGAAGCCAGACAAAAAGAAGATTAAACCCAAGTCATAATAATAAAAAAGCAGCTGTAAAAGCTGCTTTTTTTGTTTCTATTATTTCGCGGATTAACTACCAAATTCTAACACGATCTTCAGGAGCTAAATACATTTTATCACCTTCCTTAATATCAAAGGCTTCATAAAACGCATCAATATTTTTAAGTGGTTGTGTTGCTCTGTAAATACCTGGAGAATGTGGATCTGTTTTTATTTGAGTTCTTAAGGCATCTTCTCGAGTTAGCGTACGCCACACTGTAGCCCACGACATAAAGAAACGCTGTTCAGCAGTAAAGCCATCAACATCCTCTGGTCTACCGTTTTCTTCATAGAATAACTGTAAGCCATCATAAGCACCAAGAACGCCTCCTAGATCTCCAATATTTTCACCCAAAGTAAAATGCCCATTAATATAAACGCTGTCTAATACTTCAATACTGCTATATTGCTCAGCTAAAGCATCGCCACGTTTTTTAAACTCTTTAGAGTCTTCTTCAGTCCACCAATTTTTCAAGTTTCCATCACCATCAAATCGCGCTCCAGAATCATCAAAAGCATGAGAAATTTCATGTCCAATTACCGCACCAATTCCACCATAATTTACAGCCTCATCTGCCGTATAATTATAAAATGGAGGTTGTAAAATTGCCGCAGGGAAAACAATTTCATTATTCAACGGATTGAAATAAGCATTTACCACCTGTGGCGCCATTCCCCATCTCGATTTATCTACAGGCTCATTAATATCTTCCAGGTTTCTTTTAGTCGCCCATTCTGAAACGGCCAACATATTGTCAGCATAGCTGTTTCCTTCCTTTACCATCAAAGCCGAATAGTCTTCCCATTCATCTGGGTAAGCAATTTTTACAGTAAACTTGTCCAACTTTTCAATAGCCTTAAGTTTCGTTTCTTCACCCATCCAATCTAGGCCTTTAATTCTATTCTGAAATGCTTTGATGACGTTTGCAATCATCAATTCAGCCTTAGCCTTAGCCTCAGGCGGGAATTTTGCTTCAACATACAATTGTCCTATCGCCTCTCCTACTGTACCATTAACTGTACCTAACGCACGCTCTTCAGCTGAACGTTGTGCCTGTGCTCCATTTAAAGTTTTTGAATAAAAATCCCAATTGGCCTTTTCCATTTCAGTGGTTAACAATCCAGCTGCTTGATTTAAAGTTGCCCAACGCACCATCGTTTTGATGTCGTTTATATCTGAAGATTCTAAAATAGAATTTAAAGCAGCCATATATTTAGGCTGAGTCACCATTACAGTATCTACCGTTTTAGTAACTCCCAAGTCCGCTAAAAACTTATTCCAATCCATTGCAGGAGCAAGTTCACCCAGCTCAGCCATACTCATCGGATTATTAAAGTTTCTTGCATCTCTACTTTGCACCTTATCTAAACGAGGCTCAGCCAAGGCTGTTTCCATTGCTAAAATAGTTTCGGCATCTTGTCTCGCCTGAGCTTCATCAATATTGATAAACTTAAACATGCGAACCATATGGTCTACATATTGACCTCTAATTTCACTCGACTTATCATCTTGGTCTAAGTAATAATCTCTATCTGGCAAACCTAAACCACCAGCAGTGATATAAGCTGCATTCACCTTACTGTCATTTAAATCTGGAAAAGCTGAAAGCCCAACAAAAGGTGACGAAATCGCTAGTTCTGATGCCAATAAAGTTTGCAAATCTGCCACATTTTGTACCGCATTAATTTTTTCCATGTACGGCATCAATGGCATAACTCCGGCGGCATCTCTTGCTACCGTATCCAATTGCGATTCAAAAATTAAAAGCGCCTTTTTCTGATCTGTTCCTTCTTCATAAGTTCCTAACTCCTTAGACGTTTTGATAATTTCTAACACATCGTTACGTGTCGATTTACGCAAAACTCCAAATCCACCCCAGCGTGTTTCCTCATCAGGAATAGTAGTAGATTTTACCCAATTTCCGTTTACATAGTTATAGAAATCATCCTTTGGATTTACTTCTGTATCCATGTTTTCAAGAATAATTCCTGGAATTTTCTCTGCCTGTGCTACCTCGTTAGTTGTGCTAGCTTCTTCCTTACATCCTATAAATGCAAAAGCAGCCAAACCCGATACAACGACAAGCTGTCTAAGATTGGTTTTCATAATGTGAATAGTTTTGTTTTTCTAAAAATACTTAATTATTAGAAGCTTAAGAAAAAAAAATGTTACACATAACACCGAAATTAACACAAATGAGTGTTGAAAAAGGAAGAATTATTCTGGTTTAAAAATGTTATTTTGATCAAATTCTAACTTCTTGTCAATTTGAAGATTGAGGTTAGAATTACTTTCTAAAAGGTCACGAATACTCTCTAAAAGCACCTTTTTATCTAAATTCTCAAGAACCAAATTACCGTTTAATTCAAGCACCCTTGTTGACAACACAGTAAGTCTGACATGAATGATTTGAGTATCCAGACTTTTAGGTAAATCTTTTCTTAATTCAACCAAAAACTCTATCAATACTGCTTCGTCTCCTTGAAAAAATGACAAGTCGCCAGATTTTAAAAACGTTAATTGATTTCTAAATTCAATAAAATTTTGCCAATCACTAATGGCTTGTTTTGCTGCCGTTCCTAAATCTATATCTACATACTTTAAGGCTGCAATATCTTTAGCTGTAATTTTACTAGAGTTCACATCCTGTTTGGTCACAGAGGTTTGTTGCTGATCCTTAGAGTCAGACTCGCAAGACAGCATAAAAAAAAGAAACAAACAACTAACAACTAATTTTAATCTCATATCATTTAGCAATAATGTCGTAAAGATAAATAAACTTGCTAAGGCAACTTATATTATGCTCCAACATTTAAAAATTTGAAACTCAGCAATTCAACAGTTTTTTACTAAATTCTCGAAATTTATATCGTTTTTATGCATTATTTATCTTTAACAACGTTTTTTTCTTATTATTTTTGCGAAGTATTTAACGAAACAAATTTTTTAGTATGTCATCAAAAGTCCTCATAATAGGTGCATGTGGTCAAATTGGATCGGAATTAACCGCAAAGCTTAGAGAAATTCATGGCGCTGACCAAGTCGTTGCCAGTGATATTAGTTATAACAACTTAGCAGTAGTGAATTCTGGATTATTTGAAATCCTAGACGCTAGAGATTATTCGGCATTAAAAGTTTGTATTGAAAAGTACCAAATAGACACTATTTATCTCATGGCTGCAATGTTAAGTGCAACTGGAGAAAAGTACCCTATGAAGGCTTGGGATTTAAACATGGACACCCTGTTTCATGTTCTTAATCTTGCAAAGGACGGATTTATTAAAAAAGTGTTTTGGCCATCGAGTATTGCCGTTTTCGGAACAACAACCCCCAAAGAAAACACGCCGCAATATACCGTTATGGAACCTTCTACAGTTTACGGAATCACCAAACAAGTAGGTGAGCGTTGGTGTGAGTATTACCATAACAGATATGGCGTTGATGTGAGAAGTATTAGATACCCTGGCATTATAAGCTGGAAAACCTTACCTGGTGGAGGCACCACAGATTACGCTGTAGAAATTTACCATAAAGCCCTTTCTGATAATACTTATGAATCCTTTTTATCTGAAGACACAGCGCTACCAATGATGTTTATGGATGATGCTGTTGCCGCTACCGTAAATATTATGCAAGCTCCTGCCGAAAATATCAAAATAAGATCTTCATACAACCTATCTGCAATAAGCTTTACACCTGAACAAATTGCAGAAAGCATCAAAAAACAACTTCCTGGTTTTAGCATGACTTACAAACCCGATTTTAGACAAGCCATTGCTGATAGCTGGCCAAAATCTATAGATGACAGTCGAGCACGAGAAGATTGGGGTTGGAAGCATAATTTCGATTTAGAAAAAATGACTGAAGAAATGCTAACCAATCTTTCAAAGTCAGAAGAAACTGTAGCTTAGATAAAATCCTGTATATTAGTGTTGTAAATCACTCTTTCAAGAGTTTTGATTTGAAACATCTATGCCATATACGGGAGGATTATTGAATGAGTTAAACGGTAAAATGGGAATTTCTGCACCGCACAGAAGTGTACCCGTTATGAAGCTTATTAAATACCATAAGCCTAAAAGCAAATCGGAATTAGAACATCTTATTAAATGGCACTCAAAACACGATTGCCATTGTAAAGTCTCCAGTAAAGGAAGCATTGTAGATTTTGGATTAAACCTTTATCATTCTCAATTGCCTTATTGGGGCGAAATAAAATTTAGTATCACAGAATGCATTCAATGGGAATATGATCTGTTTGTAACCCAATCTTTAAAAGGGGGGATTCTTGAACGACAAGCGATTGAAAACTTAAGTCATTTATTACCTCACTACAAATTTTCAGAAGCCATTGGGTATTTGGATGAAGATTTAAGGGTTGACCTTTTAGTCTCAAAACCAAATAATCCTGATGAGACTGTTATAGCGGGTATTCAAGTTAAACCACAATCCTATAATTTTATGAGACCTGAAGTTAAGTCGTTTAATAAAACGGCTCATAAAAAATGGAATAAACCTGTCTTTTTCCTTTTTTATAATGACAAGCAACAATGGGTGAATTTAGACTCAACCTGTAATAGCATACTTCAAATACCTCTCTAAACTAAAGACTTGTAGTTTACTTCAAATCCGTTATCCAAAGTTGTAATTTTATCTACCGCATTAATAACAAGCTGTTTTTCTTGAGCAGTAACCACATCTGTATCCAGAATATCATTGGCATGTTTAAATGCTTGTTCTCCTTTTAATTCCTTGCGTTGTTGTACAAATGCTAAATGCCTTTCAAGTCGTTGCTTGATATAGGCGTTTAAAAAAGGCACACCAGCATCCTGAATATGAGTTTTTATTATCGGAACAAATTTAGGATCAATTTCATAGCCTACTGAGTGTCTTTCGCTGGCCATTGCAGCCAACATTGTAGTTCCTGTTCCTAAAAAAGGATCAACTACAATATCACCTTTTAGCGAATACATCTGAATTAATCGGTAAGGCAATTCAAAAGGATAAGCTGCACTTCGTTTTCTCGACTCCGATTTGTCTATTTTTTGTTTGGTGCCTTTCAAATCCCATAAATCTGAAAACCACAAATTGCGCTCTTCCCAAAAATAAGAACTTGCTCTGCGTTCTTCTTTGTCTTTTTCCTTAGTGAATTTACGCTTATCTCCTTTCCTAAACACTAATATCCATTCATGTTCTAAGGTCACATAAGCACCCGCAGGAAGCATACCAGAGCCCATAAATTTGTTAGGCGCATTGGTTTGCTTTCTCCAAATAATATTTGGCAAATTACTCATGCCTAATTTTAAAAAGGCTTCAATAATTCTGGAATGATTGGGATACAACTGAAATTTACCATCAATGGTTCTTGTCGCATCTCCAATATTGATACAGGCAAATCCGCCAGGTTTAATTATGCGTTCGGTTTCAGCCCAAACCTTATCTAATTCTTGATGCATAAGCTCATAAGCCAAATACCCATCATTTTCACCTAAAGCTTCACCTATTTTAGGGTTTTGATTAGACATAATATCATCCCACATTTCTATCATAGGATATGGTGGAGATGTCACAACCAATCCAACAGAATTTGATGCGATTTTAGACATGTTTTGTGCAGGTCCCTCTATAATATTATGTGTTCCAATCATGGTATAAAAATCTTATGTAAAAGTATCATTTTCAATTACAATTATTTTAAAATCTATTTGATGTTTTTTTCTAATCTCAATAAAGTATTGGTTTTTAACCTTATAACATTGATTTGTAAATGAATAGTTTGTAAATTTAGATATCCAAAATAATAATACATGCCATTTAAATTTCATTACCTTTTAGTTTTATGTCTTTTCCTTATGCCTTTAACGATGGTTAATGCACAAGAAGAACATGAACATCAAAAAGAAAAGAATGAACATAATGAAACTGAAGAGCATGAAGAGCATTGGAAAAAACACCGTCATTCAGTTCACTTTGCAATGGGAACCACTCACATACCAAAAGCGAGTTATTCTGGAGATATAGACGACTCTGATATTTACGTACCTACAATCGGCTTAGATTATTTTTTTAGAATTACAAAGCGATGGGAATTAGGGTTTATGTTGGATTACGAATTTGGAACGTATCTAGTTTTAAGAGAAGAAGAGCTTGAACGACAAAATGCCACTTTAATGGTTTTGACAGGAACTTACGAGTTTTTCCGTGGGTGGAATTTAGTTGCAGGAGGCGGGGTCGAATTAGAAACCGAAGAAAACTTAGGGATTTTTAGAATTGGGGTTGAAAAAAAATTCACTTCAAACCGTTGGAAATTCGGACCTTCACTCTTCCGTGATTTTAAAGAAGGCTATGACACCTGGTCGTTATCTCTAGCCTTAGGTTACGAATTTTAAAAAAGCGTCTAACACCAATTAAACGCTTTTTGTCGGGGTGACTGGACTCGAACCAGCGACCTCACGCCCCCCAGACGTGTACGCTAAACCAACTGCGCCACACCCCGAGTCTATTTTCATCAGTACTAATTAAATGAAAAAGTAAGATATCGAAAAACATTAGTTGAAAATTATTGGCAAATGAAATCAGAAAAAGAAAAAATATTAAGAGGAAACCTCTACAATGCATTTGGTCTGGAGTTATCTCAAGAACGAGAACGCGCCTATCAACTTTTTTCTGAACTTAATGCTCTTGGAAAATCCAAACCTGAAAGAAAAACCGAAATCTTAAATATCCTTTTAGAGCATTGTGGTAGTGATGTTTGTATTGAACCTCCTTTTTACTGTGATTACGGGAGTCACATTCATATTGAAAACAACGTCTTTATTAATTTTAATTGCACCATTTTAGATGCTGCTCAAGTGCGCATTGGAGCGCATACATTAATTGGCCCAAATGTTCAAATTTACTCGGCAACTCATCCCACCAATTGGAAACTTCGTGCTCAAGATTTAGAAAACGCAAAACCCATAACCATTGGCGAAAATTGCTGGATTGGAGGCGCTAGCGTCATTTGCCCAGGAGTCACTATTGGTAATCGCTCGGTAATTGGAGCCGGTAGTGTAGTCACAAAGTCCATCCCCAACGACGTTGTTGCCGTTGGGAACCCGTGTAGGGTAATTAAAACGCTTAATCCTTAATAGACGCTCCCATTCCTTCTAAATCTAACACAAAAGAATAGTATAAAGCTGTTCGCTTATAACGTTCAAATCGGCCTGAAGCACCCGAATGTCCGTTTTCCATATTGCAATCCATTACAATAATATTATCATCCGTTTTCAAAGCTCGCAATTTGGCAGTCCATTTTGCGGGCTCCCAATACTGCACTTGACTATCCCAATAACCTGTAGTTATCAAAATATTTGGGTAGTCTTGAGCCGTCACATTATCATAAGGTGAATACGATTTTATATAGTCGTAATACTCTTTATTTTTAGGATTTCCCCATTCATCAAACTCAAAGGTTGTAAGCGGTATAGACTCATCGGCCATTGTAGTAACCACATCTACAAAAGGTACAGCCGCAACAACTCCATTCCACATATCTGGTCTCATATTCAAAACAGCACCCATTAATAAACCTCCGGCACTACCTCCCATAGCATACATATGATCGCTACTCGTAAAGCCGTTATCAATTAGGTATTGCCCGCAGTCAATAAAATCTGTAAAGGTGTTTTTTTTCTTTAATAGCTTTCCGTCTTCATACCAATCTCTACCCATTTCTTGACCTCCCCTAATATGCGCAATTGCGAAAATAAATCCGCGGTCTAACAAACTTAATCTGGTGGAAGAAAAAGTAGCCTCCGAGCTAGAGCCGTAAGACCCATAGGAGTATAACATTAAAGGCGTGGAGGCACTTTTCTGAGTCCCTTTTTTATACACTAACGAAATAGGAACCTTTGTCCCATCGGTTGCTGTAGCCATATGACGTTCTGAAGTATAATTATCAGGAGAAAAGGTCACATCTTGTACCTCTTGCTGTTTAAGCAATTGCATTTCCTTGGTCCCCATATGCATTTCGGAGGTTTGCCAAGGCGTAGTTAAAGACGTATAGTTATACCTTAAATTTTGAGTGTTAAAATCTAAATTAGTGGTTAATGATACGAGATAAGCGGGGTCATTAAATTCCATATAATAAGACTCTCCCTCCCATGGTTGAACCTTGACGTGTGTTAGACCACCCTTACGTTCTTCAAGAACCAAGTAATCCTTAAACAATTCAAACTCTTGCAAATACACCTGTTCTCTATGCGGGACAACATCAGCCCAGTTTTCTTTTGTAGTGGCTTCCAAAGGCGTTTTCACCAACCTAAAGTTTTTAGCATCTAAATTGGTTCTTATATAAAAGTGATCACCATAATGTTGTGGTTGATATTCTAAATTGCGTTCTCTTGGTTGAACAACCTTCCATTCACCCTCTGGATTATTAGCATCCAAATATCGAAACTCGGTTGAAAGTGTTTGATAACTGTAAATCATTAAAAATGCTTTAGACTTAGATTTGTACACCCCACAACTAAAAGTTTCGTCGGTTTCCTCAAACACCATAACATCTTCCGATTGGTCAGTTCCCAGAACATGTCTATATACTTGATATTCTCTCAGTGTTTCAGGGTTCTTTACAGTATAAAAAACCGTTTTATTATCATTAGCCCAAGTAGCCCCTCCACTTGTATTTGTCAATACATCAGGAAGCAGCAGTCCAGTTTCTAAGTTTTTAAAATGAATGTCATACCGGCGTCTTGAAACGGTATCTACAGCATAGGCCAACAACTTATTATTACTACTTACAGATCGCGATCCCATTCCGAAATAGGAATGTCCTTTGGCTAATTTTGGACCATCAAGCATAATCTCTTCTTCAGCATTTTCAGTTAAGGCCTTTCTACAGTACAATGCATAATCGTCGGCCTCACGAAACCTTGTATAATATGAATATCCATTTTCATTATAAGGTACCGATTGGTCATCCTTTTTTATTCTTGAAGTCATTTCGGTATACAGCTCCTCTTGAAAAGCAGTAGTATGTTTAGTTGCTTCTTGCAAATACTCATTTTCCTCACCCAAATACTCTAACACATCCTGAGTTTGCGCATCAGGAGATGCTGCATTTTTCTGCTCATCACTCAATCGCATCCAATGGTAATTATCCACCCGTTTATCACCATGCATTTCAAGCACCTTTGGTACTACTTTAGCAACAGGACCTTTTGCAACTGGCTCAGGGGCTTCTTTTTCATTTTTAGCGCAACCACTAATTAAAAACAGAATACCTAAAACTAAATAATAAACATTTTTCATGATAATTGGTTTAATTATGAATTCCCATAACCCTAAAAATGAAGTCAAAAAAATAGATGTAGAAAGTGAGGTGCACTATTAAAAGCAAATAAAAATAGTGAATTTTAATACAAATCAACTGATTTTCAACTAATTTCATAACTTATACTTTTAACCAGCATTATGACATCTCCTCTTTTTAAATATCAGTTTTGGCATGCCTTTTTGCTTGCTATTCTCTTAATTTGCCTGTATCAAATCACAAAACACCACCCTATTATTTTGCAAGGCGAATTGTGGGATGTCCCAACAAAAACATGGTTTGTCATTGCAGTTTTAGTCCCAATTTGTCATCAAATTTATGTGTGGTTATGTTGGCGATTACAATTACATCATAAAACCATAACCAAATCATTAGGAGAACGGGGATTTACTATTTATAAAATTGGCTTTGCAATCCTTATAATACTTCGCCCTGTGAGCTTAACGTTTTTGGCGATTTCTAACGCAAACACCTTCAGAATAAATTCAACATTAAGCATGAGTTTAACTGTAATCTGTCTTCTTTTAAGTGGTTATTTATTTTATTCTGTGAAACGCTATTTTACTGCGGATCGCGCCTTTGGAAAGGATCATTTTTACCCTGATATTTTCAAAAGCAAACCCTTTGTTAAAGGAGGTATATTCAAATACACCTCAAATGGAATGTATATTTATGGCTTCCTTTTACTTTACGTCCCTGGACTCATTTGGCAGTCTCAGGCTGCAATTTTAATTGCTCTTTTTAATCACATTTATATTTGGGTACATTTTTACACGGTAGAACAACCTGATATAAAACTAATTTACAACTCAAAATGATGCCTAATTCGACGGCTATTTTCACTTCAGAACGACTAGCTTTTAGACCTTGGCAACAAAGTGATCTTGACGCCATGGCAGCCATAAATGCCAATCCGAAAGTTATGGCTCATTTCCCCGATACTCAAAACAAAACCCAAACCCAAGGGTTTATCGACAGAATGCAAGAAGAATATCGTTTAAAAGGCCATTGTTATTTTGCAGTAGAACTCATCAAAACAAATGAGTTTATTGGCTTTATCGGACTCTCAACTCAAACCTATGCTGCGTCCTTCACACCATGTATTGATATTGGCTGGCGATTGGATGAAAAACACTGGAACAACGGTTATGCACAAGAAGGCGCAAAACGCTGCTTGGCGTTTGGTTTCGACACCTTAAAACTTGTTGACATTTATGCCATTTGTCCAAAATCAAACAAGGCATCAGAGCATGTTATGAAACGCATAGGTATGACGTTCTATACCAACTTTAAACACCCATTGTTAGAAAGCAGTCCTCACTTGCAAGATTGTTTCGTTTATAAAAGCTCAAATCCTCTTAACATATAAACCTCTAAAACATACAATTTTCAAGCTTATACTTTCATTATTTTGTAGTTTCGCACCTCTTGAATTGATACTATATTATGAAAGCAATTATTGAGTCCCAAACACCCATTTTACAAGACTCTTCTGTAAAAAAAGCCCTCAGTTCTTTTATAAATCAACCCGATTCTTATAAAAGTAAGTTTTTACAATCCGCTTACAATGTTGGATTTGACGGCTATTCTTATATTGGACAAAAGGATAGTTTAAATCAGTATGACACCGATTTGCTGCATTCTTTTGTGATTTCAGATTTTGTTTCAGTTGACAAATATCCAAAGGAATTTCATCAGTTTTTGGCAACAGAATGGCAAGTACTAACCACAGCCATCAAAACCATTGAATTAGAACTGGCAGAGCAATTAAATCTCCCCGGACTCATCCAACTGTATCAGGAAGATAAGGTGGGATATATGATGTCTTGTAACTTTTACCCAGATCCCAAACGCTTGCAAGCTGAAGCTGAAACCAACGTCAGATTATCAAGTCATAAGGATGCCTCCATATTTACAACATTTCCTTTCGGAATTGACAAGGGACTCGCCTATACCACAAACGAAAACAACATCCAAAACGTTGGAGTTGTCAACCAACATATGTTTAGTTTTAAGGGTTATTTTATAGAATACTTTTCTAACCATCAACAACAGGCGTTACAACATCAAGTTGATCTTCCTGAAAACCCATCAAGTGAACGTTTTTCGTTTGCTGTGTTTTCATTACCAAAGCCAAAAAGCACATTTTATCACAATGGGAAATTGATTTCTGGAGCAACTTATTTTAATGATTATTTATCTCTTTTTTAATGGATTTATTTCTCGAAGCCAGCGCCGTTATTCTCAACCTCATTTATCTGTTTTTATTAATTAAGGAACGTATTTCTTGTTGGGTTTTCGGGATTGCCGCATCGCTTTTAAGCATAGTGCTTTTTTATAAAATCGGCCTGTACTCCGAAGCAATACTTTATGTGTATTACGTAATTATTGGGTTCTATGGCTATTGGTTATGGTCACAAAATCAAGACCCCGAATCTAAGCTAAAAGTATCAACACTTTCCTTAAATTATCATTTAAGGATTATAAGTATTGGCATCCTAATTTCCTTAGCTGTAGGCTACGGATTTAGTAATTATACTGATGCTGTCAACCCTTATTTAGACGCCACGACCACAACATTTAGTTTTATCGCCAGCATTTTAGAAGCGAAAAAAATTTTGAGCTCTTGGTTATTTTGGATTGTAATAAATGCTGCAACTATTGTATTGTACATTCAGCAGGATTTAGTACTGTATTTGATGCTTACCATAGTTTATTTCGGATTTTCAATTACCGGTTTTTTACAATGGCGAAAAAGCTACCAATCAGCCCTGTTACAATGAATTAAATCAACTTCTATTCTAAATTAGTATCTTTCTAAGACCAAATATCCGACCTCAAATGGCACAAACTAATTTACATATAGACTACATCGAATTTAAGGCCAAAGACTTGAATCAAATTAAATTGTTTTACCAATCGGTATTTGATTGGTCGTTTACGGACTATGGACCGAGTTACTGTTCGTTTGAAAACTCAGGTTTATCTGGCGGATTTGAGTTAACAAACCAACCAATAGTTAATGGCACTCTGGTTGTAATTTACCATTCTAACTTAGACCTTTTAATACCGAAAATTGTAGCCTCTGACGGACATATTAGCAAACCCATTTTCTCATTTCCTGGAGGACGACGATTTCATTTCACTGACCCTTCAGGAAATGAATTGGCGGTGTGGTCTGAAAAATAAAGTTTTAAATGGAAAAGCAAAACACATTAAATCCCTATAATTTTGGAAAACTTCAGGGTCTCATTTTTTTTACTATAGGATTAATATGCGGTGTTTTATATAGTTTTGGCGGATTAATTATTGACTGTTTGGTGAGCCTTAATATCCTTTCGGCAGAAGCAATGTCAACTCCAGGTTTAAGCAAAGGAACTTTATTAGCATTCGGTGCCTTACTTGGCATGCCCATCATATCCGGAGTTTGCGGATTTGTTTTAGGTGTAATTGAAGCGCTTATTTTTAATTATTTCACGACTTCTTTTTATCATAAACCTCCAAAGTTATAATTCAACAAAATGTAGCCTACAAACTCCTGCTTCTGTCTATACCTTAACCTGATTAAAATTATAAAGAATATCTTTCTTTAAGGCCACCAATTCCATTTTAGCTTGAGGTTCTACACGGAAGCAGAAATTTAACTCACTGATGAGTAATTTAAATTGTGCCGTCACATAAATCGCTATTTGCCCTGAAATGATAAACGCAGGAATTAGTAGTAAAGGGTAGTCCAATTGCACAAATCGACCAATCATAACAATCATAAACCAATAATACAAGGGAAACAGTAGCATCCCAACAATCATTTGTACAGGCGTCTTAAATTCAATTTCTAACTTACTAAGCTTAAACACCATTGAGGGTATGATATATGGTAAATAATTACAAACCATTCCAAAAACATATATTGGAGAAAGCAATACAAGTTTCAATAGCCTCAATGTAATTGCAAAAGGTTTATTGGAGTGCATAAAGTTATTCTCTAAACAGTGTAAAGTCAATTTTTCTCTTTTGATGTCATGAAACAACTGTTTCAGTTTTTGTTGCGTATCAGTATACAACTTTTGATTTGACTTCCTTAATTTTTGCATAATTCGGGAAATTCTCAAGCGTAAACCTAGAGTGTTTTCCTTTTCAATATCGGTAACCGCATCATCTTGATATTGCAGATAAAAAGAATGGCATTGTCTTAAAAATTCTTCTTGATCTTTATCTGTTGTGATAGGCAATTGTTCTTCTAAACGATCTTCTATAAGCTGAGTTAACTGTTTTACTTGGGTTACGCTGTCTAAGTTTTCATTATTGGATTTAAAATCGGAAACCACAATTGGTGCCCCAACTCTAACTGAAACATGACTGTAAAATAAGGTGGCATTAGAATAATCAATTGCTATGGGTAATATTTTCAACTCTTCTTCAAGTCCGTTTTCATCTTCAAAACTCAAAGCAATTCGAGCCGTCCCAGTTTTTATTTCTCTTAATTTTAATTCGTTATAACTGTTTCCTTCAGGAAAAATTAATATACTTCCTTTCCGACTTAAATAATCGTGACATTTAGAAAAAGTAGTTCTATTATCGGGAGTTTTCCCAGGTTCTAAATCTACTTTTCTATAAACTGGAACCACATGCAACCAACTTAAAACCCTTCCAACTGTTCGGTTTTTAAACAATCCCGATTTAGCCAAAAAGCCTGTACGTTGTTTTAAAAGCGCAGCCACAATTAAGGGATCCATAAGCGTATTTGGATGATTTGCAACAACCAACAAAGGTCCTTTATCTACCAAATGCTCTTTCCCTGAAACCTCAATCTTTTTATAAAAAAAGAACAGTGCGAGCTTTACTAACTGTTTCAGTATAGCATACATTATTTCATATTCTTTTTAAGGTTCGCCAATTGCAATAAGATAAATCCGCCAATAAAGAAAACAGACATAAATATCATACTATTTCGCATGCTTCCTGTCACCTGGTCAATAAAACCATAACACAACGAACCTATAACTATAGCTAACTTTTCGGTGATATCATAAAAACTAAAAAATGATGCAGTGTCCTTAGATCCTGAAGGTATCAATTTTGAATAGGTTGACCTGGATATAGATTGTATGCCTCCCATGACAAAACCTAACACGGCAGCCAAAGTATAAAACGACATTTTATCTTGTAGAAAATAACCAGAAACACAAATCACAATCCATAATAAAAGCGTGGTACTAATGGCAAACCCGTTACCTTTTCGTTTGGAAAGAAAAGCAAAAAAGTAAGCACCAACAATAGCAATAATTTGAATAATAAGAACCACCATTATCATTTCGTCAGCCTCCATGCCTATTTCCTTTTCAGCAAATAATGGCGCTAACAACATAACGGTTTGAACTCCCATACTAAACAAAAAGAAAGCACTTAAAAAGCGGTTCATTACCAACTTAGATTTTACAATCTTCATCACAGATTTTATTTCTTTAATACCATGACTTAGCACTTTACTGGTTATCTTTTTTCGTTCGCCTTTATCTCTCAAATAATGAAATGCAATTTGAGCAAACCCAAGCCACCAAATACCAACCAAAACAAAACCAAATCGCGTGGCAGACTGCCCTGATTCGAATCCAAAAACCTCATATTTCTGAAACAAGACCAAGTTGATAATAAGTAAAATCACACTTCCAATATATCCCATTGCAAAGCCTTTTGCACTCACCTTATCCATTTGATCCACACTGGCCACTTCAGGTAGAAATCCGTTATAAAACACCAACGAACCAGCAAAACCAATACTTGCGGTAACGGCACAAGCAATACCGTACTCCACATTTTCACCTGTAAAGAAATATAATCCCATACATGCAAATGACCCCAAATAGGTAAAGAATTGCATAAATCGCTTTTTCAATCCGCCGTAATCAGCAATTCCTGATAATACTGGCGACATAAACACAATAATTAAAAAGGAAAAAGAAATGGCATAGGAATACAATACCGAGTTTTTAATACTCATACCGAAAAAGTCTACCATTTCACCACCAAAAACAGCCTTAGTCGTTGTTAGGTAATAAATTGGAAAAATAGCAGTAGTAACAATTAAATTGTACACAGAGTTTGCCCAATCAAAGGACGCCCAAGCATTGATGAGTTTTTTGTTGTTTTGTTCTAACATTAAAATTGATTTTAAAAATTAAATGTACTACTAATTAATTTAAGATGTAAAAACCTACAAATCAAACAACTTCCCTATAGCGGAAAGTTGTCTTGATTAGAATTGACATTATCTGAAACCTCTATCATATTGTCTCTTGTATTTTTCTGAACCGATACCGATGCAAACAAACTCAATAAATAAGACATGCCATAAAATCCTTTTTCACTCAAGGCTAACTCAGCATTCCACAAGCCTATCACTAAAAGGCATAACGCGCTTAAAATAGCAAACCAACTTAGTCCGTAATACAAATCTGTTACCTTAAGGCCTTCCATTTTATCTCTTACACTTTTTTGTACCGAAATGGCCGCAAAGAGTCCAAACAATAGTATGGTAAAATAGTATCCACGTTCATTTAATTGCATGTCTGAGTTCCATAAACCCACACAAAAAGCGACGATACCTGTCACTAAACAAGCCCAAGATGCACCTGTAAATGCTGAAGTAGGTTTTTGAGAATTCTCTGCACTTACACTCTTTTTTACCGTTGGTGATTTAAACGACTCTGATGCCGATTTTTGTTTTGAAAACTGTTCCATAATTTAAAGTATTAATTGAAATTTTAGTATTGATTAACAGTTCAAATTTGCGAGTAATCTGTGAGTAAAAAAATACAACTTATTTAAAATACTTACGATATAAATTCTACCTATAAACAAAATATTCATAGTTTTAAGTATATTTAAGCACACATAACTTATGATATAAATGAATGCTGCAAGAGAAATAATTCTAAGTTTAACCATAGAAAGCAAGAAGGATTTTATGCGTTACCTGCGGCAGCGAAATAAAAGAAACGACACCAAAAATGTAGAATTATTTCAACTGCTTAACTCTAATACGTCTCTAAAGGAAATCCCAAATCTCTTGTATGGCTCTCCTTCTCCGGGCGCCTATCATGCACTAAGCAAACGTCTGCACGACTCATTGATTGACTTTGTTGCAGCTAAAAACTTTGAAAAAGAATCGTCTAAAGAAATGATGGCCATGAAATTGCTCATGGCTGGAAGTTCGTTTTTAGAAAACCGGAAAATTGAAATTGCTTATAAAACCTTAAATAAAGCCGAATTAATTGCAAAAAAATACGATTTACTCTCCATTTTAAACGAGGTGTACAATTACAAAATCATGTATGCCCACCTCAATCCAAAAATAGACTTAAAACAACTTATCGCAGATTATAATAGCAATAAAAAGCGCCTTTTGGAAGATGAAAAACTCAATTTATTCTATGCTTCTGTTCAAGCTGAATTACACAATTCAACAACTAACGTTTCAGATATAATTAATAAAAACCTTAAGAGTTATCAAATATCTATATCGCAAGATTTAAGTTATACTGCCCTTCTAAAAATAATAGAAATAAGTAATGAAGTTGCTCACGCTTCTCGTGATTACTTTGCGGTTTTATCTTTTATAGAAAATGCTTGTAAGACCATTCAAATCTCCGAACGGATTGAAGACAAACATCTCAATGCGCATTTGCATATTTTGTATTATTTGGCCAATACCTATTTCAGAATTAAAAAATTTGAAGTGGCTAAAATTCACTTAAAAGACATGCATTATTATATGCAATTGGACCACAATAGATATTACAACACCTTCTACCCCCAATACCAACTGTTATCCAATTTACTATTAATTTATACGGGGCGAAACCCTGAAGCTATTTTAGCTCTTCAAGAATTTAACTATAACAAATTCAAACAACAGCCTGAATACCCTTTACATCTTAAGCTGAGTTTGGTGGTTGCACTATTCCTTAACCAAGACTTTAAAGCCGCTTTTAAGCTATACCAAGAATTTCATCACAGTGATACTTGGTACTCAAAAAAAACCGACAACATTTGGGTAGTTAAAAAGAACTTAATAGAAATTTTACTCCTTATTGAATTGGATTATGGCGATTTAGTTGAAGCGCGATTGCAAAGTTTTAAGCGCAAACACAAGGCCAATATCCTTGCCAAAAATGAAGAAAAGGTGTTGGAATTTTTAAAACTCGCAATTCAATATTATTACGACAACAATGTGGTCAATACTCATCAATTTCAAAGCAAAACCAAGCAATTGCTAAAAGCTCAAAAACAAGAAGAAGATGTGTTTTCTATTAGTTTTTACGCTTGGCTTTTAGCTAAAATTGACCACAGCGATCCTTATACCCTTTGCTTAAATCTAATAAGCCAGTAAATCAAATCCCTTATTTATCTTAACTTAGAGCAAAAAATTTCATTTGCTATGAAACGCTTTGCCCTGCTTTTAATTTTAATAGGCCTACCACTGTCGCACAGTTTTGCCCAAATATCAAAGCAAGTACTATTTTTAGGCAACAGTTATACCGGTGCCAACAACCTGCCATTAATCATTCAAAACATGGCCGAAAACACTGGAGACGTTTTAATCTACGACAGTAATACTCCTGGTGGTCATCGCTTTTTAAACCACGCTGTTAACAGCACTTCCTTAGCTAAAATTAATGCCGAACAATGGGACTATGTTGTATTGCAAGGTCAAAGTCAAGAAACCTCTTGGAGTGCCTCACAAATGGCTACTGAAGTTTATCCTCATGTTGAAACCCTCACCACGGCCATAAGAGCAAATTACGATTGTTCTAATCCTTTATTCTATATGACTTGGGGACGAGAAAATGGAGATGCTAATAATTGCGAGTTTATTTCATGGGTATGTACCTACGAAGGTATGGACGATGCCATTTATAACACCTATATGGACCTGGCCGAAGTTAACGAAGGAGAAGTAGCTCCCGCTGGTGCTGTATGGCGTTATTTGAGAACAAACCACCCAGAAATAGACTTATATACGGCTGATGGTTCTCACCCTTCTTTAGCCGGAAGTTATGCGGCTGCCTGTGCTTTTTACACCATGATTTATAAAAAAGATCCGAGTCTAATCACTTGGAATTCGACACTTTCAGAGGCCGATGCAAACACCATCAAATTAGCTGCAAAAACAGTGGTCTTTAATCAAATTGAAACTTTCGACTTTACAACAAACCTTGCCGATGCCAGTTTTAACGAAGTCATTACTAATACCGATGTCAACTTCACCAATACCAGTACAAATTTTGACGCCGTATCTTGGGATTTTGGAGATGACAACACCTCAACACAAACAAATCCGCAGCATACTTATGCTACTGCCGGAGATTACACCGTGACACTAACCACAACAAAATGTGGTAAAACTGCAACGACATCAAAAGTTATAACTGTAACCTCTGCCTTAAGTCTTGATGATGAAAGTTTGACTAAGACTACACTGTTTCCAATTCCCGTTAAAGATTCGGCAACAATACAGCTCAATAATCATTTTAGTACGGTGACTATTTCAATTTTCGATATGAATGGTAAACGCGTTTCCCAATTTCAATACGCTCAAACTGATACATGTAATCTGGATGTTTCGCATTTAAAATCGGGAGTGTACATGGCGCAAATTGTTACTGAAACCAGTCAATTTAATTGTCGTTTGATAAAGGACTAAACACAATCAACATCCTTTTTTGTAAATTGCTAATTGAAGGACGTTCACCTAATAGCCTTCCTTTTCAAAACCTATAATTAACAACTCATGAAGTATTCACTAAAAAACACTATCAACAAACCTCACGACGAGGTCATTACTCATTTTACAAATCCTGACGGACTCAAACATTGGATGGAGGGATTTGAACGCTTAGAACGCATTTCTGGAGAGGCGCATTCTGAGGGCTCTAAAACCAACTTTCACTTTATCTTTAAAAATAAACCGATGGTGATTGCAGAAACCATTTTAGAACAAAATTTACCACATCAAATTAAGTTTGCCTACGAAAGCAAAATGGGCTATAACGAGGTTGAAATGAAGTTTGAAAAAGCTTCAGATAATAGCACCACTCAAATTAACAACAGCTACTTTGAGCTCAATGGCCCGATGAAATATATTGGCTTTTTAATGAAACCCTTAATGAAAAAGCAATCCCTAAAATACATGACCGCATTTAAGGCCTATGCCGAAAAACAATAAGACGATAAGGCGCAATTTTAGGATTGCGCTTTTTTTTGCAAGAAAAAACATACTAATTCAAAAAACTTACCGTTCTTAGTATTCAAAATCATCAATCAAAATCATCATTATGAATCACAAATTAATTGCACTTTTAGTTCTTGCTTTAACCTTAAGTTCTTGCGATAATATTAAAAACTCCACAAAAAAAACGATTAACAAAGGCGGCGAAGTTGTCGGCAATACAACAACTCAATTTTTTGAAGGCGTTACCGAAGGTGTTGATCGCGCCTTAGAGTGTGAACTTCAATTATCACCTCAACTTCAAAGTTTTGGAATAAAAACCGGCAAATTTGTTGTTGATAACAGCAAAAATGGTGGTAAAAACAACCTACTAACCCTTTACATAATATTTGAGGATGATTTTAAAAAGACTTTATCTGTAAAAGCCTTTGACAAAAAAGATTTAGAGATTGGTAGAACCTCATTAGAAGTTAGTGGTAAGGCAGGCGAAGCCGGCTATTTTGACTTTGAATTTGACAAACGCACCTACATCGAAGTAAGAAGTAAAATTTCTATAGAGTAAGGCCTATACCTATAAAATTTAAATGGATATCTTTTTTATCAAGTGCTACAACCTTGGCTAAATACTTGAAGAAAAGGCCAAGCAAATCCCGATTAGAAAGTGATTACGCATTACCCTGTGATAGGTTGTAATGTAACCCTCTGTTTTTGGGGCTTTAAAAAAGTACATGATCATAAAACCAACATTTATTATCCCAAATCCGATGTAAATGGTTTCAGAATAGGCATTGGTTTGAAGTAAAAACACCCCTAAAGCACTTCCTATAATACAACTTGAAAGCCTTACGCAGTTCGCACCCAAATCATTTTTAATGCGCATTAATTTTAATGGCACAAAGTAAAATGCTAACGCACTAATTAGAATAACCAAAATTGGTCTTGGCAATTCGGTTTTAGCAGATAAAACCAATAAAACGGCAACAAATAAAAGAGCGATGGTCTCAAAATATTTTTGAAGTAAACTCATGATAAACAAAGGGCTGGAATTAATGTTTTGACAAACATACCGGTTCAAAACCAAGATTACAACTGTTTTATTTACTCACCTCCCATCTACTTCACAAACAACTAATTTTCAAACAATTGCAAAACACTTAAACCCTACTTTACTTTAATTTCTGTTTGAAATCATTTAATTTAGAGCCTAACAGCAACCAAAACAGAAGCCATCTTTTATTCAGGTCAAGCTTTTAAACACTAATTTATGAAGCAGTATTACTTTTTTCTACTCCTACTTTGCAGCAATCTAAGTTGGGGACAACTCCCAGAACAACACGCCGTAGATCAAATTTTTAAAGCCTGGGATTCGTCTGATAGTCCGGGTTGTGCATTAGGTGTGATGAAGGATGGCAAATTAATTTACGCCAAGGGCTATGGTATGGCCAATTTAGAATACCCTATCCCAAACTCGGCCTTTTCTGTATTTAGAATTGGCTCGACATCAAAACAATTTACGGCGGCATGCATTATTCTATTAGCCCAAAACGGCAAGCTTGAATTAACTCAAACCTTAGATCATTTTTTTCCCGATTTTCCGGATTACGCCAAACAAATCACAGTAAAACACCTCTTAAATCACACCAGCGGAATTAGAGATTATCTCACCCTATCCTACCTTAGAGGACTTGGCAATGACGATTATTATACCGACAGTGATATCATGTCTTGGTTGATCAATCAACAGGATTTAAACTTTGCCCCTGGCGAAGAATTTCTGTACAGCAATTCGGGATACTGGCTGTTAGGTCAAATTGTAAATAAAGTGAGTGGACAAAATATGGCAGATTATGCAAAGGAAGCCATTTTCAAACCACTTGACATGACCGAAACGCACTTTCATAACAACCATAATCAAATTGTAAACAATCGTGCTTCGGGCTACAGACCAACCAAAGAAAACGGTTATGAGATTAGCATGACAACCTTAGATATGATAGGTGATGGCGGAATTTTCACAACAATAAACGACATTAAAAAATGGGACGATTCCTATTACAATTCTTCCGTTTTGAATAAAGCGTTCTGGGAGCAGATGTGCGAGCAAGGACGGCTAAATGATGGTACGGTTTTAGACTACGCCTCTGGATTAGGAATTGGCAGCCATAAGGGACTAAAAACCATAAGTCATGGTGGGGCTTTTGTGGGCTTTAGAGCCGAATTGATTCGGTTTCCGGAGCAGCATTTTTCGGTAGCAATATTTGCAAACAGAGCAGACTCAAATCCGAGTCAAATGGCATTACAAGTGGCCGATGTCTTTCTCAAATCAGAATTTAAATCGGATGAGAACACTACCAATCCTGCTAACCAATCAGCCACAGCAGCGGTTAACTTCATCGACCTTTCAACCACCGAATTAGAACAATACTGTGGACACTACTGGAACCCAGAAAACCTTCTTGCTCGAAAAATATATTTACGAGATGGTATGTTGCGCTACTTCCGTTCTGAAACCAACGAAAGTGATTTAAAACCTTTCGGGAAAAACGCGTTTAAAATGGTAAATGTAGGTGGTGATGTCACAGTTTCTTTTCAAAAACAACCTGACGGCCGCTACAATATGCTGTTTAGAGTCAACGACGACCCAGATTCGGTGTCAATACCTTTTACCCCAAAAGACTATAACCCTTCAGAATTAAAAGCCTTTGCAGGCGATTATCACAGCAGCGAATTAAATGTTGTTTACAGTATAAAACTCGAGGCCAACCAATTAATGCTTTATGTGAATCAGAAAAAAATATCACCCTTAAAAACGGTCTTAACCAATGTCTTTTCGAACACTGATTTCGGAACCTTTCAGTTTAATACAGATCACATGGGGCAACCCACAAGTTTCACCTTGGCCGCAGGTCGAGTAAAGAACTTAAAATTTAAAAAGCAATAAATCAATCGCCTAATAATTACACTTAAAACAGCACAGTAATGAAACATCTTATTTTAATCGGTCTTCTCTTTTTAGGACTTGGAAGCATTGAGGCACAAACGATTGACAAGGCCGAACTCGCTAAAAATATAGAAGCCTTAATTCCTATGGCCGTTAATGACACCACTCCGGGGCTTATTGTTGGCGTCGTACACAAAGGCGAACTCATTTTTAGTAAAGGTTACGGGCTGGCTAATTTGGCCTATGGCACGGCAAACAACCCGAATATGGTTTACAATACAGGTTCGGTAAGTAAGCAGTTTTTAGGCTACGCCTTTGCCATGCTCGCTGTTGATGGGAAATTGAACTTAGACGATCCTGTGAGCCAATATTTAGATAACTGGCCTAGCTTTAAACACGAGGTTACGCTTAGACATTTGCTGAGTCATACCAGCGGTTATAGAGAAGCCTATACCATGTCTAATCTGGCAGGACGTATTATTGGTACCGACAAACTATCTCGTGAAGAATGCCTGAATGTGGTGCGAAAACAACCCGAGTTAGAGTTTGTGCCAGGCTCAAGATACACTTACAACAGTACTGCTTGGGTAATACTTGCCGAGGTACTCAAAAAAGTAACAGGCGAAGAAGCCGATCAATGGGTTAGCAACAACATTTTGAAACCGCTAAACATGAACGACACCCAAATAGAATCTTATGTGGGCGAGGTGATTAAAAATGCTGCCGAATCTTATTCACATAGCGATAAAGGTTACACCAACGAGAAGAGTAACCGAGCAATTTTTGGAGCTGCCGAAATCTACTCCAACATCCCAGACCTTATGACTTGGGTGATGAATTATGACACCGCAGAGATTGGAGGCAAAGCCGTGAACAAACTGTTTTTAGATCCGTTTATTTTAAACAACGGCAAGAGTTCTGGTTATGCCTTGGGTATTGGCGTTGGAAAATACAAGGGCTTAACGCGCTACCGCCATACTGGTGGGCATGAAGCTTTTGCAACCCAACTTAGTTACTTTCCAGAACACCAATTGGGTTTAATCACCATTTCTAATTATGGTGGCAAGGGCTGGTTAGCGACTTCTAAAATTGCCGACCTTATTTTAGGCGAGTATATGAAACCGTCTAAAACTCAGGAGGACAAAACAGTAAAAGTGGCTAAGAAAAAGCTTAAACAATTTGTGGGGCATTATATCTCAGAAAAAGGCAATGATACCGCATTGATTACCCTTGAAGGTGACAGTTTACGAGGTGATAATGAATTTACTTTGATACCAACTTCTAAAAACACCTTTAGGGTGGACAATTGGAATGGGAAAATAAAATTTGACACCTCCAACAAAGAAACGACACTCACCATTACCGATGGTGATGCGGTCAGCTATCATCAAATCGATTCTTGGGAAACGAGTAAGAGCAAATTACATACCTATGAGGGCGACTTTTTTAGTGAGGAATTGGAAACCACCTACCACTTAAAAGTTACAGATGGTAAACTTAGTATTCACCACCGTTGGTTAGGAGAAATTGAATTAATGCCTTTTGCCAATGATGTGTTTAAAACCAATTGGGGTTACCATGTGATGTTTAACCGTGATGCTCAAAACCAAATATCTGGATTAACACTTAATAGTGGGCGCACACTAAATGTGAAATTCGACAAACAATAAATTAATTTTAAACTAAACACTATGAAGGCTATTGTTGTTGTTCTTATCCCTTGTTTGCTACTTTTTAATTGTGAGCAGCAAACTAAACCCCTTGAAACAAATACCGATACAACAACAGCAAAACCAAAAACCATTGTCGATTTGTCTCATGCCTACTCCCACGAAACCGTGTATTGGGTAACCGCTAAAGAATTTGAATTAGACACCGTTTTTAATGGGCAAACCGACAAGGGATTTTACTACTCGGCTTATAATTTTAGTACAGCAGAACATGGCGGTACACATATTGATGCACCTATCCATTTTGCTGAAGGTAAACAAACGGTAGATGAAATTCCGTTAGAGAAACTCATGGGGCCAGCCATAAAAATAGATGTCTCAAAAAATGCACAAGCCAAGCCCGATTATTTGATTACCGTGGCCGATTTAAAAACTTGGGAAGCCACACACTTCACGATTCCTGACGCTAGTATTGTGCTGCTACAAACAGGATTTGCCAAGTATTACCCTAATAAAGCACAGTATTTGGGCACCAACGAGCGTGGTGAACATGCTATTGCAAAACTTCATTTTCCGGGACTCTCTCCCGAAGCTGCCGATTGGCTGGTCAAACAACGCAACATCAACGCCATTGGTATTGACACCCCGAGTATTGATTACGGGCAGTCTGAATATTTTAAAAGCCACGTGAGTTTGCTTTCTGCTAACATTCCTGCCTTTGAAAACCTTACCAATTTAGACCAACTCCCCAACACCAATTTTACGATTATTGCACTACCCATGAAAATTAAAGGCGGTAGCGGCGCACCACTGCGTATTGTGGCTGTTTTGGAGTAAGACTTTCTGTTTTAGAGATTTAAGAATTATACCACAAAAAAATACAGTCTTTGTTTTTAGTTTGTGAGTATTACCTTATATTTCAGAGCTAAACCTCAAGACCATTATGGAAGACCAAAACATCAACACAGAACAGCCTGAAGCAAGCTACCAACTCGCTGCCAATCTATTATTCAACGAAGAGCTTAAAACTGAAGTTGTGATTGCTGAATTAATTAAAAATGGTTCCAGCGAAAAGGATGCTACTGCCATTATTTTAGATTTAAAAACCCAAAATGCAGCAATTCTAAAAGAAAACGCTAAAAAAGATATGCTTTATGGTTCTCTTTGGTGTATTGGAGGATTAGTTGCAACCTTAGCTGATGTTGGATACATTTTTTGGGGAGCAATAGTTTTTGGAGGTTATCAATTTATTAAAGGTGCCATTAACGCGATTTAAGAAGCTTAAAACGAAAAGTTAGAATAGAACCCAATTCAACACCGTATACATCAAATGGCTCCTTCATTTTTTAGCCCAAAGGTAGGCGCCGATAAAAAGAGAAATTACAAGTTTAGAAAACAACTAAAGACAATATTGATTTTAAATATTATCTACCTCTAAAAACCAATACCTCAACTTAAAAAAATAAACGCTAACAATACTTTATACAAACTTAAAATGAACAAACACATAATTATACTTGGAGTTTCATTAATACTCTACTCCTGTTCTGCGACCAAACAAACTTCGAAAAACACAACTCAGATACTACGTGACAATATTACATTTTTGATACAAGAAATATCTACTGACAAAACTTACGGCTTAACGCCAAAGAATCCGGTAGAAGTTGGAGGAGCTAAAGATTCTGAAGGCGTACAAAACGAAAGAAGGTTTCTTAATGCATTAGCTGGACCAAACGGTGAAAGAATCTCTTATTATAGAGCCGGGAGTTGTTGTCCTGTTAAGAGTGATAATGACCCATTTGGGTTTGGTAGTGTAATGTTAGATAATTACCGTGTTACTTGGGAAAACTCAAAAGATACAGTCTCAATATATATTAATATGTATGATTCGGGAAAACTGAAAGCACCTGTTGGTTTTACTATTAAATAATAACAATTTCCAAGATGGTAACTCTAGGTAAAACTGCCTACAAAAAAGAAAAATAAGTGAACATAATTTTGACAACTTTAAAGTGGATTTCGATAATATTATTTTTTCCACTTTCATTAATATTTATAGCATATTACAAACAGAAAAAAGCAAAACAAGACTATTGGAAAAAAGGCTGAACTGGATAAAACACTACTTGTACCACAACTTTAACTCAAAACAACCACTATGGAAATTGGCAATAAAATATTAAAAATGAATTGGAAGTACCGTATACGGTTTGCCATCGGTATTGCTATTACGTATTCGTTTATACTTTGGTTATTTGATTATTTCTCGGAGGACACAATCCCATCTGTCAAAAGCATCCTATTTCAAGGTATCACTTTTGGGCTATTTTTCGGAATTGGGTTCCCTTATTTCAATGAAAACTTGCTGCTAAAATTTCTAATAAAGTTGGAATAAAAATTACTCCAGAGTTAGAGGTAGAGGAAGTGATTAAAATAGAAGGTTCTGCAAATTTATTTCGTAGTATGGAAGGCGTTGGTGGTAAACTATTCTTGACCAATAAAAAACTGATATTTAAATCACATAAAATAAATATTCAAAGAGGGCAAACCGATATTAAGTATCAAGATATTGCCCAAATTATAGAACGAAAAACGGCTAAACTCATAGACAACAGCATCAGAATAATAACAACAGATCTTACAGAATTTGCCTTTGTGGTGAACGAAAGAGAGTTGTGGATTGCACATATAAATGAACAAATTAGACTATAGCGTCTCATTAAGGGCAAAGGGATTATCTAAAGCGGACATCATCACAGAAATGACCGCTCAAGGGTTTGATGATTCTGAAATTAAGTATTATTTAAAAAAATCGGATGAGATTTATTTAAATCAACTTTTAAATACCAAACCCTCTAAAACTCAGAAAACATCTATTCGAGGCGTCAAAACCTTTGTACTGATTGCTGGTCTTTTGTTATTAATTGCTGCTTTTTATGGGTACATAGGCATCGGACTTTTAGGGCTTTGTTTATGCTGGAGTCTAATAAAGTTTGGGTCTTATGGTAATTAAGCCATTTTGAGAAAATATACACCTGACGTTATAACAAATAATTGATTTAAAACCGTTTAAGGCAACAGCTCTTGTGTTACGTAAAACAAATAAAGATTACACATATTCAATAGTAAGAATAATCATATATTAGCGAATAAGAAAGAACTTATATTTTCGGATTAAATTCTTTGCAAACCCAATTACCTTAAATTAGTTTTATGCTATTTAATTCGCTAGAGTTTTTATTATTTCTTCCTTTAGTAACAATAATTTATTTTTCACTTCCTTCTAAATATAGATGGTTTTGGCTACTCTTAAGTAGCTATTATTTCTATATGTGTTGGAATCCCAAATATGCAATTCTAATATTTACTTCTACAGTAATTACTTATTTAAGTGGTATTACAATTGACCGTATTAACAAATCAACATCAATAAATCAAAAAGTTAAATACAAAAATTGGTGTGTCGCATTTTCTTTTAGCATTAATCTATTAATACTAGTATACTTTAAATATTTTAATTTCTTTATAGAAAATATAAATGCCGTAGTCCTAAAATATGATTTTGGTGAAACCCTACCATTTGTAGACATTCTTTTACCTGTCGGGATTTCCTTTTATACTTTCCAGGCTTTAAGCTATACTCTTGATGTCTATCGTGGTGATACTGAAACAGAATATCATTTTGGCAGATATGCCCTTTTTGTTTCATTTTTTCCTCAACTTGTTGCAGGGCCAATTGAGCGTTCATCAAACTTACTTTCACAATTTAAATTAAAACAAAAATTCAGCTTTAATAATTTATCATTTGGAGCCTTTTTAATTTTAAGAGGTTTGTTTAAAAAGGTAGTAATTGCAGATAGGTTAGCCATTTTAGTCAATACAATTTATAACAATCCGACCAACCATGAAGGATTACCTTTAATTGTTGCAACTCTATTTTTTACATTTCAAATTTACTGTGATTTTTCGGCCTACTCAGATATTGCTATAGGAACCGCCAAAATTATGGGGTTTGATCTTATGCAAAACTTTAACAAGCCATATTTTGCGCAAAACGTCACTGAATTCTGGAGAAAATGGCATATCTCACTAAGCACATGGTTTAAGGATTATTTATACATACCGCTTGGTGGTAATCGAGTTTCATCTTTTAAACGCTTAAGAAACATATTCATCGTTTTTATTGTCAGTGGTTTGTGGCATGGTGCAAGTTGGAATTTTATAATTTGGGGAGGACTTCATGGAATTGGTTTAATTTTTGAACAGTTATCTAAGCCATTAAAACAATTCATAAACTTAAAGCTTAACATTAAAACCAATGGTTACAGTTATAAGCTATTTCACATAATTGTTACTTTTAGTTTTGTGAGTTTAGCATGGGTGTTTTTTAGAGCAAACACCTTAACTGATGCTGTTTATATTTTGCAACATATGTTTACTATAAACTCCTTCGAGTTATTAGATACAGGTCTTAGTGATTTTGATTTAGGTTTCTCATTTTTCTTAATTATGTTCTTAATTACAGTTCAAATAATTGAACGAAAAAACAACTTAACTGAAATTATTCTTAAAGAGAATATCATACCACGCTGGATAACAGTTGTTACCCTTGTTTTAATAATAATTTTTTGGGGATTCTATCCCGTTGAGCCATCACAATTTATTTACTTTCAATTTTAAGAAATGAAAAACGCACTTAAATTTATAGTATTCGTTTTCACACTGGTAACATGCATCTTTCTGTACTTTAATTTTACCATAATTACACTAAATAACGATTATTTGGTGTCTTATGGGAGGGGTCTTGAAAAAAAGTTTGACAAATTGGAAAGCATAGACACTAACAAAATTGTAATCGTTGGTGGGTCTAATGTAAATTTTGGCATTGACAGTGACCTTATGGAAGTTTCTCTTGGAGTTCCTGTGGTGAATATGGGGTTTCACGCAGGGTTAAATACTTTTAATATAATATCACCTGTTACACCATTCCTAACAGAAGGAGACATTTTAATTATATCAAAGGAATTTAATGACGAATTATACGGCGCATCTGTAGAAGTCTCAAATTACTTTCAGTTTATGCCATTAAAAGCAAGATGGGAAACTTATAAAAATTTTGATGCTATTGCGCCAATTTTAAAATGTCACATTAATAATTCTCAAAATAACATTATCAACTTTGACTTTAAACCCCAAAACACCTATAAACCAGGAACCTACCAAGCAAAAGCTTTTAAAAATGATAATTTAAAAAAAAATGTCATTGATTTTGAAATGAACACTGGTACGTATTCAAAAATCAAGGCAAAAAAATTAGATCCACCTAGTAACATTGAATTATTCAAATATTACCAAAACTTAAAAACCAATTTAAATGAAAGAGGAATCAAAGTTTATTTTTCAATTCCTGCGATAGCGGATAGTCGCTTCTCAAAAGAAGAAATGATAACATATTACCAAACTTTAAGCGACAAAACAGGTATACAATTATTATCTAAAAACATATTGTCATTCCCAAGAGAAAAATTATCAAACACTTTATATCACCTGAATGCTACTGGTAGAAAAGAAAGGTCATTAAATCTAACAAATGATTTGTCTCAAATCCTAAATATTAAGTTGAAGAAGATCAATGAATTGTTTTACGCATCTTCCACTAAAATCAATGCCACTCCTCTAAAACTTAATGATTTTAGACAATGTAAATTAATTGACAGTCAATTAGTTTTTGTAAACAATAACAAAAAGGACAAACAGAATTATTGTCGTGTAATGCTAAAAGACACAAACACCACTTTTAATGACAAGTCTTTTAAAATAGTGGTTAAAGGAAACGATTCACTTATTAAGGATTTAAAATTTAAAGCCGTAGGAAGGCCTCAGGATTGGGATTTTATTTATAAAGATGACTCCAAACATGTATTAATTAAAAATAATGTGCAAGGAACAATTTATAAAAATGGTAATAATTACATAGGAATAAGCTTAAACAACATAAACAAATATCACAACGACAGCATCAAAATTATAAAAATAGAGATTTCTGAGACACCTTTCACCTCGAAACCTATTATTGAATTGGGTTTAAATAAAAGTTTGGCAATTGACTCACAGAATTCAAATAATGAATTAATAATCAAAAACGGGGAGATTTTCACGCCTTATGAATTAATTCAGAATAGAAAATATATTTTAACAAACCAAAGCAAAGAAATACGGATTACTAACCTCTATTCAGGTAACACTAAGGCAATTAAGAAAAATAGCTCAAATCCGAAAGTGAATATTCAATTTCCTGCTGACGTAATAGAAGTTTATGACCTCAAATAAAAAAAGATTATAAACATTCAATAGTAAGAATAATCATATATTAGCTCGAATTTTCTCCTCAACTTGGACTTCCGTTAGGGGATAATTTCGAATACTAAAACATTAAAGCCAAATCTCATTATGAAACACCTTTTTACAATTTTAATGTTAAGCGTTTTATTTGCTTGCAATTCTGATAAATCAAACAAAACAGAAACCGAGGTCCATAAAACGACTGAATCTCCTTCGGCAACCGAAAAGTCTTTGGTAAAACCTGCTAAAACCAACACGCTTTCAACGGTTTTAACAGATGTGAAAACACTGTCTCAATTGGAAGGTCAGAATCCTATTGTTGCGTTTCAAAATATGGCAAAATTAGAGGCTCAAAAAGTGATATCCATTTCAAATGAAAACATCAATTCAGCATTAGATACTGCCAAGCAATACAAACATTGTGTCATCACCACAGCCGATCACACTCTTGTTTCAATCACAGACCTTACTAATTGCAAACCATCTGGTTCTTGGGGCGCTTGTATGCCTTTTGCTTCAGGCTACATTAAAAAGGGCGATTTGATTTATCAAGAAGATTATTGCAACAATATTATTGGTCTACCAGATAGCCAAAACAGAACAATGTATCTGTTTAATTAATAGTTAAGAATGACAGGGAAAACAAACAGTAAAAAAACATTCAAAATAAACCTAAATGTTCGCGGAATGACTTACAGTGAAGTCATAAACACCCCAAACATTAAGGCTAAAAGTTTTATTTACATTATTCCCAGACCGTTGTTTAAACCTGTAAAACGAATTTCTAAAGTTTTTCTATACCAGGAGAATGAACTTATAGGTAGTGAGCGAAGAAGCTACAATTTGGTAAATTATTTAATTGGTTGGATGGGTCTTCCTTTTGGACCTAACGCGGCTTATAATGCTATAAAATCAAACAAAACAGGTTTGGATTTTACCGAAGATTTTAAATCTAATATCACCGAATCCGATTTCAATAACGGCCAATTAATTATTAAAACAATTGCAAAGGTTTTTGATCCCCTTAGTAAAAGTGATAAAAAGGAATTGCTCAAGGCATTTAATAAATATGAAAAACGAATCATGCCTTTCAGTTCACCTCCGGTTGTTGGATTGAATTTGGATACAGAAGCATCTGAAACTTGGATTGGTTTACACAAAAATGATCTTGAAAATCAAGATGCACTGCGCTCTATTATTTACAAATACTTCTATAAGCATACCATTTTCAAATGCGTGGATATAAATGATGAGACCGAACTTATAAGCAAATTAAAAGCGCAAGGAGAAGTGATAACACGTCGTAAAAACTAAAAGAATTACCAGATTTCACGATTGAAGAAATGACAGCATATATTGAGAATATAAAAAACCCAGGGATGTCCAAATCTTCAGGGTTTCATTTGGATGGGAGTTTGGTTTTCACCCTTTTTAGTTTGTTTAGAACCATAAAAACTGAGATAGATAATGATACTGAGAAAAAATTAACAAGAGCAGCTTCATTAATAGAAAACATTATTTACGTCATGAAACACCCCGGAATGGAAGCCTTAATTTACAGCAACGAAACTGAAAACAAATAGGCTAAGCAATTTACCTAATTATTGATTTTCAGAATTTTACCAAACTCCACACTGTGTCATTAATGTAATTTTACAATAGTAAAAAACAATTAAAAACAGCACATTATGTATCCTAAAGCCACAACAGAAAAAATATTGATTTCAACATTTACGCCACCAACTAAAAAATAACCTTTTTTTATCCCAAATAGTAATACAAAAAGAAGCCAAGAGCTTCTTTTTGTATATATTTATTTTTACACTCTCAATTTACAAACAGCCTTTCCTTCCAAACCTGTAAAGTAATATTTACAATTGCTTTTTGTATCTTACATAGCAAATGTAAACAGATGGAATTTCTTAATTGGCTACTCAACATAGACCCTAACCTATTTATTGGAGGTTTACTGGTCCTTTTCTTTACGCTTGAACAAATCTCAAAATCGCCGTTTTCATTTAAAAAAAGAGGCAAACACCTAATCAACAACTTACTGTTTCAGATTTGTCTCACCCTGTTAAACATCTTTTTTGTGGCGGTTCAAATTCAATGTATTGAATGGCTAAATTCTAAGGAAATTGGTCTATTATACTTGGTAGAACTTCCGTTTGCGGCACAACTGATCTTGAGTATCATTTTTTATGACATCACTACGTATTGGATACATCGTGCTTCTCATAAATTTCCTGTGCTATGGCGTTTGCATCGTGTGCATCACAGCGATACCACCATGGATTCTTCGACCACATTTAGGTTTCATCCTTTAGATCTTATTTTAGTCTATCAAACCGGTAATATTATTACCGCTGCTGTTTTCGGAACCGATTTAACCTCCATGGCATTGTATTATGTTATACTATACGTCATTTTCTTTTTTGTGCATGCCAATCTCAACTACCCGCAATGGCTAAACAACACCTTAGGTTTGGTATTTGTCATGCCCGACCATCACAGAGTACATCATCACCAAGAACAGCGCTACACCGACTCAAACTTTGCCGATATTTTTATTCTTTGGGACCGGTTATTTGGCACCTATCAAATTATACCCACATCAGAAATGGTTTATGGCTTAAAAGAGTTTGACACTGACGAGAGACAAGGTTTTAAATACCTCATGAAAAGTCCGTTTATAACCGTAAACACACCTGAGAACACAGTTACAGCTTCTAACAACAACACTGGCTAAACTTCTAAAATCAACACCTTTAATTATTATACTATATTGTAAATCATTTCAAAAACCATTTAAAATGAAATACAACTTTGGTGTCTTGCTTCTGATAACAATTGCGCTTTGCGGTTGTAAAGACAAACTGAATCCATCGGTTAGGACTGAATCCAAAACACCTATTAAAGACAGCCTCACTTTAGAACTTCAAAACCTAAGCAAAGGTTATTTTGATGGTATGGGTGTTGCGATCGTAGATGAGACAGGTGTTTTATACCAAAACGGAATTGGACTGTCTGATGTCGAAACAAATTCAGATTATACCATCAACACCATACAACCTATTGCTTCGGTGTCAAAAACACTTATAGGTATTTCATTATTAAAGGCGCAAGAACAAGGGTTGTTGCAATTAGACGACCCCGTAAATAAATATCTCCCTTTTCAAGTTAGTAATCCTAATTATCCGGAGCTGCCAATTACTATTAGGCAATTGGCCACACATACTTCCACCATAATCGACACAGAGGTTTATATGAACACTTCTTATGTTTTAAAAGATGAGATAAAACGCGATTCAAGCAAGACCAATTCTTACCCACAAAATTTCAATCCGCCATCAGCCAAAATACCGCTTTCCCAATATTTGGAAAATTATTTGTCACCCAATGGTATGTGGTATAACAGCAATTCCTTTTTAAACCAAATGCCAGGCCATCGCTTTGAATACAGTAATGTTGGTGCAACCTTAGCGGCTTATATTATTGAACGTGTATCGCATCAATCTTATGCTCAATTCACAGACTTGCACATCCTCAAACCTTTGAATATGACACAAACGGGTTGGGATTATAATTCGGTAAATTACGAGACTGTTTCCACCTTGTATTCCAGTCCAAAAACTTCAATTCCGCATTACTCATTAATCACTTATCCCGATGGTGGACTCCTTACCAACGTTTCTGATTTAGGAAAGTATTTAACCGAATTGATTAAAGGCTATTCGGGTAAGGGAACGCTACTCTCAAAAGAGAGTTACAACATCTTATTTGAAACCCAATTAAATGCAGAACATTTTACGGAAAGAGATGCCAATCATCCCTATGACGATGAGTATAATTCTGGAATATTTATGGGGTTTTCGGCCTTAGGAAATATTGGTCATACTGGCGGAGACCCCGGAGTTTCTACGCTTCTATTTTTTAATTCTGAAGATAAAATAGGGCGTCTTTTACTGGTTAATACTAATATTGAAAATCAAGACGGTGTAAACGCCTATTTCAACATTTTTAATACATTGGGAGAATATAGTGAACTGCTTAAATAAAAAATCATGACTATAGAAACAACAACTAATCCAAAGCAGGAAGACCTAAAAACCATTAGTAAGGGCATACAGCGTTATAACCAACAACACTTGCCAGATGCAGTAGTTTTTGAACCAGACACCAGGTTTGCGGTGTTTGCAAAAGATGATTCGGGTCAAGTTGTTGGAGGTATAAGAGCCAACGCATATTGGAACTATTGCAGTATTGAACTACTTTGGCTATCAGAAGCATCGCGAGGCAAAGGCGTTGGCACAAAACTCATAGAAGCGACCGAAGCCTTTGCTTCAAAACACAGATTTGAATACATAAGAACTGAAACTACAAGCTTTCAAGCGCTGCCCTTCTATAAAAAAATGGGGTACCACGTTTATGGCGAATTACCCGATTTCCCAAAGGGACATACTATCTATTGTTTGTTTAAAGCACTGATCTGAGTATGCATTCGTAGTTAATTTTAGTTCACATAAACATACAACTCCCATATCTGTTTTAGTGATTTAAACCTTAACTTTGAAAGACCTGAACTCAAATTTCAACATTCTTAACTCGGTTTAAACTAATATCAAGATGAAAACAACAACATTTCTAACCTTTGTGAATGAACAATGCGGAAAGACAGAAGAGGCCATGGCATTTTACACTTCTATATTCCCGAATTCGGAAATCAAAACAATCATAAAATACCAGGAAGGCGAAGCTGCAGGAACACCTGATTTGGTGAAATACGGTGAATTTACAATCAATGGTGTCCCATATCGCATCTCTGAAAACAGCTATAATCACGCCTGGTCGATAACACCCGGAGTGTCCTTGTTTTTGGACTGCCACTCAGAAGATGAGATTGACAACTTTTTTGAACAACTATCTCAGGATGGGCAAATCATGATTCCGCTTGATAATTACGGCTCTGACAACTATGGATTTGGCAAAAAATTTGGATGGTGTGCCGACAAGTTTGGTGTTTCCTGGCAGTTAAATCTAATGGAATAAATACTGATTTTTACAACCAATGATTTTTGACCTCTGCCTTAAAATATTTTGTACGATTATATTTTTATTCACCATTCCCAACCTTAATATATGAAACGTACATACCACAAGCACTTTAAACGAGGTATTATCCTATTCCTTGCGCTTTGTTTCTTTGGCTTGCATTTTATCGCTCCAAGGTTTATTACAGAAATCAGAAACCCGCTGGCACAGGTTTTTAAAAAAGAACAATCTAAAACGCAAGAAAACACATTTGAAGCTAAAGGCTTAAAAGGCAAAACCATAGAATTTAAATCTTTTGACAATCTTAACTTATCAAGTTATTTAAGTTATTCTAATTTAGCTGAAACCAAAGGCACAATTATTTTATTGCACGGCATTCGATCCAATAAGGAATCCTTCGCTGGCTTATGTAAAACCCTTTCTAATTTAGGGTACAATTCGGTTGCTTTAGACTCCAGAGCTCATGGTTTTAGTGAAGGTACACATTGCACATTTGGAGTGAATGAAAAATTTGATGTCTCGACTTTGATCGATGTTTTAGCTGAAAAGGAAAATATAACTCAAAACATTGGAGTTTGGGGCAAATCTCTTGGAGGCGCCATAGGCTTACAAGCTTTAGGTCATGATAAGCGAATTAAGTTTGGCATCATAGAAAGCACTTTTTCCAGCTTTAACGCTATTGTAAATGATTATTTTAAACTTCATTTAGGGTTTAATTTTGAACCCTTAACTAATTACTTGGTGCGTCGTGCAGGAAAAATTGCTGAGTTTAATCCTGAAGAAGCATTTCCGGCAAAATATTGCAAAAACATAGACCAACCCATTCTTATATCTCATGGTGCCATGGACAAGCGTATTGACATAAAATATGCGAAAATCAACTATAAAAATATAGCGAGTAAATCGAAGACTCTAATAGAAATTCCTTTGGCCAACCACTCTAATGTATGGCAAAAAGGAGGTCAAGATTATTTTTTATCTATAAAATCATTTTTAAATGAGAACGCCATAAAATCAGATGTCAAAACTCAAATCACGGCGCAACAGGAGACAATAAACACCCTGAATACAAGGTCCAAATCATAGACCCTAATGCGGCAATATTCATGGCAATACCAAAAAACTTCATCTGCTTCAAGGTATAAGGTTTGTCCTTAAAGACAATAAACAAATCTAACATAAGCCAAATAGAAAACAAGGCTAAAAAACCAGACAGCACATAGTCTTCAAACCACACCAAAAGCAGACACACTTCTAAGAGTAGTAAACTCAACATTATTAGTTTTGTTTTTTTACGTCCGATGAGTGTAGCGGTGGTTCGTTTGTTTGCCTTCATATCGGGTTCAATATCCATTATCTCTCCTGCAATATGGGCCTGAAAAGCAAAAAGAGTCAAGTAAATAATAGTTTGCCACGGCATCATTTCAAGATCGTTAAGAAGCACACTAAAAAATACCGTAAACACATACCCAACTTGAATAAAAATTTCGAATGGAGGTCGTTCCTTAATGCGGAAGGGTTTAAAATTATATACAATGTTTATAGCAATCATAAACAGTAATAACAACAGCATATTAAGTCCCGACAAGACCGTAAAATAAATTATAAACGGACTAATCACTAAGGCAATTTTTAAGGGTACAGTCTCTAAATATTGCTCAGAAGCTTTGGCACCAAACAAAAAGTTTCCTTTCCTGGCATTCTCCTTATCAGCTGCAATATCATTGTAGTCGTTGAGGCCGTAAACCAAATAATTTAAAGGAAATGTAACAAAAAAAAGGCCTATCCAAAATTCAAAATGTGTCCAAAAATTGGATTCTATTGTAAAAGGAACGAGGTATATCCAAACTGTTGGAAACCACAATCCGGGTCTCGAAATTTTAATGTCCTTGAGAATATCTATGGCCAATTCTTTTTTGCCATAAAAATAAGGACTACCAACTTAATTACATATATTTATTCTTGTAAAATTCTTACAAATAATAGGAGTGATTAACATGAGCATATACACCTTAGCATTCAAACTAATAGCAACCCCATTTTTAGCCATTGGGGTTCTATTTCTAACCGATTCAAGCATATTCTTTTACCCTTTAGTGTTTAGTTTAACACTCGGGCTATCCAATTACAATCTCCTTCGTCATAATTTGGTTTTAGGATTGTTAATTGGTTTAATCTTTTCCTATTTAACTTATTTTGTAGGTTTATTAAGCTTTATAATCACGGCTTCAGGCAATCAAGATAAAGGAATAAGTAATAACATCACTATTGGAGAATGGATTAATATTGATTTAGCTTTCACATTTACGGTCATGATTATAGCTCCATTTTTAACAATGATAGTTCAAAAGTCAATTTATAAAAACACGAACTCTAAGTTGTCTAATTCGATTATTGCTGTCACCATAGTAATAATTACCATAATTAGCTTTTTTATTAACCACCAACAAACAAATTACGTCTTCGATATATTTAGCTTATGGCATATCATTTGCTTATTTGGACTTCAACTTATCATCAATCAAACTCAGCTATTAAAATTAATAAAAATTTAAGATTAAGATTTAAAAACCTAACGCCCATATTAAAGTATAAATAGAAAAGATCCCCTGATAAATTGGATCCCTATTTCTATTCAATAGCTAATCAACCTCTTTCGTAAAAATCACACATAAAAACAGCTAGATTCTTACAAAAAATAATTGTATATTTAACTGGGAAATACAGGTTAAGTCTATCACAGAATTTTGATAAACTCCTAATAATTAAGTATTCGTTATTAAAACTTAAACCTTCAAAAAAATTGTGATAGCAAAGCCTTAGAGAAATCTAAGGCTTTTTTTAAAACTACTCATGTATATTATTTGAAATTAATGAACAAGTAATTTGCTCTTCGGTCTAAGACTATCAACACTCTGGATGGCAGCCAGGTTAACAAAGTTTCACTACTTAACACAACAATTTGAATGCTGTTGTAATGCAGTTTTATAGCACCAAAGCCCCTAAGCTTTGAATTTGAATCATTCAGAAATTATAAACCACAGGATTTAGACTATTTTGATAAAAGAAAAAAAGGGCCATAGAAAAAAGGCTTGAACCAGCCATAAAACTTCTATAATCCTACTATCTCAATCAGTTTTGAAAGTAACCTCCCTCAAAAGTGTTTAAGAAAAGTTAAAATTCTGAAAATCACAGCTATCAAAAGCCACTTTCATTGAATTCAAGAATAATTAACTATTTTTGGACTCAGGATTTCACACTAAACCATGAACTTCAAAACCAGTATAGGCAAAAATATTTCTGCATTAATGCTACTTATAGCATTAATGTCTCCTACTGCCATTGAGTTTGCTCATGCCTTCGAAGGTCACGAACACACCAGCTGTACTGAACAAAAAGATCACATTCATGACAACAGCTTAAAATGTGAATTATGTAGTATTCACATTCCATCGGTTGCCTACAAAATAAATGGATTCACAGAATTAGAGCCTGTAACAATTACGGTTCAGACTAAAGTAAATCTGAAATCCATACGTTTTCACTCGTTTACTATAACTAATACGCAGTTACGAGCACCTCCCTGCTTTTCTTAATCAATTCACTTTTTATTTAATGTTAATTAAGAATCACTATGCGTGTTTATGCTCTAATACTCTTGTTTTTGAGCGGCACTACTTTATTAGCTCAAAACTGTGATTACAGCCTATCAGGTACTGTAATCGATTTGCATGATGGGTCGCCCTTAATAGGTGCTACCATTATAATAGCTAATACAGAACAAGCCGTTCAAACAAATGTAGAAGGAAAATATAAATTCAACAATTTATGTAATGGCACTTATAATTTACAAGTGTCGCATCCTTTTTGTTCAACCAAAGGCGTTACAGTTAAGGTTAATGGTCATACCGTTAAAATCCTAAAGCTGGAACATCATCTGGAAGAACTCAATCAAATTACTCTTGAAGGCAAAGCTTTTGAAGACAAAACCAAAACCATGCTGTCAAGCGTCATCAAACAAGATGAACTTGAACGTTACAGCAGCGGCTCTTTAGGTGATGCTTTAAATAGTTTAAGCGGCGTTTCTTCCCTAAATACAGGAAATACTGTTGTTAAACCACTTATTAATGGATTACACAGTAGTCGAGTGGTCGTTATTAATAACGGGGTTAGGATGGAAGATCAAGAGTGGGGTGCAGAACATGCGCCTAACATAGACATTAATGCCGTAGGGAACCTAACATTAATAAAAGGTGCTAGCGCGCTACAATTTAGTGGTGATGCCATGGGGGGCGTAATAATCGCCGAAGCCGCAAAAGTACCGGTTAAGGATAGCCTATATGGTAAAACCTTAGTGACAGGTGCAAGCAATGGCCGAGGTGGTGCATTGACGTCCAATCTGACTAAAACTTATGAAAGTGGTTGGTATACCACGCTTCAGGGTACGCTTAAAAAATTTGGTGATTTCGAAGCTCCAGACTACGTGCTAAGCAATACGGGCTCTTTTGAGCGCAACCTATCTGTACAATTTGGTCTGAACCAAATAGACAGAGGATTTGAAGCCTACTACTCATTATATAAAAATGAAATTGGTATTCTATCAGCTTCACATTTAGGCGGTGCACAAGATCAGGTGAGAGCAATTAATAGTGATGTTCCATTAATCATAAACGATTTTACTTATGATATAATGCCACCAAAACAAGATGTTACGCATCATTTGGCTCGTATTAAAGGGTACAAAACGTTTGAAAATTTTGGAAAACTCAGCCTGCAATATCATTTTCAGCAAAACCAAAGGTTTGAGTATGATATAAGACGAGGAGATGATGCTGGTAAGCCCTCGGTAGATTTGCAATTAAACACTCATAGTTTTATGGCTGATTTAGATTCGAAATTATCTGATGAATCTAATCTAAAGGCAGGTCTGCTGTACAGGTATCAAGAAAACATTGCTAATCCTGAAACGGGAGTTAGACGATTAATCCCTGATTACAAAAAGTACAATGCAGGAGTGTATTTGGTATTAGATTACCAATTAAATGACAATTGGCTTCTTGAAGCAGGAGGGCGATTTGATTATAGTTTTATGGATGTTTACAAATACTATAGAAAATCGTTTTGGGAGTCTCGCAATTATGATGAGCTCTACCCAGAATTGGTGATTGAAGATTTGGGAACTCAAGTATTAACAAATCCGAAGCCTAAGTTTAACAATGGGTCTGCAACTTTTGGAGCGTCCTATACGTTTGGCAAAGACTATAGTCTTTTTATAAATTATAGCTATGCCTCAAGAGCGCCAAATCCATCCGAGTTGTATAGCGAAGGCTTACACCATTCGGCATCGCGAATAGAATTAGGAGATTTAAGTTTTACACCCGAGCAAGGCCATAAGGTCGCTTTGAGCTTTGAACGCAGTAACAACTTATTTGGCTTTGCTATTAGTCCGTTTATAAACACTATAAATAACTTTATTGTTATCGAACCCACAGGAGTGGAACAAACAATTAGAGGAAATTTTCAAGTTTGGGAATACAGACAGACTGATGCCCAATTGTTGGGAGTGGATATAAACGCAAATATTGCTTTAGCAAAAAACCTGAGTTTCTTGCATCAATTTTCTCTTGTAAAAGGTTATGATCGTGAAAATGATGAACCTCTTATTGAGATGCCTCCTGTAAATACGGTTAACGAAATTGAATATCGCAATTCAAAATTTCATAATTTAAGGTTAGCGCTTCAAAGTGAATACGTATTCAGCCAAAATGAATACCCAAACAATAATTTCGAAGTTTTTATCCCTGAAACCCAAACTACAGAACTGGTAGATATTAGTACCCCTCCAGACGCATACCACTTATTACATTTTAACTCTAACATTGATTTCGATGTTAACAACAAATCAACCCTTACCATAGGATTTCAGGTCACAAACCTTTTAAACAATTCCTATCGTAATTACTTAAATAGAATGCGTTATTATGCAGATGATTTAGGTAGAAACTTTTTATTAAATCTTAAAATAAATTATTAATTATTACAATCTAAAATAATATGAAAACTATAAAATTTTTAATCCCAGCACTTTTTTCAACTTTACTTTTTGTGTCATGTTCAAGTGATGATGATACACCTGCACCAGTAAATGAAGAAGAATTAATCACAACATTAACGGTAACACTTAGTGATGGTGGAACGCCAATAACTTTAACGTATCAAGATTTAGATGGTGATGGCCCTAACAACCCAGAAATTACAGTATCTGGTGATTTAGCAAACAATACGGTTTATAATGGATCGATAGTACTGTTAAATGAATCTGTAAGCCCAGCAGAAGATATCACTGAAGAAGTTGAAGAAGAAAGCGATGAACACCAATTCTTTTATACTATTGGCAACGGTTTAAACGCAACAACAGCGTACACTAACTTTGACACTAATGGAGAAAATTTAGGAACAACGTTCACATTAACAACTGGAGATGCGAGTGCTGGTACTTTAACATTCACACTACGTCATGAGCCAACAAAACCTAATACAGGTCTTGCTGACGCCGGAGGAGAAACTGACATTGAAACAACATTCAACGTTACGATTCTATAAGAACGCCCTTTTTTGCTCACAAATGCGCCCTTTACAAGTTGTAAAGGGCGTTTTTATTTCTAAAATCATAAAATGTGTTTAGAATCTAAACGCTTTGACTTTGCACATCTTCAACTAATAGGTCTTTGCATTTTTTAAACTAACCGAAAAGTAATAAATTGAATGTCCTACAAAACGCATCAAAGTCCAAGAGCCCTACCAATTTTAAATCGGCTAAAACTAATGAATTATGAAAAAATCAAGAAGAGAATTTATTAAATACGGGTTAAAAACGGGAGTTGCTGCTCCTTTTTTATTCTCTGGTTTGAGCAGTTGCAATTTCGGTTCTGAAGACAAAAAACAAGAAGCACTTTCAACAGCAGAAAAAAAACCTTTAAAAATCTTGATTCTTGGAGGCACCAGTTTTTTAGGACCACATCAAGTTTCCTATGCACTTAATAGAGGACATTCGGTTTCCATTTTTACAAGAGGAAAAACAAAACCATCAATTCATAAAGATCTTTTTGATAAGGTCGAACAACTGGTTGGAGACAGGAAAAACAACTTAAAAGCTCTTGAAAATCGCAAATGGGATGCCGTAATTGATAATTCTGGACGTGATGCAGAATGGACCAAAAGTTCGGCAGAATTGTTAAAGGAAAACTGTGGCTTATACCTCTATACGTCATCAACTGGAGTATACTATCCTTACCTAAAAAGTGATTATAAGGAAGACGCCAAAGTTTTGCTAAAAGAACCACAAGATATAACCGATGAATACGAAAAAATAGAATATTGGTACGGTGTTATGAAAGCTAATTCTGAATTGGAAACGATAAAACAATTTGGAAAAGACAGGTCTATAATCGTAAGACCTACCTATATGATTGGTCCTGCAGATAAATCGAATAGATTCATTCATTGGCCAATAAAATTGAATAGAGGCGGTGAAGTTTTGGTTCCAGGAAAAGCCAATGACATGGTGCAATATATAGACGTTAGAGATGTCGCCCAATGGATGATACGACTGATTGAAGACAAAAATGTTGGCACTTTTAACGCTGTAGGACCAAAGGAACAGCAAAACATGTATGACTTTGTTGAGGAAGCTAAATCGGCATTTACAGCAAAATCATCACTTGTAGTAGTTGATAATTATGAGTTTTTAAAATCACAAAATATTTCAGATATCGTGCCTTGGATTATGCCTATTAACAATAATAGTGGCTCGGCAAAAATTAACAACCAAAAAGGAATAGCAAACGGACTAACATTCACAGCATTAAGAAAAACGGTAAAAGATACTCATAACTGGTGGACATCTGATGCGGTATCACAAGAACAAAGAGATAAGGTTGAATTAAACCCTGAATCTGTTTTAGCTCGGGAAAAATCTATTCTTGAACAATGGAAGTCGAGGTAAATATTGACCTTAGTTACTTTATAGTTCATATAAAAACCAATACATTTAGCCTAAGTCACAAAATAGCAAACCCTACCAATGGAATATTTCACATTAGCCAGAGTTATTCACGTCATAGCCGTTATTTTATGGATTGGTGGCGTTGCGATGGTCACAACGGTGATTATACCAGCGGTAAAAAGAATGAAATCTAAAGAAGAGCGAATCGAAACCTTTGAAATGATAGAAGGCAAGTTTGCCATTCAAGCAAAGATAACAACCCTATTAACTGGGGGCTCTGGGTTTTATATGATGTATGAACTCAATGCATGGAACAGATACCTGGACTATCGGTTTTGGTGGATTCATGCTATGACCTTAGTATGGATAATCTTTACACTCATCCTCTTTATTCTTGAACCTTATGTGTTGCATAAATTATTCAAAACCCAAGCACTTAAAAACCCTGAAAAAACATTTAGAATTATGCACCGCCTTCATTGGATTCTATTAGTATTAAGTTTAATAACTACAGCTGCTGCCGTTGCAGGCAGCCATGGCTGGTTTTGGTTAAAATAAATTTATGAGCATATTTACTTTTCACCTTGTCAAAACCGATTTTTATTCTGGTTTTAAAACAGTATTCAATCCGCCAAAGCCAGATAAAATTCATCCTAAAACTTAGGACAAAACCCTTCAATATCCTTTTTCATTAATAAGGGTTTATTTTTCACTTAAATCCAATAAAAAAGCCGCTCAATTTCTTGAACGGCTTACTCTCATTTTGCTCCCCCTCTTGGACTCGAACCAAGGACCCTCTGATTAACAGTCAGATGCTCTAACCAACTGAGCTAAGGAGGAAGGTATTACCCTTTTTTTGAGGTGGCAAAGATATGCCTTTTTTTAGTTTACCCAAACTTTTTTTAATTTTTTTTCTAATTAAAAATAGCTTTGAAAATATCATTCCCATTTGCGAATAAAACCAAAGCAATTAAAATGAAAAATCCAACCATTTGAGCACGCTCTAAAAAGGTTTCGCTTGGCTTTCTTCCCGATACCATTTCATACAGTAAAAACATAACATGACCACCATCTAAAGCCGGAATCGGCAATAAGTTAAGTACGCCTAACATTATTGATAGAAATGCCGTTATGCCCCAGAAAAATTCCCAGCTCCATGTATTTGGAAACACATCGTAAATGGCTTTAAATCCACCAACACCTTTATACGCTCCTGTACTTGGTGTAAATATTTTTTTAAGCTGACCACCGTAAGATGACATTTGACCTGTGAAACGGTTAAAGCCTTCTCCAAAACTTTCAGCAAGTGTATATTCCTTTTTAACAATAGTATAATACCCCACACGCTCAATATCATTTAAGCTTCCTGTTGGACGAATACCAAATTTACCTTCGGCATCAACCTTTAATTGCTTAGAGATCGTCTCTTCGCCTCTTAATAAAGTAACCGCAACCTCTTGACCTGCTAATGGTGCTAATCGCTCACCTATTTGATCAAAGTATTTTAAAGGCTCACCATTAATGGTTCTGATTATATCTCCTTGTTCTAATCCTGCATTTACATTTTCTGAAGTTTCAGCAACCTCTCCAACAACAAATGGGTATCGTAATTCAAAAAACGACTTGTCTTCAGCACCACTCAACTGCCCTAAATAATCTTCAGGTAAGCTTACCGTTTTAGTGCCTTGAGCATTAGAAACCGTTAAAGTTTCTGCCTCAATCATTCCTTTTTTAATGTCTGAAAAATTAGCAATAGGCTGATCGTTTATCGCAACCAAGTTATCACCCGTTTTCAAGCCTAAGTCTGTTAGGATCGGATTATGAATATCATAACCATCTTTTATGCTTGACGTTTCAATATCAACAGCGCCGTAACCAAAAGCCATAAATACGTAAATAACGTAAGCCAAAATAAAGTTAACAGTCACACCACCTAACATTATAATCAAACGTTGCCAAGCTGGTTTTGATCTAAACTCCCATGGTTGCGGTGGCTTTGCCAACTGCTCCTTATCCATGCTTTCATCAATCATACCAGCAATTTTCACATATCCTCCAAGTGGCAACCAACCAATACCGTATTCGGTTTCACCAATTTTCTTCTTAAATAAAGAAAACTTCACATCAAAAAAGAGGTAAAATTTCTCTACTCGCGTTTTAAATAATTTAGCAGGTATAAAGTGTCCTAATTCATGAAGTACAATCAATAACGACAGACTTAAAAGAAATTGAGATATTTTTATAATGAATTCCATAGTTTATTTCAAAAATTTACAAGCCACAAATGTAACCTTTTAGCCGCATTTAGAAAACAATTAGGTTTCTATTGCCTATTTTTTTAAGAAGGATTTAGTAATTGTGCCTTTACTGGTTTCAAACTTAATAAAATGAATACCAGAAGCTAAGTCAGACATATTTAATTCTGAATTAAAATCGGGCTGCGACATCAACTGCCCTAACGTGTTGTAAATCAAAATATTTGACACACTTAAACCTTCAGAAATCTCAACATTAAGTATATGGTTTACGGGATTTGGAAAAATTTGAAGCTGAGATTGTATTGTCACGTCGTTTACACCTAATACCACCGAATTATTTTTGGAAATCAAATCGAAAGCTGGATCAAACCAAATGTTTTCGACTGTAAAATTAACAGTGTTCGAAAACGTCTCTCCAGAAAAATTATGGTCCAACACCAAATCTAATTGCTCTCCCAAAGTCCCCACAACCTTAATAGGTACCGGAGCTTCAAAAAACGAAACTGAAGCGTCACTTTGTGTCTGCAAAAGCTGCATATTTAAATTGCTGTCATCTTGATGCCACTCTAAAGTATAGGTAGGATAACCTTCATTATAAATCCAATCGTCAAAAAACTCATCTAAATCAACGCCACTTGTACTTTCCATCTCTGCCATAAAATCGGCTGTTTTGGCATAATCATAGGCATAGTCTGGATGTGCTAAATACGATTGCAGCCCAGCATAAAAATCAACATCTCCCAGTTTCTTTCTCAGCATATGTAATACCATCGCGCCTTTACTATAGGATAACCTTCCATTAAAAATACGACTCACACTTGTTGTATCCTGATCTGACAAATACACTGCGCCTCCTGGTTGAGAGGTGATGCTGTTAATCCGGTTTTGTTTCCAAAGGGTAAACTGAATATCACCATCAAAATCTTCAACAACAAGTCCTGATAAATAGGTTGCAAATCCTTCGTTTAACCAAATATCCTTCCAACTGCCACAAGTAACTTTATTACCAAACCATTGATGAGCCAATTCATGAGCCACTAAATTTCTATCAAAATTATTCATAAAAGAAACGGTAGTATGCTCCATACCTCCACCCCATCCAAACTGAGCATGGCCATATTTTTCATCTTCAAAAGGATAGGTTTCAAACAAATCGGTAAACAACTCCATAATATCAACTGTTACCGGTGTTTCGGTTTGAGAGGTTGCCAAATCTTCGGGATACACATAGTTTACAATGTCAATAGGGTTACCATTATTAGGTGCAACATCTGTATAAACCGAATAATTTGTAACAGCAATCGCTATTAAATAGGCTGGTATCGGATAGCGGTGTTTAAAATGAGTTATTTTTTGGTCCACCACATCTGTCTGACTTTGTTCCAGTCCGTTAGAAACCGCTATATATTCTTCATTTGTAGGATTGAATTTTGGTGTTTCTAAAAACACATCAATAGAGTCTATTTTATCATTTAAATCTTGTTTACAAGGCCACCAACCCTTAGCGCCATAAGGCTCAGAAAGGGTCCAAATAATAGGGTCGCCATCATGAGTAGATTGTTCAAAAGAGCCAAATCCAGAACTAATAGGATTACCTGAATAACTTATTGTCAGGGAATCTAAAACACCTGTAAGTAGTGTTTCATCCAGTGTCACAACCAATTCGTCATCGGAGTTTTGCTCAAAACTCAAACTATTTTCACGTTGTTGCACCCCGCTCACTATCATGTTATCAGCAAGGTCAAAGGTGATTTCGGCCATGTTTTCTTTGGCTTCAAAATAGGTTGTCACATCTCCAGAAATAAATGCGGCGTTGGGATCGACATTAAACTCTAACCTGTGATATTTAATATCGTAATTACCTGTGTTTAGATTAATGCGATAATTAACAATATCCTTAGCCGACTTTGCTTCAGCTTCAACGATATCAGATAATTGCATTCGCTGTCCTTGTGTATACATAGACACACCAAAGACTGTTAAAAGGGTGAATAACAGTGATTTCATAGTGTTAATTTTGTCCTTAAAATTACTGATTAAAAATAGATAAGTCGTATTTTTGCCATCTATAATTACAATCTGCCTTAAAGTACCATAAAATGTTACGTTTTTTTAAAAGATATCGGTTTTTTGCTATCGTCTTCTCCCTTATTTCATTGGTCATAATTTCCATTTTTTACTCGATTTTAAAACCGACAAAAGTGTTGCCCATCTACCAACCTTCTATGGTAAACTTTGAAATGGTAGATAGTACAATTCAACACAAAAAAAAATACCACCACATTGCCGATTTTAGTTTAATTAATCAAAACGGTAAAACCATAACTCAAGAGGACTATAAAGACAAAATTTACGTTGCAGATTTTTTCTTTACCACTTGCCAAACCATCTGCCCAATCATGACAGATCATATGGCGCAAATTCAATGGCATATTAAAGAAGACCCTGAAGTAAAATTGCTATCTCACACCGTTACACCTGACATTGACACTGTTGCACAATTAAAACGTTACGCACTTAAAAAAGGGGTTTTAGACCATAAATGGAATATGGTTACAGGTGATAAAAAGGAAATTTACAAATTAGCGCGTAAAAGTTATTTGGCCGTAAAAGAAGATGGCAACGGTGATGCATATGACATGATTCATACCGAAAACTTTATGCTCATCGATAAAAAAAGACAAATAAGAGGCTTTTATGATGGCACTTTAAAAGAAGATATTGACAGGCTTTTGGAAGACATTGAAGTCTTAAAAAACGAATAGCCAAAGGTCTTTTATCTCAATATTTTTTTACCCTAAAATTTTACCCTATTTTTGCTTCTTTAAAATCAATCTAAATAAGTTTGAAGACAACATTAGCAGAGCTTAAGCGCGGAGAAAAGGGCATAATTTCGGATGTTTCATCCATTGAAATTCCTTTAAAATTATTGGAGATGGGATGCTTACCAGGTAATGCTGTCGAACTTGTTCAGGTAGCCCCTTTTCAAGACCCTTTATATCTAAATATTAACGGCACTCATTTAGCAATGCGCAAAGAAACTGCGGCTTTTATATTAATAGACATTATCAATGAGTAAGCAAATAAATGTTGCCTTAATCGGAAACCCAAACACCGGTAAAACCTCAGTTTTCAACGCCCTTACTGGATTGAATCAAAAAGTTGGTAATTATCCAGGGATCACTGTAGAAAAAAAACAAGGCATTTGTAAACTTCCTCGTGGTGTCAAAGCTCATATCATTGACCTTCCAGGCACCTATAGTTTAAACGCATCGTCATTAGATGAAAATGTTGTAATTGAGTTATTACTCAATAAAAAAGACAAGGATTTTCCAGAAGTAGCTGTTGTCGTTACCGAAGTTGAAAACTTAAAAAGAAACCTATTACTGTTTACCCAAATTAAGGATTTAGAAATCCCTTCTATTTTGGTAATTAATATGTCTGATCGTCTATCTCATTCTGGGATTTCATTAGATATTCCTGCTTTAGAAAAAGCCTTTAATACTAAAATAGCGCTGATAAGCACTCGAAAAAATCAAGGAATTGATGAGCTAAAAACTCTCATTTCTAATTATAAAGAGCTTTCAAAAGAACCTTGCTTAGACGCGACTACAATAGATGCGGAGTATTTTAACAATCTAAAAGCTGCCTTCCCAAATCAATTGCTTTATAAATTATGGTTAGTGATTACCCAAGATGTGAACTTTGGTAAAACGGACAGAAAAGAAATTGAAGCAGTTACCAAGTTTAAAACCAAAACTAAAACAGACCTTAAACGGCTGCAACAAAAAGAAACCATTAAGCGCTACCAGTTTATCAATAACGCTCTTAAACAGGGACAAACTATTGATCATGAAAAAGCCAAAGGATTTAGATATAAACTGGACCGCGTATTAACTCATAAAGTTTGGGGTTACGCTATTTTTTTCCTTATCCTACTTACCATTTTTCAAGCCATTTATGATTGGGCAAGTGTACCAATGGATATGATTGATGAGGCCTTTGCGTTTTTATCAGAATGGACAAAATCAAGCTTACCTTCAGGGGCCTTCACCGATTTATTAGCAGAAGGACTTATTCCTGGATTGGGAGGAATTGTGATTTTCATTCCGCAAATTGCCTTTTTATTTTTATTCATTTCCATTTTAGAAGAAAGTGGATACATGAGTCGTGTTGTCTTTTTAATGGACAGAATAATGCGTCGATTTGGCTTAAGCGGAAAAAGTGTAGTGCCACTTATTTCCGGTACAGCATGTGCTATTCCAGCGGTGATGGCTGCAAGAAACATTGAAAATTGGAAAGAACGTTTAATCACCATTTTAGTAACACCTTTTACCACTTGCTCTGCACGACTACCAGTTTACCTTATCATTATTGCATTGGTAATTCCGGATGAGCGCTTCATGGGGCTGAGCTACCAAGCCTTAACCCTAATGTTTTTATACCTTTTAGGATTTGGAACAGCAATATTCTCGGCATACATTTTAGACCGCATTTTAAAAATTAAAACAAAGTCATTTTTTGTAGTAGAAATGCCAAATTACAAATTGCCGTTATTTAAAAATGTAGCAATTACAGTGCTTGAGAAAACAAAATCGTTTGTGTTTGGAGCAGGTAAAATTATTTTAGCCATTTCAATTATACTTTGGTTTTTAGCATCCTATGGCCCTTCAGATGAATTTAACAATGCAGAATCCATTGTAACAGAAGCTTCAGAAAATAAAAACCTATCTCAAGACGAATTAGATCAAAAAATTGCTTCTTATAAATTAGAACATTCTTTTATTGGCATTGTCGGTCATGCTATAGAACCCGCTATTGAACCATTAGGTTACGACTGGAAAACGGGTATTGCTATTGTCAGTTCGTTTGCGGCAAGAGAAGTTTTTGTTGGGACATTGGCAACTATTTACAGTGTTGGGAATGACGAAGTAGAGTCTATCAAAGATAGAATGGCAGCAGAAATTAACCCCAAAACAGGAAACGCTATGTTTAATTTAGCTTCCGGTATTTCTCTGCTTTTATTCTACGCCTTTGCCATGCAATGTATGAGTACGTTGGCCATAGTTAAACGTGAAACTAACAGTTGGAAATGGCCTACCTACCAACTAGTAATCATGACCATTATAGCCTATACCACGGCATTAATAGCGTTTCAGCTACTCAAATAATAAAGCCTAACTTTGTAAAACAAAAGTTAAGATATGAATTCGATAATCCAAAACAGTCTTGTAGGCATTGCTATTATAGTAGCGGTACTCGTCTTGCTGAAAAAATTTGGTGTTATCGGCAAAAAAGCATCTTCAAAATCTTGTGGAGACGACGGCAATTGTTCCAGCTGTAACTAATTGCATTCCTTTTATTAACCTCCTTATTAATTTGACAATAAACTCAAACACACTTTCTATGGTTTGCAGTTTAGGATATTTTAGTTACATTTGAAAAATTTTTAAGCATACTTAAAAATTTATTTAAAACAACAAAAGAATGTCTGTAGCTATTGAGAATTTTGTCAAAGCCATTTACAAGAATGAATACCTTGACAACAAAGACACCAAACCAGGTTCCATTGCCAAAAAATTAGGCATTTCAAGTGCAGCAGCCACCGATATGGCTAAAAAACTTGCGGTTAAAAACCTATTGCACTACGAGAAATACCAAAAACTTCAATTGACTGAGGAAGGCTATAAAATGGCGCTAAACATTATCAGGAAACATAGACTATGGGAGTCTCTACTTTTCAAGATGTTTGACATGTCATTACATGAAATACATCGAGAAGCGGAATTATTAGAGCATGAAACTTCCGATTTCTTAGCAGATAAAATCAGTCAGTATTTAGGCAATCCAAAATTCGATCCGCATGGTGACCCTATCCCAAATAGTGATGGAGAAATTACCACTAAAGACGATTCTTTTGCTCTTTCAAAAGCCCAAGAAGGCAAAACATTTGTCATCGCCCGATTAATGAGTGACGATAAGGAATTCTTTGATTTTTGCGCTTTAAACAACTTAAAGTTTGGAAACACCATTACAGTAACCAAACAATTTTCGAGTAATAAAATGACTCAAATTCAAATAAACACAAATACAATTTTACTTAATCAAGAGTTCACCTCAATTATTTATGTCAATGAAAGCAATTAACACCTATTTACTTTCAAGCCTTGTTATCACTGTATTATCAATAACAAGCATTTCAGCTCAATCAACAGACCTTGGACCAATGGTCACTGACAGACCAGATGCTACAGAATCACCAATACTAGTTGATAAAGGCTATATTCAAGTTGAAACTGGAGCGTTTTTCGAAACCTTTGAAGATCAAGGCATAACTCAAGACAACTACACTTTTAACACAACTCTTATTAGAATTGGACTACTCGACAATTTAGAGCTGCGTTTGGGAGCAGATTTTGTAGAAGGAAAAACAAAAATTAACGGTGTAAAACAGGATGATGTGAGCAGCGGATTTTCCCCTTTACTTTTTGGTGCTAAAGTTGGAATTGCAAAAGAAAAAGGATGGGCGCCAGAAATTGCATTAATGGGACATGTGTATCTTCCATTTACCGCCGGTACAGATTACAAACCTCAAACTACAGGCGTAGATTTTAGATTTTCGTTAGGTCACACGCTTAGTGAACGATCTGTGATTGGATACAATCTAGGTGCTGCCTGGGGTGATGACTCATCTGAGGCTGCTTTTGTATACACTTTAGTTTATGGCTATGCTCTAACGAAGGACTTTGGCCTTTATGCCGAATTATACGGTGATGCTCCAGAAAACAGTAAGGCCAATCATTTTTGGGATGCCGGGATGGTATATGTGGTCTCTAACAACTTTCAGTTAGACGCGACTGTAGGAACAAGTATTACCAAAGGGCAAGATTTATTATTAAGCTTCGGATTTAGCTTTAGACTACCAACCTCATCAAAACAAAACATCTAAACTATCATGAAAAAATTAGCAGCAATACTCATTATAATAACGGTTTTTGGTTGTAAAAAAGTTAAAAAAACAACTCACGAAAAACTAAATGTAGTTACCACAACTACCATGATTACGGATTTGGTTTCTAATATTGCCGGAGACCTCGTCAATATTGAAGGATTAATGGGAAGCGGTGTAGATCCCCACTTATTTAAAGCCAGCGCAGGTGATGTTACCAAACTTTCAGAAGCCGATGTCATTTTTTATAATGGTTTACATTTAGAAGGAAAATTAGTTGAGGTTTTCGAGAAAATGCAATCTCAAAACATTAACACTAAAGCTATTGGTGAAATAATAGACACTAACACTCTAATTGGTTCAGAATATTTCCAAAGCAACTACGACCCTCATATTTGGTTTAACATTGACTATTGGATGCAAGCCACAAATTATGTTGTGGATGAGCTAGCTTTAATGCTTCCTGAGCACAAAGAGCAGCTACGTCAAAACGGTGATGCATATCTTGATCAATTAAAACAATTACAAGCATCTATAACTTCAACAATTGAAACCCTTGCTCCAGAAAAGCGTATTTTAGTAACTGCACATGATGCCTTTAATTACTTCGGAAAATCATATGATTTTGAAGTGGTAGGCCTACAGGGTTTATCGACAGCAACAGAAGCCGGCGTTCAAGATGTACAAAAATTAGCTGCGTTCATTATTGAAAAGCAGATTAAGGCCATTTTTGTTGAAAGCTCGGTGCCTAAACGTACTATTGAAGCATTAAAGGAGGCTGTAAATGCAAAAGGCCATAACGTAGTAATCGGAGGGACTTTGTACTCTGACGCCTTAGGGTCAGCAAACACGCCAGAAGGAACTTACATTGGCATGTTTACTTATAATGTAAAAACCATTGTTGAAGCCTTGCAATAACATTAATACGAAATCAAAATGAAACCAATAGCTGTAAAAGTAGACGATTTGACTGTAGCGTATAACTACAAACCAGTACTTTGGGATATCGATCTCGAAATTCCTGAAGGCGTACTTATGGCTATTGTAGGACCTAACGGAGCTGGTAAATCAACACTTATCAAATCTATTTTAGGCATATTAAAACCCATTGCGGGAAGCGTAAGCATATATGGCAAATCGTATGAAGATCAACGTTCACTTGTTGCCTATGTTCCACAAAAAGGAAGTGTTGATTGGGATTTCCCTACTACAGCTTTAGACGTGGTCATGATGGGGACCTATGGCAGTTTAGGTTGGATTAAACGTCCAAAGCAAAAGGAAAAAAAAGCCGCATTAGAAGCTTTAGAAAAAGTTGGAATGTTGTCTTTTAAAAACAGGCAAATAAGTCAATTATCTGGAGGGCAACAGCAACGTATATTTTTAGCGCGAGCCTTAGTGCAAAACGCTTCAATATATTTTATGGATGAACCGTTTCAAGGAGTTGATGCTACTACCGAAATTGCAATAATCAACATTTTAAAAGAATTAAGAAAAGCCAATAAAACGGTAATAGTTGTTCACCATGATTTACAAACCGTGCCTGAATACTTTGATTGGGTAACATTTTTAAATGTGAAAAAAATAGCAACAGGTCCCGTAAAAGACATATTTAATGACGATAATTTGACCAAGACCTATGGTATCAATTATCAAGTCAGTATACAAGAATAAAACCATTGAAACCATCGATTTTTTAGAATACATACAACTCGTTTTTACAGACTACACCTTACGAACCATTACGTTAGGAACTGCGCTATTAGGTTCAATTTGTGGTATGCTAGGTAGTTTTGCTGTTCTTAGAAAACAATCTTTATTAGGGGATGCCATATCTCATGCGGCCTTACCAGGTATCGCTATAGCATTTTTAATATCTGGAGCTAAATCAAGCGACACTCTTTTGATAGGAGCCCTTGCCAGCGGTCTTATCGGTACTGTTTGGATTAAGGGAATCACTTCTAAAACGCATTTGAAATCGGATACAGCTTTGGGCTTGGTACTTTCATTGTTTTTCGGCTTCGGAATGTTATTACTAACCTTTATACAAAAGCAACCTAACGCCAATCAAGCAGGACTAGACAAATACCTTTTTGGCCAAGCCGCTACTTTGGTAGAACGCGATGTTTGGTTGATGGCAATTGTTACCGGGGTTAGTCTTTGTGTACTTTTATTGTTTTGGAAAGAGTTTAAGATTTTACTTTTTGATGAAGACTATGCTAAAACCCTTGGGTTTAACACCAAGCGCATAGACATGCTTATCACCAGTTTTATAGTAGTTGCAATTGTGTTAGGTTTACAAACTGTTGGTGTAGTACTAATGAGCGCGATGCTATTAGCGCCTGCTGCCGCTGCAAGACAGTGGACAAATAGCTTAGGTAAAATGGTTGTCATTGCATCGTTTTTTGGAGCTGCTTCAGGGATTATAGGCACAGGAATTAGCGCCACCCAAAATCAACTTTCAACAGGACCTGTAATCGTAATAATCGCATCTATATTCGTTTTGTTTTCGTTCATATTCGCACCTTCAAGAGGATTGCTTTTTAGACAATTACGTTTTATTAAAAACAGAAGAGATTTAGAGCTTCATAAAACATTGGCGTTTATGTATCATATTGCTAATACACATGAGGATATAACCCATCCGCACACCATTAAAATTTTAAATAACTTTCAAGGGTTTACTAGAAAAACACTTCAAAAATTAGTGGATAAAAATTACGTTGCTTTGGACGGTCAAATGTGGTCGTTAACTAAGGAAGGCTTTGACACCGCTTCAAATTTGTATAACCAATTAAACAAAACAAATGAGTAGCGCACAAATAGAAATCCAACTGATTGCCAGTATAGTTGCGATAGCATGCGCTATACCAGGTACGTTTCTCGTTTTGCGAAAAATGGCAATGATTAGCGATGCCATAAGTCACTCCATTTTACCCGGGATAGTAATCGGATTTTTCATCACTCAAGACTTAAACTCACCTTTACTTATATTTTTAGCTGCAATCACTGGAATTATAACTGTTGTTCTTGTTGAAAAAATACAACAAACAGGTCTGGTGAAAGAAGACACCGCAATTGGGTTGGTCTTCCCTACCCTTTTTAGTATTGGGGTAATACTAATCGCCAAAAACGCTAACGATGTACATTTAGATGTAGATGCTGTATTATTAGGCGAATTGGCCTTTGCTCCCTTTGACCGTTTCTTAATATCTGGTTATGATATGGGACCTAAATCCTTATGGGTAATCGGTACAATTTTAATCATAACCTTATTGTTGTTATGGGCTTTTTACAAAGAATTAAAGCTGAGCACCTTTGACGCTGGCTTAGCATCTGCGCTTGGGTTTTCTCCTGCCATCTTACATTACGGCCTTATGACCGTGTCTTCTGTAACTACAGTAGGCGCCTTTGATGCCGTTGGTGCTATTTTAGTTGTAGCCTTGATGATTGCTCCTGCAGCCACAGCTTATTTACTGACGACCAATCTTAAAAAGATGATTGCGTTGGCCTGTTTTTTTGGGGTTTTAAGTGCCCTTTCAGGCTATTGGATGGCCCATTGGATAGATGCGTCTATTGCGGGCTCAATAACAACTATGCTTGGTTTTATATTTTTTATGGTGTATTTATTTGCGCCTAGTAAAGGGATTATTGCTGTGTTGTATCGTGAGAAGCAACAACGCAAGGAAGTTTTATTACTCACTTTTTTATTACATATAAAAAATCATTCTGAAGAAAACGAACGCCATGTCAACCACCTAAACGAACATATTAATTGGCAAAAGGTAAAAGCGCAATCTGTATTAGATCTTGCCACAAAAAACAATATGATTAGTATTGACAATAACATTGTTTCCCTGACAAAAAAAGGTGAAGACTTTACATCTCAAGCAATTGATTTTATTGTAACCAATGAAGATTCAAAAATTGAACACATTAAGGATGATTTTTTCTTATTTAGAGGATAACTATTCCTGCTTATTTTTCTTTTTCACCATCTTAAAAAAACTTGTTTCATGAAAAGATTCTTTCCTGAAAATTAAGTTTGGCAAACTCACACCTACCGACAAGCCCATGATTACAAAAATGGCACTCAATCCGTTATTTACAGTTTCATTAAATATAGTTGTAAACCCTGTACCTTCAACACCTATTAACTCAATAACACCAATCATAAACTTATAAAAATAGGACCCAGGCACTAAGGGGATTACCGACGGAATAGAGAATACCAATGGAGGTGCATGACCTCTATGAGCCACAAACATGCTAAATACACCTATTAAAGTAGCTGCAGCAAAGGAGGCAAAGAATATTTCAAAACCTGTGAACAATATGAGCTTTTTGACAACTATTCCCAAGCAACCTAAAAAGAAAATATAAATTAGAGTTCGTTTTGGGACATTAAACAACATTGCAAACCCTAAAGCCGCGATACCGCCTAAACACCCAAACCACACCAATTGCAAAATATCCATATTAAATATGATAAAGGGTTAGCGCCAATATTAAACCTAAGGCAATCATAAACACAGTAAATAGACCAACCACAAACCTCGCGAATCCGTTTAAAGTATAACCTGCCAATAAATCTGAAAAGGAATTAATTAAGGGAACACCCGGAATTAAAAACAAAACCGAAGTAGCAAAAGCCGCTTGAAAACCTTGATTTGGATATAATTTTAATACCCCTCCCGTTACTAAACAAGCTACAAATGCTGCCAAAAACACACAGATATAAAAGTTAAATCCTTTTTTATGCAATTCTTGTCGCGTAAGTAAACCCAAACAAGTAGCCACAAATGCTACCAACATTGCAACCAATGGGCCGCCAGTGATACCACAAAATCCTGCACCAGCTAAACCAACAGCCATAACTACCAACCATCTGGGATGGTGTGAAGTATTATCAATAGTTTCAAGCTCTAATAATATTTCAGATTGTTTTGGAGCGTTTTTTTTAATTCGCCAGCTTAACTGACTTATAGCTGTTACTTTAGAAAAATTCACCCCAATAGGCGGAATTTGCTTTGCGCTGGTATATTCATATTCGTGATCCACATGAGAGACGGTTAACACCAAAGTTCTTAGTGTAAACATAACATCAATATCACAATTATATGTGGTCGCTATTCTATTTAAGGTCATGTGAATTCTTGACGTACTAGCGCCGCTACTTTGCAAAACAGCGGCAGTTTCAAGCAAAACACTCCCCAATCTATTAATATGTTTTTGACTGTATTCCAAATTTTCAGCAACTCAACACTAAGTTACTAAAAAAGAATAGATTACAAACTTACACTAATTAAAACCGCGTTCTTTTTGAAGTTTTTCGTAAGCCATTTGAACCTGTCTAAACTTTTCTTCAGCACCTTTCTGGTGTTCAGGACCTAAATGCATAATACGATCTGGATGATACTTTTTAGCCATCTTTCTATAAGCTTTCTTCACCTCATCATCTGTTACACTTTTAGAGATTTCTAAAATTTTATAAGCGTTATCTGCACTGTCATAAAACATAGCTTTTATACTCTCAAAGTCCCGAGAATTAATACTTAAATAGCCTGAAATGGTATAAATCTGTTTTACTTCATCTTCGGTAACCATACCATCAGCTTGAGCAATACCAAACAAGAAATGAATAAGTTGTAATCGTGAAGCATGATCCATCATTTGCCTAATTTGCAAACACACTTGACGGGTAGAAATATTATTTTGATTACTTACTTGTTTAAATAATCTAAATGCATGGTTAGCACGTTCTTTACCATACACGTTTGCAAAATAGTTTCTAACATAATCTAACTCCCTTTTATCTTGCTTTCCATCGGCCTTAATAACTACAGTGGCTAAAATCAACAAACTCACTTCAAAATCTCCAGACTCAGTTTTTGGTTTTGTGTAATGTTGCCCTCGTCTTCTCCCATAATCATAATCCCTATCACCAATTAAAGGCTGGTTATTGCCGTTTGACATTGCATCAACAACACTTCCTAAGGCTAACCCCAAAATAGCTCCGATAGGTCCTCCAAAAGACCACCCTATACCAGCTCCTATCCATTTTGAATAACTCATGTTTACTTTTTAAATTTAAGTTGATAAAGATACCATATGTTAGTTGAATTTCTTAAGCTAATGTTACACTCTTAACTATAATTTTAGAAAATGTAAAAGCAAATTTATATCCCACATTAAAACCGTCAATAAAACTGTTAAATCATTCAGAAAATGAATCAATACATTGAAAATTAGTATAAGCAGCTAGAGCAATATTACCTATCTTTGCATTCAAATTTCAAATTAAAACGAATTATATATGTATCCAGCAGAATTAGTAAAACCAATGCGTGAAGATTTAACGAAAGTTGGTTTTGAAGAATTACAAACAGTTGAGGCTGTAGAAGCGGCTTTAGCTAAAGAAGGAACTACTCTTGTTGTAGTTAACTCGGTGTGTGGATGTGCTGCTGCTAACGCTCGCCCAGGTGCAAGTATTAGTATAACAAACGATAAAAAACCTGATCACCTTGTAACAGTATTTGCAGGAGTAGATAGAGAAGCTACTGATAAAGCAAGAGCTTTTATGGTACCATTCCCTCCAAGCTCTCCAAGTATTGCATTGTTTAAAGATGGTGAATTGGTTCACATGTTAGAGCGTCACCACATTGAAGGGCGTCCAGCAGAAGTTATTGCTGAGAATTTAGCCGATGCTTACAACGAGTTTTGCTAAAAAACTTTAGTATAAAAAATGCAACCACGCTTTTTAGCGTGGTTTTTTTATGTTTATTTTTGCGAAAACTAATCGATTTTCAATACATGAGTAAACTATTATCATACCCATTATCTGTATTATACTATTTAGCCTTTGGTATAACTTTAGTTGTTTTTCATCCCATTCAATGGTTTTGCTTTAATGTATTTGGATATAGTGCTCACAAAACATCGGTAGATGTATTACAATTTTGTCTCATCCAATGCCTACGGATTTTAGGAACGCGATTCACTTTTGAAATGTCTAAAAACATTCCTCAAGATCGCCCTTTAATTTTAGTATCAAATCATCAAAGTATGTATGACATTTCACCAATAATGTGGTACATGAGAAAACATCACCCAAAATTTATTAGCAAAATTGAATTAGGAAAGGGCATCCCAAGTGTCTCTTACAATCTTAGACATGGTGGTTCTGCATTGATAGATCGTAAAAACCCTAGACAATCCTTACCAGCTATAATGAAATTTGGTGAATACATTGAGAGCAACAAACGCACTGCTGTAATTTTTCCTGAAGGCACAAGAAGCAAAGATGGCACACCTAAAAGATTTCAAACCAAAGGCTTAGAAATTTTATTAAAAAAAATACCATCTGCTGCAGTTTTGCCTTTGTCCATAAACAACTCTTGGAAACTGGTTAAAAACGGAGCCTTCCCGATGGGCATCGGAATTCATTTAAAATTTAAGGTCCATGAACCTATAGAAATAGCTACCTTTGCTGACAAATCGGAACTTTTGCAAACTATTGAGCAAACGGTAAGCGAAGGTGTCCACAACTAACTCCGCACATGTCACTTAAAAATATACGTTTAGACGTCATGAAATTTCTTGAAAAAGACGTCGATGCCTTAATGGATAAATATTTGATTCCAATCGATACCATTTGGCAACCTTCAGATTTTTTACCGAATTCTGAATCACCTAAATTCTTTGATGAAGTACACGAAATTAGAGAGCTCTCTAAAGAGTTGCCTTATGATTTCTGGGTGGTTTTAGTTGGAGATATGATTACAGAAGAAGCTTTACCAACCTATGAGTCTTGGTTAATGGAAGTTGAAGGTGTAAACCATATAGAAAAAAATGGTTGGTCTAAATGGGTTTCTCAATGGACAGCCGAAGAAAACAGACACGGTGATGTACTTAACAAATACCTATACCTTTCTGGTCGCGTAAATATGAGGGAAATTGAAAAAACCACTCAGTATTTAATTGCAGATGGTTTTGATATTGGTACAGATCGTGATCCTTACAAAAACTTTGTATACACAAGTTTTCAAGAGTTAGCAACATACATTTCTCATAATCGAGTTGCAAAAATAGCGCGTAAAAATGGAAACAAGCAACTGGCTAAAATGTGTAAAATCATTGCAGGTGATGAGATGAGACACCACCATGCATACAGTGAGTTTGTTGAACGTATTTTTGCCGTTGACCCAAGCCAAATGATGATGGCCTTTCATTATATGATGAAACAAAAAATCACCATGCCAGCTCACTTTTTAAGAGAATCTGGAAACAAAATTGGTACTGCTTTTGAAGAGTTTTCTAACACTGCACAACGTATTGGAGTTTACACTTCGCATGACTATATTGACATTTTAGAAAAACTAATATCTCGTTGGGAAATAGATAAAATCACAAACCTTGATGATGAAGCAGAAAAGGCAAGAGATTATCTTATGAAACTCCCTAACCGTATGAAACGAATAGCAGATAGAATGACCATTCCTGAAAATTCTTTTCAATTTAAATGGGTAGAGCCTGCAGTATAAAAATATCATAAAAACATCCTCCATTTCTGGAGGATGTTTTATTTTAAGCCTATGAATACACAACACCTAATTGAAACCACTATAGACTTTGTAAAAGCACAATTAGTTGATGCCGAAGGCGGTCATGATTGGTTTCATATAGAACGCGTATATAAAAACGCCATTCACATTGCAAAACACGAAAAGGTTGATTTGCTGATCGTTTCATTGGGGGCATTATTGCATGATATAGCAGATAGCAAATTTCACGATGGAGACGAAACTATCGGACCTCAACTTACACGTGAGTTTCTATTCAAACAAAATGTAGATAGCATTGTTATTGAACATGTGGTTAAGATTATTGAAAACATATCGTTCAAAGGCGGCAATGAAACTCAAAAATTTAAATCGGCAGAATTAGATGTGGTTCAGGATGCCGACCGCTTGGATGCCATAGGAGCTATAGGTATTGCAAGATGTTTTAATTATGGGGGCTTTAAAAACAGAGCTTTATATAATCCAGACATCGCTCCTAATCTTTCAATGACAAAAGAAGAGTACAAAGCATCAAAAGCACCTACAATTAATCACTTTTACGAAAAGCTACTTCTACTTAAGGATAGAATGAACACTAAAACGGGCCAAAAGATTGCCCAAAAAAGACATGATTTTATGCTGCAGTATTTAGATCAGTTTTTTGATGAATGGGATGGTAAGGCCTAATCCTACTATTGTATAATAATACGCATTTCTTTACGGTACTGAGAAGCACTTTTTCCGGTAATCTCCTTAAAGAGTTTATTAAAGTGTGAAAAATTATTAAACCCGCATTCAAAACTAATATCCGTAATGCTATCATAGCTTTCTAACAATAACTTGGTAGCGTGCACCACACGGTACTCATTTACCACTTTAGTAAATGTTTTTCCCGTTACCTTTTTAAAGTACCTACAGAAAGCAGGAACAGTCATGCTTACCAAATCAGCTATTTCATCTAGTGGGATTGTTCGTTTAAAATTGGTATTAATATGTTTAAATATAGCATCGATTTTAGCATTATCCTGAGGTTCGGCTTCAAATGCAAACCCATCTACATTCAACAATCTATAATGTTCAGAAAGCGCTAAATCTTGGAGAATCTCAAGAAACTTCATAATCCTTGCAAAACCTGTTAGTGAATTTAGTTCTTGAATTTTGGGCCCAACGGTGCGCTTGGTTTCTACATTAAACAACACTCCTTTTTTAGCACGCTCTAACAACCTATTAATAACGGTCATTTCAGGAATCTTAAAAAAATGCGCTCCTAAAAAATCTTCTTTAAACTGAATTATAGTTTCTGAGCCAGTAGAAGTAAATCGATCTGTAAACCCGTTATGAGGCAAATTGGCCCCAATTAATAGCAACTGACTATTATTAAAATAAGAAATATGATTTCCAATATGTCGCTTGCCTTTCCCTTTATTTACATAGGATAACTCAATTTCAGGATGAAAATGCCAAAATGCTTTATTTACATGAACATCTTTGGTATGCTGAAACACTTTTAAAGAATTTCCAAAATCAGGACTTAACTTTTCTAATACAGCCTTAGTTTTCATATCGACATCAATTTTCGATACAAAATTACCAATTAAAAAATAGACTATCTATGTTCTATTACCCTGATTCTATAGTATTTTACCATTATATCATCTATACACGTCTCGTGCGGTTAATTTAGCATACAAATATGCCAAGATTGTTGTTTTCCAACGTATTAATCTGACCTAAGTTTGTATTGTAGAACTTTTAATATAAATAGAAATGAAAAAAGTGATCAAAAAAGGTATAGTATTAGCGACATTAATATGTACCATGGTAAGTTTTGGAAATGTTGAAAACGTAAGTGACGACAACAGAAGATCAATCAAAACAACCTTAAAGTTAAAAAACGTAAAGAAAGGACAATTATTAACCATTAAAGATAGCGAAGGAAAAACATACTACTCTGAAGCTATTAAAGGTAATGGTACATTTAATAAAGCATTTGATTTAACAGTGCTAAAATCTGGTCAATACTATTTTGAAATTGACAAAGATGTAACCTTAGGCATAATTCCATTTACAATAAAGGACGGTGAGATTAAAGTTTCTAATGAGTTAGAAAAAACCATATACAAGCCTGTAGTGAGAGTTAAAGAGTGCTTAATTTATGTAACCCAATTGGCTTTAGAAAATGAGCCTTTAAATGTAAAAATTTACTATAGAAATGATGCAAAATCTAATTCTGATTTTGAAGAAGTATACTCTGAAACATTAGAAGCAGAAAAAACAATTGAGCGTGTTTATCATTACTCAAAAACACAAAAAGGTGAATACAAATTAATTTTCAAATCCAACGGAAAAGTATTCACAGAAACGTTTAAAGTGTAGTTAGCTTTATTTATTGGATAGTTCTGAAAAAGGGAGTCGATCGTCGACTCCCTTTTCATATTTTATATCCATTCCTATTATTTACTCCCCAGGAAAATCGGCTTTACGTTTTTCTAAAAATGCAGTTGTACCTTCAGTAAAATCGGCAGTACCGAAACAATTTCCAAAAGCCTTAACCTCTACTTGGTAGCCATTTACACCATCTGTATAATTAGCATTTACAGCTTTAATTGCAGCTTTAATTGCAACAGAAGAGTTTCTCATTATCTTTCTAGCAATAGACTCACAAAACGACAACAATTCATCCTGAGCTATTAAATGATTAATTAAACCATAAGCCAAAGCTTGGTTAGCATCGACCATCATTGCTGTCATAATCATTTCCATAGCGCGACCTTTACCAACTAACTGAGTTAAACGCTGAGTTCCTCCATATCCAGGTATTAAACCAAGTGACACTTCTGGTAATCCCATTTTTGCATTAGAACTCGCCACTCTAAAATGACATGCCAATGCAAGTTCTAATCCACCACCTAACGCAAATCCATTAATAGCTGCAATAACAGGAGTTGATAAATTTTGAACATAATCAAATAATAATTCTTGCCCTTGAGCAGCCAATTGCTCTCCTTGATCTACATCAAAATCGGCAAACTCACTAATATCTGCACCAGCTACAAAAGCCTTGTTTCCGCTTCCAGTAATGATAATTACCTTGGTCGATTTATCTTGATCTGCAGCTTTAAATGCTTCATGTAATTCAGCAATAGTAGCTTTATTTAGTGCATTTAATTTTTTAGGTCTGTTAATTGTAATTGTCGTGATTCCAGAATCAAATTCGGAAAGAATATTTTCGTAATTCATGATATTAAGTTTTTAACGCTTCTAATTTTAGAAATTAGATCTGGTTTTACTTCGGAAAAACTACTCTAAAAGTAGTACCCTTATTTTTTTGTGATGTAAAGGTAATACTTCCATTATAAGTTTCTACAATATTTTTCACCATAGCCAACCCTAGACCCATTCCGCTGGTTTTGGTAGTAAACTTTGGCTCGAATACTTTGAGTAAATTTTCTTCATCCACTCCAATACCATTATCTGCAACAGTAATTTCTACTGCATCTCCCAAATCTCCTACATGCACTTCCATTTTTGGTGCCTCTTCTCCTTGTTCTTGAATGGCTTGAATGCCGTTTTTAACCAGGTTTGTAACCACCCTAATAAGCTGAGTTCTATCAAACTTTGCAATAATAGCATCTGAGTCTGAGGTAAAAACAATGTATTCTTCATTAAAAATTTCTAATGCCAGTTTAACAATTTGAACGACATTTAAAGTTTCGTTTTTCTGAGCTGGCATTTCGGCAAAATTTGAAAACGCCGATGCAATAGAACTCATGGTATCTATTTGCTGAATTAATGTATCGCTATATTCCGACACCTTTTGATGGATATTAGGATCCTTAGGATCAAACTTACGCTGAAAACTTTGCACACTTAATCGCATTGGAGTAAGCGGATTTTTAATTTCGTGAGCCACCTGCTTTGCCATTTCTCGCCATGCTTGTTCCCTCTCACTTGTTGCTAATTTAACAGCACTTTCTTCAAGCTCGTCAATCATACCATTATACGACTGAACCAAATTAGATATTTCTTCACTTGAAGATTTAATTTCAATACGTTTATTACGACGCTCTAAACGTGTGTCTTTCATAAAATCACTTATCATTTTAAGCGATTTAGTAATATACTTTGAAACAAAATAAGCAAATGCAATAGCTGCAAACAGCATTACCAAGTAGGCATAACCCAAGCGCATTAAAAACTCTTCTAACTCTTTATTTAAAAAGTCGTCATTTTCTAAGTAAGGCAAATTAATAATGGCCAACGGTTTAAACTTGGCATCTGTGACATAACTAAATGAAGACCGGAATACCTCCCCGTTTTCTTCATTTACCCCCACATATCTATGACCAAAACTATTGGCTATCTCATTTAATATTGGAGTTTCAATACAATTTGAAATGGTATCTAATGCGATAGTAGCTTTAGAAGATTTGAGCAAGCTACCGTCCAAATCATACAAATTCACTTGCAGTTTATGAATAGCCGCTATTTCATATATTTTATCCTTAAAGATTAAAGGAATATTATTGGTTGTAACAGGATAGGTTGTGCTTTTTAAAACATAATTAATATGCTCCTTTATGTTGTGTTCTTTACGTTCTAAACGTCTTTTATGGTAATCTCTTGCCTCTTCATTGTACTGATAAATGGTCACCCATGCAATTAGAATTGAAGCCAAAAAGACCAGCAATATCATTGCTATAAAAATTCTAACCCTTAAAGACAGTTTTTTCAATTTCATAGATGCTTAAAAGCGGTTACTCCCCAATAATCAAGCCATATTTAAGCTCTCGGATTTTTTTCCCTTATAGATTTATAAATTTTGAATCCTAACATAATCAAAATCCCTAAAACCAATAGCCCTGCAATGCCGTAAATCCAGTTTATACCACTTTTAAGGATTACTAAAAATACGACTGCAAATAGAATAAAGGTAGCGCCTTCATTCCAGATTCTCATGTAACTTGAGGTATGTTTTACCACATCATTTTGCAGTTGGGTATAATATTGCTGGGTTTTATATTGATACATAAAAAGTAAGAACACAAAGGCTAATTTTACATGCATCCATCCTTGAGACATCCATTCAGGCTGTAAAATTAATAACCAAACAGCAAAAACAGTTGCTAAAATCGCTGATGGCCAAGTGATAATATACCACAACCGTTTAGTCATTAGCTTTAATTGGTCGCCTAAAATTTCCTTATCTGGTGAAGGTTTATGAAAGGCTTCAATTTGATAGACAAAAAGCCTTGGGATGTAAAACAAACCAGCAAACCAAGTGATTACAAAAATGAGATGAAATGATTTTATGTATTGATAATATTCCATTAGTCTTTCACAAATAAATAATTAAGTTTCAAGGCATTAAAATCTTCATTAAAGCCTTCAATTTCTTCAGTAATTAGTTTGTCAAATTTCGTTAATTCTGATTTAATTTTAGCAGATAATTCGTTTTTAACAGCAATATCTTGATCTGTTGGACCAAAATCTCCCATGCTTACTAAAGCATTTAAATGACCCAGTTTATTTGTCAACCGAATAGGAAAGTTTAAAGGGTCTTGAGCACTTCTGTTTTTAGTTTGATACAAGGCTTCCTCAATAGCTGTAAATTTCTCTATTAATAAATTTGCATCCTCTACAAGGTCAACCACTTCTTCATCTTCCTCATATTGCTTTGCAAATTTCTTTAATTGCCCATTAACATTCCTCATTGTTTTTATGGCTTTATGAGCATCATCCATAACTGCATTTGTTTCAGTAATAAAATCGAATTGTCGCTTCATCCCTTCTAAATCACTTTCAGACCTCGGATCTGATTTTATAATAAAAGACTGCTCTAACACTTGATCCTTGTGCTTTAAAACTACTTTATAAGTACCTGGCAAGGCCTGAGGACCATCTAATCTTGACCACCATAAAATCATGCCATCTAAGACCTCTGCACCCTCATAAGTCATATCCCAAACAAATAAATTTGAACCGTCTTTAACTTCAAGTTTATTCTTTTTTTCATTTAATGAACTAAATTTTTGAATGGTATCATTATTAGCATCCAAATAAGCCAAGATCACTTCGTCATTATCTGAATAATCATTAATATTAAAATAGGTCATTACTCCGTTTGGATGATTTGTACCAGCGGTTGAACTTGGATCTGTGCTACCACCATTCATTCGATAGGTTGTTTTTGGTTGAAGCAACTTGGCACCTTCAGAACTATTTCCTTTTAATTGATAGATCACTGACAAATCATCAATCACCCACAGGCTTCTTCCTTGAGTAGCAACAATCAAATTTTCATCTTTTAAAGCTATATCTGTTATTGGTACAATAGGCAAGTTTAACTGAAAAGGTTGCCAGGAATTACCATCATTTAAAGACATATACATTCCTGACTCAGTTCCTGCATATAGCAATCCCTTAGTGTTTAAATCTTCTCTTAGTACTCTGGTAAAATGCTCCTCTCCAATACCGCTCACAATCTTGGTCCATGATTGGCCATAGTCTGTTGTTTTATAAAGGTAAGGCTGAAAATCACCAAGCTTATACCTTGTACCCGCTACATAGCAAGTGCCTTCATTAAATGCACTTGGTTCAATACTATTTATCATCATCCATTCAGGCATCCCTTTAGGCGTGACATTTTCCCAATTTTCACCTCCATTTTTGGTGATATGTATTAAACCATCGTCACTTCCTACCCAAATTAATCCTTCTTTTAGTGGTGATTCTTGTGCTGCAAAAATGGTGCAATAATACTCTACCGAAGTGTTATCTTGAGTTATTGGCCCACCAGAAGACACTAATTTTGAAGCATCATTCCTAGTTAAATCAGGACTTATAACTTTCCAGGTTTGACCTTCATTTTCTGTGACATGAACCTGATTAGAAAAAGCATATAATCGTTTTGGGTTATGTTTTGAAAACTGTAAAGGAAAATTCCACTGAAATCTATATTTCATGCCTTCAGCACCGTGACCTAAAGGATTATCAGGCCAAATATTTATGGCACGAACAGAATTTGTTTTATGGTTCACTCGAGTTAAAAAACCGCCATAACTTCCACCATAAACAATGTCATTATTAGTAGGATCTATTGCAATATGTGCCGACTCCCCACCTGCGGTACTCTCCCAGTCATCTTCTGTAATTCGTCTTCCATCCGATCGCGATCGAATTCTAACAGTCGAGTTATCTTGTTGAGCGGCGTAAATTCTATAAGGAAAACTATTATCGGTAGTAACTCTATAAAACTGCGATGTAGGCTGATTATGGTAGGTACTCCAAGTTTCTCCACAATCATAGGTAACCTGGGCACCACCATCGTCCCCTATTATCATTCTATTAGGATTTTCAGGAGCAATCCATAAATCATGATGATCACCATGTGGCGCGTTATGAGTACTAAATGTTTTTCCTCCATCTGTACTTTTATGATATCTTACATTAAGGACATACACCAAGTCTTCATCTTTGGTATCTGCGTACAAACGGGTGTAATACCAAGCTCTTTGCCTTAATTTACGTTCGTTATTTACTTGTTGCCAAGTTTCTCCTCCATCATTACTTCTATACAATCCTCCTTTATCTTTATTTTCAACCATTGCCCAAACGCGCTGATTATTTACAGGAGAAACTGTTACACCAATTATGCCTAATGTGCCATCAGGAAATCCTTTTTGTTTTGAAATTTCAGTCCAAGTTTTACCGCTATCAGTACTTTTCCATAAGGCAGACCCTTCACCTCCAGAACTTAAACTATATGGTGTTCTCTGTACTCTCCAAGTTGAAGCATAAATAATACGAGGGTTAGTTGGGTCTAAGGTCAAATCAACAACTCCCGCTTGGTCATTTACAAACAAGATTTTATCCCATGTTTCACCCCCGTCGGTACTTTTATATACACCTCTATCATCTGAAGCCTTATAAATATTTCCTAATACCCCAGCATAAACAACATCATGATTAGCGGGATGAATCGCAATTCTTGGAATGTGTCTTGAATTTGGCAACCCCAATGAATTCCATGTTTTACCCGCATCTTCACTTCGCCACATACCATAACCAGAGGATACGTTACCACGTACCGTCTTTTCGCCTCCACCAACATATATTACATTGGGATCACTTTTTGAAACCGAAATAGCACCAATACTTCCTCCAAAAAATCCATCTGAAATATTATCCCAAGTCCTTCCTCCATTATTAGTTTTCCAAATCCCTCCTCCGGTAGAACCGAAATAAAACAAATTAGGTTTATTTGGAACTCCAGTAACTGCCGCACTTCGCCCTCCTCTAAATGGACCTAATAATCGATACTCTAATGCTGAATAGTCTTTTTCATCAAGTTCTTGAGCATAATTAGATAAGGTAAATGCTAGCGCTATGGCTATAAAAATTTGAAGTTTACGCATGACTTTTGAATTGGTTATTTCCTTTAAAAATAAAGAATAAATAATTATTCAGCTTTAGCGTTCAAATTCTGCTTCACTTCTCGATTTAAAAAATAAGCCGTAACTAGTGTTGAAAGTAAATCTGAAATCGGAAAGGCCGCCCAAACACCCCATTCACCATAATATTTAGGTAGAATAAATATTAATGGTATAAAGAAAAACCCTTGTCTTGATAAGGTTAATAATAAGGCCGGAATTGCTTTTCCAACTGCCTGAAAATATGCAGCACCTATAAGCTGAATAGCAATAATTGGTGTTGCTGCAAACACCCATCTCATGGCATTTGGTGTTTGCTCTAAAACCGCTTTATCATTGGTAAATAAACGTGTTATGGCATCTGGAAAAACCATTAACACCACAAATATTATGGTCGCCAACAAACTTGCATAAATGATTGCTGTTTTAATACTCAACTTTACACGATCATATTTTTTTGCACCATAATTATAACCAGCAATGGGTAAAAACCCTTGAGTGATACCAAACACGGGAAACAATGCAAACATTAGCATTCTTCCCACAATAGCGTATGCCGTAATTGAAGACTCTCCTCCCAAATCAAAGAGAATATTATTCATAAATAAATAGGTAATACTCACTACGGCTTGTCTCGCCAAGGTCACAAAACCTATTGCGCCAATTTCTTTGACAATATTTAAGTTTAACTTAAAATGAGAGAACGATACTTTTAATATCGAATTGTTTGAACAGAAAAACCAAAACACAAAGGCAAAACAAAGCATATAAGAAGCTGTTGTAGCCCATGCAGCTCCCAACATTCCTAAATCTAAAACATTAATTAGCAGCACATCTAATATAAGATTACCAACAGATGGAATTAACATGGCATACATCGCAAATTTAGGTTTGCCTTCAGCCCTAATCACAGTATTTCCCATCATACAGAGCGCCAAAAAAGGCACACCATACAACACAACAGTATAATAAATTTTTGCAGGTTCAAAAATGGCACCTTTACCACCAAAAGAAGGTATGATTCCGTCCACGTAATACACCCCCAAAATCACCATAACTACAGTAACCACAAGAGTTAAGGTAATTTGATTTCCAAAAGTAGTAAGTGCTTTTCCTTTTTCTTGTGCACCCAGTGCACGAGAAATAATCGAAGAACCTCCAATCCCTATTGACATTCCTAAAGCGGCAATAAAAAACGAAACTGGTAAGACTACATTAATTGCAGCTATTGCATTGGGACCAATCCAATTACCCACAAAAATGGTGTCAACCAAAATATTTAAGGACATGACCAGGATACCAATTGATGCTGGCACCGCCTGTTTCACCAATAGCTTGCCAATAGGCTCTGTTCCTAAATCATTAGCGGTTGCCTCTTTCGCCATTAGTTAGTTTCAGCCCAATTATTAATCCATTTTGAAAGTAAGTCAACCCATTCCTTGTCATCATTTAAACAAGGTACAGTGGTAAAGTTTTCACCACCAACCTCATGAAAAATTTCTTCTCCTTCCATAGCAATTTCTTCTAAAGTCTCTAAACAATCACTAACAAAGGCAGGAGTTATGATGGCCATATTTTTAATGCCTTGTTTCCCCAATCGCTCGATAGTTAAATCGGTATAAGGCTGCAACCAAGGATCAAAGCCTAATCGTGATTGAAAGGAGGTTGAATACGTGTCTTTTTCCAAATTTAATTGCTCCGCTACTAATCGCGTTACTTCCAAACATTGATGCCTATAACAAAACTCATGAGCCTTTGAAGGCGTCACACAACACGAACCATCTATTTTACAATGAGACTTCGTGACATCACTTTTTCTTATATGTCTCTCCGGCACGCCATGATATGAAAATAAAATATGATCTAAATCCTTACTACTTAATGACTTTTGGATTGCATTGGATAACACCTTAATATAGTCTGGCTTATTATAAAATGCGGGTAAATCTGAAATTTTAATATTTGGAAAATGAGATTCCCTAATTTCGTTAGCCAAAACAAGAATGGTCTCGGTTGTTGCCATTGCAAACTGTGGATAAAGCGGAATTAGAAACACCTCATCAACACCTTTATCAACTAATTCTTGAATTCCCTTTTTAATAGTCATACTGCCATATCTCATGGCTAGAGCTACAGGAATATCTGTCTGCTGTTGAATTTTAGATTTTAATCGTTCTGAAATAACAATTAATGGCGAGCCTTCTTCCCACCAAATTTTTTGATAGGCAGCTGCCGAAGCTTTAGGTCTGGTATTTAAAATGATTCCTTTAACGAGTAGAGTTCTTGCCCAATAAGGGACATCTATAACACGCTCGTCCATTAAAAATTCTCCTAAATATTTTTTTACATCTTTTGGATCTGGACTGTCTGGAGACCCAAGGTTTACTAATAAAACACCTTTCATTATCTGGGTTGGTTTGTGGTAATTTTAATTTTTTTAACTACTATATTAATTTAGAGACATCACATATTTTTTAGGTGTGGTCCCATATTTTTTCTTAAATGCGGCAATAAAATGACTGGAGGTACTATAGCCCACCTTTAACCCTACTTCATTAACATTTAACTCACCGGTCTCTAACATTTTTCGAGCATATTCCATTTTATAATCAAATAAAAAACTAAACACAGAATCACCATAAATTTGCTTAAATCCTTCTTTCAGTTTTTTAATGTTTAGGCCTATTTCATCAGACAATTCATTTAAAGTAGGCGGCTCGGCCATTCTGTTAATGATAATATCTTTGGCAAGTCTAATTTTCTTCACATTAGCCTCATCAACCAAAAAAGGACATTGCTCAGTGGCAACTTCTTCCCCTCTATGAAAGTACAAGCTAATTAACTCATAAGCCTTACCTTTTATATATAGGTTTTTAATTGAATCATTCAAATTAAAATTAATAATCTGATTTAACGCGATTGCCATTGATGGCGTTATACGTCCGTCTTTATAATATTTTTTATCACGATTATCCTCACTTAAAAAAGTAATATAATCGGCTTCTTGAGAAAACAATCCATGAAATTCCTTTATGGAAATCAAAACACTAACCATCCAAGAGTTTGGCATGATTTCAAGATTTATTGGCAAATCTTGTTGTGGGTTATACAATAATAGAGAGTGCTCTTCATCAATATTCAAAGCATACCTTCCGCCATTAAAGCTAAATTTACTTTGACCTTTTAAACAAAAATGGAATTGAATATAGTTACTATCTATATGTCTTTCGAAGAATTCAGGATAAGAGTGAACATTCTGAAATGTAATCACCGAAAATCCAGTATCTATTACAGTTTCAACCACTGACCCTTCAGCGACATTTTTTTTATCTAATTTCATATAATCCTCACTATCTTATTTAGAATCATTCCAATTAAAAGCACTCTAAACGCGTTATAACACGAGCAAAATTAAACTAATTTGATGGTTTTTAGGGTAAAACACATCTAAAATTCTCAAAACGACACAAATAGTTCTTTAAGCGTTATTTTTTTAATTAGGCTCTGAATATTTTTGTAAGCTGAAACTACAAACTTGTAAATGCAAGAATATAATATATCTAGAGGAACTTACTTTTACGCCATAGGGTTAAGCTATAAAAAAGCAGATGCCGAGATTAGAGGACATTTTAGTTTAGATGATAATGCTAAACAAAGTCTTTTACAACAGGCCAAAGAAAATGGAATTGAAAGCTTACTCGTAACTTCTACATGTAACCGTACAGAACTTTATGGTTTTGCTCAGCACCCATACCAACTTATCAAATTGTTATGCGATAACACGATAGGTACAGTAGAAGAATTTCAAAAAGTTGCTTATATCTATAAAAACAAAGAAGCTATTTCTCATCTTTTTAAAGTGGGTTCTGGCTTAGACAGTCAAATATTAGGGGATTTTGAAATTATTAGCCAATTAAAGATTAGCGCCAAAGCATCTAAAGCTTATGGCTTACTTAACCCTTTTACAGAACGATTAATAAACGCTGTCATTCAAGCGAGTAAGCGCATTAAGAATGAAACAGACATTTCAAGCGGCGCAACATCTGTATCTTTTGCCTCTGTGCAATACATTTTAAATAATGTTGAAGATGTTTCTAACAAAAACATTCTACTTTTTGGTACTGGTAAAATTGGGCGTAACACCTGTGAAAATTTGGTGAAACACACCAAAAATGAGCATATTACTCTAATTAACCGTACTAAAACTAAAGCAGAACAAGTTGCTGGAAAGTTTAATTTAATCGTTAAGGACTACGCCAACCTTCAAGAAGAAATCAACAAGTCTGATATTTTAATTGTTGCAACTGGTGCTCAAAACCCAACGGTAGATAAGTACCTTATTCAAAACAATTCACCTTTACTTATTCTCGATTTATCAATTCCAAAAAACGTAGATGACAACGTAAAAGACTTACCTAATGTAAGTTTGGTTCACCTGGATCATTTGTCTCAAATTACGGATGATACTTTAGAAAAAAGAAAAGCTCACATTCCTTTAGCTCAAACTATTATTGAAGAAGTTAAGCAGGAATTTAATGATTGGTTAGAAACCAGAAAGTTTGCTCCTACAATTAAAGCTTTAAAATTAAAATTACAGGATTTTAAACATGCCGAATTAGAAACTCAGCGTAAAAAACAAAGTAACTTTAACGAAGAACAGGCAAATAGTATCAGCAACAATCTTATACAAAAAATCACCAATCACTTTGCGCATCATTTAAAACATGATGACTCTTCAACAGACGAAAGTATTGAACTTATAAAAAAGGTTTTTCAATTAGAAAGCACAAAACATGTCTAAAATAATTAGAATTGGTACTCGCGATAGTGAACTAGCATTATGGCAAGCCAATATTGTAAAAAAACTACTAGAACAATTAGATTATAAAACAGTTTTAGTCCCTGTAAAATCAGATGGTGATTTACAACTTAATAAACCTATTTACGAATTAGGGATTACAGGTGTATTTACCAAAACCCTTGATACAGCCATGTTAAATGGCAAAATAGACATTGCGGTACATTCTTTAAAAGACGTACCAACTTTATTACCTGAAGGTATCGTACAAGCTGCTGTTTTAAAACGTGGTAACATAAACGACACCTTGGTTTTTAAAAACAATGAAGAGTTTTTATCAAGCAAAGACGGTGTTATAGGCACAGGAAGTTTAAGACGTCGTGCACAATGGCTTAACAGATTTCCTACTCATAAAGTTGAAGATTTAAGAGGTAATGTCAACTCCAGACTAGAAAAACTTAAAACTAACGAGCATTGGGATGGTGCAATTTTTGCCGCTGCAGGATTAGGAAGACTTGAAATTAGACCAGACGAAGCCATAAACTTAGACTGGATGATTCCAGCTCCTGGACAGGGTGCGGTTATGGTAACAGCCATGTCTAATGACGATTATGTCTTAGAAGCTTGTAAACAAATTAACCATGAAGAAACAGAAATTTGTACTTCTATTGAGCGTAAATTTTTAAATCTTCTAGAAGGTGGATGTACAGCTCCAATAGGAGCAATAGCTTACATAAAAGACGAAAATGTTAATTTTAAAGGTGTATTATTAAGCCCTGATGGCACTAAAAGAATTGCGGTATCTCGAGTAAAACCAGTTGGAGAACACCATGATATTGCACAATTCTCGGCAGACCACATTATTAGTAAAGGAGGAAAGCGCTTAATTGATGCTATGCAAGACCTTAACAATAATACAAACATATATTCAACAAAAGTTTTAACCGACGACCAACTTCTAAAATTCAATACAAATCTAAAGGTTAAAAGCAAAGACTTTATAAAAACTAGTCCAACACGTTTAAATAAATCGGTAATTGAAAGCGAATTAGAACACGTAGTGATTACTAGCAAAAATGCTGTAGATGCTCTACTATCTAATTTTAGTGCCGATCAATTAAACTTTAAAAATATTTATTGCGTTGGAAGACGTACTAAAAAATTAATACAACAACGTATTGGTTCTGTTGTACATTCTGAAAGAAATGCTCAAAAACTAGCATCTTATTTAGAATCTCAATTAAACAAAGAAACAGTAACTTTCTTCTGCGGTAACTTAAGATTAGACGACTTGCCAAATGCTTTAAAAGAAGCAGGAAATACGGTAGATGAAATTGAAGTTTACAAAACATCACATGTTAATCATAACATAGATGAAAGTATAGAAGGCGTTATGTTCTTTAGCCCCTCAGGTGTAAAAAGTTATTTAGAAACTAACACTGCCGAGGCAACGGCTTATTGCATTGGAGAAACCACCGCAACCGAAGCTAGAAAACAATTTGAAAATGTACTTGTATCACAGTTACCAACTGTTGAAGGTGTTATTCAATTAGTAAATACTAATTACAACAACTAAGCCTTAGCATACACTACCAAACCAAAATTTGATCATGATTAAAAACGATTTATATCTAAGAGCATTAAAAGGAGAAACTGTTGAACGCCCTCCTGTATGGATGATGAGACAAGCCGGAAGATATTTACCAGAGTTTATGGCTATAAAAGAAAAGTACGATTTCTTTACAAGATGCCGTACTCCAGAATTAGCCAGTGAAATTACGGTTCAGCCTATTAGACGCTACGGCATGGATGCCGCTATTTTATTTAGTGACATTCTTGTAATACCACAAGCTATGAATATTGAGGTAGAAATGAAGCCTAACTTTGGTCCATATTTACCAAATCCGGTAAGAGATCAAAAAGGTGTAGATAACGTTATTGTACCCGATGTTAATGTAGAATTAGACTATGTGATGCAGGCCATTAAAGCGACTAAAGAGCTTTTAAATAATGATATTCCTCTTATTGGTTTTGCGGGATCTCCATGGACCATTTTATGTTATGTAGTGCAAGGTCAAGGGAGCAAAAATTTTGACAAAGCAAAACAGTTTTGCTTCACAAACCCAATTGCTGCCCATCAATTATTACAAAAAATAACAGATACGACTATAGCTTACTTAAAAGCTAAAGTTAAAGCAGGTGTAGATGCCGTACAAATATTTGACTCTTGGGGAGGCATGTTATCTCCTGTAGATTATCAAGAATTTTCATGGCAATATATTAATCAAATAATTGAAGCCTTAAAAGACGATGCTCCTGTAATTGCTTTTGGTAAAGGATGTTGGTTTGCCTTAGGCGAAATGGCAAATTCTAATGCTTCTGCCTTAGGAATTGATTGGACATGTTCGGCTAAAAATGCCAGATACTTAACTGGTGGAAATATAACACTTCAAGGAAACTTTGACCCTTCAAGGTTATTATCACCTCCTGCCGACATTAAGAAAATGGTTCACCAAATGATTAATGAGTTTGGCAAAGACAAATATATTGTAAATTTAGGTCACGGTATTCTGCCAAATATTCCATTAGATAACGCAAAAGCTTTTATAGATGCCGTAAAAGAGTATCATGCTTAATGAATTAATAGAAGGATTAAAATCATATACGGGTGCCTACAGTTTAATTTCAAAACTTAAACTTTGGAATTACTTTTGGATACCCGTTATTATCAGTGCCTTAGTAGCCTGTCTAATATTCGCTTCAGCCTATGGTTTTTCTGATAACCTCGGATTATTTATAGCTAAAGCTTGGCCATGGGAATGGGCTTCTGAAACCATAAACACAGTTAGTGAGTGGCTTAGCGGGTTTATCATTCTTGTAGTTGGTATTATCTTATATAAACATATAGTTTTAGCCTTAGCTGCTCCCTTCATGGGTGTGGTTTCAGAAAAAATTGAAGCTCATTTACTGGGCGAAACCAACCATATTCACAAGCATTCATCATCTATAAATCTATTATTTAGAGGCATTAGAATAAACCTAAGAAACTTAATGATGGAACTGTTATTGAGTGTTCCATTCACAATTTTAAGTTTTATTCCGGGAGTAAATTTATTTACCACAGCAATTCTGTTTTTAATTCAGTCGTATTATGCAGGATTCGGTAATATGGATTACACCTTAGAGCGTCATTTAAGTTACAGAAAAAGTATTGCTTTTGTTAGACAACATAGAGGGTTAGCGATAGGGAATGGTATGATATTTATGTTCCTGTTGGTCATTCCAATTTTAGGTGTTATTATAGTATTACCCTTATCTGCAGTTGCTGCAACTACCATCACGCTTAGACAACTAGACAAGCAAGAAACAACTCTTAAAACTATTTAATGATGATAGCATCTTTACCATTTAAAATTAAACCGGTAAAGGAAGCGGATGCCAAAAGCATTCATCATTTTATGGTTAAGAATAAAAAAAGGTTTGAGCTCTACTTTCCTAAAACACTCTTTGACAATATCTCCTTATCTAAATCTCAAATTTATGCTAAGACCAAAGAAGAAGAATTTAGGAATAAAAGCAGCTTTGTGTTTGCAATAAAACCGTTGGATTCTCAACAAGTAATTGCACTTATAATAATAAAAGATGTAAGATGGGATAGCAAATCGGCAGAAATAGCCTATTGCATGGATGAAGAATTTAGTGGCCAAGGTTGGACATCTTTAGCCGTTAATTACCTTACCGAGTTTGCGACCAAAACGCTTCAATTAGAACGTATTAAAATTATTGCTCACAAAACAAATAGAGCAAGTATAAAAGTGGCCGAAAATTGTGATTATTTGTGGATTAAAACACTTAAAAACGAATACAAACCCAAAAATGGTGTTCCATTAGACATGGAACTATATGAATTTAGAGCACATGAAGGATAAATTTTATAATTACATATTACAACTCCAAGATCAAATAACATCTCGTTTAGAACAAATTGATGGTGAAGCCACATTTAATGAAGACCTATGGAAAAGAGAAGAAGGTGGAGGCGGCAGAACACGAGTAATTGAAAATGGGGCAGTATTTGAAAAAGGAGGTGTAAATATTTCTGCTGTTCATGGCAAATTACCAGATTCAATGCAAGCTTACTTTGGTGTAGAAGACGCCAATTTCTTTGCCTGCGGACTTAGTCTTGTGCTGCACCCAAAAAACCCAATGGTGCCAACAGTTCATGCCAATTGGCGCTATTTTGAAATGTATAATCAAGAGGGGGAAATTGTTGACAGTTGGTTTGGCGGTGGACAAGATTTAACGCCATACTATCTATTTGAAGACGATGCCAAACATTTCCATTCGGTATGTAAAAAGGCTTGTGATAATAACGATTCATCTTTTCATGAAAAATATAAAGCGAGATGTGATGAGTATTTTTGGAATACACACAGAAACGAAGCCCGTGGAATTGGAGGCTTGTTTTTTGACTATTGCAAAGCCAACGATAATTTTAGCATGGAAGATTGGTACAATTTTGTAACAGAAGTAGGAGACAGTTTCTTAGAAGCCTATACTCCTATTGTTATAAAACGCATGAATTTGGATTATAACGACGACCAAAGAAAATGGCAAGAAATACGAAGAGGTAGATATGTTGAGTTTAATTTAGTGCATGATAAAGGCACTTTATTCGGACTAAAAACTAATGGTCGCATTGAAAGTATACTAATGAGTTTACCTCCTCATGTGCAATGGGTATACGATCATCAACCCGAAGAAAACTCAGAAGAGTCTAAACTATTAAACGTACTTAAAGCGCCTAAAAATTGGGTATAAACTCAAAGCCTTTAGACCACAGAATTACCAACGCATAAGACAATTATAATGGTAATTTTATAGTAATTTTGTCAATAATTTTGGGTTTATCTCTTGATTCAAAGAAATAAATCAGAAGAAAAAAACATTCTATGTATCCAATTAGAAGAAACAGAAGACTAAGAACCAACAGCGCTATCAGATCTTTAGTGCGAGAAACTATAATTTCACCTAATGATTTTCTTGTCCCCTTATTTGTAGTAGAAGGCCAAGGTGTAAAGGAAGAAATCCTTTCAATGCCTGGATATTACAGATATAGTTTGGATCTGCTCCAAAACGAAGTAAAATCACTTTGGAATATGGGATTAAAATCTGTTTTACTTTTTGTGAAAGTACCAGACTCCTTAAAAGATAACAAAGGAACTGAAGCTCTTAACGCTAACGGTCTTATGCAAAGAGCCATTAAAACCGTAAAAAACTGTTGCCCAGACATGTTGGTCATGACAGATGTAGCTTTAGATCCATACTCCTCTTACGGCCATGATGGTATTGTTGTTGACGGCCAAATTGTAAACGACGAAACTGCCGAAGTCCTTGCAGAAATGAGTGTATCACATGCTACTGCTGGAGCCGATTTTGTCGCGCCAAGTGATATGATGGATGGTCGTGTTTTAACGATTAGGGAAGCCCTAGAAGATGAAGGTTTTGAGCATACTGGTATAATGAGTTATAGCGCTAAATACGCCTCTGCTTTTTACGGTCCGTTTAGAGATGCCTTAGATTCGGCACCTGGATTTGGAGACAAAAAAACCTATCAAATGGATCCGGCTAACAGATTTGAAGCCATTAAAGAAACAGAAATGGATATTGATGAAGGTGCAGATATTGTAATGGTGAAACCAGGTCTTTGCTATTTGGATATTGTTCGAGAAATAAAGAATGAAATTGAAGTGCCTTTGGCAGTATATCAAGTTAGCGGTGAATACGCCATGCTTAAAGCAGCTGCCGAAAAAGGCTGGCTTGACCATGACGCTGTAATGATGGAGCAAATTACAGCAATCAAAAGAGCTGGAGCTAATCTAATTGCCAGTTATTTTGCCAAGGATGTTGTAAAGTTAATTTCATAAAAACATGGACACATGTACCATTTCAACACCTTTAGGGCTAACAGAAATCTCTGGTGATGAAAATGGTATTTGTGTTGTAAAAGTATTAAGCCAATCTTCTAAAGTAAGCGAAAGTATTCCCCGATCATTAAAAGCCTGTGTCAATCAACTTGCACATTACTTTAATGGCGACCTTGAAACTTTTGAGCTCAGGTTAAACCCGAAAGGCACAGCCTTTCAAAAAAAGGTGTGGGATGCACTTTTAAAAATACCATACGGCAAAACAGTTTCTTATTTAGAGCTCTCGAAACAACTTGGTGATCCAAAAGCGATACGAGCAGTGGCTAATGCCAATGGTAAAAATCCATTATGGATTATAATTCCATGTCACAGGGTCATCGGTACAGACGGAAGTCTCACAGGATACGCAGGTGGAATTCACAGAAAACAGTGGCTCTTAGAACATGAAAGTCCATATACGCAACAATCCCTCTTTTAATTTATTATATTTAGAGTTTAAACGTCCTACTCTAATATGAAAATTTTAAAACGTCTTTCTAAGTGGATTCTACTTCCGCTTTCAATCTTTATCCTTCTGCTATATATCTTTAATTACGATTATCTTTTAAAGGCAGTTAGAACCATCTATTTACAAGGTCACACTACAGCTTTTCTAAAAGACTATGAAGAATTTGAAAATCGTGTGATTGAAAATGAATCACCTCAACCTTGGGCTCTTCATAAAGAATATAACTCTGCTAAGGAAACAGAAATACTGAAAGCAATTAATGCCACTAATAAAACCATTGCTTATGTCATCATTAAAAATGATAGTATTTGGTTTGAAAATTACTTTGAAGAATTTGATAAAGACTCTAAAAGTAATTCCTTTTCAATGGCTAAAAGCATGATTTCTGCCATGTTAGGAAAAGCAATTACAGAAGGAAAAATTAAAAGCTTAGATCAAAAAGTAAGCGACTTTTATCCTGAATTTAATAAAGGATACTCAGCTAACATGACTGTTGGCGATTTGTCTTCAATGGCATCAGGGCTCAATTGGGATGAAGCTTACTACTCCCCTTTTTCGGTAACTACTCGTGCATATTTTGACGATGACTTAGAGTCTGTGATACTCGGACTTGAGGGCGTAGAAGAACCTGGAAAATCATACAAATATCTTAGCGGAAACACTCAGCTTTTAGGCATGATCATACAGAAAGCTACAGGTCAAAATCTATCAAACTATTTAAGTGAAAAATTTTGGAAACCAATGGGTGCAGAACATAGTGCACTTTGGCAGGTAGATAGTGAAGAAAATGGCTTAGAAAAAGCGTATTGCTGCGTGGCAAGTAATGCTCGTGATTTCGCCAGATTTGGTAAACTATATCAACAGTATGGCAAATGGAATGGACAACAAATATTAGATTCTGCTTTTGTCGCTAAATCAATTACACCTCGGTTTAAAGAAAGTCCGGAATATGGTTATGGTTGGTGGTTAAAAACGGTGAACAACAAATCGTTTTTTATGATGCGAGGCCATTTGGGTCAATACGTTATTGTACAGCCTGAAGACAATGTTATAATTGTTAGGTTAGGACACCTTAAAAGTGCCGATGAAGGTATTGGAGCTTTCACGAGTGATATTCAAACTTATATTGAAGAAGCCTATAAAATGATGGAGTAATGATACACAAACTAAATTTAGAACATATCCTCTTTTTAGATATCGAAACGGTTCCTGAACTTGAGGAATTTAACGACTTAGACGACACTAAAAAGGAGCTTTGGGATTTAAAAACAAAATACCAACGTAAGGAAGAGTTTTCACCTGAGGAGTTTTATGAACGTGCAGGAATATGGGCTGAATTTGGAAAAATTGTATGCATCTCTGTTGGTTACTTTAATATTAGTGGTGACGATAGGGAATTTAGAGTCACCTCTTTTTTTGGGGAGGAAACTAAAATTTTAAATGATTTTAAAAATCTAATATCAACGCATTTTGGGCATGCCAAACATCTACTTTGCGCCCATAATGGTAAAGAATTTGACTTTCCTTATATAGCAAGGCGAATGATTATCAATAAGATTGACATCCCTTATAAGTTAAATCTATTTGGTAAAAAACCCTGGGAAGTCCCTCATTTAGACACCTTAGAATTATGGAAATTTGGGGACTACAAAAATTATACGTCTTTAAAATTACTTACTCATATTTTAGGCATTCCATCACCTAAAGACGATATTGATGGCAGTGATGTATGCCATGTGTTTTACAATGATCCAGACGGTATTGATAGAATTGTAACCTATTGCGAAAAGGATACTATTGCTGTTGCTCAAATCTTCTTAAGGCTAAGAAACGATGCTATTTTAGATGCTTCCGAAATAAAACATATATAAGTAAAAGGCCAAACGAAAACGCTTGGCCTTTAATACAATAATTTGGTTAGTATTATTGCTTAATAAATTTTTGAATTAGTACTTCATCACCATCAAATACTTCTATAAAATAAACACCACCTTTTAAGGCACTAACATTTATTTCTTTTGAAGAAGCGCCTTGCGCAATCGTTCTTCCGGTCATACTAATTATGCGATATTTAGAGCTAATATTCCCTGGAATCTTAACATATATCTTATCCCCTTTAACAGGATTAGGATATATTAAGAAATCATCTTCAAAGTCGTTTGCAACATCATCATCAAACACCCCTGTACTAACAATTACATTTTCTGCAGGCGCGACAGGTCCTGCTCCAATTCCTGTTACAATAACTGCATCTATATAAATTTGATCATTATTTCCTGAAGCGTCACATTGAAATCTAAAACCAGAATCCGAAGCAAACGTAAATTGTGAAGCATCTAAGGTTAAGGTCACATCATAAAATGTATTGTTATTAAAATCTGAACCCCTTGCATAGGTAGCAATTGTTGACCAAGAAGAACCATTATAATACCTCACCCAGAAATCTTCATTATTTTCCATACTTCTGGCATAAAAAGAGAATTTCAGTTCTACTTGATTAAATGCTGTCAAATTAAAGGAAGGCGATGTCATTGCTGAAGCCGTACCCGAATTATCTCTAATTCTAATAGAATACACACCTTCTGCCGACCTTGTTCCGGAGTACCTAAAACAGTCACTTCCACCATCGGCCCAGCCATCCCAGCCAGATTCAAAATAACCCTCATGTACAATCTCTGGACCAACCGCACATGGCTCGCAAGAACCGCCGCAATCCACTCCGGTTTCATCTCCATTTTGAATGCCATCATCACATTTCGGAAATGCCGATGTTGTTACATTCAACGCATTACTTGAATTAGAAACGTTTCCGGCAGCATCTAAAGCAAATACTGTGAACACATAACTTGTACTTTCAGTTAAGCCCGTGACTGCATAGTTAGTTGAGCTAACAGTAGCAATGTAACTTCCGTCTTGAAAAACATCATAACTATCAACTCCTACATTATCTGAGGATGCATCCCAATTAAGTTCTGTAGAAACTTCTGTAGTATTAGATGCGACTAAATTCACAGGGTCTGTAGGCGGATCAATATCAACAAAATCTAATGTAGTTACATCAACAACATTGCTTTCTTGTGACACATTATTTGCCGCATCTACTGCTTTTACTGAAAATGAATACGATGTACTTGGCGCCAATCCTGAAACTTGATAATTTGTTCCTGCTATTGTAGCCTCCAACAATGCACCTTTATAAACCTGATAAGCTACAACCCCTACATTATCCGAAGCAGCGCCCCAAGATAAATTGGTTGTGGTTTGAGTCGTGTTTGACGCTAGCAAATTCACAGGAGGCGTTGGGTTTTCGGTATCTGGCGGATCTAATGTCGTTACGTTTTCAATTGAGCTATCATTAGACATATTGTTCTCAGCATCTCGAGCTACAACATAATATGCATAAGTTGTACTTGCCGATAAACCTGTAACCTGATAAGACGTTGAAACCACTGCAGCAATCATCACATTATCTTGATAAACATCATACCCAACTACTCCAACATTATCTGTTGACGCTGTCCAACTTAAATCGGTTGTGGTTTGGGTGGTATTGCTAGCTGTTAAATTTGTGGGTGCGGATGGAGGTGTTGTATCCGGTCCCGATGCCATAATTGTAACTGTATAATCTTCTACTTCTCCATATGTAAAAGACTCACATGAGGTTGGAATACCATTATACTTCATAGAAACTCGCATTCTTGTAGAATTTTCAACGGCAGTTTCTGGCACTACAAAACTACCACTAACTGGAGTAGATTGTGTTGCGCTTTGAGTCCATACTTGCTCACCTGCATCCGAAAAATCACCATCCCTATTATAATCTATCCAAACCGCATAAGCCTCATTGTAAACGGTACCGGTCCACACTGGTGTTACGGTTATATCATATTGATCGCCCTTTGTTAACGTTGTAGAAATAGAAGTGAAATCTGAATAAAACTGAGCTCCCGAAGCATTATCGATGGTATTTAACTGCACATTCCCAATGTATTCATCATTAACATTAGAACTTGTCGAAGTACAGTAAACCAAAGGAACAGTATCCGTTGTAACAGGCAGCACATTACTTCCAGCTGATTCATTTCCAGCATCATCTTTAGCCTTTACTTGGAAAGCATATAAGGTTTCAGAAACTAAACCACTGACTTGGTAATTTGTCTGAGTTACATTTGTGATTAAAACATTGTCTTGATACACGTCATATGATGCAACAGCGACATCATCTGTTGAAGCCGTCCAATTTAAATCTACACTTGTAGCAGTAACATTTGCTGATGATAAATTTGTTGGTGCCGTTGGAGCAGTTATATCTGGTGCTGTTGTACTTTCATTTACTGTGTTACTTGCAGAAGACACATTACCTGCAGCATCTTTAGCTATAACATAATACGCATACGAAGTACTTGGCGCTAATCCATTTGACTGGTATGAATTAGACGGTACACTAGCAATCAAAACGTTATCTCTATATACATCATAAACGGAAACTCCAACATTATCGGTAGCAGCATCCCAATTTAAATCAATACTTGACTGGGTTGCATTACTTGCAACCAAATTAGCAGGCGTAGAAGGGGCTTCGGTATCAGGCTCGGCAGTAGCTGTAAATTTTCCTGTAAAAACTCCACGACCATAAGTTGAAGCTATAATTTTATTATCTGTATCATCTCCACTTACATCCCAGTAATCAAATGACGTTACACTAACATCGCTCATACCATTATAAGCTTGATTCCAATTGGGGCTTGAAGCACCAAAATTAGAAGTTGACCAAACCCCCAGTTGAGTTGCTATAATTGCTTCGTTAGAATTTAACGGATTCAAATAAAAGTCTCGAACTGGAATATTAGGCAAATCTCCTTCTTTATTGACCCAAGACACTCCAGCATTAGAAGAATACCAAACACTTGTTACGCCATAATTATGCATCGTTACAATTAAATCGTTTGCCGTTTCACCAAACCTAACAGAAGATACGGAGCCCACAAATGGTGTTGTTAAGCTCGTCCAGGAAGCAGATGAATTGTTTACCGATGTCAATCTTAAAAGACTACCATTTTCTGTCCCAACATACCAGGTGTTTGAAGCAAATGGAGAAGCTCTAAATGCTGTTGGTTTTGAAGACAATGCCGAGTTAGAAAGCGTTCCGCTGGAATTTGATGCCACATTAATACTACGTATAGAATAGCTACTCCCGGATGAATTGTTTGACAATAGTCTATTTGCATCACTATCATAATCCATAGGGTTAACAAAGTCACCAGTTGTTTGGCTACTTGATAAAGTCGTTGCCGCTCCATCAATTCGACCGAGCCCATTCCATGGTAAATTAAATCTATAAATAACATTATAAACATAGGTCGCAATCATGTATTGTCCATCCTTATCCACAAACGTATAAAATCCATCACCATCACTTAATTCTTCAGAGCTATTCACTCCTGCGGTGGCATTTCTAAAAGCTTGTGTTCCGTTATCTTGGGCTCCTGCAGAAAAAATTCCATTAATATCTCCATTACCATCAGGTCCAATTCCTGCTTTTACAAATTGGGTTACATTATAACCGGTGTTTCTAACTCCAATCGTAGAGCCTGCATTACCAGAGTAATACATTCCACCGTCATTACCATATACCATTTTAGATGAAGAATTGTTTCCAAAAGCGATTGAATGTTGATCTGCATGCACATATTGATAACCAAATCCGCCGTACCAATGTGACAATTGAGACCAAGAAGAACCTCCATTTGAAGATTTAAACAAATCGATTCCTCCAACATATAAAATATTATCATTTGAAGGATCTGCCTCTATAACCAAATTATAAAACGCTTGTCCACGTGCAAAATCATTTGCAGATATACCCGTGTCGGCATCATTTGGCAGACTTAAGGAAGAAATACTTCCAAACCCGTTTGTCGTTTCATAAATATGAATTGGCGAGCTTACGCCTTGTGAAAGGACATATATTTTATTCGCGTTTGTAGCCGAAGGCTCTAACTCCACTCGATTAGAATCTGTTAAAGGTGAAGCCGCAGCTTCCGTCCATGTTGCACCATTTACCGAACTATAAACACGTCCGCCGCCTTCTCCTAATGCAGATCCAATGGTTCCCATCCATAGCTTATTATCAGCACCAATTTCTATATCATTTGGAATATAATAGTAAGTTTCTCCTCCGAATGAATGTTGCATATTTGATGATTGTATCCTATTCCAGCTTGTCCCGCCGTCAGTTGAACGATATAATCCAGCCGACTGTAATCCAAGCCAGTTTGTTGGGCTAGCAGAATCTCCATAAGCATGTGCACCAACACCAACAAACAACTCGGTATTAGAGCCATTATCCCATGCCAAAATATCATTAACATAATAGATTCCTGATAAAAACAAATTGGATGCGTTGTAGGCTATATCACCAGAATCGGCAGCTGGAATATTTACAGCACTCCATGTTGTACCGCCGTCTGTGGTTTTGTAAACACCGTTTCCAACAACATCTCCTGCTGTATATTGTTCACCAGTACCCATATACCATATATTGGAATTATTAGGGTCTACAGTAATTGATGTCACAGACAAATTGCCTGGCACATTTTCCACCCGAGACCAAGTTGAAGAGCTACTTGAAATGTTGGTATTTATCCATAAACCTCCACTTACACCTCCTGCATATACCGTATTATTACTAGCATCATTAGGGTCAAACAAAATAGCACGAGTTCTTCCTCCTACATTATTTGGCCCTCGTTCTACCCAATCATTTCCTGTTTCACCAGGACTACGAGAAGCCGATCTTGCCTGAATAAGTTGCTCTCTCAATGCGGTCAACTCTCCATCATCCAATTTTCCTGTTGATGGGTTTAGGGTTAACTCATACATTTGTTCAAAATATCTATTCGGTGGTAAACCGTTAAGTTTTCTTTTCTTTTTATCCCATTTTAAAGTTTCAGTATATGGGCTTTCATCAAGATATTTTTGATGTTTAGATCGTAAATCTTCAAGACTTGCTGTTGTGTTGATTTCTTTGGGCCAATAGGTAGAAATCGCACCTACAACTAATGCTAATACTACTATGTATTTCATTAGTGAGAGTAATCGTTTTGTCATTAAACAGTTGATGGTTTTGATTCGTATTATTTTTGAGTATTTTTATGAAAATCTGAATCCGAATTTTGATATTTGTAGAAAATTGAAATTTCTATCACAATTCAATTGATTTTATAAAAAGACCTTTTGAAATTAACATAAATTTCACATTATCAATACATTAGAAGCTAATTTTAGCATAATTCAGCAAAAACTTATTAACAATACGGTTTTACCACATGTGCTTTGATGAAAAAACTTACAAATGAAAAACCAAGACCCTAATATTCTTAGTATAAGCAACTTAGAAATTAGCTTTAACTCGAATGCCGGCAAAGTATCGATTATAAAATCCATTAGTTTTGATTTATTTCCCAATGAAATATTAGGCATTGTAGGTGAATCTGGATCAGGAAAATCGGTTTCATCATTAGCTATAATGGGTCTACTACCTAAAAAAACAGCTAGTATTGACGCAGGTTCTATCCAATTTGAAGATAAGGAGCTCACTATTTGCACTGAAGCCGAATTTAAAACGATTAGAGGTAAAGACATCGCAATGATTTTTCAAGAGCCTATGAGTGCCTTAAATCCATCTATGCGCTGTGGACAGCAAGTATTAGAAATTCTATTAAACCACACATCTTTATCAAAGCAAGCTGCAAAGGATGAAGTTATCTCACTCTTTAATAAGGTAAAGCTCCCAAATCCAGATCGTATTTTTAGTGCCTATCCTCATGAATTATCTGGAGGGCAAAAGCAACGTGTTGTTATTGCTATTGCCATTGCTTGCAAGCCTAAAATATTAATAGCTGATGAACCCACTACCGCTTTAGATGTAACCGTTCAAAAAGAAATTATCGAACTTTTAAAGCAACTTCAAAACGAGGTTGGAATGAGTATCATTTTTATTTCCCACGATTTGTCTTTGGTCTCAGAAATTGCCGATCGTGTTGTTGTAATGTACAAAGGTAAAATTGTTGAAACTGGACATGTAGAATCTGTTTTTCATAATCCACAAGAACTTTACACTAAGGCACTGATCAACTCGCGCCCCGAATTAGATGTGAGATTAAAACAATTGCCAACAATCCAAGACTTTATGGTGGGAAACGTAAAAAAAGATTTGATTTCGTCAGAACAACGCGAGGCATTGCAAAAAGCTATTTATAATAAGCCGCCTTTATTAGAGGTTAAACAAATCGCAAAAAACTACTTTATATCTCAGAGCTTTTTACAAAAAGACAAAACATTTAAAGCACTACAAAACATCAACTTCAAACTCTATGAAGGAGAAACACTAGGTTTAGTTGGTGAATCTGGATGTGGAAAATCTACATTAGCAAATGTCATATTGCAATTAGATCAAGCTTCAGGGGGTGAAATATTATACAAAGGGACAGACATTACTAAACTTTCAAAATCAGCAATTAGAGCCTTAAGAAAAGATATTCAAATTATTTTTCAGGATCCATACGCTTCTTTAAATCCAAGGTTAACGGTAGGACAAGCCATTATGGAACCAATGAAAGTTCACAATATTGGCGCTTCGAAATCTGACAGAAGCTTTAAGGTAAAACAACTACTTGAAAAAGTAGGTTTGGACGAAGCAGCGTATGACAAATATCCTCACGAATTTTCAGGAGGACAAAGACAACGTATTGGCATAGCCCGCACCATTGCATTAGAACCAAAATTAGTAATCTGTGATGAGTCGGTTTCAGCATTAGACATATCGGTGCAAGCTCAAGTTTTAAATTTATTAAATGATTTAAAACGAGATTTTAACTTCACTTATATCTTTATATCACATGATTTAGCTGTAGTTAAATATATGGCAGACCAACTCATTGTTATGAATAAAGGGCATATTGAAGAAATGGGTGATGCAGATGCTATTTATAAATCACCACAAAAGGACTATACAAAAAAATTAATCCATGCTATCCCAAAAGGGCTTTAACATGGATCAATTTTTTAATTTAAGGTTAAGATCTTTATGAGCAATCTTAATTTGTTTAGAATTCCTTTTTACAGAATTTCCAAACAGTAGGTTGTGGTAGATTTGGAACAAATTTCATAAGTTTAGTTTATGATAGTTTTGGGGCAAATCATAAATTAAGTTCATGATAGATTTGGTAATCTTTCATTTTGTTTGGGGACTATAAACATATAACCTATTTTCTGTTTTATAGATAAAAAACATATTTAATCGATGAAATGCATTAAATTTTAACATTTACCGCCTTATTTTCACATTATCGCCATCCGTTGATAAAAAAAGAGCACCCAAAAGATGCTCTTAAATATTCTATTTGTATCTAATTTTTAGATCACCATCTCCTTAATGTCTCCTTCAACAATTAAAGTACCTTCAGTGGCATTTTTAATCTCTTCTACACTTACTCCAGGAGCACGTTCTAATAATTTAAATCCATTCTCGGTAACTTCAAGAACCGCTAAATTGGTAACAACCTTTTTTACACATCCTACACCTGTAAGCGGCAAAGAACATTTTGACAGCAATTTTGATTCGCCTCTTTTATTTGTATGCATCATTGCCACGATAATATTTTCTGCGCTTGCAACTAAATCCATGGCACCACCCATTCCTTTTACCATTCGCCCAGGAATTTTCCAATTGGCAATATCACCGTTCTCTGCAACTTCCATTGCCCCCAGAATGGTAAGATCTACATGCTTTCCTCTAATCATGGAAAAACTCATTGCCGAATCAAAAAAGCTAGCACCTGGCAAGGTTGTAATCGTTTGTTTTCCTGCATTAATTATATCGGCATCTTCCTCACCTTCAAAAGGGAAAGGCCCCATACCTAATACTCCATTTTCACTTTGAAACTCTACTTCAATATCTTCACGCACATAATTGGCTACTAAAGTTGGTATACCAATACCAAGATTAACATAATATCCATCTTGAACCTCTTGCGCAATTCGTTTTGCTATTCCGTTTTTATCTAACATAATCTATTGGTATAATTATTCTCTTGTTCTCACTGTACGTTGTTCAATTCTTTTCTCGTAGTCCTCACCTTGAAAAATACGCTGAACAAATATCCCTGGAATATGAATTTGATTAGGGTCTAATTCTCCAACAGGTACTAATTCTTCAACCTCAGCCACCGTAATTTTAGCCGCACCACACATACATGGGTTAAAGTTTCTTGAAGTTCCTTTAAAAACAAGATTACCCGCAGCATCACCTTTCCAAGCCTTTACAAAAGCAAAATCTGCTTTAAATGCCTCTTCTAAAACGTACATTTTTCCATCAAACTCTCTGGTCTCTTTTCCTTCGGCCACTTCTGTACCATAACCTGCTGGTGTAAAAAAAGCAGGAAACCCAGATTGAGCAGCTCTGCAACGTTCTGCCAACGTCCCTTGTGGAATCAATTCCACATCTAACTCACCGCTCAACATCTGTCTTTCAAACTCATCGTTTTCTCCCACATAAGAGGAAACCATTTTATTAATCTGGCGCTTCTGTAAAAGTAGACCTAATCCAAAATCATCTACTCCAGCGTTGTTAGAGATACATGTTAATCCTTTTATATTTAGTTTTACTAATTCTGAAATGGCATTTTCTGGAATTCCACAAAGTCCAAAACCACCAAGCATCATCGTCATATTGTCAGAAACCCCATTAAGCGCTTCTTCTACATTTGCAACAGTTTTACTTATCATTTTGTTTGATTTTTTAGTCTGCGAAAAATACAAAAAAGAAAAGCCACTCTAAATAGAATGGCTTTCAATTTTTATTTTGATTTGATTTAAAAGAAATCGTCTGGTAATTCTTCTTGCTCAACATCAACAGGGTCTCCATCTTCATCAAGCTCATTACAATCTACCTTTATAGAAAGTGCTTCAGGACGCTCAAACTCTTCTTTTGAAATATTTAAATCTTTATCTTCATAACAGGCCTTCATATAAAGCGCCCAAATAGGTAATGCCATAGATGCGCCTTGACCATACGTTATGGTCTTAAAATGAGTTGCACGATCTTCTGCACCTACCCAAACACCTGTTACTAGGTTTGGAACCATACCCATAAACCAACCGTCACTCTGATTTTGAGTTGTTCCTGTTTTACCTGCTATTGGGTTATCAAACTCATAAGGATATCCTGTAACGACTTCTTTATACACTGAGCGATACTCTTGCCCCTTATGTCTTAAACGTTGACCAGATCCATATTTAGTAACTCCTTCCATTAAGTTCACCGTTACATAGGCCACTTCTTCACTTAAAACATCTTTTGTTTTTGGCGTAAATTGGTATAACACAGTTCCGTTTTTATCCTCAATTCGGGTTACTGTGACAGGCTCGGTGTACACCCCTTTATTTGCAAAGGTTGAATAGGCAGCGACCATTTCGTACACACTTAAATCGGGTGTTCCTAATGCAATTGCAGGTACGGGAAGAATATCTTGTTCTACTCCTAAATTTTTAGCCATATCTACCACTGGTTGCGGCCCAATCCTATCCATAAGTCTCGCCGTTATGGTGTTGGTTGAATTCGCTAATGCATTTTTAAGCGTTTTAAATCCGCCGTATTTTCCATCAGAATTTTTAGCTGTCCAAGGTTCTGGGTTTCCAAATTTATTGGCCTCAATTGTTATTTGAGTATTTGGCAATGTATCACAAGGCGATAAATGTAATTGGTCAATTGCCGTAGCATAAACAAAAGGTTTGAATGTTGACCCTACTTGACGCTTACCTTGTTTTACATGGTCGTATTGAAAATGTCTGTAATTCATTCCTCCTACCCATGCTTTCACATGTCCTGTATGAGGATCCATTGACATCATACCTGGATGTAAAAACGCCTTATAATATCTCATAGAATCCATAGGAGTCATGATCGTATCAATCTCTCCTTTCCAAGAAAAAATTCGCATTGATTTTTCGACAAGAAAAGAGGCTTCAATTTCTTCATTAGATTTTTTAAGATCATATTTCATATGTCTCCAACGTTCAGATTGTCTCATCCCTCTTCGCATTACCATTTTTATTTCATCAGGATCTAAATCGGTAAAGGGAGCTGTTGGATTCCTCTTTTTTGTGTTTTGAACATTAAATTCTGCTTGCAGCTTTTTCATATGTTGACGCACAGCATCTTCGGCATAAGACTGCATTCTTGAATCTATTGTTGTGTATATTTTTAAACCATCATTATATAGGCTATACTTTTCTCCGTTAGGTTTTGGATTTTCAGCAATCCATTTTTTCATATAATCTTTAAGGTAAGCTCTAAAGTAAGTTCCTATTCCTTCATTGTGAGCTTCTGGAGAGTAATTAAGTCCTAAGTCTAATTTTTGAATCGAATCTTTTACAGGCTCAGTAATATAATCGTATTTATACATTTGCGCCAATACCACATTACGTCTGTTTTTTGTTCCTTCAGGGTTTTTGTGAGCTCTTGGATTATAAAGCGAAGAGTTTTTAAACATCCCCACCAACATTGCAGATTCTCTTAAGTCTAAATCTTTAGGCTCTTTTCCAAAATAAATACGCGCTGCAGACCTTATTCCGTCTGCATTATTTCCAAAATCATAGATGTTGAAATACATGGCTATAATTTCGTTTTTGGTGTATTGTCGCTCTAACCTTATAGCAATAATCCACTCTTTAGCCTTTTGTAAAACACGCTCTACAATATTTTTAGAACCTTCACCATGAAACAATTGTTTTGCTAATTGTTGCGAAATAGTACTGGCTCCGCCACCACGACCCATTTTTACAACAGCTCTTAAAGTACCACGAGCGTCAATACCAGAATGGTCTCGAAAACGGGCATCTTCTGTTGAAATCAATGCGTTAACCAAATGCTCAGGCAGCTCTGTATAATCAACCGGAGTACGGTTATCTCTATAATAATATTTACCGATTAGTTTCCCGTCTGATGAGACAATTTCGGTTGCTAAATTAGTTCTTGGGTTTTCTAAAACGGTGTGATCTGGCATTTCACCAAATACGCCCATTGAAGCCAGTCCAAAAATTACAGCAATTGCGACAAATCCCAATAAAAACATTATCCAAAACCATCTAATATATTTTGAAAAATCGTTTACAACTGTCTTTTTTTTAGCCATAATCTATTAATTGCTTGCTGTTTGTTCTATTCTAAAACCGATATCGGTTATACCATCTAAATATTCTACACCCTTTACTTTTCCATTTTCTCTCATGGCATGTTGAATGTTTACAGTGTACTCTCCACTTTCATTAAAGACAAAGGGAGAATTATATCCTTTAAACCAAAGTTTGTTTTCTTTGACATCTGTAAATCCTTCGCCTAAAAGCTCACCATTAGGAGCGGCCATTGTATACTCCAGGGTGTCCTTTACTACTTTACCATTAGGATAATCCATTTCTACAATTAAAAATAAATTACTGTATTTGTAATCATTTGTATTGCGAAGATTCACAAATAAATTATAGGGTTTAATAGAATCTGGAGGCGACACCTTAAATGAAATTATAGAATCTTTATGCCATTTATCTGGTACAGATTTGTAGGCATCAAAAACACGATTAGAATCACAAGCGAAGCATACTAAAATTAGCAGCAACACTCCCAAATATCTATTTTTTAGCATTTTTTCTTGGCTTTCTGTTTCTATTTTGTCTTCCCTTATTATTTCTACGTTTGTTATTGCCTTTTGGACCATCAAAACGAGTTAAACTATCTTGACCTACAACGTTTTCAAATTCTACTTTAGTATTTTTCTCAAGTTCTGCAGCGTATTCTTCTAAGCTTGAAACCTTTACTTTTTTCTTATTTGAAGCAATAATTTCATTGGCTTGTGCCGTTGTAAGCAAATGCCAATTCATCCATTCTCCTTCGTAAGCATACCACATATGGCCTTTGAAAATGTCGGTTTTTTGGCAAACTGCAGTCCCCTTTTCTGTGTAGAGTTTTACGTCTGTCTTAGGAAACGCTTTTAAAGCATCTAAATACGCGTCAAGCTCATAGTTTAAGCAACACTTTAATTTACCACATTGCCCAGCAAGTTTTAAGGGGTTTAACGATAATTGTTGATAACGGGCGGCAGATGTGCTCACCGATCTAAAGTCTGTTAACCAAGTAGAGCAACACAATTCTCTACCGCAAGAACCAATCCCACCAAGTCTTGCCGCTTCTTGTCTAAACCCTACTTGTTTCATTTCAATTCGGGTTCTAAACTCTTTTGCAAATAATTTGATAAGCTCTCTAAAGTCAACGCGCTCTTCGGCAGTATAATAAAAAGTAGCTTTACTTGCATCTCCCTGATACTCGATATCTGAGATTTTCATTCTAAGATTTAGATCAATCGCAAATTGTCTTGCTTTAACCTTCATCGGCTCTTCTTTATCTCGAGCGCTTTGCCAAATATCTATATCTTTTTGAGACGCTTTTCTGTATATTTTTAAGACCTCCTCTGGGTCATCTATATTAACCTTTTTCCGCTTCATTTGAATTCTAACCAATTCTCCTGTAAGCGTAACCATACCAATATCGTGACCTGTTTTTGCTTGGGTAGCGACAATATCACCTATAGTTAAAGTGAGGTTTTCTGTATTTCTGAAATATAGTTTTCTACCGTTTTTAAATCGCACTTCAACACCTTCAAAAGGCTTATCTCCATTAGGAAGTGACATATTAGATAACCAATCGAAAACGGTTAATTTATTACAACTATCAGTACCACAGGTGCCATTGCTTTTACACCCTTTTGGTTGACCGTCTTTTCCAGTTGAGCAACTGTTACAACTCATGAAATTTTATATATAATTCGAAAATCAAGTTGATTTCGAATGAAGATTAATAATTGACATCTTCCTCGTTTTTACCAAGTTTCATTCGTCTCTTGTTGAAAGATGTTTAAGATGTAAAGATAATATTATTATTTAAGTAAATGCCATGTGACAATTATTGTCTTTTTGGACCCTAATCAACACATGGCAAACCATTAGTTTTATTGAGCTTAAGCTCTAAATACTTTTTACACTAATTATATTTACTGGACATGCTTTAGCTGCTTTATCACAGTCTTCAAAAATAAGTTCGTTTTGAGATTTTAGAGTAAAAAACCCCTTTTTATCCTGACCATGAATCAAAACCGTTTTGCCATCTTTTTTAGACATTTGGAATTGCTCAGGGGCAAGCTCTACGCAATAATTACAACCAATACATTTGTTGCGTTGAAGTGTAACTACTACCATTAAGCCTCAACTTTATTTTCAACAATTTTATACAGCTTATCTGAGGGTCTAATTCTAAATTCTAAAGGAATAGTTACAGAATCCCCTTTTGTTCCCTTATCGTGTTTTAAATCATTTACCATCATTTCATTCACCACCATCTCCTTGGCTCCAGTAGTTGGCCCTGTTACCAAGATAGTGTCTCCAAGAGTCAAATCGTAGGCTTCAATTTTAAACTCCCCAATTTTAGCTTTCGGAAAGAAATGTTGCCCTTTCCCGATATACACTTTTTTCTGAGTTGCATGTGATCCAGAACCTTTACTCCACTCACCTAATCGTTGCCCAAGGTAATAACCATTCCAAAAGCCTCTATTATATACTTTTTCAAGTTCTAACATCCAGCCTATCACTTTATCCTTGTTATACGTACCGTTTTCTAAACTATCAATCGCATCGCGGTACGATTTAATCACTCTAGCAACATATTCTGGAGCTCTACCACGACCTTCAATTTTTAAAACTTTAATTCCGGCATCAGCAACCTGATCTAAAAAATCTATGGTACAAAGATCTTTTGGAGACATAATGTACTCGTTATCTAACTCCATTTCAAAACCAGTTTCCTGATCTATAACTGTATATTTTTTTCTGCAGTTTTGTTTGCAAGCACCTCTATTTGCTGATGAATTAGACGAGTGCAAACTCATATAGCATTTTCCTGAGACTGCCATACATAATGCACCGTGACCAAAAATTTCTATTTCAACTAATTTGCCTGAGGGCCCTTTTATTTGATCTTTTTCTATTTGCTCTGTAATTTTCGAAACCTGACGCAAACTCAATTCACGACTCAACACCATAGTATCTGCAAACATGGCGTAAAACTTAACGGTTTCGATATTTGTGATATTAATTTGAGTTGAAATATGCACCTCAACATCTAACTCTCTGGCAATACCAATTACAGCCTGATCCATAGCAATTACGGCAGTAATATCAGCCTCTTTTGCGCGTTTAACCAAAGTTTTTACAATGGATAAATCGTGATCATAAACAATGGTATTTAAGGTAAGGTAGGTTCTAACACCTTTAGCTTTACATCGTGCCGAAATTTCTTCTAAATCATCTAAAGTAAAATTAATCGATGCACGCGCTCTCATGTTAAGTTGCTCAACTCCAAAATACACAGAATCTGCTCCATTATCCAAGGCCGCTTGAAGGGATTCAAAATTCCCAGCAGGCGCCATTAACTCAATTTTTTGCATAATTAATTTTTATATTTTAATACTTCTGAACGTCCTTTTTTGAAGATTTTGTTGCTATTGTGTTTCCCTTTTCTAAGTGCTTTTTGCTCTTCATATGGTAGATTCACAACCTCAATACAAGCATCAGAACAACATTCTTGCATAGCTTCCTTACAGGATTCACATTGAATAAATAATAAATGGCAGGCCTCATTAGCGCAATTAACATGAGTATCTGCCGGAGTACCACATTGGTGACAATTAGCAATCACATCTTCAGAGATTTGTTCTGCTCTTCGTTGGTCAAAAACAAAGTTTTTACCAATAAATTTATTTTCTAAATTTTCAGATTCAACCTGTCTCACATAATTTATGATACCTCCTTCTAGCTGATACACATTTTTAAAGCCCTTATGTTTGTAATACGCACTGGCCTTTTCACATCTAATGCCTCCAGTACAATACATGACTAAATTTTTATCTTCTTTGTGATCTTTTAAGTCTTCTTCAATCACATCTAAAGAATCTCTAAACGTATCTACATCTGGTGTAACAGCATGTTTAAAATGTCCTATTTCACTTTCATAATGATTACGCATATCTACCAAAACAGTGTTTGGATCTTCGATTAAATCATTAAATTCTTCAGCCTTGACATGCACTCCAATATTGGTTACATCAAAGGTGTCGTCAACTAACCCGTCTGCTAATATTTTTGAACGCACTTTTACCTTTAGCTTTAAAAAGGAAAAATTATCCTGCTCAATAGCAATATTAAGTCTCACATTTTCTAAAAATGTAATACTATCTAAATGGGCTTTAAAATCTAAGAATCCATCTGCCGGAACAGACAATTGGGCGTTTATCCCTTCATGGGCAACATAAATTCTCCCCAGAACGTCAAGTTCGTTCCAAGCGATAAACAAATGATTTCTAAAAATCTCTGGATTTCCAATGTTAGCGTACGCGTAGAAAGAGATAGTAAGACGGTCTTTACCGGCCTCAGCTATTAAATCTGCTCTTTCCCTGGCACTTAAGTTATTGTACAGTTGCATGCTATACTAATGCTTTAAGATTAAAGGTTAAAATTTTGCGCAAATTTACACATTTTTAATTGAACGGCTTTTACACGTACAAAAAAGCCCCTTAATTAAAATTAAGAGGCTTTTTTCAGACTAACTCGTTATTAATATTTTTTTAATTTCTCAAAAAAATAACACGAGCTAGCCCCCGTCTGCTTTGCAACTACTATTAGTTTTAACAGCAACTGCAAGGCCAAATTGGGAGTTTAAAATAATTTTCACAAAAAACTTCATAGCAAGATTTTCCGTTAATATTAAGTAGATGCAAAAAGTGTAAAAAGGTTGCGTTATAAAATTGTAAGATGATAAAACTTATAGTATTTTAGCTTAATTATCAATTCGAAAAATACGTATAAATGAGTAATGAAAAAGACGCCAAATTAAAAGCACTAAAACTAACATTAGACAAGTTGGACAAGGCCTATGGTAAGGGAACAGTAATGAAAATGAGTGATGCAGCGATAGTTGATGTAGATGCTATACCAACAGGGTCATTGGGGTTAGATATAGCTTTAGGCGTTGGAGGTTATCCAAGAGGTAGAGTTATTGAAATATACGGACCAGAATCTTCTGGTAAAACCACCTTAACATTACATGCAATTGCCGAAGCACAAAAAGCTGGAGGTATCGCAGCATTTATTGATGCTGAGCATGCTTTTGATAGATTTTATGCTGAAAAATTAGGCGTAGATTTAGACAACCTAATTATCTCTCAACCGGACCACGGGGAACAAGCCTTAGAAATTGCTGACAACTTGGTGCGTTCAGGAGCTATTGATATAGTAGTAATTGATTCTGTAGCAGCATTAACACCAAAAAGTGAAATTGAAGGTGAAATGGGAGATTCGAAAATGGGTCTTCATGCGCGATTAATGTCTCAAGCACTAAGAAAATTAACGGGCTCTATTAGCAAGACTAATTGTACTATGATTTTCATTAACCAATTACGTGAAAAAATTGGAGTGATGTTCGGTAATCCAGAAACAACTACAGGTGGTAATGCGCTTAAATTTTACGCTTCTGTTCGTTTAGATATTAGACGTTCAACTCAAATTAAAGACAGCTCTGGTGAGGTACTTGGTAATAAAACAAGAGTTAAAGTCGTAAAAAACAAAGTTGCGCCTCCATTTAAAATGGCAGAATTTGATATTATGTATGGTGAAGGCGTCTCTAAAGTAGGAGAAATTTTGGACCTTGCAGTAGAGCATGAAATTGTTAAAAAGAGTGGATCATGGTTTAGCTATGAAGACACCAAATTAGGACAAGGACGAGATGCTGTTAAAAACCTAATTAAAGACAATCCTGAATTAATGGATGAATTAGAAACTAAGGTAAGAGCCGAAATAAAAGGCGATTAACTGATATATCTTTAAAAAAATCCCGTTCACATCGGGATTTTTTTGGTTTTATACGCAACCATTCCACGGTTTTGGTATCTAACCTTAAAATAGTTATATCCCCAATAATACACGATTTATGAAAAAACATTTTGTTTTATTCGCCCTATTACTAACACTCTTCTCCTGTAGTGTCGACGATGACTCCGCAGGAAATTTTTATTTTGAAATCCTACCAGTAGATTCTGTAATCATGCCTGAGCAATTTAATCTTGGTCAATCGCATGAAATTGAAATCACCTACCTCAGACCTTCTGGTTGCCATGTGTTTAATGATTTTTATTACAAAGCACATGATAACGAAAGAACCGTAGCCGTTATCAATACTGTTTATCCCGATATTGATTGCGAGAGTTTTGAAGATGAATATGTACAAGTCTCATTTAATTTCCGACCAATAAATACCGGAATCTATATTTTTAAATTTTGGCAAGGAGAAGATGAGCAAGGCAACGACCAATATTATATTGTAGAAGTACCGGTAGAAAACTGATTAAAACTTTTAAATAATTAATACGTCACAAATTTGAGTTTAGATCAACTCATTAAAAAATGTAAAAAACAAGATGCTAAAGCACAGAGTCAAGTATATCAGCTCTTCGCGAAAAAATTATTTTCGTTATGCTTAAAGTATTCTCGAAATTACGCTGAGGCAGAAGATAATCTGCAAGATGCTTTTGTGACTATTTTTAACAAGATTGACCAGTTTCAATTTAAAGGATCTTTTGAAGGCTGGGCAAAACGAATAACAATAAACACAGCCTTGCAACGGTATAAAACCAAAGGTGTATTTAATATTGTTAACGAAGATCAATTGGCTGATGAAGAAGAGGTAGAGCTTGAAGGAGACGACATCCCTTTAGATTTTTTATTAGAGATAATCCAAAATCTACCAGACAAGTATCGGTTAGTTTTTAATTTATATGTCCTTGATGATTATTCTCATAAGGAGATTTCTGGTCTTTTAGAAATATCGACAGGAACATCAAAGTCAAACCTATCTAGGGCGAGACAAATTTTGAAACAAAAAGTTGAGGATTATAAAAAAGGAATGAACTCACAAATTTTATAAATGAGTAACAAGAAAAATATAGATCGCATTTTTCAAGAGCAATTCAAAGATTTTGAAGCTACTCCAAACCCAGAAATTTGGAACGGAATTGAAGAGCGATTACAGAAAGACAGGAGAAAAAGACGCGTTATACCTATTTGGTGGCAATGGGGCGGTGCTGCAGCGATTCTGGCATTGCTTATTGCTTTACTTTTTGGTGGATTATTCAATAACAAGCAATCTTTTAATACTAATCAAAACCCAATAGTAATTGAAGACCAAATTGAGAAACACGACACTAACAGCGAAGGCTCAACTAACAAAGATCAAAACTCAATCAATAATTCGAGTAATTCCGAATCTGGCTTAAACACTGATTCAAATAACAAGATTGTCAACAAAAACAACAACAACAAGACGCTTAACAACTCAACTCGAAACTCCCCTAATAACACACCTACTAAACTTGCTCAAAACGAGGCGTCAAATACAATTAATTCTTCAAATCTACCTGAACAACCTGCAAGTACCAATAAAACATCAGACGATCCTTTAAGCACAGTAGCCGCAACTTCAAACGAAAAGAAAAATGACACCAACAATAAGGAAGACATTAAAGAAGAAGATATTTTAGGAAAAGAAAATATCGAGGAGGCTGTTGCAGCTCTCGAGGAGCTGGAAGAAAAGGATGAAGACGAAAACGAAACACCTGAAGAAGACGCCCTAAAGTGGGCTGTCGGACCAAATGTTTCTCCGGTATATTTTGATGCTATTGGCTCTGGCTCTCCAATACACTCTCAGTTTGAAAATAATGACAAAAACGGGGATCTAAATATTAGCTATGGTATCGCAGGAAGCTATGCCCTTTCTAAAAAATTAAAACTTAGAGCAGGTGTAAACAAAGTGCAATTAGGTTATAGCACAAATGATATTATAATGTTTGATGGGGTGACTTCGGCAATAAATAACAGCAGTCAAGAAGCGATGTCAAACATTAATTTTAATAGCAATATAGAAGGCATGGCCTTCATAAGCGCTCAAAATATTAGTTTTAGTTCAGCTCCAGAAGTAGTCGCTACTAATAAAACAGCTTCGTTAGATCAGCAGTTTGGCTATATAGAAGTTCCTCTTGAAATTGAATATAGCTTACTCGACAAAAGATTTGGAATTAATGTCATTGGAGGCTTAAGTACTTTATTCTTAGATCACAATGAAATTTATGCGGTACAAGATGGCAATACCACATTAATAGGAGAAGCATCCAACCTTAATTCAATGAGCTATAGCGCCAACCTGGGATTAGGATTAACCTATAGAGCGTCCAAACGATTTAATATTGTACTGGAGCCAATGTTTAAATATCAGATTAAAACTTTTAGCAATACTTCAGGGCAATTCCAGCCTTATTTTATTGGTGTAAATACAGGGTTTAGTTTTAAACTCTAAACTTTTTAGTTGGTTAGATTATTGCTTTGCAATGATAAAGGACAGCTATTTCATTTTGAAGTAGCTGTTTCTTTTTATCTTTGAAGTTCTGACAATAGCAAGGCATGAGCCTCTTTGTTTACTGTTTTAGTATCTCCAGTCTTTAAACCCTGCGTAGGTATAAAAGGAAGGATTTTAACTCTCATTTTCCCCGGCCCGCCGCTAAAAAAAGTATACGAAAACAGACGCTTATTATCGAAGAATACAATTGGCACAATAGGGATTTGATGATTAATTGCCAATCTAAATGCACCATCCTTAAATGGATCTAATAGTGTTGTATCATCAGTAACTCCACCTTCGGGAAAGATGCAAATACTCAACCCAGATTTTAATCGACGTTGTGCCCTCAAGAATACAGCTTGTCTACTTTTTGCACTGCTTCTATCTACCAAAATACAAGTTCGTTTATAGAAAAACCCGAATAAGGGAATTTTAGCCAATTCCTTTTTCCCCACAAACACAAAAGGATTTTTTATCGTAACCAACATGAGCATAATATCTGTCATAGAGGAATGGTTAGCAATTAGCATGTAACTCTCCCTTTTCTGAGGTACTTCCTGTCTTTCAATTTGCCATTTAAAGCCCATACCAAACAGAATGAATTTTGCCCAAAGACGCGCTATTCTAAAAAAAAGAGGATACCATTCTTCTTTTAAAATAGAAATAATTAGAATAGGAAACAGTACAATAATTGGAATCGCTACAAGAATATAGAACCAAATACGATATAGAATCCAAAATAAATATTTAAAAACTTTCATACCTCCCAAAACTAACCAATTTAATTGAGCTTTAACTCTAAAAAAATTACCTTTGCTTCCAAATCAAAATAACACAATGGCAAGAATACTAACTGGTATACAAAGTACAGGAACACCGCATTTAGGAAATATTTTGGGCGCACTTATACCTGCAATTGAAATGTCTAAGGACGACAAAAATGATTCTTATTTATTTATCGCAGATATGCATTCTTTAACACAGATTAAAGATGCCAAAACCTTAAGAGAAAACACCTATTCTACGGCTGCAACCTGGCTTGCTTTTGGATTAGACATTGAAAAAACGGTGTTTTACAGACAAAGCGATGTTCCACAAGTAACAGAACTTTCTTGGTATTTAAGCTGCTTTTTTCCGTACCAAAGATTAACATTAGCTCATAGTTTTAAGGATAAAGCCGACAGATTAGAAGACGTAAATTCTGGGCTTTTTACCTACCCCATGTTAATGGCTGCCGATATCTTGTTATATGATGCCAATATAATACCTGTAGGTAAAGATCAACTGCAACACATTGAAATGACAAGAGATGTAGCCTCTCGGTTTCATGCAAAAATGGGCGAAACATTTGTGCTTCCTGAAGGAAAAATTGAAGAAAACACAAAATTAATCCCTGGTACTGATGGAGCAAAAATGAGTAAAAGTAAAGGGAACATAATCAATTTGTTTTTACCAGATAAAAAATTGAGAAAACAGATTATGAGCATCCAAACGGATAGCACACCATTAGAGGAACCTAAAGATTGGAGTACTTGTAATTGTTTTGCTATTTACAATTTGTTGGCTACTGAAGCTCAAATTAGAGAAATGAAGGCTAACTATGAAAATGGAAATTACGGTTATGGTCATGCCAAACAAGCACTTTACGAACTTATTGTAGAAAAATTTTCAACAGAAAGAGAGCGCTATCAATACTACATGAATAATCTTGAAGAAATTGATAAAGCCCTAGCTATAGGAGCTGAAAAAGCAACCAAAGTTGCTCAAGATGTTTTATTAAGAGTACGTGATAAGGTAGGGTACTAAATAATTTCAAACAATTTTCCGGGTAGTGGTCTAACCACACCTTTTAATTCCATATTAAGTAATATGCCAGCTGTTTTAAAGGTTGGCATTTTGCAATTTAATGCGATGGTATCTAAAAGTTGCTTGTCTTCTGTTTTTAGATAATTATACACCGTTTTTTCTTGATCATTTAACTCAACAAAAAGTTGTTTCTGTACAGCTGGAGCTTGATTGTCTTCTAATTTCCAGTTTAAAATATATGGAATATCCATTGGGCTTGACAGTAAATGTGCTTTTTGAAACTTAATCAAATTATTACACCCCACACTTTGGCTGTCCGAGACTCTTCCAGGTACAGCAAATACATCTCTATTGTACGAATGAGCAATATCAGCGGTGACTAAACTCCCTCCCTTTTCGGCAGATTCAATGACGATTGTTGCTTCACTTAAGCCGGCAATAATTCTGTTTCGTTTTAGAAAATTATTTCTATCAAACACAGAATCACTCCAGAAATCAGTAATAAATCCGCCGTTGCCTTCCACTTCATTCATGTATCTTTTATGCACTTTGGGATAAATTTGATTTAAACCATGAGCCAAACACCCAATGGTTTGAAGCTCATTTTTAATAGCTGCCTTATGAGCTGTTATATCTGTACCATAGGCAAAACCCGAAACTATAATGGGATTAAAGGGCTTTAAATCTTCAATTAAGCGCTCACAAAACTCAATGCCTTTTACTGTAATTTTTCTCGTACCGACTATACTTATAACTGGTTGTTGTTCCAATTTAATATTCCCGGTTTTAAAAATCACAATAGGGCCATCAATACAATGCGTTAAGCGCTGTGGATAATTAGCATCTAAAAAGTATTGCGATTCTATGCGCTCTTGTTCAATAAACCTCAACTCATTTTCGGCTGCTTTCTGGTGCTCAGGGTTAAAAAGATCACTGATCACCAATTTTCCAATACCATTAATTTTTAATAAGTTTTGAGGCTTTTCTTTTAAAACTGCTTCCGCCGAACCGCAATGATTAATCAACTTTTTAGCTGTAATAGAGCCTATTTTAGGCACATGTTGAAGGGCTAAAGCATAAAACAATTCTTTAGATTTCATTTTAATAAATTGGTTTTCAACCTACAAGAAACTAAATTTTACGTTGTTAATAATTACTTTATAGTTTTTTTAATGCCTATTCAATTTTTTATAAATTTGTTTTAATGCAATTAGAAACTTACATCAGCGATTTATTATACAGGTACGATTGTGTTACTGTACCTGGCTTTGGAGCTTTTTTAACTCAACGTGTGTCTGCAAAGGTTCATGACTCAACGAGTTCATTTTATCCTCCAAAAAAAGTACTATCATTTAATGAACAACTTCAAAACAATGATGGACTGCTAATTAGCTACCTTTCTGAAGTGGAGAAAATACCGTTTGAGGTAGCTTCTAAGAAAGTTGATAAATACGTAAAATCTATTAAGTCGTTTTTAGTTCAAGGAGAAACTATTAGCTTTAATAATATTGGTGAGCTTATGCTCAATGCTGATGGGAATATGATTTTTGAACCCTCTTATCATATTAACTACCTTACAGATTCATTTGGGTTAACTCAATTTGTGTCTAAAGACATAAAGCGAATTACTTATAAAAAGGAAGTTGAAGTTATTGAAGAAACAACTCCTATTGCAATTACTCCTGAAAGGCGAAAAAGCAGAACAAAACCGTTTTTAAAATATGCAGCTATTGCAGTAATCGCTCTTACTGTTGGAGGCTTAACGGCATCTAAATATTATTTAGATGATATTGACAACCACAATCAATTAGCCATAGAAAATGCAAACGAAGATCTTGACAGACGCGTTCAAGAAGCTACTTTTGTTATAGACAATCCGTTGCCAGCCGTTACTTTAAGTGTTGAAAAACAAACTGGTAATTATCATGTGATAGCGGGTGCTTTTAGAGTTGAAGAAAACTCAACTAAAAAAGTAGAAGAGTTACGTGAGTTGGGCTATAAAGCGAGAAAGATTGGCGTTAACAAGTATGGATTACACCAAGTAGTTTATGCAAGTTATTCTAACCGATTAGATGCTTTAAACAGTCTTAGAAAAATTAAACAAGAACACAATTCTGAAGCTTGGCTATTGGTTAAAGCATTAAACTAATGTTTTACTTCCATTCTATTTAAAAGGGGCTTACCTTTGCATCTCATTTTAAAGAAAATAGGTATGCAATCTAAATACCCTAGTGAATCTAAAACTATAATGACCGATTTGGTCTTACCAAGTGAAACTAATCCTTTAAACAATTTATTTGGAGGAGAATTACTTGCACGTATGGATCGTGCTGCGAGTATTGCGGCAAGACGACATAGTAGACGAATTGTAGTTACTGCTTCGGTAAATCACGTGGCCTTTAATAGATCTGTACCATTAGGAAGTGTTGTAACTGTTGAAGCTAAGGTGTCTCGTGCATTTAAAACATCTATGGAGGTTTTTATTGATGTTTGGATTGACGATAGAGAATCTGGCATTAAAACAAAGGCTAATGAAGCTATTTATACCTTTGTAGCCGTTGATGAATCTGGAGTGCCTGTACCAATTCCCGAAATCACTCCTGAAACTTCATTAGAGCAAGAGCGCTATGATGCAGCACTAAGACGTAAGCAATTAAGTCTAGTTCTTGCTGGAAAAATGAAAGCTAATGATGCAACTGAGCTAAAAGCACTTTTTAGCTAATTATTTTGCAATCCAATAGGCTGGGTTTTGTGGCGTTTGATTTTTAAATATCGAAAATCTCAAAATAGTTTTACCTGAAATTTTATCTGTAAACACCTCTCCTAACTCTTGTTTCGTAGATACGTTTTGCCCCTTTTTAACCTTCACCTTAGCAAGGTTTTTATATGCTGAAATGTAATTACCATGGCGGATTAACACCGTTGGATTACTGTTTTTTGAGCCTATTATTGCAAGTACCTCTCCTTCAAAAACAGCACGTACTTTAGACCCTTCAGAAGTCGTTATTCTCAAACCATTACTTTGAATGGTTGTCGTTCTGTCAATTGGCGAAGGTTGCTTACCAAATTTTGTAGTTACAATTCCTGTTAACACAGGCCAAGGTAATTTACCCTTATTCGCTTCAAAATTTTTAGCTAATGCCTTGCCTTCGGGAGTCAATGCAAAAGTTTTTGAAGAGGACGATTTAACTCCTTTCTTTTTATTAGATGCCGCAATTGCCTTTCTAATTTCAGCTTGGATTGCCTTGTCTATGGCATCTATTTCCTGTTTCTTTTTTTTAATTTGAGCCGCATAACCGCTCATGTTTTTCCTAATGGAAGCCATCAACGTTTCATGCTGAATACGTTCAGATTCTAACTTTTTCTTTTCAATTCTATTGGCCTCAACCAGCTTTTGTTTGTCTTCCTTTTGTTTTAAAAGAGCCTTGTTTTTTTGCTGTAGTAATTCAGATTTTAATTTAATGTCCTCACCTTGCTTTTTTTGATAGTCGGTGTATTGCTGAAGGTATTGCAAACGCTTATAGGCCTGTTTAAAGTTATCTGAAGACAACAGAAACATCACTCTGCTTTGCTCAGATCTGCTTTTATAGCTTTTAACTACCATTGCAGCATAATCTTCTTTTAGCTGCTGTAATTGATCCCTAAGGCTTGATATTTCCTTTTGATTATTATTAATTTCCCTAACCAGCAAATTGGCTTGGTCATTTGTGATTTCAATTAAATTTTTTCGAACACTTACTTTATAGTTTAAATCCTCAACCATTGAAACAACAGATTTCTCCTTTTTCTTATCAGAAAACAACAGGGTATTAATCTGCTGCAATTCCTTAACATAACGCTGTCTTTTAAGTTCTAGGTCTTTTTGTTTTTTACTTTGAGCCTGGACATTTAAGGAAAGGGCAAAAGCAAAAAGTAGGGTTAAAACTATTTGGAGTAACTGTTTCATTTAATCTCAATTTCTTTAAATCCTTCAGGTATCTTGAAAGGAAAATGCATAGGGCCGTTTAGTGACACCGATTTAAATTGTAAATCGATCACTACTTCTTGATACTCCTCTACAGCTACAATTCTAATATGTTCTGGTAGTATTTCTTTATCTACATTTTGATAACTGGTATAGTCAATATCCAGCATGCGTTTCTCTAAGGGCTGAAACAACTCTTGAGAATCCATTTTAAAATGACTGGGATTAAGCAGGTAAAACAACTCAAACAAAGGGTCCTGTTTTCTCGGCTCTAAAACATATGATTTTTCGTGAGTAGATGCCTTAAAATTGCCATTTTTTAATCCAAATATGGCATCTCCTAAAAGCAAATTTTGAACCTTGAAAAAATCTAATTCCGTGCCTAAAACATCACTTAGTAAGGCGTAATCTCCGTCAAAATACTGATTGTTTATTTTGTCATAATACTTGACCTTTTCTGGAGTTATGACGGCTCTCACTAACCCAAGCGCAGCAGACACCCAAATGGTGTTGTCTTTTTCCATTCTAAAGCTAAGAGTATACCCTTGACTTTTATCGCCTTCGGTATATTCTAATTTTATTTTAGACTGAAGCGTTTTAAAATTGGGTGCACTTTTTTCGGATTGCTTTATTAATTGCTTGGCCGACATTTTAGTGTTTAAATCTCCCGATTCACCAATCACTCGTTTAGCTGGATTACATCCAACCAAAACGGCTCCTAAAAGCAAAACAGAAAGACATTTATAAAAGTTCATATATACTAACTTGTCAAGTATTATTGTTTAGGTTTTAAGGCTTCTGCCTTCTTTGAAAACGCTTCCGATTTAGAAATATTATTAATCAGCTTATAAGCTATACTTAACTGAGTATAAAAATCTAATTCCATTTTTTGATCTTCAATGATATAATCTAATCCGGATTCTAAAGCTTCAATTGCAGCATCGCCGTTTTCTAATTGATTATAAGCCACTCCGTTTACCAAATATAAAATTGGTTGCGCAGGATAAAGCTCTAAGGCTTCTTCGCTTCTTTTTACTACTTCTTTGTTTTTATTCAAATCCAATTGCAATAATAAACAGTCTCTTAAAACCGTAAAATTATTTGGCTCTTGCTTTAATATTTCTTCGTAATACGATAACGCCTTTTCCTTATCACCTTCTTTTAAATAGTATTGTGCTAATTCTAAAAGTGATTTTGCATCTTTATCATCATCGACAAGTGCCGTTACTTCTACCAACAGGTTTTGATACTCCGGATTTTGATACACAAAATTCACAAAATCTTTCAACACTTTAGATTTAGCATTAGGAGCAATTTCATTGCTAGTTAGCACTATTTTCATAGAATGTACAGCATCATCTACTTTATCTTCATCTAAATAAAACTTGTAAAGCGCAAGGTGAACTAATTGTGAATCTGGATTTATCTTTAACAATTGTTGAGCTGTTTTAAAGGCTTCATCTTTTTTACCAATTTCACTATAGCGAAAAATAAGTGTGAGATAATGATTTTCGTTATTAGGCTCTATGCTTATACGTTCTTTAAGGTTATCAATTCGATCTTTATCCTTTCCTGTTAGATTGTACACCTGGTTTCTCAGATAATCACGATCTGTATTCACCCCAAATTCTTGGTCTAACTCGTCTAATAGTTTTATAGCATCGTTGTACTTCTCTGCCTTAATATACAAGGACACCAAATCTTGCTTATAATCTGGGTGGTGTTTTACTAATTGCTTAGCCGTTTTCACCGCCTTTTCGATATCATCCTGCTGAATGTATACATGATACAATTCGTCTAAAAACCACTCGTTTTCAGGATCTTTTTCTACCGCTTTTTTCAAGGCCGTTTCAGCAGCTCCGAAGTTTTTAAGCTTATTATAGTTTTTACCAATTTCAAAATACAATGTTGGATCAGAATCATCTAAAGCAATGCACTTTTCAAAAGCATCTATGGATCGTTGATAATTTTCAATCCCTTTTTGTTTTAAAGCTTCAAAAAAGTACTCTTGAAAACTGTCTTCGACATTACCCAAATCATCATCTGGGCGTTTATTATAATCTATTTGGGCCATGACGTAGCTGGGCGCTAAAAGCACCAAAATTACTACAACTATTGCCCAATTTTTATACATAATTGTATTTATAATTTATTCTAAAACCGAATAATCTCCAATACTAATTTTAGAGTACTCGCCATTATACTTAACGTGATTTCCAATCATGGCCTCGTCCAAATTAGCGTTTTTAAGAGTTGATTGTGTTTGAATTAAGCTATTTTTAACGCTTATATTTTCTAAAACACAGTCTTTACCAATAGACACATTTGGACCCACCGTTGTATTTATAAGCTTTACATTTTCCGCAATATAGCAAGGCGGAATCACTGTCGAGTTTTCCATTACAACAGAATCTGCAATCAATTGTTCTTCACCATCAGCTTCTAAAAACCCTAACATTCTGGTATTTGTTTCAACGGTCACGGCTTTATTTCCGCAGTCCATCCATTCGTCTACCTCGCCTGTTTTAAAGACTTTTCCTTTAGCCATCATTCCTTTAATACCATCATTAATTTGATATTCACCCCCATTAATGATGTTATTATCTAATACATTTTGCAATTCAGATTTTAAGATTCCTACTTCTTTAAAGTAATATATCCCTATTACTGCCAAGTCACTTACAAACTCTTCTGGTTTTTCGACCAACTCTATAATATTTGAATTGTCATCTAATTTCACCACACCATAAGCCTCTGGTTGATTAACCTGCTTCACCCATATCACAGCATCTGCTTCGGGGTCAAGATTGAAATCGGCTCTAATTAACGTATCGGCATAGGCAATTACGGCCGGACCAGACAGTGAAGGCTCAGCACACATTATGGCATGACCTGTCCCTAAAGGTTCGTCTTGTCTGTAAATAGAGGCTTTCGCTCCTAGGCCAGTTGCTAATTGCTTTAAGCTTTCTACAACGTCATCTCCAAAAAAAGCCGGATCACCAAGTATAAATGCAATTTCTTCAATAGGTTCGTCTAAAACCTTTACAATATCCTTTACAAGACGGTGCACTATTGGCTGCCCAGCAACAGGAATTAATGGTTTTGGTACTGTTAAGGTATGTGGCCTAAGTCGAGATCCTCGACCTGCCATAGGTACTATAATTTTCATAAGCTTTTTTTATTTTGTGCCCGTACTTCCAAATCCGCCTTCACCTCTTTTGGTTTCAGACAGTTCTTCAACTAAATTCCATTCGGCACGTTCATGTTTAGCGATAACAAGTTGTGCTATACGCTCTCCGTTTTCAACACTAAATTCTTCTTGAGACAAATTTATTAATATCACACCTATTTCACCACGATAATCGGCATCAATTGTGCCAGGTGCATTCAAAACGGTAACTCCTTTTTTAGCAGCCAAACCACTTCGAGGTCTTACTTGGGCCTCAAAACCAATGGGCAACTCTATAAAAAGTCCTGTTTTTACAATGGCACGCTCTAAAGGTTTTAATGTAATAGGCGAATCTATTTTTGCTCTTAAATCCATCCCAGCAGAAGCCAATGTTTCATAATGTGGCAATTCGTGCTCAGAGGTATTAATTATATTTATTTTCATTTATCGTTTTAAAATTTGTTGAAGTTCTTTACGCTCCAAGAGACCAATAATTATCAAAAATATAAAAACTAATCCCGTAGTTAGGTAATAATTGCCTCTGTTTTCCATAGCAACATAAGATAGACCAGAAGCAAGCAATAAATACAACCCTATTCGCACTAAATTATACGGCACTGGATAGTGCTTTCTTCCTAAAAGATAAGACACAATCATCATAACACCATAGGCAATTAAGGTGGTCCAAGCCGACCCCATAAATCCAATTTTTGGAATCAACATATAATTTAATCCAATAGTTATAACGGCTCCCAAAATTGAAATATACATTCCTATTCTTGTTCGGTCTGTTAGTTTATACCACAATGCCAAATTGAAATAAATGCCCAAAAACAAATTAGCTAATAATATAATTGGAACAATCCCAATGGCTACCCAATACGTCTCATTAGGAACAACCAAGCTTGTAATTATATCTAAATACGAAACTACGAACACCATCAAAACACTACCAAAAACCACGAAATACTTCATGATGGTAGCATAGGTTTGTTGGGGGTTTTCAGATTTAGAATGGCTAAAGAAAAATGGTTCTGCACCAATCCTAAACGCCTGAATGAAGATGGTCATAAAAACGGCTATTTTGTAACAGCCCGCGTAAGCTCCATTTATATCTTTCCCCAACAACTCTGGGAGTAACCATTTGTCAAAATTTTCGTTTATAACATAAGCTAATCCAGCAACCATAACCGGCCAACCATAGGACATCAGGTTTTTGAATATTTGAAGGTCAAAACTCATTTTCACTTTAAAGAAATAAGGTGTCAAAAACAAGAAGGTCACCACACTTGCGGCCAAGTTTGATATAAAAATATACTGAACTAAATCTGTAGGGTCATAAAAACTTGTTCCTATTTTAAAGGTTGGAATAAACCATAGGAAAAAGTAATTTAACAACACATAGGTTGCTACATTACTCAATTTAATAATGGAGAATGTCTTTGTTTTTCCGGTGGCCCGTAAATAGGCAAATGGCGCAACCACCAATGCATCTAACAATACGACACCTATTAGAAGGTTGAAATATTTTTGATTAAGATTTACAAGGCTTGCTAAACTTTCATTAAACGCAACTATCCCTACTAAAAACAAAATTGTAAAACTTGTAATACTAATGAAGGTTGTAGAATACACCTTATTTTTTTCTGAAGCATGTGTGAAAAACCTAAAAAAGGCTGTTTCCATTCCGAAGGAAAGTAACACATTTAAAAAGGCAGCGTAAATATAAAAAGTCGTGTTATCTGAATATCCCGAAGTTGCTAACTCGGTAGTATGCAAAGGCACTAACAAAAAGTTCATGAGACGAGGTAAAACCGTAGCTAAACCATAAATCCCAGTATCCTTAACAAACTTATTTAATACACTCAAAAAATATAAAATTAGAGCTTAAAAGTATGGAATAACTTAGATTAAAACAACTTGTTTGATTAAAGGCAATCAATTGGTTTGTGGATATAATAACGACTCTTTTTTTTGCAATTTCCCAATATGCTGAAACCTTTCTTTACCATTAACAAAAAAGCTCACAGCCGCCTCTCCCTGCTTCAACTTTACAGAATCTTTGATATAGGACAAAGAACTCACATTATCGCCTAAAACAAGCTTAGAATCCGTATTCAAAGGCGTGTTGATATGAGCAATGAATAACAAAGGATTGTCTTTAACTTGTTTTAATTTTGCACCATAGTCTTTATAAAAAATCGAATTTAAAGTAATTACAGAATCCAATGCTTCTGTAAGCTGCAGCTCAATATTAATACCAGAGCCTCCACCTTCAACTCCAGCAACCCATTCTTGGTATGTTGCTTTAGCAATAGGCAACTTAACCGCTACAGAATTTACATCTTGAGACTTACAAGACAACAACATTAAAAGAAAAAAAAAGAATAGGTTAGATTTCATTATCCGCTTATTAAAAGAACTAATATAGGTCAAAATAGATGCCAAAAAAAAGCCTCATACAAATGTATAAGGCTTAATTAAACTTATTTAAATGAATTTTTTAAAATTCAGTGTCTTAATTATTTAAGGCTTCTGCACCACCAACAATTTCTAAAATTTCATTAGTAATTGCAGCCTGACGAGCTTTGTTATAAGTTAATTTCAATTGATCTCTTAACTCAGTAGCATTATCAGTAGCTTTATGCATTGCTGTCATACGTGCACCATGCTCACTTGCAAAAGAATCTCTAATACCTTTAAACAATTGTGTTTTTAAAGATTTAGGAATTAATTGCTCAACGATTTCAGTTTTTGACGGCTCAAAAATGTAATCTAAGTTCGTATTTCCTTCAGTTTCCATAGGAACCACTGGTAAATACTGTTCTGTCGTTACAATTTGAGTGGCAGCATTTTTAAATCTGTTATACACCAATACAATCTTGTCAAATTCTCCTTCAACAAACTTTTGCATTAATGTTTCAGCAATTTTAGAAACATTATCAAATGTTAAGTCGTCAAACACACCACTTTCATTAGAAATAATAGGGTGAGTTTTAGATAATGCATCATTAACTTTTTTACCAACAGCAACAATAGATACTTCTTTACCTTTATAAACATTGTTAGTAAGGTTAGTACACTCTTTAATAATGTTAGAGTTAAATGCACCACATAATCCTCTATTTGAAGCAATAGCAACAACTAACACCTTGTTTACAGGTCTTTGAGTAGCGTATTTACTTCCAGAATCTGCATCTAAAGTGGCACTTAAACTTTGTAAAAGCTCAGTCAATTTATCTGCATAAGGACGCATTTCTGTAATAGCATCTTGTGCCTTCTTTAATTTTGCAGCAGATACCATTTTCATGGCACTAGTAATCTGCATAGTAGAAGATACTGATGATATTCTGTTACGTATTTCTTTTAAATTTGCCATATATACTCGTAAGTATTGAATATCAAGCAGTGAACTAAATCACTGCTTGATTATACATTGAAATTATGCTTTGTAATTTGCAGACATGTCGCTACAAACTTTCACTAAAGTATCTGTAACTTGGTCTGTTAATTTTCCTGCTTTTAAAGTCGCTAACACATCTGAATGTTTCGCTTTTAAGAACTCAATAAAATCGCGTTCAAATTCTTTTACTTTATTTACAGGAACGTCTTTCAATAAGTTTTTAGATCCTGCATAAATAATTGCAATTTGATCTTCAACTGTATAAGGGTCGTTTTGAGCTTGTTTTAAGATCTCAACGTTACGCTTACCTTTTTCAATTACCCCTAAAGTAACTGCATCTAAATCAGATCCGAATTTCGCGAAAGCTTCTAACTCACGGAAAGCTGCTTGATCTAATTTTAATGTACCAGATACTTTTTTCATTGATTTAATCTGTGCATTACCACCAACACGCGATACAGAAATACCTACGTTAATTGCTGGACGAACACCAGAGTTAAATAAATCACCATCTAAGAATATCTGTCCATCAGTAATAGAAATTACGTTTGTAGGGATATAAGCAGAAACGTCACCCGCTTGCGTTTCAATAATTGGAAGAGCAGTTAAAGAACCACCACCTTTTACTAAAGGCTTAAGCGAATCAGGTAAATCGTTCATTTCTTTAGCGATGCTATCGTCATTAATAACTTTAGCCGCACGTTCTAATAAACGCGAGTGAAGGTAGAATACATCACCAGGGTACGCCTCACGTCCTGGAGGACGACGTAATAATAAAGATACCTCACGGTAAGCTACCGCTTGTTTAGATAAATCATCAAACACAATTAATGCAGGACGACCAGTATCTCTAAAATACTCACCAATTGCAGCACCAGCCATAGGAGCATATACTTGCATTGGAGCAGGATCTGATGCATTAGCTGCTACAATTGTAGTATAAGCTAAAGCTCCTTTTTCTTCTAATGTTTTAGCAATATTTGCTACTGTAGACGCTTTTTGTCCAACAGCTACATATATACAGTATACAGGCTCACCTGCATCGTAAAATTCTTTTTGATTTAAAATAGTATCAATACAAACAGTTGTTTTACCTGTTTGACGGTCACCAATTACCAACTCACGTTGACCACGACCAACAGGGATCATAGCATCGATAGACTTAATACCAGTTTGTAATGGCTCAGTTACAGGCTCACGGTAGATTACACCAGGTGCTTTACGCTCCAAAGGCATTTCGTATAAATCTCCACTAATAGGTCCTTTTCCATCGATAGGGTTACCTAAAGTATCAACTACACGACCTACAATACCTTCACCAACTTTTAAAGATGCGATACGATCAGTACGTTTTGCAACAGATCCTTCTTTAATTTCTTTTGAAGGGCCTAATAATACAACACCAACGTTGTCTTCTTCAAGGTTTAATACAATTCCTTCAAGTCCGCCTTCAAATTCAACTAACTCACCGTATTGTACGTTTGATAAACCGTACACACGTGCAATACCATCACCAACAGTTAATACTGTCCCCACTTCATCTAATGAAGCACTTGCTTCAAAACCTGAAAGTTGCTGCTTTAAGATTGCTGAAATTTCAGCTGGTTTTACTTCTGCCATTTTATATAAATATTAATATATTCTATTAATTTAATGTAAATTCTCTTTTTAATTTGCTTAGTTTATTAGCAATACTCGCGTTGTATTGAATATCACCAACTCTTAAAATAAACCCACCTAAGATAGACTCATCAACTGTACTATTAATTGATGCTTCTTTTCCTGTAAGCTCTTTTACTTTAGCTAAGACTTTGTTTTCTAAATCACCTGTTAAAGGAACCGCAGTAGTAACCTCAGCTACCTGAACCCCATTTAACTCATCGTAAAGATGTGAATACGTTTCTGCTATTACTTCAATTAAATTAATTCGCTTGTTCACTACAAGCGTGTTGATTAAATTAACTGAAATAACATTTAGCTTAGGAAACACTTCTAACAAGACAGACTTCTTAACCTCCGATGTAACTACAGCACTCTGTAATGCATCGGCAAGCTCAGTACTATCATTGATAGTTTTTACCATTAACAACATATCGGCATTTACTGCTTCTGTTGCATTTTGATCTTTTGCCAGGCTTAAAACGGCCTTGGCGTATCTAATTGCTGCTCTTGTTTGTGCCATTATATAATTAGTTTAACGTTGCTTCACCTAACATAGACTCAACTAATTTAAGTTGCTTGTCTTTGTTTGATAATTCTTCACGTACTACTTTTTCTGCGATATCTAATGATAATCCAGCTACCTGACCTTTAAGTTCAGCCATTGCCGCTTTCTTTTCACTTTCAATTGCTTCTTGAGCTTGAGAAATCATTTTGTTAGCCTGTACTTGAGCTTCCTCTTTAGCATCTGCTATTACTTTTTCTTTGATCTCACGAGCTTCTTTTAACATAGATTCACGCTCCGCACGTGCTTCTTTTAAAATACGCTCATTGTCAGCATTTAGGCTTTGCATTTCGATACGTGCATTTTCAGCTTCATCTAATGCGTTTTTAATACCTTCTTCTCTCTCATTAACCGAATTTAAAATTGGTTTCCAAGCAAACTTTGCTAAGATTAAAACCAATACTACAAACAATAATAATTGCCAGAAAAATAAACCTAAAGAAAATTGTTCTATTAACTTCTCCATTTTTTATGTTGAGATTTTTATTAACTCTGTTTTTTAATAAATAATAAACAATAGCTGCAACCAACCGTTGCAGCTATTTATTTGTCTTAGGCTGCGAATAAAGCAGCAAATCCAATACCTTCAATAAGTGCAGCTGCAATAAGCATAGCTGTTTGGATTTTTCCAGAAGCTTCAGGTTGACGTGCAATAGCGTCCATTGCTGAACCACCAATTCTACCGATACCTAAACCAGCACCGATTACGATTAAACCTGCTCCTACAATACTTGGAATTGTCATAATATATTTATTTAATTAATTAACATTCAATTTTAGTGATCATCATGCTCTTCTACAGCCGAACCGAAGTACAATGCAGATAACATAGTGAAAATATATGCTTGTAATGCCGCTACTAACAATTCTAAAATTCCTAGCATAGTGGCTAAAGCAAATGATAATGGGCTTCCAACCCAGTTTTTGAAAATAAACATTAAACCAATGATACTCATTAGTACAATGTGACCTGCTGTAATGTTTGCATACAAACGAATCATCAATGAGAATGGTTTAATAAATGTACCTAACAACTCGATAGGTGCTAAAATTATTTTCATTGGCACTGGTACTCCTGGCATCCAGAAAATATGTTTCCAGTAATTTTTATTAGCTGTAAATGTTGTAAGGATATAAGTAATAATTGCTAAAGCAAAAGTTACCGCAATATTGTTAGTGACATTTATCCCAACAGGAGTTAATCCCAATAAGTTTACAATCCACACAAAGAAAAACACAGTTAATAAGTAGCTGATGTATTTTTTGTAGTGTTTCTTACCAATATTAGGAATAGCAATATCATCTCTAATGTAAAGAATGATTGGCTCCATAAAACGTCCAAAACCTGTAGGCATTCCGTTCTTATATGATTTCCCCATTCTCACGAACATAAAAATCATAAATAATGAAATACAGATTATGAAAAACACGTTTTTAGTAATAGAAAAATCTAAGGGCTTAACGTTTGTAGGGTCATGCGCTTCATCATAGGTTATAGTACCTTGAGCGTCTGTTTTGTATATTTTATTATGGTAAACTTTGTAATAGTTACCATCTACTTCTGCAAGTGTTTCACCATGGTGAAATTTAGACGAAGAAAACACCTTTAATCCGTTGTCAACTAAAATTACAGGTAATGGAAAACCAACATACTCATGCTTTCCTTCATCTGTTTCATACGAATACAATGAAAAATCATATGAATCTAATAAATGGTGCTCAATGTACTCTTTAATTTCAGTCTTAATATCACCTTCTGGACGCATAGCCGAACCGTGATTTTCTTCATTATCCCCATGCTGTGCATTAACTGTAAATGTTAATGAAAACATTAATAATGTAAGGAACTTTACCAAGCTAATTTTATACATATAACTTTAAAATAGTGTTGTCTAAAAATATTTTGCAAATGTACGGTTTTATATTAGAATCCAAAAAATATTTCATTTTGTTTTTGACGCTCAATAAAGACCTCACAACTAAAGACTTACACTTCTTTGTTAAGCATCCTTATAAGTACGTAAGTTTCAATGAATAAGCAACTTAAATAAGGAATTAAAAATGCTGTAGATTCTGAAGATTCTATTACCCCGTCTGCTTTATAGATTGGATTGAAAAAAATGAAGTAAATAGCAAATTTCACAAGACTACCTCCCATGTAAATAAAACCAAGTAAATGAACGTACTTTTTTTTAAGCACAACCAGCACTGAGAAGATGATCAAAGCCAAAACATAATTCACACCATAAGCCTTTACAATTTCGTTATCATAAAGCGGCAAGTTGTTATGAGAAAGCACTGCAATATGAATTGCAAATACGGCTGCCAATAGCAAGGCTAATACCACAGCAAATAAAACTATAGGCTTAATCGTATTTGTCATTAATCTTGTTGAGTTGAGAAATCACACTCCAAAGTGAAGCTCCAAGAGCAAGGAGTGTACATATTATAGTAAATACTTTTCCTGATGAAAATTCTTGATCCAACCACTTCCCCAGGTAAACCCCTAAATAAATAGTGATTCCCATTTGAAGCGCCACACCAATAAGCTGTGCAAACTTATTAAGCTGATTTTTCTTTTTTGGTTTTTTCTCCATGTCCTAATTTCTTCACGCTAGATTTCATAACACAGGTTGCATTAAAACCAGCTCCAGGCTCTACTGCCAATTTACCGACCTCTACTTCGCCATCTACCTGAGCTGTACTTCTTAAAGTTAAGGTATTAGAAAGTTGAAGTTTTCCAGAAAATTGACCTTCTATATCTGCGTGAGAGCTCACTAAAGAGCCAATGACTATTCCAGTTTTTCCAATGACTATTTTTCCTGATGTCGAAATATTTCCTTCGATTCTACCTTCAATTCTAAAATCTCCTTTACTAGATATATCACCAGTTATTGCAGTTCCGTTTGCAATTGTATTTTGTTGTGATAGGTTATCTGTGGTCGTACGGCGGGTTTTTGAGTCCGAAAACATAGGGCAAGTTGTTTTATTGTGATTCTAAATAGGTGTTTAAATTCTTGTGCATTTGCACAATTTCATAGTTTGGTGACGAGATTACAAAGTAGGGTTTGTTAATCTTGAATTTGGTTTCGCTTAAAATTTCGCCAAAACCATCAGCACCGTTAATACTTTTTAATCCATGAACTGTTATAAAAGATAGCTCTGGACTATAAATATCTATTGAACTAAAGAGTTTTAAATATTTTAAATCGGCTGCTTCAATAGCCTTGTCTAATTCGGTTTTAAAAGCAGTCATTTCTTCTTTACTAGCAGCATCAAACTGATAAATAACTTTAAAGCTTGAAGCTTCATCATCAGAAATAAATTCTTTATTAGCTATACTAGGGATAACTTGAGATAAAATAGTGTTAGCCTTCTTACCTTCTTCTGAGTTAGGATATGTAAGGGCAATATAGTTTACGCTTTCTTTGTAACGTTCAAAACCATATAATCTGGCAATAGCTGAAGCTTTTAAAATTTCAAACTTAGGCACTATTGGTTCTCCTTCAAAGGTATAAATATGAGTTTCACAGGCTGTAATTACCGCTTGGTAATCCATATTTTGATACATCTCAAACACGGTTTGATAAATTGCATCTGGAGCATTTTCATCTTGAGCCAATCTGGTTTTAGGATTTCTTAATATCTCTGCATATCTCGATTCACTATGATTGGTTAAAATATCCTCCTTTGTGATTTGTGCTTCATCTTGCTCACCTAACAATTCATACAATTGATAAAGGTTGTATTTTGAAGGTAAAATTAATCGGTCTTCAGGATTGCTATCCAATACTCTTTTATACTTAGATTTAGCAAGTTGATATTCTTTAAACTTTTCTTTATAGATTCCTCCTAATTGGTAATCGGCAAAATTTCTTTCCTTATAAAGACTATCAATAACCTTCACGTCTGTTGGAATTTGACCAATATAAAACTCAGGGTCAAATTGAGACTGATCTTCATTTATTACCACATCGTTTGTAGCATCTTGAATACTTGAAGCTCCCAATTTATTAGACAATCTCCAGTCATCTTCAGGAGGTCTATTTCCCCATAACTTTAAAAATTCGTTTTTACCATATGCAACGGTAGATGGGTTGTAAAAATAGAATATAGACTTACCAATTTGAGGTGCTCCACCAATATTTGGTCGGCCTCCTTTTTTGTTTGTTTGATTATTATTTGAAGTAGATGCTAATCCTCCAGAGTTTGCTTTTTGCAAAGCTTCAATTTCTTCTTGCTCTTTTCTTAAAGTTTCTTCCAATTGAAGTTTCTCTGTATAAGCTTGAAACCAAACTAATCGCTCTTCATCAGACAAATTCACTAAATGTAAAATACTATCATTACGCTGTGCAATTTCTTCGTAATAAATTACATCTTCAAGATTATCTCTTTTTCTTTTAAATGTTCTAAATCGTTTTGAGTTTTGTTTTAAACCCATAAGCGTACTATCGTAATAGGCTCCAGCAATTCTATACTCTGTGATATCAAAGTAAATATCACCAAGATTAGAATAATTACGTACTAACAATTCTCTATCGCTTGTTTTTGTTTCAATCGATTTTTTATAGAATGCCCTTGCTTCAAAGTCACTCCCTTCTCGTTTATGAAATTCTGCGATGGTATAATAAATCTTATCTAAAAACGGTCTGTTTTCTCTATCTAACTCTAATTCTCTTAAAAACTCTTTTACCGAATCTTTTGCTGGAGTTGTTACATCAAAATTATTGACTTTAGATAGGTGCGCATTAATGTAATAAGCTCTAGATACCTTTCTATGTAAATCTATTACTTTATCGTAGGCTGCGTTTGCACTATCCTTTTCCTCGAAATGATCATAAATTTGACCTCTGATGTAGTTATATCGTGCAACTTCACTATGTTTTTTTGTTTGAGAAGCAGCCACATCTAACATGGTTAAGGCGCTATCTTTTGCCTTAATGTTAATGTATGCCATAGCCATTATTGCAGTAACATCTGCTAAATCTTGACCTTCTAAAGTTTCCGAATCCAGAAGCTTTTTAAGGTTTTTTATAGCAAGCTCGTTGTTATCTAACCTAATGTTTGCTTTTTCTCTCCAAACCTTAGCCTGATTTATTTTATCACTTGCAGGGTATTTATACAAAATGTAGTTAAAAGCTTCAAGCGCAGGAATAAACCTTTGGTCAAAATATCTAGCTTGACCTAACAGCAAATAGGCTTCATCAATTTGCGGATTCTTTTCCTTGCCTTGAACATTCATTCCGTGCTTTTGCACAGCCTTTATTGCTTTCTCCTCGGCGTATTGAAAGTCTTCGTTTTTAGCTTGACCCGGAAGCATGATTTCATCTGAAACCTGCATACGCTCAACAGGAAGTAGCTCCCAATAATTATCTGTGAAGGCATCATTTATGGTGTTACGCCCATTCTCCAATGCCAAATTACCATTGTACAAGATATTGTACTTGGTACCCATAGCATGAAAATTTCTGTTTACCCATTTGTCTTTTTTTCGAGAACAACTAACTACAAACAGTAGTCCTATGAGTAACAGAGAAATAACTTTAAACGACGTTTTCAAAAGCGGCTTGTTTTGTCTTAAATAATAACAATCTTCTCACATAAATATTATGCAATGTGGTAAAAATAAGCATCTTTTTGAATTTACCTATAAAAGAAATTCACTTTTAGGCCACCTCAATGTTTGAGAAATGCGCCTCTAACTCTTTTAAGGTCGCTTCACTGGTCTCTATATCCTTAACCACTTCGCCCTTTTCTAAAACAACAATGCGCTCACAAACATCTGTAACATGAAGTAAATCATGGCTTGAAATCAAAACTGTAACGCCTTGTTTTTGCGCAAGATCTTTTATTATTTGTTTTAATCTAATTTGAGTTGTAGGATCCAGATTAGCAAAAGGCTCATCTAAAATAATAACCTTGGGACTGCCAATTAAAGCCGCCACAATACCAGCTTTTTTCTGATTTCCTTTACTTAAATCTCTCAAGTACTTTTTCTGATTTAATATTTCGTCATGGAAAAAATCTTCAAAGCCTTTCAATAACTCATCAACATCTGCTTTAGAAACACCTCGTAATTCGCCAATGAAATAAAAATATTCTTCAGCGGTGAGATACCCAATTAAAAAACTTTCATCTATAAAAGAAGAGGTAAAAGGTTTCCAATCTTCGCTTTCATTAACACGAACATTATTATTTTCAATATGTCCTGTAGTGGGTTGAATTAAATCTAAAAGCAAACTAAAATAAGTTGTTTTTCCTGCCCCGTTATTCCCAACTAAACCAAAACTCTGACCACTAGGAATTGATAAAGATTCTATATTTAAAACCGTATTCTCATTATACGATTTTGAAAGATTAGTAGTTACTATCATAATGTTTTCTATTAATTATTTCTTTTCGCCGAAAGCAGCAATTGTTTTGTATTTCCCATTTTGATAAATGGCTTCTATTTTACTTAAAAACACATTTTTAAGAATGATGCCTAATACTCCAGAAAGCGCCAAGGCTATGAGTCCAGACTCAAAACTTATAAAATAGTAAGGCACATAAAATATAAGCATTGGTAGTACAAATTTTGGTAAGCCAATTAACAGTTGAGTCGGGTTAAAACCATTTGTATTTCCAAAGGCTTTAGATTTTACATTCAGCTCAACAGGCACTCTATTTAGTGCGCCACCTATAAGTGTGATAAACGAATTTAAGCCAATATTAAACAGAGCTCCTGCCGCAATCATACCGTAAATTCGAGTTCCGAAATACAGGTAAGGCAAACTCAATACAAATGAAATACTTACACCAAAAACCATTAAGTACCATTTAGATTCTAAATATTGACGGTACGGAATATTTTGACTCATTAGCATTTTATAATATTCACTATCCCAAGACGGCACTAATTGACCAAAAGTCAATAAAAACCCTCCGGTTACAAATATTGAAGCAAACACTAAAACTGCAGGCATGTCTTTATAAATATCTTGGGTGTAAAAAACTACACCATAAAAAAGAAAGATAAAGGAGATTAAAACCACTTGTTTGGGCCTTGCATTTCTTGTAATTAATTTTATGTCGTTTTTAAGAAACGGCGCTACCTTACCAAACCTGTTCATCCATGATAAATCTTGAGATTTAACCTTTTCAACTTTCTTAGAAATTTCGGCATCAAGATAAAATCCTTTCTGAATAAATCTATAATTTAACAGGTAAGTCCCAACTAACAGCAAAACAGGAATTAAGCATAATGCAGGGTTGTTATACATATAGTTAAAGGCCTGCCCCATTGGCACCGAAACCTTATAAATTTCAAAATGTTCTAAACCAACTAAAACTGCAAGAATGGCAAGAATGACGAAAAAGGCTTTATTACTTTTATTAATTAAGAAGTTTGTAAAATTGAACGTCAGTACAAAACAATACATTGCCGTAAGCCAGGGCAATACTTTTAATACAGGATATCCAGATGCCATAAGCACTACACTAAATGGTATAAAGACAAACATGGGAATAAAATTAAAAACCGATATCACTGTTTTTCCCAGTAAATAATGGATAACCGAATTCTTTTTTATCGGAATTACCATTAGTGGCTTAATATTCATAACCGGTAATTGCTGCATAAAATACCTAATGGCTAAATCCATAAGCATCCAATACACCAAATAATTATTAACAGTAATGATAGGGTCAACGTCTGGCATTGTTTTTCTTAATATAAAGAAAAGCCCAACACCTAAAAGCAGAGCCGCACCACCAAAATAGATAAAGGCAAGAAATAACAATATTTTTATTGCAATTCCTTTTTGAAAATAAGACGCCCGTTTAAACTGTTTCCACTCTAACGAAATAAAATGTTTCACCATATTGTAAAGATCTAATTACTAAGCATTAGTAAGTTAGTTTTTGTTTTTGTTACACTTAAATTTTACTAAATCGTAAACTTTTCTGTTTGTCTTAGAGCCAATATAGTATTACTCTTACGCAACCAATGTGTATTCAGGGTATTCTTCTTGAAGTAAGTCTTCAATTTGTTCTGGCAATACAAACACAATTATATACATGAACAACATTAAAACAAATAAAACTATGGAAGATAATATGGGATAATTGTTAACTATATGAGCAGGCGATTGAATAGCAAATTGCAAGAATAATTGAAAAAAGACCCCACTAGCTCCTAAGTTAAATACCATGTCTTCTAATAGCCATTTTCTATTGGTCTCTTTAAAGCGTTTATTCTGTAACTTTTTGAGCCTAAAGATTTTTACTGACAGTACAATTAATACTAAAACAGACGCGCTTAGAATAACATAAGTTGGGTCTATTAATTTCATTAGAATAAGTAAAACGGAGAGCAACGTGGCACTAATCACAATTTTCGGTATAGAAAAATAAGCCTTAAATAAATGCCAAACTAAATTCCTGTATTTTTTATTCATGGCCTTGACCTTAGAGTCTACAATATCCATAAATCCAAATACACCAAATTTCTTAAACTCAAGAGTTAGTGCTTCATCAAAATTTCTATTTGGAAATTCTTCCAATTGTGACTCAATGCCGTTGGCTAGATGATCTACTAATTCTGTTTGCACGTCATAGTATTCAACATAATGCCTTTTAGTAAACTCGTATAATTTATTAATTTGATCTTCAGATAATTTCATTTATTATGCCAGTTTTGGAGTAAGTAATGTCTGCATTGTTTTAAGGTAAGCTTCAAGTTCTGACAGCTTATTCACAGTTTCCTTGCTACCAACTTCTGTCAAACTATAGTACTTTCTTAATCGGTTATCAACTTTAAGCATTTCTACTTCCAGCAAACCTTCTGATTCTAATTTATGTAACGCAGGATATAATGCGCCTTCGGTAATGTTTAGCTCTCCTTTGGTTAAAAGCTTCACCTTTTGTGTAATCTCATAACCATACATCTTACCGTTTTCATCCAGTAATTTTAAGATAATTGTATTAAGACTGCCTTTAAATAATTTTTGATTTGCCATACATCAAATATACATAATTTACTTATGCATAAAACTCTTAGGTGTTAAAATTTAAGACAAAAAGCAATTCCAAAAGCAAATGCTTCGCTATTTTTGCAAAAAAAATAATACCATGGCCCAATTTCATATACTAACTATCTCAGAAATTGAAAAGATTACTAACAACTGTGTAACCCTCACTTTTGATGTCCCTAGCGACTTACAATCTGAGTTTAATTTTACAGCAGGGCAGTACATTACCTTAAAAACCAAAATAAACGGAGAAGACGTAAGACGTGATTATTCACTTTGCAGTGCTCCTAACAGTAAGGTTTTGAAAGTTGCTGTAAAAGCTGTTGAAAATGGCGTGTTTTCACAATATGCAAATACCCAATTAAAATCTGGAGATTCAATTGAAGTTTCTAAGCCTAATGGTCGATTTACTTATACTCCCGACACTAGTAACACCAAAACTGTAGTTGCTTTTGCCGCAGGAAGTGGTATTACTCCAATAATGAGTATTGCTAAATCTGTGTTAGAATCTGAGAAGGACAGTAAGTTTGTTTTAGTTTACGGTAACAAAACTCAAGCAGATACAATGTTTTTTGCCCAATTAGAAAGCTTGCAATCAAAATACAATTCCCGTTTTAGCATTCAACATATAACGAGTCAAGAAAAAACTGAGCATTCTAAATTTGGAAGAATTGATTCCAGCATTGTAAATTATGTATTTAACACCTACTTAAACGATGCAGCTTTAAAATCATTTTACCTATGTGGTCCCGAACAAATGATACATACTGTAAGTGATAGCTTAAAAGAAAAAGGGTTTGAGGAAGATCAAATAAATTTTGAATTATTTACGACCTCAACAACTTCAGAAGCACCATCTGAAACAACATCTGCAGGAGAATCAAAGGTTACTGTTTTGTTAGATGATGAAACGTCAAGCTTTAGTATGGATGCCAAATCTACAATATTAGATGCAGCCTTAGCTGAAGACATTGATGCGCCATATTCTTGCCAAGGCGGGATTTGCAGTAGTTGTATTGCAAGAATCACCGAAGGTGAAGTAAGCATGAGACAAAACAATATATTAACCGAAAGTGAATTAGCAGAAGGCTTGATTCTTACTTGTCAAGCGCATCCTAAAACGGCAAATGTAAGCATTGACTTTGACGACGTTTAATCCTTAAAACCCAACCTTTGGTCGAATAAACTAAAACAAATATTCAATTTATTTGTTATCCTACCAAGTTAGTATACTTTTGACCCATATTAGGAATTATTTAAGGTTTATCACGAAAAGAAAACTTTTAAATGCTCTACTTCGCACAAAGTAGGGCATTTTTTTATGACACTAATTCTTCCACCTTTGCTATAACAGAATCAGTAGTTATACTCTCCATACAGGCTTCATAACCTTCTGGGTACTTATTACCATAAATAGAAGTTGGAATTAAAGGGTATTTCTCGCGGTCAGCTAAAAGTGCATTAGTTTGGTTTTGATTAAATGGATAAAATCCAGCACAAGGATGAGTTACACCCCAAAGGGTAATTACCTTCACCCCCATCATTGCTGCCATATGTGCATTACCAGAATCCATTGCAACCATAACCTTTAAATGGGAAATTAAAGCCAACTCCTCTTTCAAAGAATATTTTCCAACCAAATTGTGCACAGAATCATATTTATCATCTAATTCTTGTAAAACCTTAGCTTCAGCTTTACCTCCGCCAAACAATAAAACCGAATATGTTTTAGACAAGGCAGCTATTACTTCCTTCATTTGCTCTAAGGGATACATTTTTGAAGGGTATTGGGCAAAAGGCGCTATTCCTATAACCGAAGTTTTTACATCGCTTAAAACCGAGCTTAAACCGTCTTTTATGGCTAACGGTTTGGGCGCTTTAAATTCTTTTAAATCTAATTTAAACCCTAAGGCATTGAAAACATCGGCATAACGTTGATGCGTAGATTTTAATGGAATAAGGCTTTTAGTTTTTATTAATCGCTTCTTTTCTTCTCGTCCTTTATCAATTTGCTGACAAGGGATTCTTCGTAAAAAGAACTTCAAGATATTTGATCTCAAGACATTGTGTAAGTCGGCTATGGCATCAATCTTCAATGCTCTAATTTCCTTTGCCAATTTATAAAGACCAATTACGCCTTTATGCTCATCCTTTACCTTAGCAGAAACAACATTTAATTCGGGAATACCTTCAAAAAAGGGACTAAAAAAACCCCGTGTTAAAACTGTAATTTTAACATCGGGGTACGTTTTTTTAAACACTTGTAAAACAGGCACTGTCATTGCAACATCTCCCATTGCAGACAAACGAATTACTAATATGTGTTTTATTTTTTTATTAGACAACGACTCTTATTTTTGAGAACGCAATACTGGATTTAACTCATCATCATTGTACATTTTCATCTGCTTGTAAACTTTCATGAATTTGTCTCCAGATGCAATATCTGCCAACAAATCATCTATTGCAGTACTTAAATCTACACGTTGCTCTAAAAGTACATTTAATTTAGCTTGACATGCAGCAGTATGAGCTTCAGATGCATCGGTACGCTCCACCTCTTCGTTCATATGATAAATTTTCAATGCTAAAATTGATAATCTGTCAATAGCCCAAGCAGGACTTTCCGAATTAATTTTTGCAGCTCCAGAAGGCTCTACATCACTATATTTTTGAAGAAAATAACCATCAATATACTCCACCATATCAGTTCTATCTTGGTTTGAAGCGTCGATTTGGCGTTTTAATGTTAAGGCAGCTACAGGATCAATTTGTGGATCTCTAATTATATCTTCATAATGCCATTGTACGGTGTCAATCCAGCATTTACGGTATAATAAATGTGCTAATAAATCGTCCTTTTCATCATATATATTTGTAAAGGGCTGATCTACTGTATTAACAATGTGATATTGCTTTATAACGTCTTGAAAAATTGAGTTTGCTTTTTCTGTAAACATGATGTGTAATTTTAGACTGCAAATATACTTCTAATTAATTAACTTTACCATTCACCAAACAGTTTCAAGCTTATGAATGTTCATGATTTTTCTTCTTCAAACTCCATTTTAAATACTTTTATTTCTGAATTACGAAATGTTGATGTTCAATTAGACAGTTTACGCTTTAGAAGAAACATTGAACGCATTGGAGAAATACTGGGTTATGAATTGAGTAAAACTTTAAATTTTGAGTCTAAATCTATAACGACTCCTTTAGGAAATTGTAACTCAAACCTTATTAAAAACGATATCGTTTTATGTTCTATTTTGAGAGCTGGAGTGCCATTACATCACGGCTTGCTTAATTATTTTGATAGAGCTGAAAACGCCTTTATTTCAGCCTATAGACAACACAAAGAAAACCCAGAAAGTTTTGACATCGTTGTAGAGTATTTAGCTTGTCCAAACTTAGAAGGCAAAACCTTGCTTTTAGCCGATCCTATGTTAGCAACAGGCCAATCGATGGTTGCAACCTTTGAAGCCTTAAAACCTTTCGGGGCACCAAAGGAAATACACCTAATTAGTGTCATAGGAGCGCAAGAAGGTGTGGAATACATTAAAGATAAATTTCCTAAAAACACTCATTTATGGATTGCAGCGGTCGATCAAGAATTGAATAGCAAAGGATATATTGTACCTGGTTTAGGCGATGCTGGAGACTTAGCTTTTGGACAAAAACTACAACATTAAATTAATTATAGGAACCAACATAAATACAACTAAAATCAGCTCTCTATACCATTTTTTTGAAATGGTTTCTAAGTAATTAGTTATTATTATTGAAATAGGTGCAAACAAAAACAAAAGCACGCTGTTAGATTTATTGGGCACGAATACAACTATTAGCAAAGCGACCAGTAACCAAATTAAAACATAAATAAAGGAAGCTCTAAGACTCTTTGGTTTTGCACCAATCAACCCTATATAATAAACAAGAGACCATAAGGTAAAGGTTAAAAGCAACGAAAGCGAAAGGATAGATTTTAAATTATTGAATGGCGTAAAATCAAATGAATATGATCTGTCTTCAACAATATATCTTAATAATTCCTGATCTAAAACTACATTGTAGGCCATCAATATAACAAGCACGCACATCACAGAAATTAAGGGTATAACCCAGTTTTTCACATCTGAAATAGAATACAATATTAAAGCCGAAGCCACTAAAACAAAACCAAAGGAGGACCAGAAAAAAACAAGCGCACCTATGGTAATCCAAAAGGTAGCATCAAATAATTTCATTTTCTTATTTCTTTGAGATTTTAAACTTATCAGTCTTCGCGAAGCCAATAAAATCATAAGATTAGAAGTAAGAATCAGCGGTTGAATTTGTGTTTCTGGAAACCATGCAACGAACAAAATAAAAAGAAAAATACTATAACTGTTTTTATCAACAAGCGCATTTTTATGGCCTAAAAAATCTAAGACATATACAGACAATAAGCTCACAAAGAAAAGCGGGGTCCATTTTAAAACTATATCCCAAATTTGTTTTTCACTGGAAGCAAACCAATTAGCCGCAAAAAACAGTGTAAATAATAACACTGCAATTATGACATAATGAACGGGTTTAGCTTTTCCAAAAAAACTTGAAATCATTTATAATGTTTGTATATTTGCGACCAATAAAATTATTGGACAATCCATTTTTGCCCCATGGGTAATTATAAATATATATAATCACAATGAAAGACTTTCTTTATTCAGTACAAGATTTATTTTTAAATGTATTATTTCCTCCTTTTGATGCTCTTAGAGCTTTAGAATTGGAAAACTGGTTTACAGCAAACACTATTTCTTGGATTTTCATCCTTATTGGTTTTGTAGCATTTGTTTATTGGATGCTTGAACTTAAAAAATACAACGCAAATGATGAAGAAGATAAAAGCATCTCTTCTCACTCGTATTTATAAATCAAATCCGATATCTTTTCGGTAATTTATCTTATCAAAATGTAGTTTTTCTATATTTTGATAAGATTTTTTTATGGCTTCTTGGTAAGTCTCTCCATAAGATGTCATAGCTAAAACTCGGCCTCCTGAGGTTACGATTTTGCCATCTACATTTTTAGCCCCGGCGTGAAAAGGAATTGATCCTTCAATATTTTCAAGACCAGTTATCTCCTTACCTTTTTCGTAGGCTTCAGGGTATCCGCCTGATACGGTCATCACAGTGGTTGCAGCTCTTTCATCAAATTCTAACTCCACAGCATCTAATTGACCATTGGCCATTGCAGACAACACAGGTACTAAATCTGATTTAATTCTTGGCAAAACAACTTCTGTTTCTGGGTCCCCCATTCTTACATTGTATTCAATTACAAATGGGTCATCACCAACCTTTATTAAACCAATGAATACAAAACCTACGTATGGTAGATTGTCCTTTTTAAGACCTTCAATGGTAGGGATTACAACACGTTGTTCTATTTTTTCTAAAAACTCTGGAGTTGCGAATGGAACAGGAGAAACAGCACCCATACCTCCAGTATTTAATCCAGTATCACCCTCACCAATTCTCTTGTAATCTTTAGCTGTTGGTAATATTTTATACGATTTACCATCAGATAACACAAAACAACTTAATTCTATTCCGTCTAAAAACTCTTCGATTACCACCTTTGAACTCGCATCACCAAACTTAGAATCTAAAAGCATTTCGCTTAATTCTAATTTTGCTTCTTCAAGATTTTCTAAAATCACAACACCTTTACCTGCCGCTAATCCGTCTGCTTTCAACACATAAGGCGGATTTAATGACTCCAAGAATTTATGTCCATCTTCTACGTTTGTATGATCAAACGATTGATATGCCGCCGTAGGAATGTTATGACGCATTAAAAACTCTTTGGCAAACTCTTTACTTCCTTCAAGCTCTGCAGCTGCCTTTTGAGGCCCGATAACTGCAACATGCTTTAATTGCTCGTCATTAAGAAAATAATCGTGGATTCCGTTCACTAAAGGGTCTTCTGGACCTACAACAACCATTTTAATTCCTTCTTTTATAACTAGAGCCTTGATTGCTTCAAAATCATTAACATTAATAGCAACGTTTTCAGCAATTTCATTTGTACCTGAATTTCCAGGAGCTACAAATAATTTAGACGTTAAAGGGCTTTGAGCAATTTTCCAAGCAAAAGCATGTTCTCTTCCACCTGAACCAAGAATTAAAATAGTCATATCGAATTTTGTTTGCGCAAAAATAATCGCTTTTGGGTTTAAATAACAATTATTTTACCAAAAAGGTAAGCAGAAATGAAAGTCGAAAAAAAATAAAGGGGGCTGAAGTAAAAAACTTAATTAGTAAGCTTTTTCATCCCCTTTTAATGTGTTGAGAAACGTTTGTACAATAATTTTTAAATCTAGTAATAGAGACCAGTTTTCAATATAAAATATATCGTATTTCACACGACCTATAATATCTTTGTCTGTCTCTACCTCTCCTCTATAACCACTAATTTGAGCCAATCCTGTAATACCTGGTTTTACAAAATGTCTTACCATGAATTTGTCAACCTTTTTAGCGTACATATTGGTATGACTAACCATATGAGGTCTAGGCCCAACCACAGACATATCACCAAACAACACATTAAAAAACTGAGGTAATTCGTCAATACTGGTTTTTCTGATAAAACGACCGACTTTAGTAACTCGTTGATCTCCTCTCGTGGCTTGATATAAATGGGCATCTTTATTAGGCGTCATTGACCTAAACTTATAACAGTCAAACTCGTTATAATTAAATCCGTTTCTACTTTGTTTAAAGAATACAGGCCCTCTTGATTCTATTTTAATTAATAAGGCTATAATTGGAGTTAACCAAGATAGAATGAAGATTATAACCATACTGGAAAAAGCAATATCAAACACCCGTTTTACAAACATATTAAATGAATCTTCTAAAGGAATGTTACGTAAGGATAGAATTGGAATATAATCGTAATACTCGTATTTCAATTTTTTCGAGTAAATCTCTTTATTGTCCGGTAAGAATTTTAAGATTTTAAGATTGTTATCCGCAAAATCTGAAATTTCTGAAATTTGACTGTTAGTGAGTTCTGATATGGAGCAATAAATTTCATCAATTGCATCTCTTTTAATAATATCAAAATAGGTGCCTAATTGATTGCTTTTATCTCCTTTAACACTAAACGTATTAGTGTGATAATAGCCATATTCTGGGTTTTCGTTAAAAAAATTCTCCAAGGCTAAAGTGTTTTTATTCTTTCCAAAAATCACAGTTCTCCTAAAATTCCCTCCAAAGGATACACGGTATTTTTGGAGTAAATAATAAATGGTAAACTTAAATATCGCTATTAAAACAAAACAAGAGAACACATATTTAATAACCACATTGGGATACATTTCTAAATCATAGTTATATCCAGAATAGGCAAAAATCAAAAGCATAAACAACACCAATTGCCTAATTAAAAGTGTATTGATTGTCACTTCTCGGGTATACCTATAAACCTCATAAAACTTAGATGTAGTAGATAAAATTATCCATGCTGTAGAAATAACAAGAATAAAGTTAACTGTATCAATGGTTTTAAAAAACACAGTAACAGCCAAACCATTGATTATACACAAATCAATGAAATAAGAAATGGGTCTTAAATACCCCGAATATCTTCCTTGTTTAAATAAACTCAAATTACTTCTTTATGTGGTTTGAGAAGTCTTTATGTTCACTTTTATACAACTCCTCCTCACTTAATCCACTAAAATAGTCAAATGTTTTAGCCATACCAGCTTTTCTCCCAACTTTTGGTTCCCAATTTAATAATTTCTTGGCTAAAGAAATATCGGGTTGCCTCTGCATAGGATCATCGACAGGCAAATCTCTGTATACAATTTTCTGGTTATCAGAAGAAAGTGCAATTATTTCTTCAGCAAAATCTTTAATTGATATTTCATGAGGGTTTCCAATATTTACGGGGTCAGAATAATCACTTAACAACAACCTATAAATACCTTCAACCTGATCGTCCACATAACAAAAAGATCGTGTTTGAGATCCATCACCAAATACGGTTAAATCCTCTCCCCTAAGCACTTGCCCCATAAAAGCGGGAATTACTCGACCATCATTTAGTCTCATCCTTGGACCATACGTATTAAAGATTCGTACAATTCTAGTTTCTAAACCATGAAACCTATGGTACGCCATAGTTATTGATTCTTGAAATCGTTTAGCTTCATCATAAACACCTCTTGGTCCAATTGTGTTTACATTACCATAATAAGACTCGGTTTGAGGGTGAACAAGAGGATCTCCATACACTTCAGATGTAGAAGCTATTAATATTCTTGCACTTTTAGCTTTAGCTAACCCAAGTAAATTGTGAGTCCCTAATGAGCCCACTTTAAGTGTTTGAATTGGGATTTTTAAATAGTCTATTGGGCTTGCAGGTGAAGCGAAATGCAGAATATAATCTAATTCACCCGGGATATCCACAAACTCTGTTACATCGTGTTTAACAAAGCTAAAATTTGGATTTGACCTCAGGTGTACAATATTCTTTTCATCTCCTGTAATAAAGTTATCCATACCAATAACTTCATAGCCTTCATTAATAAATCTATCACATAAATGCGAGCCAAGAAAACCAGCAGCTCCCGTAATCAATACTCTTTTACTCATAAGGCAAATTTATTGCTTTAATTGGTTATTAAATTTTTGAAAGCCATAAAAATTAATCAAAAATGAAAATAATATCACTCCATTTTGTCTTTCAATAATATTCTCACTTAGCATTGCAATACCATAAAACACGACTATAGCTCCAAACAAATACTGCTGATGGCTCAATGCTAAGTTCAAATTAAAATATAAACAAAATAAAAATATTAATAAGGCAATTATTCCGCCTTTAAGTAAAATCCCGAAATATTGATTGTGAGAATTAAATTTATTTTCATACAAGTAATACAAGTTTTCCTTGTAACAATTATGCAACGCCACTTTATCCTTTCCTAAACCATAACCGATTATTGGTTTTTCCTTTATTAGCTCTATGCAACATTTATAAATTTGAATTCTATTGTTCGTGGAGTTAGTTTCGTCCTTTGTGGTATAGGTGTTTTCGTCAAAAAGTTCTAATATCCTTTTTTGAGTTGTTGGTATGCATAGCAATAATAAAGCACTTGCAACACATACAAAAGCAGAGTACTTTATGACTTTAAATTTATCTCCCTTATACAACATCATAATGTAAAATAAGCAAGAAATTAATAACGCTACAATGGTACCTTTTCTTGATAGAAAAAATAAAATAACGCTTAAAAACAGCACACAGAAAAACACCAACCATCTAACATTTTTCTTCTTATAATGATTAAAAAGGTTGACGCAAAACAATAAACTTATACATAAATTTATTGAAATGTAAATGGGGTGATCCTTCCAGACAGGCATTTCTCTTTCTAAATGAGACATACAATACCCATAATCATGAATGCCTTCGAAAAAACCTAAGCTCCCAAAAAACAGAATTATCAAAATGCCCATTAATACCGAGCTCAAAGTAAAAACCCAATAAAAGTTTCTTCTCAATGAAGCTTTAAAATTTAACTCAGAAGAATTGGAGAAAATATTGAATATAAGAGGCAATATTATTAAAGATAGGGCTGTTTCTATTTTTTTCAAAGAATCGGATTCATCAAAAGACCATAGTAATGAGACAGCATAAAAAAGCAACAAACCACTATTGATTAACACAAGTTTAGACAATTTAAACTTTTTCTCCACCAGTAGTACGCCTAAAGCAGATGCGCCTAAAACACCTATCAGTACTCCTCTAATCCCAGAAGGAAAAATTGGAAATATTCCAAAAACTAAAATGGAAACATAGGCAAATTTATAAGCGAAACTTTTCAAATTTATAACAACTTAAGTTCTTCAACAAAATCATTTAGCACATTCTCTTTTGCATAATTCTTTTCAACATAGGTTTTAGCGCTTTGTCCTATTTCTTCTTTTAGCTTAGGATTATTAACCAGGTTTTCAATGACATTCTGCATTTTATCAAGTTCTGCATTAGAAAAATAATAGCCTCCTTTTGATTGATCAATTATTGCTCTTACTTCAGATTTTTTATTACCTGTTACCAAAGAAGGCCGGCCACTACCCATCATTCCCAAAATCTTAGACGGCATTACTATATCTATAACATCTTCTTTTTGCAACAAAACGTGTAAATCGGCACTATATAACAAGCTTGGAAGCTCGCTAAAAGGCACTAAATCATAGTGTTTTATAAAATTATAGTTTTCAATTCTTTTACAAACCACATCTTTTAATGCGCCCTCACCTACGACAATCACTTCTAAATTAGGAATAATTTTTATTTTATCCATCAACTCGAAAAACACATCCCAATCTTGTTTTGCGCCTATATTTCCCGAGTACAAAATCTTAAATGAATTAGAAGTCAAATGCCTATGAGGCTCAGGGTGATTTAGTCTAAACTTTTCAATGTCTAACCAATTAGTAAGTAAGTATGACTTAGATTTTGATTTAGATTTTAATTTATCCAACATACCCAAGCTTATCGTGCTTACCATATTAGCCCTATTGAGCAACCACTTTTCAAAGCTAAAAAGAGGCTTGATTAGTAAAGCCTTGTTTTTGCTTATCACACCAGAATCAATAGCCGCATCAAATTCAAAATCTTGTATATGAACCCATAGTTTACTGCTATACCTCAATTTTAAAAGCCACCCTAAAAAAACTGAAGATGTAAAAGGTACAATTGCAATTACAATATCTTGCCTACCAAGTTTAAATAAATTTATAAAATTACCCATTGTAAAACTTAAAATATGCAATATCCTTCTCCCAAAAGTAGGGTTTTTAGGCACATACATTTTGTACCTATATACAGAAACATCATTTATAGTTTCGTTATGAAATTTTGGGTGATTTTTATATGATTCACTAATTTCCCACTGAGGATAATAAGGAAAGGCTGTAATGACCGAAACCTCATACCCCCTTTTTACTAACTCTTCTGTTAATTGTGTAGAGTACAAACCAATTGCACTATCTTCTGGGTAATAGTTTACGCCTATTAAGGTTATTTTCTTCTTCAAACTCTCCTGCTTTTTATAAACTTTGAAGGAGAACCCACATTTACCGAATATTCTTCTATGTCATTAATAACTGTACTTCTAGCCCCAACCACAGCGCCTTTTCCAATATTAAGACCAGGAGACACAAAAACATCTGTAGCTATCCAGCACTCATCACCAACGGTTATTGGTTTTTCATAAATTGAAAAAGCTGGATTTAAATAGTCATGAGAACCGGTACACAAGTAAGATCTTTGGGATATAACGGCATTTGAGCCTATTTTAATAACCCCTAAGGAATAAAGTACAACTTCATCACCAATCCAACTATAATCGCCAATTTCAACCTTCCAAGGGTATGTGAATTGAGCTGAGGACCTTATAATTACTTTTTTTCCAATTTTGGCGCCAAAAGCTCTTAATAAAAACCTTCGCCATCCATAAAAAAATTGAGGAGAAGGTTTAAAAAAAACACCATAAACAATCCACCATAATTGAACGATTAATTTAGATCGCCCTCTAAAATTATCTGGATTTTTATAAATTCTTAAATTCTGCACATGGTTGTTCTCGCCCATTAATCTTCAATTATTTTTACAAACTTATTAATAAAAACATTGACTTTATACTTAGAATTCGCTTCGATTACATTATGCTCCGATATTCTTTGAATATCTTGTTCGTTATTTGACAAAAACTCTAATTGGTCATATATACTTTTACCGCTCCTTTTGGCTACATAAAAACCATTAACCTCATCTTTAAAAACATCTGGGATACCTGCATGCTCTGTTGTTAATATGACGTTACCTGTAGCCATAGCTTCCAAAATAGAAATTGGTTGCCCTTCCATTGCATAAAAGGTGGGTAATACAAAAACATTACTCCAATAAAGCAATTCTTTCTTTTGATCTCCTTTTACGATACCAATATATTCTGTTCCCTTCAAACTCGCCATTTTCCTCAATAATTGGGTCTCCTGTTTTTTATCAATAGCCCCAGCGATTTTAGCTTCATATGCAATTCCTTTTTCCTCAAGCAGTTTTAGTCCACCTAAGAGGTCTAAAATTCCCTTTTCTTCCATCAAATTACTTAAATATACAATTCTTAACACAGAAGAATCTTCCTCTTTGTAGGCTTTTGGTTTTTCAAATAAAAAATCTTCTACAAAATTATAGAGCACATAAATGGACTTTGAATTTATAAAGGGCGTCATATTGCCGGTTAAGGATTCCGACAAAACAATGCCTTTATTAGATTTTGAAACTAAGGCTTTGAAAATTTTCTTTTTTAATCCTGTTAAACTGTGAAACTCATTTCCAATATGATTACCATGAATATGTACAACAATTTGTTTGTTTAAAAGACGAGCTAATAAAATGAATACGGCGTATTTCAAAACACCAAAAAACGTCTGCCCTGGTGTTAAATAGATTATATCCGAATTAAATATTTTGTAGCAATAAAGGTTTTGTTTCAGGTAAAAAATAAACTTCGAAAACGAAAATTTCCCTAAATCTTCATCAAATTTATCAAATGACGTATTTATCGCTTCAATTTTAAATTGACTGAGTTGTGGTAAGTAATCAAAAACTACTTTGTTTGCTAATGATACACCAGTGGTTGGCTCGGGCATTGGGCCGATAAGTAGAATTTTATTTTTCCTCAAAATTCTAATGTTTAATTATTCAGTTCTAATTGTTTTCCTCCTAACACTTTTCCATAAAAGTTGTATACCGTAAAAAAGAGTTAACACAAACATAGCATAATATAAGTACCTAACAGAAGATCTTAAATTATATTCAAATCCATAAATTAAATGTAAAGCAACTAAAAGCAATAATATCATTGCCATGAAAAGCCTTCCATTGTATAACAATTTTCTAAAAGAAAAATCAAAATAGGTAATCACAGTACCTACAACAAAATAAAATAAGGTTGTAAAATAAACCCCCATTGAAAACACTTCTCCATGAGATGAATACGGGCAATAAATATTTATTCTCATTTTACTTGCGTAATCATACCACCCAACTAAGGACCCTGGTAAGGGATTAAGGCTTACCGATATGGTTTCCCAAGTTACAAGTCCTCTATCTACAGTGTCTATTGTAACAAAATTTCCAAATATTAGTAGGTAGTAAATATTAAACACAAAATATTCCCATATCTTATCAAATGATTGAAAAAAGTACCCCACGTAAGGAAACAAACCATGTGTATACAAACTTCTTAATTGAATTAAATATGCCAAAAAGAAAAGGGATACAAATATTTTGATTACAAATAGCGTGTTGTTTTTAAATGACTTTTTATTTCCATTAAAGGCAAGAACCAAATACATCAAAATCACAATAAACGTGAATCTGGAACCCGTACTGAGGTTTACTATAACCAACAAAATAAAGTATAAATCTGTTTTCTTTGGAAACTTATTATGAACCACACCCAATAAGGCTGCTCCTGCCATAGAAAACAATTTAGCTAATAATGTTAAACTTCTGCTATCTGATTTTGGCAGGTATTCTTCTCTAACAAAAAATCCCGTTCCAGAGATTAAAACGTTAAGCAATAAAACAGATATAGCCATTATCATACCGTACTTTAGCACAGCATCTGGATTTGGTATTTTTAATTTTATGGTTATTGGAAACTTATGTAAAAGATACTTCCTTCTAAAGGCTGTTGGACAAAAATTATGAATTACCAAACCACCAAAAACAAATGCGTTAAGATGGATTAAGTGGTACTTTATTAACTCTAAAAACTCCTTATTAGTAGCTTTGTCGTCTAGTAGATAAAGAGAGATTTTGGGTTCGTAATAGTAATAATAAAATATGGTAACAATTAAAGTAATTAAATTAAACGTGATGTATAGGTAATAAGGACTATACACCAACGGTTTTATCAACTTTTGAGAAAAAGTAAATACCAGAAGAAATAATATTGCTAATAAAACAATTTGAAAAATCATATTTCATTCCATGTCTTAATTGAATCTATTTTCAATAGATTATATAACCGATTATTGCCATCCAAATACTTGCCAATTAGTTTTTCTTTAAGCTTTAATGGCATTGTTTTACGAGATAAGGCCTTCTCCATAAAAAAATAGATAATTTTCTTTCTTACTCTTAAAGGAAAAATATGTTTTAGAAAATCTAAAAGTTTACTATTAGTCTTTATTGCCCAAATAAACCCAAAAAGATTACTTTTAATACCTCCCGAAGGGTTAAATTTTCGCTCAGTATCTAATTCTTGGGATTCATTTAATCCTAAAAACTGAACACAGTCTTTTACTACTGTACTTGAATCTTCTAAAAAATCTTCTTGGATAAACACTTTAACATCTTGAAAATGATCCATATAATTTTTCACTTGTTCGTAATACTCACCAAACCCTAAATAATCATAATAATAATTCCAATTCTCCTTTAATCTCTTTTCTACAATTGGATCAAGAATTGATTCTTCAAAAGATAAAGGCTCATGATTAAACTTTTTAAATTGCCAATATTGAGACCAAGCTCTATCAACTGGGTTTCTTAATAGAACAATTATTTTTAATTTATTATAATCACTACCATAAATTTCTTTTATGTTAGAGATTGTAGTTTTATAATCAAACAAATATGAGGTTGAAGCTTCAAAAAGTAATTGGCCAGAATTCGCTTTATCAAATAATTTTGAATATTCATCAATATTGGAAATTGTTCGTAAATCTGCTGGACTTGAAAAATTTGGTTTATTGTTGAAAAATGAGAAAAAATGAGGCTCCTTTTCAGCTGGAGCGAAAACCTGCTCATGTTGATCTAAATAATAAAATAAGGATGTTGTACCACATTTAGCCCCACCAACAATTATAACATCTGGCAATTGATAAGCTTTCCCCTTATAATTTATCTCCATCAAAAAACTTCTTTATACCACATAATATAGTAATATTAATACGGTCTAATTTATGAATAAAAACAGCACCCATAACATTCCAAAAAACTGTAGAAAACGCAGTGCTAATAGCCGCTCCCAACATGCCATATTTTGGTATCAAAAATAAGTTTAAAATTACATTAATTATTACACTAAGTATAAGTAAATTTTGATATTTATTTTGTCGACCTGTCATGTTTAAATAGGTCCCTACCGAACCGCAAAAAGCATTGCACATTTGACCAACCAGTACTATTATCAATGCCTCCTTTACAATAATATACTCTTCCCCAAAAAGAAGTAACAATCTCTCTGAAAAAAACACTACTATTAAAATTATGGGCATAGATAAAAGAAAGTTTAGAATTGTTGAAGATTCTATCAACCTTTTAAGTTCAGTTTGCTTGTTTTGATAAAACAAAGTTGATATTTTGGGAGCTATCAATGTGTTAATAGATGACAGTATGATCCCAATTATTAATGAGATTTTTATAGCCACACCATAATACCCTACTACTTCAAAATCATAATACTTCTCTAAGATTAAGACATCAAAACTTTGCATTATTAGTAAAGCCACAAAACTTATTGACATTGGAAATGAAGTTTTCAATATTTCTTTTCCGGTCAATATCGCATCCTTTGACATAGAATTCACTCTTGGTAAATTGATAATAACGGCTATAGTTGAAATAAAGGCAACGATTAAAATTGAAAGTATATAACCGTTTAAGACTAAATACAAGCAGTCAATATATATTAGACACAAAACAATACCTAATAAGGTAGCGTAACGCAGAACACCTCTAAGAATTTCAGAAAGAATTAATTTTTCTAACCCCCTTAAAACTTGAACATTTAAAGTAAATAAAGATAAAAACGGAGAAACAAAGACAATTCTATCGTATAGATAGGAGCGGTCGGCATTAAAGTATGTTGGAAACATAAATTTTGCCAGAAAGTAGACCAAAACAATTACCAAAGAAAGACCTAAGAGCAGTTTTATTTTTTTAAAATAGAGAACCTTAACCCTTTCAAAGGCATTTTTAGCCCTTAACTGACCAACAAATTGCAAAAATGAATTATCCATTCCCATTAACCCAATTGCCGACAATGGTATAACTACTGTCGATATATAGTTGTATTTTCCAAATAAACTCACTTCTAGCTTATTTGTAAGAATTAATATTATTATATAATGAATTGCAATACCAAAAATTCGAAGACTGAAAATTTTAGCACCATCAGAAAATAACTTTGAAGTAAATTTAGAAACTTGAAAATTCAAATTATTTTATATATCTGTTGTATAATCTGTTACGTAATTCTATGTTAGTTTCAAAATAAGTATCAGCCTTAAAGTAAGGAAGGACTATAATTTGCTTATTGTTCTCATCGTAAAGAATGTTTTTACTTCTATTAAAATAAACAACAACTGCCGTATCTTTAATTATTAACTTATCTCCATTATAAGCTAAAGTGTATTTCGGAATAAAAATGGAATCGGCTACATTCTCAAACTTTAATTTAAACGTCGAAGGCAATACTTTCTTAGGAAACTCAACTATTTTCCTTTGCAACTTATGATTTCCTTTTATAGTTCCAGAGAAACTACTTTCAAGTCCGTTAACATCAATAAAGCTTAATTTAAAATCCTGACTACTTTTAAAAACCCCATCAATAGCAATCCTAAAAACGCTATCCTTCAATGTCATTATTGGGGTCTGTTCCTTCTTATTATTTGCTTTTTGATTACAACTTAATAATGCACAAAAGAATATAGAAAGTACTGCAATTTTCATTTCATTTATTTAAACTTATAATTATTAACAAACTTCACTAAGTTTATCATGAAAAAAGAAAAGAACATTAATAGCATTGAAAATATTGGAAAGACTATTGAATATTTTTGAGTAAACACGTTGGATTTTGTACCTACTACTTGAAATCCAGATACAACATCAAAATAGACATCTTCTACAGCTTTTAATTCATCTAATTTCAATATAGAATCACGTAGCCTTCTTTCTGTTTTTAATAAATCAAATTCTTTGGTGTCAATTTTTTCTTGTTGAACTGGTAGAAAATTATCCGCAAGTGAAACTGAATTTAAATTTTTCTCAACTTCCATCTTCTTTATATCAACATAAAAGTTCTTCAAAGAATCTATGCTTTTTATAGACTTAAGAAGTGTTTTCTTTTTTAAGTCTATACTCAAGTCTCTTTTCTCCATTCTACTTTTAGAGTATTCATTTTCGAAAGTAGAATAGAAACCAGTTTCTAAATTCTTAAACACATCTTTTTCTGTAGAATTCACTTCTACTAAAAACAGCTCTCCGTTATAAATGTTTCTATTCTCCACGAAATCCTCATAGCTTACATCTTGCGCTCTAACACTATCTATTGAGTTAATAAATAGGTCATATTGTTTAATTTTTTCATTCTCAGTCTCAGGACCCGGTTTAATCTCAAAACTTAATAAACTTTTTGAGGCTTCTTCGTCAATACTAAATATTTCAGAAAGTACGGGATAGTTTTTATCCGATATTAAAGCATTATAATAATCAATATTAGAAACCAATTGATATTTAGTATCGAAATATGGCTTTAATAACATGCCAGAATAATACGATTGCGGCTTAATCTTTTCCGCCACTATACCTAACAATAGAGATGCTAAAAAAACAACAGTAATAAGTTTAAAATACTTAATTAGTGTTTTTATAAATTTCAATACTATTTCAAAAATTCCATTTAAAATATTGAAAACAAAAAGGTAAATTTTATTAAAAACTTGACCAATAGCATTAAAAAGTTGTCCTAAATCAACTTCTTCTTCTTGCTTTGGATTAGGGTTAGTATTGTCTTGACTCATAGTGGGGTATTAATTGAATATTTGTTCTAATATTTTTCGAGTAATTAAATATGTTGGTTTAACGCCTGAAGTTCCTAAACCTCCAGAGGCTAAAGTACTACCGGTTTCTAAAGGATTATCACTTGCGTAATACGCATATCTCACCTTTACATCTGGATTAATACTTCCTCTAACTTTTGAAGCAGATTGAATTGCTTTTTGATAGTGGGCTCCCTCCATTTCTAAACCTATGACATTCCACGTGGAATTGAAAAAGAATTTTAAAATCTCCTTATTCTGAAGTGAGGTTCCTAATACTGTTATCATTGCCCCTTCAAAAACTTCTAATCCTTGGCCTTCTAAATCGGCTTTACATAGCTCGTTTTTAAATGGATAATTATCTGCAGTACCTTCAAAAATATGTGCTGAAGGAATCATTATATCTCCCTTGCCACCTTCTAAAATTCCTGCCTTACCCATTATTGAAATCGAATCAACGTTGAGATGAATTTTTCCATTATCACCAACAACTGGTTTTAGCAATTCATCAATGGTTTCATAGGCTTGTTCTCCAAAAGCATAATCCATCACAAATATAACGGGATTTTCAGATTTTACAAGCTCTTTATTTATTGGGAAATCTAATTTAGAAAGATCCATTTTTGAGGTGTCAAATATCTGAACATCAATGTTGGTACCTGATGAATCTTTTATATAAATCATTCCTTTCTGAAGCGCCTTCTTGCTTACCTTGTCTCTCAATACTCCATTGTCCCCTTCACTTAAACTCTCATAGACTTGAAAAATATCGTTTTTAGCGACAAGACTTTCTAATGCCGAAGGTGTGAAAAGTGAATTCATTACACTGTGCATATTAGCACTAATCACATGAATTGGTCGCCCAATTAATTTTTCTTTTATTAGTACTTCCTTAATACGGTCAGACCATATTTCGCCATGAATATGGTGACCTAATCGCTCTCTTAACACAGGAGAAAAGGTAACTGTTCGTTTATTGTTATTAACAACTTCTTCTATGGCAAGTTTTCCTAACCAATAAATAATATGTAAAAAACGTTCAGGGTTTTGTTTACAGCTAAACTCCCCATAAACTTCAGAAATCTCGTTAAACGTTCGGCCCAATATATTGGCAGTATGCGTAATGGCTATTTCACGTTCCTTTTGGCTTAATTTCCCCTTATTCTTTACCGCATTTTCAAGTTTGTTCCAATCTCGGGTTGTGCTACCTGATTCATTTATTAAAACACGATCACTTATTTTATGCGACTCTACAAACAAAAAGGTAAGGTGCGTCAAAATATCGTAAATATCAGATCTTCCTCTGGTAATCTCAATATTCATTTGTTCATCGTCAATACGATAACAATTACGTCTACGTTTTGGAGGGATGATAACTTCAAAATGAGAATTGCCATAGCCTTCATCACTGGTAAGGTTAATAAATGTACATTCTTCAATGCCAATAGGCAATCTATCGATGACATAAAGCAACCCTTCTAATTCTGCTTTTTCATCTCCAATCGACCCATAAATCTCAGGTCGAAGTTGTAATAATGAGTTTCTTAAGGTTTCTCCTGAGACGCCCATAGGCTTGTAAAATCCTCTATTAAAGAGGTGCCTCATTGTAATATACATTCTCTCGATAGCATTTGAGCTTTCTTGAGCTCTCGTTCTTCCATGATGTTTTCTGTTACTCATATAAAAATTTTAACGGGTAAAGATAACACTATTTGATTAAGTTTAAACCAATTAGCTTTTCTGCAATACCTCTATCATTTGACAATCTTGGCAATTTATTTTGTCCACCTAATTTACCTATAGACTTCATATAGGATTTAAATCCGTCCTTTTTAACGCAACTAATTTTTAAAGTTTGCAATATTTTTCCATCAATCAAATCAAAATAATAACTGTTTTGAGTTTGCATGGCTTTATCGATGGCTTCAGCGAGCTTTATTAGATTTTCTGGTTCAGATTCAAATTCAATAAACCATTCGTGATACGGTAATCCAGATTCTGGGCTTAACTGAGGAGCCACCGTGAATTCTGACACTTCGCAGTTTACTTGATCTATGGCTTCTTTTAAAGCATATTCTACTTCCTTACCAATGACATGTTCTCCAAAGGCCGAAATAAAGTGTTTTATCCGTCCAGATACAATTACACGGTATGGCGAGGTTGACGTAAACTGAATGGTATCTCCAATATTATACCCCCATAATCCCGCATTTGTTGAAATTATCATCACATAATTTACTCCAATCTCAACATCTTTAAGGGTTAGTCGTTCTGGGTTTTCATCAAAGAAATTATCCGCCTTAATAAACTCGTAAAAGATTCCACCATTCAACAACAATAGCATTCCTTTTACATTCTGTTTGTCTTGATAAGCGAAAAAACCTTCGCTCGCTGGGTAGAGTTCAATACTATCAACTTTTCTACCTATTAAGCTTTCAAATTTATTTCTATAGGGTTCAAAATTTACACCGCCATAAATAAACAGATTGAAATTTTTAAATAAATCGCCCACCTTCTTTCCTGAACGCAATTCTAAACGCTCAAAATACATCTGAACCCACGAAGGTATACCAGAAATTATAGACATATCTTCATTAATGGTTTCATCAACAACAGCTTCAACCTTAGTTTCCCAATCTTCAATGCAATTGGTCTCCCATGAAGGCAATCTATTACTTTGTAAATACTTTGGAACATAATGTGCCACAATCCCTGACAATCGACCCAACTGAATTCCATTTGAAGATTCTAAAACTGGACTCCCTTGCAAAAAAATCATCTTACCATCAACAAAATCGGCATTACCAGTTTCCTTGATGTACATTAAAATAGCATTTCGAGCCGCTTTAATATGAAACGGCATACTCTCTTTAGTAATAGGTATATATTTTGCACCAGACGTGGTACCCGAGGTTTTAGCAAAATAAATAGGTTTATTTTTCCATAACACATCACGTTCTCCCTGAACAACACGCTCTACATAGTGCTTTAAACCTTCATAATCCCTTACTGGTACCTGTTTTACAAAATCTGAGTGAGAATTTATTTTGTCAAAATTATGATCCTTACCAAAAGCTGTATGCTTAGCTTTTGCTATTAGAGATTTAAACACCTTTTCCTGTGTTTTAATGGGGTTATTTGCCCATTTTTGGGTACGCTTATAAACCAAATTTGCAAATGGTTTGGATAATTTAGCTTTAACTGATTTCATTATTGAAAATCTATAAAATTAGTTGGGTCAATAGGATACCCTTTACTCCAAAGTTCAAAATGTAAATGTACTCCTGTTGAAAATTGACCTGTATTTCCTGCTAAGGCAATAACTTCACCCCCTTTAACAATATCTCCCTGTGTTTTTGTAAGGTTGGCATTGTGTTTATATACCGAAATCAAATCGTTATTGTGTTCAATAATAATCACATAACCCGTTTCTGCGGTCCATTCTGCAAAAATTACAGTGCCGTCAGCTGTCGCTTTTATAGGCGTATCTTTTTCTAAAACCACATCTATGGCATAATGCTTTTCCTGAACATTATAGCCTTCAGAAATTGGACCATTAGCAGGTGTTACCAAAACAAAATTACTGTTATTAATCGCGGTTTCGAAAAAATTGTACTTATCTTCTTTTGCCACTTGAACTCTTAATAATGAATCCTGCCTGTTAGGCTCTAATTTAAATTGGTCTGATTCAAGTTTTACCGCTGCAATTATAGAGTCTCTGTTTAGTTGTTCTGACTCCACATCTCCATTTAGCACCTTTCTTATAGATGCAAGATATAGGTTATTAATCTCTAATTGTTGTTTTAGTGAATCGGTTTGGGTATTTAGAACTATTGCATCTTTTTTAAGCTTAGAAGATGAATATCCCGGAATATATTCACGCAATGGGGTAAAAGCAATTAAAACAGTTGTTAAAGCAATTAAAAGAATTGAAGACAACGCTGCAATTACAAAAACATTTAATCGGGTAAGTTTGATTGCAAATCGCTCTTCAAAGGTATCTTCGTTGAGAATTACTAAACGATACTTATGAAGTAATTTTTTAGCAAATTTCTTTTTTGGTCCTTTTTTAGTCATCGATAAACAAATTTAAATAAAACTAGCGCACTATTAACCGCTCAACTCCTAAAGTTTCCTAATAAAACGACAAAATTAAAGTTTAATTACTAAATTTGTGGTTCAAATTAAAACATTATGATTTCAGCAAGTATATTCTTAGCACCTGGACCATGGCAAATTGTATTAGTTGTTGTGGCAATACTATTATTATTTGGAGGTAAAAAAATTCCAGAATTAATGAGAGGCTTAGGTAGCGGAATTAAAGAATTTAAAGACGCCAGCAAAGAAGAAGATAATTCAACTTCGAGTAAGGAAGAATAAAACATATAATACTAAAAAAGCCAACTTTAAAAGTTGGCTTTTTTTTATTCAATTTTTACTGTTTTTATAATGCTTTCCAGTTCGAAAACATAATCCCGTTTTTCTACAGACGGTGCAAAAGCATAACCTTCAATTACCAGATACCTATTATTAATTTCGTCTTTGATGGCATAGTTTACAAACGGTCCGGACATGAATGCATTTTTAACATCCCATAATCCTCGAGTTTCAATAGTTGATTTATTATCTAATATCGTTTGATGCACAAAGGGTGCATATGCCGGTTCTGTCCCCAAATAAGATCCTTCAACAGGTCCTTGAATATACTTTCTCCCTATGGAATCTCTCATTCTCAAAACACTACCTACAAGACTATCGCCTTCTGAAAGCGAATTTAATGGCACTTGATAAATCATAATATCCATTGTACCACTCTTTATATCCTTTCTTAACCAAATAAAGTCATCAGTATCCATTGCAAAACGATAAGCGGAAGGAAACTTAATCGTTGCTCCAAATTTATTTTTAATAGACTTTGATTTATGAAGCGACAAGTTTATTCGTCTTTGTTTTTCTTTTAATTCTTCCTTTTTAAATGCCTCAATTATTTTAGCACTATTAGCATTCACCTGATCAATAATTTCTTGATCTGTTTGTCCTGTGACTAAAACTAAAGTTTGTGGTTTTGCGAAAATATTATGCGCTACTTTCGTGTCGGCATCTTTCCCTTTTTCAACTTTAAATACGGTCCTGTTTTTGGTAGCAAAATCTGTAAAAACTGCAGTTGGCATTTGCCTCATAGAAAATAACGGTTCGTCTTGAGGAAGACCTTCTAAAGGTCTAGCTAAAACATCTCTTATGGCCTCTCCTACTCCAGACTCCCACATATCATTATCTATAACAACCGATAAATTATTGATATTTCCTGAAGATTCTGATAGTAATCGCTTGCTCTTTTTACCGTCATTTTGACAACCAAAAAACAACAACGCTACAACTAAAACTGATACTAATTTTCTCATAAACACATGAAATTTAAACTCTATATTACTTTGAAACGATTAAGGTCATTCCAATTTTTAGGTTGTTACTGCTAATATCGTTCCAATCTTTAATATTTTGAACAGAAACCCCTGGAAATTTTTGAGCAATGCTCCATAAAGAGTCTCCGCTCTTCACCTTATAAGTTTGTCTTCCATTTACTTTAACCGTTTTTGCTGGCTTAGATGGCGCCGAATTTGCAACCGGTTTTCTTGGGTAAATAGTTAAGCGTTGCCCTATTCTTAGGTTATTTGATCGCAAACCATTCCACTGTTTAATTTGACTTACTCTTACACCATAAAGTCGAGCAATTTTCCCTAAGTAATCACCACTTTTCACCTTGTATCTCACCTTTGTATCGGCTTCAAAAAACTGAGGTAAGGGCTTTTCTCTTTTATTAAATTCAGCTTTAGCATACGCATAAATACTATCCTCATTTTGAACAAAAACACCAACACTAGGTCGTGGTAAACGTATGTAATAATCCTCATCTTTAAGAACAGGAATAATATCTAACTTATAAGACGGATTTAAAAACTGTAGTTCTTCTATAGGTAGATTTAATACTTCTGAAACCTGGTCTAAGGTTATCATTTCTTTGACATGAACCGTATCTGTTTCTATATGATTAAACATTGGTTTTGATTTTTGAAAACCATGTTCTTCTGCATATTCAAAAATATACATTGTTGCTAAAAATGCGGGCAAATACCCTGCTGTTTCACGTGGAAGAAACGGTCTAATATTCCAGTAATTCTCGTAGCCACCAGATCTCCTTATGGCTTTTGACACATTTCCAGGCCCCGAATTATACGCCGCTAATGCCAAATCCCAATCTCCAAAAATGGTGTATAATTTTGCCAAATATTTACTTGCTGCTTCGGTAGATAAAATGGGGTCACTACGTTCATCTACGTAGCTACTCACATCTAAGCCGTACATTTTTCCTGTACTAAACATAAATTGCCATAGTCCTGTTGCTCCAACTCTTGATTTTGCTCGAGGTTTTAATGCCGATTCTACTATCGCCAAATATTTAACCTCCAGGGGTATATCGTAATTATCTAAAGATGCTTCAAACATCGGAAAATAATAATCACTTAAAGTCAATAACCGCTCTATGGAGGTTCTTCTGTTTTTTAAATACGATTTAATTACACTTTCTAAAGAAGGGTTATATGCAATATTAAAGGGTGTTTTTGCATCAAGTTCTTTAAGTCTTTTCTTTAAAGTATCAGTCGGTAAATCGGGGTAGTAAACTTCATTATACTCTAAATTTGTAACCGATTTATAAACACTATCATAAAGCGAATTACTATATAACTCGTCCAACCATTTTTGATCAATTTCTGAAGCCCTTTTGTGATCTCCTAATACTTGATTACCAAGTGAGTCTTTTTCGGGAGCTATAATTTGATGTGTTACTTTAGAACCATCTATAATAGAATCGGTTGCATTTACCAAACTATCATTTAGTTCTTCTTGTTGTGGTATGGAATCTTTTGATACTTCATTTTGAGCTAACGCTGTGAAAGAAGTTAATATCAAAGCTAGTGTAATTGTAACTATTTTACTCATTCAGATTAATTGTTCTCTTAAAACTATAAATGGGTTAAAATCGTATATTTTAACCCATTTTACAAAATTTATATGTTAAAGCTATTAGTTATTAATAGCTGCGATACCTGGTAACACTTTACCTTCAAGGCTTTCTAACATAGCGCCTCCACCAGTACTTACGTAACTTACTTTGTCTGCAAAACCAAATTGTTTCACAGCAGCAACAGAGTCTCCACCTCCTACTAAAGAAAAGGTTCCGTTTTTGGTCGCTTCAGCAATAGACTCTCCTAATGCAATTGTACCTTCTGCAAAGGTTGGTAATTCGAAAACACCAATTGGTCCGTTCCATAAAATGGTTTTTGATTGCATTACAACCTCATGGAAATTTGCTTTAGATTTTGGTCCAGCATCAAGCCCTTGCCATCCGTCAGGAATTTTGTCGACATCTACAATTTGAGTATCTGCTTCATTACTAAAACTATTTGCAGCTAAAACATCTACTGGTAAATGAATTTGAACATTCTTTGCTTTTGCTTGTTCAATAATTTTTAGAGCCAACTCCATCTTATCATCTTCACAAATAGAATCACCAATTTGTCCACCATTAGCTTTTATAAACGTAAAAGTCATACCACCACCAATTATTAGGTGATCTACTTTATCTAAAATGTTTTCTATGATTGTAATTTTTGAAGATACTTTTGCTCCTCCTAAAATTGCTAAAATTGGTTTCTCCCCCGTTTTAAGTACTTTTTCAATGCTTACTATTTCTTTGGCTAAAAGCGATCCGAAACATTTTTTCCCTTCAAAGTATTGCGCAACAACAGTTGTTGAAGCGTGTGCTCTATGTGCTGTACCAAAGGCATCATTGACATAAATATCACCAAGTTTCGATAATTTTTCAGCAAATTGTTGGTCTCCAGCTTTCTCTTCGCTATAAAACCTTAAGTTTTCTAAGAGTAAAATCTCACCTGGATTTAAACTTGCTGCAGCTGCTTCAACATCGTCACCAATACAATCGGCAACAAACTTTACAGTTACACCTAAAACCTCTTCAACTTGAGATACAATATGTTTCATTGAAAATTGATCCTGAACACCTTTTGGGCGACCTAAATGAGACATTAATATACAGCTTCCACCATCTTCAAGAATTTTAATTATGGTTGGTTTAGCAGAAATTATACGAGTGGCATCGGTTACTTCAAAATTGTCATTTAAAGGCACATTAAAGTCAACTCTTATAAGCGCTTTTTTGTCTTTAAAATCGAAATCGTTTAGTGTTTTCATCATTTACATTTTACAATTAAAATACAAAGGTAACCAATTAGTTAACTTCAAAACATGACTTGTGTACAATAGTTAGCTGTTTTAAGTTGAAATTAACATGGTTTTGAGTTCGATTTTAAATGATAAATGGAAACTTAAAATCCTATATTTGTGTTATGTTATTTTCAGAAATTATAGGCCAAAAGCATCTTAAAACACACTTAACTCAAAGTGTTGAAAATGGAAGAATCCCACACGCTCAACTATTTGTTGGTCCTGAAGGTTCTGGCACATTACCAATGGCTATTGCTTATGCACAATATATTTTATGTCAAAATACTGAAGGTGAAAACACCAATGGTATAGAATCATGCAATATCAAATTTAATGGTTTAACCCATCCCGATTTACACTTTGCCTTTCCTGTAGCCTCAAATGATAAGGTTAAAAGCCACCCCGTATCCAGTCATTTTTTAGAAGAATGGCGACAATTATTAACCGAGCAACCTTATTGTAATTTATTTGATTGGTATAAGGCACTTGGAGTTGAAAATAAACAGGGACAAATTGGGGTTGATGAAGCACAAGATATTGTAAAATCATTGGCATTAAAATCTTATGAAGGTGGTTATAAAGTGATGCTCATTTGGATGGCAGAAAAAATGAATATTTCTGCGGCTAACAAGCTTTTAAAACTAATAGAAGAACCACCTAATAAAACCATTTTTATATTGGTCGCAGAGGATGAAGAATCTATAATTAACACCATAAAGTCGAGATGTCAAATATTACATTTCCCTCCTTTAGCTGAAGATGATATTACTGATGGAATTGTAAAAAAATATCAAATAGATAAAAATGCCGCACAAAACATAGCGCATCAAGCTAATGGCAATTACAATAAAGCTTGTGATCTTGTGTATCAAGACACCGAAGATTTACAGTTTGAAGAGTGGTTTGTTTTTTGGATTAGGAGCGCCTTTAAAGCAAAAGGAAATAAAGCTGCCATCCATGATTTAATTTCTTGGAGTGAAGATATTGCTAAAACAAATAGAGAAACACAAAAGCAGTTTTTACACTTCTGCATCGATTTTTTTAGACAAGCCTTATTACTGAATTACAACGCAAAGTCTTTGGTGTTTATGGAACCTAAAACAGCTAACTTCAAATTAGAAAAATTTGCTCCCTTTGTTCATAATGGCAATATTTTGGCCATTAGTGATGAACTGCAAGATGCAATCTACCACATAGAACGTAATGGCAACTCTAAGATAATTCTTACAGATTTATCAATTAAACTAACCAGGTTACTTCACACAAAAGCATAAAAAAAGGGTATTGAAATTCAATACCCTTTTACTTATATACAATTACAATTACTGTTTTTTATTGAAAGTAGCATTAAGCTCAGAAATAACTTTTTCGGTAATATCTAACTTATCATTACCGTACATAACAGTGGCAGAAACATCACTCGTTCCTAAAATCATTTCATAGTTTTCTTTTTTACCAAAATCGTTCACGAATACTTTAACCTTATTAATTACAGAATCCATTTCTGTTTGGTAATTACGTTGCAACATTTGTTGCTCCATTTCTATAGATTGCTGAAGCGCTTGTTGTTTTTTACTAATAACACCAAATTCTTTTTCCTTTTTAGCTTTAGTCATACTATGAGATCTTACTTCATAAGTATTGTATTCCATTTGAAACGCCTGAATCAAACTATCTGTCTTTTTAGTGAAAATTTCGTTTATGGTTTCAAACTTATTATCTAAATCAATTTTCTCTTGATAAGCGTTAATTACTTTCCCGTTATCAACATATCCAATTTTTTGAGAATTTTGACAGGATGCCAAAATTAGAACTAGTAGAAGGCTTAAATGTTTCAATTTCATATTTATTTTTTTGAGACCGCTAAATTAACAAACCACATTAAATATGAAGAAAAGATTAGCTATAAATAAAACAAATACTAAAACTGCATCATATTTGTTAAATCTATAAAAAACAAATCGAAATAAAGGCGTTTAAGGCCTTTTTAAAAAACAGCAACACAATTTCACCTCGCGAATCTAAACACTGTTATAGGGTGGCTTATTTGCGTTATTCGTTCTTTTTGAGGACATAAATTAATGACGAATACTCTGAAGATGACATTGCTTTTAAATTAGAGAGCCAACCTCTAAAAAACCCAGAAATAACATTCATTTTTCCTGATTTATGTTTCTCAGATAATAGACTCACATAATAGGCATCAAATTTCATAGGAAGCACTTTTTCTAAATTAAATTGAAACTTCTCCCCTAACCGCTTTATAGATGTTTGAGAAAAATGCCATAAGTGTCTTGGCACATCAAAAGCTGCCCAATATTCTTTATAGTAAACAGCATCATAACTTTTATAATTAGGTACAGCAATAACCAATACACCATTTGGTTTTAAAAGGGTTTTAAATTTTTCTAATTGCTGATCTAAATCTGGAAGGTGTTCTAAAACATGCCAAAGGGTTATCACATCAAATTGTGATTTAGACAACGTATCTAAATGCGCTACATCAAAAACAGCATTAGTTGTTTTTTGATTGGCAATTGTTCTTGCCGAATCATTAGGCTCTACCCCTGTCACATTCCAACCACTTGATTGTGCTGTTTTCAAAAAATCACCAGTGCCGCACCCGACATCTAAAAGCGATTTTCCTTTGGAAGCAAATGAATTTATTAATTTAAGTTTTCGATTTAAAGCGATTGATCGCACAACGTGATAAACACTTTCAAACAAATTTCTTTTGCTATCTGTGTGTGAAATATAATCTTCACTTTTATAATAAGCAGACAAATTGTTATCTGAAGGCTTCGGACTTGTTTCTAATAAATCTAATGATTCATTATAAATTAAATTAAAAGACTCGCCAGAAACAGAGTAATCTTTAACTGTTAAAAAAGGAACTGAATTTTGCATTTAAACCAAAAACTGAATTATAAAACAGAATAAATTTTAGAGATGTTCCACGTGGAACTTAAATAAATTATCTTCCCATGTAAACCAAAAGTACAGAAACATCACTCGGAGAAACCCCACTAATTCTTGATGCCTGAGAAACCGTTGCAGGCTGAATTTTATTTAACTTTTCACGCGCTTCAAAACTCATTGATTTAATCTGAGAATAATCAAAATTAGAAGGGATTTTTAAATCCTCTAACCTATTTAGTTTATCGGCATTATTTTTTTCTTTACTAATATATCCCGAATACTTCACTTGAATCTCAGTTTGCTCAATCACTTCTCTATCCAAGTTATGAGCTTCTATATACTCAGAAACCGAAGCCACTTTACGCATATCATCAATATCTATATTAGGACGAGAATACACCTTAAACATCTTATCACTTTGCTTCACCAAAGATGAGTTTTTCACTTCCAATATAGGATTCATCTCCTCTGGTTTCACACTTGTTTCTTTAAAGAAGTTTACAAAATTAGACGACAAATGCTCCTTCTCTTCCATCCGTTTTAAACGTTCTTCAGATGCTATTCCTAATTCATAACCCTTAGGCGTTAATCTAAAATCGGCATTATCTTGACGTAACAACGTTCTATACTCAGCTCTCGAAGTAAACATTCTATACGGTTCTTCTGTGCCCTTAGTAATAAGGTCATCAATTAAAACACCAATATATGCCTCATTACGTTTTAATATAAAAGGCTCTTTTTCTTGAAGCTTTAAACTCGCATTTATCCCAGCCATTAATCCCTGAGATGCCGCTTCTTCATATCCAGTTGTGCCATTAATTTGACCAGCAAAATACAATCCGTTTACCAACTTCGTTTCAAGCGTATGCTTTAATTGTGTTGGTGGAAAATAATCGTATTCAATTGCATACCCGGGTCTAAAGAATTTTACATTTTCAAACCCTGCAACAGACTTCATTGCTTTAAATTGTACATCCTCTGGTAAGGACGTAGAGAATCCATTAACATAAACTTCAACCGTATCCCAACCTTCTGGCTCAACAAATAATTGATGTCTATCCTTATCTGCAAACCTATTTATTTTATCCTCAATAGACGGGCAATACCTTGGGCCAATACTTTTAATTCTTCCATTAAACATAGGTGAACGATCAAAACCTTCACGCAACAAATCGTGTACTTCAGTACTTGTATACGTCATATGACATGACCTCTGATGAGTTAATACTGGAGACGATTGCATGTATGAAAATTTCTCAGGTCGATCATCACCAGGTTGCTCAATCATTTTAGAATAATCTAAAGAACGACCATCCACTCTTGGAGGAGTTCCTGTCTTCATTCTACCGGATTCAAAACCTATAGATACCAACTGTTCAGTAATACCTTTAGCAGCTCTTTCACCTGCTCTACCACCACCAAAATTTTTATCTCCAATATGTATCAAGCCATTTAAAAAGGTACCGTTAGTCAAAACCACAGAACGGCCTTTAACTGGAATTCCCAAAGAGGTTTTCACCCCCACAACTTGATCACCTACCAGCAACAATTCGGAAACCATATCTTGGTAAAAATCTAAATTCTCGGTTGCCTCCAAACGCATTCTCCAATCTTCAGCAAAACGCATTCGGTCACTTTGTACCCTTGGACTCCACATCGCAGGGCCTTTAGATTTGTTAAGCATTTTAAACTGAATTGCCGAAGCGTCACTCACTAACCCACTATAACCACCTAAGGCATCAATCTCTCTCACAATTTGCCCCTTTGCAATTCCACCCATAGCAGGATTACACGACATTTGTGCAATATTTTGAAGATTCATTGTAATTAATAGGGTTTTACTACCCATATTGGCAGCAGCAGCAGCAGCTTCACTACCAGCATGACCTCCACCAACTACAATAACATCATATGTATCTTGAAATAAACTCATAATTGTTCCACGTGAAACATTCTACTTATGTAGAAAATTAAAACCTGCAAATATACGTTGATTTTCTGAATATTACATTAAAGCCGAAAGGTGTAAATCTTCTTTAGAGGTCATCACCTCTTGATCAGCGTCAGTCTTGTCATTATATCCACAATAATGTAATACGCCATGAACCATAACACGAGACAATTCGTTCTCAAAACTCTTATTAAAATCCTTGGCATTATCTCTCACACGCTCTACAGAAATATAAATATCACCATGAATTTCTTTTCCTAAGGAATAGTCAAAACTTATAATATCTGTGAGTGTATCATGATCTAAAAACTCCACATTTAGCTTGTGCAAATATTCATCATCACAGAAAATATAATTGATTTCTCCTTCTCTACATTCTTCCTTTTTGATAACATCAGAAATCCATTCGCTAACAGCATTTTCATCATCTAACTTAAAGGGTAATTCGTAATTAAAACTAATCATTATTGGTATTAAAATAATCTTGAACTTTCTTCTTATAAATCTGCTGCAAAGGTAAACCTTGTCTATTCAAAATTTCAATGGTATTAAAATATTCTTTAGCCGTCGGAATTTTATTCTTCGACCCCTTATTAAAGCTTTTTGTATTTGTTTCAGATTCGCGTTTATTGTCCTCCCCTTGCATAAGCGTAGCATTTTCTAATTTCAACAACTGATGCTCCAACTCCATCATTTTAGACAACGTTTCATCTGTAAACCCTTTATTCAGTAGATCTAATTCTATCTCCTTCATGTCTTTCAACAACTGCTCACCAGCTTTCGAAAATCCGTCTTTTGCCAATCTATCTTGTAAAGCTTGTCGCAATTCTGCTTGTCGTTTATAAATTTTAAACAATTCGCCATTCATTTCTTCAGAATTATACTCCGACTCGCCTTCACCTTCTCCCCCAGGTTCACCATTCTTACCATTTTTCTGTTCTCCTTCAGAGCCAGATTCCCCCTCTGCACCTTGTCCTTCCTCACCTTCTTTACCTTTCTCTCCGTCCTTTTTAGGTTTACCTTGATCACTCTTCTTTTTACCTTCTTGCATTTCCTTATTCAACTCCTCTTGACTTTTAATGATATCTGGAAGTTGCATTCCTTGACCCTGACCTTGACCAATTGAAGGATTCATTTGATTCTCCATATTATCCAAAATATCACTCAAAAAACTCGCCAAATTATTGGTTGACGTAATGGTATATTGCTGTGAAGAAATAGCTTGATATAACTGATTTTCAGATAGTTGCGCTAAAGATTTGTTCAAAGTAAAAAACACATTAGTCACCTGAGTATTAACCTGTTCTGATATCATAGGTTGGCGTAACGACAACGCAAAAAGGCTGTCATCGACATGTTCAAAATGGGTTTTTAAATCATTTTGCTTTCTCAAATACGCACCATAGCTATTATGATTAACCGAAATCTTTTTATAAGAATTCATCAAATCTTCCTGATCAAATGAGAATAAAATAAGATTATCTAAGATTTGACGTAATACATCAATATCCTCAGCAGCCTGTTGTTCCCCACCACTCTGCATTGCTTGGGACATTTGATTACTCATCTCCTTCATTTTCTGGGCAGCCTTCTTTTGTTTCTTCTTTGCCGCCGCTTGAGGAGCTTGAGCACCTGCCTCATTACCTTCTTTCTCTTGCTTTTCCTTCTCTTCTAAATCTTGAGTCGCATCCTGCATCTCTTGTTTAATCTCCTCTTCTTTATCCTCATCCTTTGGAAGATCCATAGGTTTTTGAAGCTGTTCATTATCCTTTTGTAAATCGTCAAGCTCTTCTTTAAGCTTTTCAAACTCTTCGTTCAGTTCTTCTTGAGCTTCCTTAGTATTTTCTTCAGACGATTTTTCAGAAAGTTCTTCCTGCTTTTCCGCGAGTTGTTGCAAATCCTGTTGCAACTTTTCAGCTTTCTTAGCCACGTAATAGCGCTTTGTTAATTCTAATAACTGCTCTAAACTTTTTTGTTTGTTTTTATTTTGTTTGGCCAACTGCTCCAATTTTTGAGTCAGTTCTTCCTTTTTAATTTTCTCCTGAAGTTTTTCTAATTCATCTAAAAGCTTCTCATCCTTTTTAAGCTGCTCTTCATTTTCTTCAAGTCGCTTCTGAATCGCCTCCTTAAACTCGTCCTTCTCTTCAGATTCATTTTGAAATTCTTCTAAGTTATTTTGAAGTTTTTTGTTGAAGTTTTTCATCATTTCGTCTTGATTCTTTTGACGCTTCAAAAAATTCTCAAACTTCTTTTTATCATTAAAATTTAATTCTTCTTTTTCTTTTTGAGTTTTAGAAAATTCTTCCAACTCCTTTTCCTGATCCTTCATTTTCTCGAATGAAGAATTTAAATCCTTAATTGTGCTATTCTGTTCCTTTAATTGACGCTCTTCTATTTCATTATTACTAAACTCTCTATAAGTAAACACAGCGCTCTTTGTTGTCTTATATTTATTAATTTGATCATTATCGAAAACTTGAAAATACACCTCGTAGCTCACCCCTTTTTCAAGATTTAACATATTAGGAAAAGCATAAACAAACTCGTCTAAATTTCCTTTTACAACAGGTAGATCAACTTTAACCGATTGTGCATCAGAATTGACAGGGGTATAAACCATTTGCAATTTATGTAAGCCATAATCATCACTTACCTGACCATAAAAATACATGCTTTCGCCATCCAGGGAATCGCGTTGCATTTTCAAATCTAATTCTGGGTAATCATCTTTAATCACACCAATATTAAAGTTTAAGTTTTCATAATTTTTTAAATTAGAATTACTTGTACTTAAACTATAAGCGTAATTAGAAAATAACTGCTTAGACCCTCTAAAAGTATTAGTATTACCCACACTTAAGTTTAAAGTATCCTTAGCATAAAGGGATACTGCATCGGTAGTTCGAGTGTTTACTACCCAAGTTACAGTTGTACCTTCAGGCACAATGGTATTACCAGTACTTTTTAAAACTTCGTCTTTTTTACCCGTATAAGAAGGATAATCTAATTGCATTTCGAAGTTTTCTAAAACTGGTGTATTAATTACCTTTAAACTATAATCTATAGAAGAAATATCATTTGCTAATAAGGAAAACCTAATAGTAGATTTAGGTTGTACAAAAACATATTCAAATTGTCCCGGACCAATAGATTGCAAATAATACGATTGCTCATCAAATAAAATTTGAATGTTTTCTGGAATAACCGTACCAACGGTAGAAACCCTAAGTGTATAATTAGAATTTTCAATAGCAGTAAGTGAATCGTTTAAAACATAAAACTGAAAAGGCGCCGGAGGCTCGTATGCTGTTTGATAATTTACTACCCTTTCATAACTATCGCTAAACCAATTAAATTTTCCCGAAAAACTAAATAGAGCAATAATGACAATTGGAATAGCCGCATACTTTAAATATTTAAGGTTTGCCGAAAAATTAATGGCCAATTTAAATGGTATCGGACTTAAGGTTTTTGATTTTTGATCAATACTAGCTAACAGTAAATCAGAATCAGACTGACTTTGTTTTAGCTGCAATACATTTAACAACTTATCCCCTACCTCAGGAAAATAGTCACCAATAATCTTTGAACAAGTTTCATGGTCAATGCCTTTTTTTAATTTAAACAAATGTAAAATTGGGGTCACAATAAACTTAAAAAGCAATACCAACTCTACCCCAATAAACACCCAAAATAAAACAGTTCTTGCAGCCGAACTCAGCCATAAAAAATGCTCTATTAACAGTGTAAACAAAAAATAAAGTAACCCTATTGCGAAAAACAGAATAGTACCTTTAAGTAATTCGTTAATATAAAATCTATTAACAAATTGCTCCAGTTTCTCCTGTATGGTACCAAAACTATTATTCATATTAAATTAAAAAGCGGTAAAGGTTATATAAACACTATTGTAACTTACTAAACTACAATTTTATTTTTATCCTTTAATCGTTAAATTTGATAACATACTGTTAAAGTAAATCAATTAACAATCAACCACTTAAACAATAACGCAATTCTAAATAATGTCTGATTTAAAATATCTTTCTGCCCTATCCATTCCCATTATTGCAATTATAGGCATATCATTTCATGGGATATACAGTTTTATGACCCCTATTTATACGTTTGGATTTATCCCTTTATTAGAATTAATTCTACCTAAAAACAATAGTAACATCCCGAAACAACAACAAGAGAGTAAACTCAAAAACAAACTTTTTGATTGGTTACTTTATTTCAATATTCCGTTAGTATACAGTTTGATTGCCTTAACAATTTCCCAGTTATCCACAACCCTATTATCTACTCCCGAGTTGATAGGTATCACGCTATCTTTAGGCATAGTTTTAAGCGTAAATGGTATAAATGTGGCTCATGAGTTAGGACATCGAAAACAAAAATTTGAGCAAGTATTTGCCAAACTTTTACTGTTTCCTTCATTTTATATGCACTTTTTTATAGAGCATAATTATGGTCATCATTTAAATGCTGCAACACCCGAAGACCCCGCAACAGCAAAATACAAACAAAGTGTATATCACTTTTGGTTCACTTCTATTACTAAACAATATTTAAGTGCATGGCATATTCAAAATCACATATTAAAGCGTCAAAACCTAAAATTTTGGTCTCCAAAAAATAATATGTTCTGGTTTTCTATCATTCAAATTTCAGCTCTATTTATAGCATTTCTCCTTGTATCAAAACTTGTCTTTATAGTATTAGTATGCGCCGCTATTGTAAGCTTTTTACTTTTAGAAACCGTGAATTATATTGAACATTATGGGTTATTAAGACTAAAAACAAAATCGGGAAGATATGAGCGTGTACAGAAAAAACATTCTTGGAATTCAGATCATATTGTTGGTAGAATTGTACTATACGAATTGACAAGACATAGTGATCATCATTACAAAACCACTAAAAAATATCAAATTTTAGAATCCCATGAGGAAAGTCCGCAGCTCCCTTTTGGGTACCCAACTTCAATGGTATTGGCATTGTGCCCACCACTTTGGTTTAAAATCATGAACAAAAGAGTACCAAAATCTATGATTTTATCTTAAAGGTTTACAAATCATAAATAACGCTTTATCTTTGCAGTCTTAAATTATAAGACATGACCAAACCCGTAAGAGTTCGATTTGCTCCGAGTCCAACAGGACCGTTACATATAGGCGGCGTACGTACCGCATTATTCAATTATCTTTTTGCAAAAAAACACAATGGTACTTTTGTTTTAAGGATTGAAGATACAGACCAAAACAGATTTGTAGAAGGTACTGAACACTATATTGTTGATGCTTTAAACTGGTGTCAAATTCCGTTTGATGAAGGCCCAGGAAAAGATGGTGGATTCGGACCTTATAAACAAAGTGAACGTAAACATTTATACAAACAATACGCCGATCAACTAATTGCTTCAGGACACGCTTATTACGCGTTTGATTCAGCCGAAGAATTAGATGCTCAACGTAAACAATGTGAACAAAACAAAGAAACCTTTATTTACAATTGGAAAAATAGAGCAGAATTAAATAACTCAATCGCATTAAGTGAAGATGTTGTGGCTCAAAAAATTGAAAATGGTGAAGACTATGTGATTCGTTTTAAAATGTATGACAACGAAACTATGTCAGCAGATAGTTCTATTAGCACAGATGATAGTATTCGAGGATTTGTCTCTTTTAAAGCCGATTTATTAGATGACAAAGTGTTGTTTAAAAGTGATGGTATGCCTACCTATCACCTTGCAAACATTGTTGATGATCATTTAATGGAAATCACCCATGTTATTAGAGGAGAAGAATGGTTGCCTTCAGTCCCTTTACATGTTGCTTTGTATCAAGCTTTAGGTTGGGAAGCACCTACATTTGCTCACTTGCCTTTAATTTTAAAACCTACTGGTAAAGGAAAATTAAGCAAACGTGATGGTGATAAATTAGGATTCCCGGTATTCCCTTTACAATGGACTGACCCTAAAACTAACGAGATTTCAAGAGGATATAAAGAAGATGGATATTTCTCTGAAGCAGTTATAAACTTCTTAGCATTTTTAGGTTGGAACCCAGGAACTGAACAAGAGATATTTAGTTTAGAAGCGCTTTGTAATGTTTTTGATTTAGATCGAGTAAATAAGGCCGGTGCAAGATTTGATCCAGACAAAACAAAATGGTTTAACCACCATTATATGCAAACTCAGAATAACGATTCGCTTGCGGCTCAATTTCAATCTTCACAACCAGAACTTTCTGAAATTGACATCAATTACATTGCCATGACCATAAACTTGGTAAAAGAGCGTGCAACATTTATTTCTGACTTTTGGGACTTAACACACTTCTTTTTTCAAGCGCCTGACACTTATGATGCGAAAGCCCATAAAAAGGCTATGAAAGAAGGTACCGTTGAATTAATGACTGAATTAATTCAAGTAATCTCAAACATTGAAACCTTTGAAACAGAAGACATTCAAACACAAATAAAAGCTTGGATCACTTCAAAAGAAATAGGTTTTGGAAAAGTAATGCAACCTCTAAGATTAGCTTTAGTTGGAGCTTTACAAGGTCCAGATGTTTTTGAAATTATGTTTTTAATAGGTAAAAATGAAACCATAAAGAGAATTAAAGCGATTTGTGAAAGCGTTTAAAATTCTGAATACATAATATTAAACACCCTTTAGGAATAATTTCTTAAAGGGTGTTTTTTCTTACAATATATTGTACAATAAGCTTTTACAGTTTTATATTGAAAGCCAAAAAACTAAAATACCTGAAAAGAGTGTAACAAAATGTATGATGTTTACTACTAATAATTTGTAAGTAATTTATATTAGGTCGCTTTAGACCGAAAAATATGACCTACCTTAGTAATTAATCACAAACCATTTAAAACTTTACTCATGAATTTTACATTTCTACCAATACTCATTTTGGTAATTTTATTAATTTTTGCTTCGTTATATACAGTAAAACAACAATCTGCGGCAATTTTAGAACGCTTCGGAAAATTTAAAGTTGTAAGTCAATCGGGTTTACGTTTTAAAATCCCGTTAATAGATCGAATCGCTGGTCGTTTAAGTTTAAAAATTCAGCAATTAGATGTTATCGTTGAAACAAAAACAAAAGATGATGTATTTGTACGATTAAAAATATCTGTGCAATACAAAGTAATTAAGGAAAAGGTATATGATGCTTTTTACAAATTAGACTATCCTCATGACCAGATTACATCTTATGTATTTGATGTGGTTAGAGCAGAGGTTCCTAAAATGATATTAGATGACGTCTTCTTAAAAAAGGATGATATTGCCATAGCTGTAAAATCTGAATTAAATGAAGCAATGTTAGACTATGGGTATGACATCATCAAAACTCTAGTAACAGATATCGATCCTGATTCTCAAGTAAAAGAAGCAATGAATAGAATTAACGCTGCTGAGCGTGAAAAGGTAGCTGCACAATTTGAGGGAGATGCTGCGCGTATCTTAATCGTTGAAAAAGCAAAAGCAGAAGCAGAAAGTAAGCGTTTACAAGGTCAAGGTATTGCCGATCAAAGACGTGAAATTGCTCGCGGATTGGAAGAATCTGTAGAAGTTTTAAATAAGGTTGGAATCAACTCTCAAGAAGCCTCTGCTTTAATTGTAGTCACACAACATTATGACACACTTCAAGCCATAGGTGGAGAAACGAATAGTAATTTAATTTTATTACCTAATTCACCACAAGCAGGAAGTAATATGCTTAATGATATGGTTGCTAGTTTTGCAGCAAGCAATGAAATTGGAGAAGCTATGAAAGAAGCGAAAAGAAATAAATTGAATGCTCAAAAAGAAAAGGACAATGAATAAGCTATTTACACTTATTGCCTTTATTCTAGTTTCAACGCAATTGAGTTTTGCTCAATCGGACAAGGCTAATAAAGAAACTGCACTTGAAGAAGCTAAATTAGTAGCTGCTGCTACTATAATGAAAGATTATGGTACGGTCATGGATTATACCATACCTGCAGTAGTTGAGCTTATGGGCGGTAGAGCATCAGCTATTGAATTAATTTCTTCGGCTATGGCAGGAATGGAAACCCAAGGATTAGTTTTTGAAAAGGCTGAAATTTTAGAGGTTTTAGAAGTTAAAACTGAACAAGACCAACTAAGATGTGTTATTAAAGGCCGTAACCAAATGAAAATGGATAATGAACGTATCATTTCTGAAAGTTACTTGTTAGGTATTTTTGATGAAACCGTAAACCATTGGTATTTTATTGAAGCACGACAGTTAAAAAACACTGATCTCATTCAGCAAGTAATTCCCGGATTTGAAACCACATTAAATATTCCGGAGGATGTACAAACCACCGAAATCATTAAAGAATAAAACAAAAAAGCCGACTTAATTAAGTCGGCTTTTTTTTATAATGTTGATGCTTCTTGCACCAATATGTCGTTTTTATCTTCTTTAGCTTGTGAAATGAAATTGTTGATGTCATCATTTCGTTCTAATCCATCAGCTAATTTCACTTTTAATGCAATTAAGGTTGCTATTCGAGTGCCTGCTTTTTTCAATGCTGTACCAAATAATGGCTGTAAATCATCATAGCTTACCTCCGATGCCAAAGTAATAATTTCGGCCTTAACCTTTTGCTGTTTTGCTTCAGGTAAGTTTGTATATTTTTTACCCAATTGCTTGATAACATCTATAGCCGCTTTTTTAGGTTGTTGAGGCTTTGCTCCTCCTCCTTTATTATTAGAGTTTGGTTGATTATTACTCGGTTTCTTTTTAGCCCAAGTATCTCTTAAACCTACAGTTTTATTAAACACTAATTGATCTGAGGTACTATCATTATCAACATTAAAATAACCTAACCTTTGAAATTGAAAACGATCTCCAATTTTAGAAGAAACCAGACTTGGTTCAACAAATGCAGTGATTAATCGCAATGAATTTGGATTGATAAACTCCATATAATCTTTGCCTTCATGGCTATCAGGTGCTTCATCACTAAACAATCTATCATATTCTCTAACCTCTGCCTTTACAGCATGAGCTTTAGAAACCCAATGCAAAGTTCCTTTTACCTTACGTAAAGATGCTTCGGTACCACTACCACTTAAACTATCGGCATCATAAGTACAGTGAATCTCTGTAATATTATCATCATTATCTTTAACAACACTTTCACCTTTTATGATATAGGCATTTTTTAACCTTACTTCTTTTCCTAAGGTCAGTCTAAAGTATTTGCTATTTGCCTCTTCCTTAAAATCTTCTTTTTCTATCCAAAGTTCTTTAGAAAATGGTACTTTACGTTCTCCTGCATTTTCATCTTCCGGATTATTTTCAGCAACTAACCACTCTTCATTACCTTCTGGATAGTTAGTAATTACAAGTTTTATAGGGTTTAAAACTGCCATAACTCGTGATGCCGTTTTGTTCAAATCTTCACGAATACAAAATTCTAAAAGAGAGACATCAATCACATTATCACGTTTAGCAACACCCACAGTTTCTACAAACTTTTTAATGGCATTTGGTGTATAACCACGTCTTCTTAAGCCTGAAATTGTTGGCATTCTAGGATCATCCCAACCGTTTACAATACCATCTTCAACCAATTTGAGCAACTTACGCTTACTCATAATAGTATAACTTAGGTTTAAACGGGCAAATTCTCGCTGTTTTGGCCTTAAATTTTCACTTGTTACTACTTGGTCCAAAAACCAGTCGTAAAGCTCTCTATGAGGCTTAAATTCTAAAGAACATAACGAATGCGAAATACCTTCTAAATAATCACTTTCTCCGTGGGTCCAATCATACATAGGATAAATACACCAATCATTTCCAGTACGGTGATGTGGAGCTTTAAGGATTCTATACATTATTGGATCGCGCATAAGCATATTGGTATGCGCCATGTCTATTTTAGCCCGCAGTACATGGGAACCTTGTTCAAATTCTCCATTTTTCATTCTTAAAAACAAATCCAAGTTTTCCGCTACAGATCTTGATCTGTAAGGACCATCAACACCTGGTTGAGTTGGAGTACCTTTCTGTTCGGCCATAGCTTCTGAAGATTGAGAATCTACATAAGCCTTATTTTCTTTTATTAAAACTACTGCCCAATCATACAATTGCTGGAAATAATCTGAAGAATACAATTCATTCTCCCAGTTATACCCCAACCAATTAATATCACGTTTGATGGCATCAACATATTCTTGTTCCTCTTTTGAAGGATTGGTATCATCAAACCTAAGATTAACAGGTGCGTTGTATTTTTCACCTAATCCAAAACTAATACCTATTGCTTTGGTATGACCAATATGCAAATACCCATTAGGTTCTGGTGGAAATCTAAATCTTAATTTATTAGGTGCTAAACCTTGTTTTAAATCTTCCTCAATTATGTGCTCTATAAAATTGAGCGATTTTGATTCTTCCGACATGTTTTAAGAATAAAATTCAGGTTAAAAAATAATGGCAAAATTACATAAATATAATCTGTGATGACCATTATTATTACTGATAATACGTATTTTTATAAAAATTTCTTATTATGAATAATAACAATTACACCTGTCCTAAATGTAATAATAGGACCTATAAATTAGGGCAAATGAGAGCTACTGGTGGGACATTGTCTAAAATTTTTGATATTCAAAATCAAAAATTCACCTCTGTCACTTGCGAACGTTGCACATATACTGAGTTCTATAAAACCAAAACCAGTGCAATGAGTAATATATTTGATTTATTTACAAACTAAATGGGATTAATAAAAGTTGAAAATATAAGGGTTTATGCAAATCACGGTTGCCTAACTCAAGAAACTAAAATAGGGAGTTATTACCGAGTAGATTTAAAAGTAAAAGCAGACTTGCAAAAATCGGCTAAAACAGATGCTTTGGCAGATACTGTGGATTATGTATTTTTAAATCAAGTTATTAAGGAAGAAATGGCTATTCCATCAGATTTACTTGAAACTGTAGCCAAACGTATTTTAGATCGAATTTTAAAGGAAGACAAAAAAATTAAAAAAGTATGGATAAGTGTCAGTAAATTAAACCCTCCAATAGGTGGTGATGTAGAAAAAGTGACCATTAAAATGAATTGTAAACGAAAAAATTGAAATTAAGTAATTGTAGATACTTAATTTTTTTTACATTTGCTGACCCAATTTATAATTGGCGTCGTGGCCGAGTGGCTAGGCAGAGGTCTGCAAAACCTTGTACAGCGGTTCGAATCCGCTCGACGCCTCTACAAAAAAGAGACCTTAAATTAAGGTCTCTTTTTTTATGCTTTCTATTGTCGTCATCTCATCCCATTTTTTCTTGAGCATTTCTTTTTCTTTAGGAAAGAACCCTTGAACCAATAACAAAATACCAAAGCCTAATATTACGAGAGATACAATTTTCTTTATTTTAAAAATTCGTTTTGGTGTTAGCTTGTTTTTTAAAGATTTTGCTACTACAATTTTAATTAAATCGGTTACAAAATAAGAAACCACCATTGTACCAATAAATACGTACTTACCATTAGGACTGGTAGTAATAGAGCTTGCTATTACAACAAAACCTAACCATCCTAAAAGCACACCAATGTTTACAAAATTGAGTAAAAACCCTTTTACAAATAATTTTAAATAGTCTTTTTGAGCGTCGATCATATTGTACTCTTTGACAATAGATCTAAATGATTTTGACGTTTGAATAAATGAAATTATACCATAAACGATAAGTAAAATACCTCCGAAGGCAAAAAAGTAGGGTTCGTCCTTTACTTTTTCAACCAACCAATTGGTACTGTAAAACGCCAACATAATAAAAACTATATCGGCTAAAACAACACCTAAATCAAATACTAAGGCACATTTAAATCCCTTTGTGGCACTGGTTTCAAGCAAAACAAAAAATACAGGACCAATTGTAAATGATAGTAAAATACCAAAAGGTATTGCAGTTAAAATGTCATCGATCATAGAGGGTTTTTAATAGGGCTTAAAATTAGAAAAAAGAAGTGACTATTCCATATACTTAATTCGCCCACCAAAAACTTTATCTTCAGAAACCGATTTAGGTTTACCATATACAAATACATCTCCTCCAGCTTTTAGTTTTATATCAAGTACTTTGGTACAATTGACATAAGCCTCACCTGCTGCTTTTATAGTGACATGAGTTACTTCACTTACCAAATTTTCTCCTTCATAAATACCACCAGCATGAATTGATAATTCTTGTCGTCTCACTTTACCACTAACATTTATGATACCACCAGTTACTGGTTTAAGGTTGAGATAAGAGGTTTCTGCATTTAATTCAATTCTTGCACCTTCTTGAGCTCTAACATCCAACTCATATTGTTTAAAGTTATGAGTTGAAACAATTCTGGAACCTTCGTTAGCATCGATTAAATCAAGATGTACAAAATAGAGTTTGATTCTTGTTTCCTCCCAATCAACCAACTCTTTTAATTTCATTTTAATTTTTAAAAGTCCATTATTGTTAATTAACTGGATTTCGTTAGCGTGTTCTCCTGTGATCTCAATTTTATTGGAATCAGATTTAATAAGTTCAACATGAATACCATCATGAACTTTAACTTCGTTAAACTCTCCTAACTCACGTTCAACATGCTGTGCATTTACAGTAAAACTAATACATACTAAAATGCTAAAAATTACTCTTTTCATACGCTTCGATTTTAATTTTTGATTGTCAGCTCTCCTCCCATAATCATACCAAGGTATAAAAATGAGCCACTTAGCATACAAAATTATTAAATTTTAAACGCTATTCTATTAAAAACTAAGTATTTAAGTTATTATTCTGGTTTTCCTAATAGTGAAAAGTCTAAATGTTTTTTAGCTAAATCTGTTTCTTTAACCTTAACCACAACTTGTTCACCAAGTTGGTATATGTTTTTAGTTTCACGACCTACAAGTGCATATTGCGTTTCATCAAACTCATAATAATCATCTTTGATATCACGAATTCTCACCATTCCTTCGCATTTGTTAGAAATTATTTCGACATAAATTCCCCAGTCTGTTACTCCTGAAATCACACCAACAAAGGCTTCATCACGATGATCTTGCATAAACTTAATTTGCATATACTTGATACTATCTCGTTCTGCCTTGGTTGCTAAATATTCCATATTACTGGAATGTTTACAACGTTCTTCAAAAATTTCTTCATTAACGCTTTTTCCGCCATCTAAATAGTGTTGAAGTAATCTATGTGCCATTACATCGGGATAACGTCTTATAGGCGATGTAAAGTGGCTATAGTAATCGAATGCTAAACCATAGTGACCAATATTATTTGTAGTATACTCTGCTTTACTCATACTTCTTATAGCAAGGGTATCTACTAAATTTTGCTCTTTTTTTCCGTTAACCTCTTTTAAAAGATTGTTTAAAGACTGAGACACAGTTTTACGATCTTGGAAATTTAATTTATATCCAAATTTTGCAACAATACCTTGAAGCGCAGCTAATTTACTATCGTCTGGTTCGTCGTGAACTCTATAGATAAAGGTCTTTTTAGGTTCTTGTTTACCTATAAACTCAGCTACTTTTTTGTTAGCAAGAAGCATAAATTCTTCAATTAATTTATTAGCATCTTTACTGGTTTTAAAGAACACACCAACAGGATTATTTGTTTCATCCAAATTGAATTTCACTTCTACTTTATCAAATGAAATAGCACCAGTACTCATACGTTTACTACGCATTAGTTTTGCTAAGTCATCCATTTTTAAAACAGCCTCTTTTATTTTAGAATCAGCCTCATAACTTTTTCCAGTTAAGGACACCTCTTCCGGAATTACCGCCGATTTAGTTTCGATTATAGATTGCGCTTCTTCATAAGCAAACCTGGCATCACTGTAAGTTACTGTACGTCCAAACCATTGATTTTTGATTTCAGTTTTATCATTCATTTCAAATACCGCAGAAAAGGTATATTTCTCTTCATGTGGTCGTAATGAACAGGCCCCATTAGATAAAATTTCTGGTAACATAGGTACTACCCTATCAACCAGATACACCGATGTTGCACGTTCATAGGCCTCGTCATCTAAAACGGTACCTTCTTGTAAATAGTGAGATACATCGGCAATGTGAATACCAATTTCATAATTGCCATTATCTAATACTTGAAACGATAATGCATCATCAAAATCTTTAGCATCTTTTGGATCAATTGTAAAGGTCAAAACATCTCTCATGTCACGACGCTTTGAAATTTCTTCAGGTGTAATGGATGTATCTATTTCATTGGCAAAATTTTCCACGTCATAAGGAAACTCATAAGGCAAACCGTATTCTGCTAAAATGGAATGAATTTCAGTATTATGTTCTCCAGGTTTCCCTAAAACTTTAAGTACTTTACCATAAGGTGAATCGGCTTTTTCTGGCCAATCTTCCAACCTTACTAATACTTTATCTCCATCTTCAGCCTTGTTAATTTTATTAATTGGCACAAAAATATCCTTATACATCTTGTTGCTATCTGCAACAACAAAGGCAAAATTCTTTTTTTCATGAATTTGAATCACACCTACATATTCGCTTCGGTCACGCCTAATAATAAATGTAATTTCACCTTCCATACGGCCTCGCTTTTTACGTTTATACACGTAAAATTCAACTTCATCTCCGTTTAAGGCTTTATTAATATTGTTTGATGCTATATAAACATCGTCTTCAAATTCGTCTGAGATTATAAAACCTGATCCTTTACCCGATAAATCTAAGATACCCGTATGATAATCGGTTGTAATAAGGGCTTTAAACTTTCCTCTATCAACCTCTTCTATTTCTTTATTAGCTTTTAATTGCTGAAGTTTCTTTATGATTTGATTTCTACTACTGGCGTCAGTTGTACCTATGATTGCCGCAATTTGTTTGTAATTGAATGTCTTATTACGGTCTTTTTTTAAAATACTAAGTATAGTATTTGATAAGTTGGAAATACTTTTAGACGATTTCCTTTTTTTCTTTCTTGTCATTTATTGTAATATAATATTCCTTAAAGTTAAGGAATCTTTTAAGTTTAAAACTTAATCGTATAGTGAAGAAGGTATTAAGTTTACACAAAACTACGTTTTAAATATTAAAGTAATGTTTAATTAAGTTTAAATAATCAAGATCTTATTTTTTCTATCCTTTCAATTGAAACCAATAAACTCATAGAATTCTAACTTGTCAC
>MPDE01000010.1 GCA_001874335.1 Bacteroidetes bacterium MedPE-SWsnd-G2
TAGGTCGTTGCCTTTTTTAGAAACCCTTCATATATATTATATGAAGGGTTTTTTTTGTACCTTTGTATTCCACTTTACCACCCACTACATTTACTACTTCATATTAATAAATCTATAAAGTCAAAGTTTTACTTTATAATATTTAGGTATCATAAAGTTTTTGATTTTTTATGGTTATATTACTTAAACCATTGAAATAAAATCTGTTATATGAATAAAGCAATTTATATTGCCTCAAACGATGCTAATAGTGGTAAGTCTATTTTATCAATAGGCTTAATTAACTCTCTATTATCCCAGAAACCTAAGGTTGGTTACTTTAGACCTGTTATTGATGATCCAATTGATGGCGGCAAGGACAATCATATAAATACCATTCTTTCTCATTTTAAATTGAAAATGGCGTATGAAGATACCTATGCCTTTACAATGTCTCAACTTATAAAAAAGTTGAATAATCATGAACAAGATGATGTTATTAATACCGTAATAGCAAAGTATAAAAAACTTGAAGAAGAGAATGATTTTGTTATTGTGGAGGGTACCGATTTCTCTGAATATGGTCCATTGATTGAATTGGATTTAAATATTTTGATTGCCAAAAATTTGGGTATTCCTGTAATAATTATCGCGAGTTGTATTGATAAACCGGTAGAGTCATTTGTGGATGGTGTTCACCTAATTTATGATTCGTTTGTTCAAAAAGATGTGAATGTAATTTCAGTTGTTGCCAATAAGGTAAAAACTGAAATGGTTGATATGATAAGCACTAAGTTGAATAGCACCATTGGGGAAGAGGTTTCGATAAATATAATTCCACTTAATCACAAGTTGAAAAACCCAACGATTAAGGAGATGGCCGATGCCATTGATGCTAAAATTTTATTTGGTCAAGATTTGCTTAATAGACCGACCGGGAATATTGAAATTGGTGCGATGCGAATCAGTAATTATTTAGATTATATATCTGAAGACTGTGTCGTGATTACACCCTCAGATCGAGAAGATGTTTTGATGGCTACTTTGCAAGCCAATATATCTGTTAATTACCCAAATATTTCTGGTGTTGTATTAACTGGTGGTCGTAATTTATCAGATTCGGTTGTGAACCTTATAAATGGATTGGATAAAATTGTTCCTATTTTGTTGGTGGAAGAAGCCACATTTAGTGCTGCTAAAAAACTGGCAGCCGTAAGATCCCATATTTATGCGAGCAATAAGGATAAGATCAAATTGTCTATTGAAATGTTTGAGAAATATGTTGATGCTGATAATTTAAATCTTCAGTTAAGTACGACCAAAAAAGTTGAAGCTATGACCCCTCGAATGTTTCAGTATAATTTATTGAAAAGGGCGAGAACAGAAAGAAAACATATTGTCTTACCAGAAGGAATGGATGATAGAATATTGATAGCGGCAACTCAACTTCAAAAAATTGATGTGGTTGATTTGACAATTTTAGGTTCACCAATGCGAGTTGAAGCTTCAGTTAAACGTTTAAATATTCCTTTTGATTTTGAAAAAACTCCTATAATAGATCCTAGTAATTCTGAACATTTTAAAAGTTTTTCAGAAACGCTTCATGAGTTAAGAGCTCATAAGGGATTAAGTTTAGCCATGGCTCAAGATTTAATGGCCGATGTATCCTATTTTGGTACAATGATGGTTTATAAAGGTCTTGCCGATGGTATGGTTTCTGGTGCAGCTCACACGACTCAACATACTATTAAGCCTGCGCTTCAATTTGTGAAAACAAAGCCTTCATTTTCTGTAGTGTCTTCTATTTTCTTTATGTGTTTAGAAGATCGTGTATCAGTATTTGGGGATTGCGCAATTAATCCAAATCCTACAGCTGAACAATTAGCCGAGATTGCTATTTCTTCTGCAGACTCCAGTATTCAGTTTGGAATTAATCCTAAAATTGCAATGTTATCATATTCTTCTGGAGTATCTGGAAAAGGAGAGGATGTTGAAACTGTTAGGATGGCTACTGAAATTGTAAAAGAAAAACGTCCTGATTTAAAAGTGGAAGGTCCTATTCAATATGACGCGGCTGTAGATCCTTCGGTAGGGAAACAAAAATTACCAGATTCTGAAGTAGCTGGTCAAGCTAATGTTTTAATTTTCCCAGATTTAAATACAGGAAATAATACATATAAGGCAGTGCAAAGGGAAACTGGAGCTTTAGCTATTGGGCCAATGTTACAAGGATTAAACAAGCCAGTAAATGATTTAAGTAGAGGTTGTACCGTTGATGATATTTTTAATACGGTGGTATTAACAGCTATACAAGCACAAGATAATTAGAATATAGAATGAAATTATTAGTATTAAACTCAGGCAGTTCGTCCATAAAATACCAATTGTTTGAAATGCCTCAAAAAGAAGTTATATGTTCTGGCTTGGTGGAGCGTATTGGTTTAGAAGAAGGAGAGGTACATTACAAATCCATTAAAGGGAATTTGGATGAAACGCTTAAAATTGAAAACCACAAACAAGGTTTAGAACGTGTTGTTCAATTATTACAAGATAAAACCACGGGAGTAATTTCTTCTACTGATGAAATTAAGGCTGTTGGACATAGAGTGGTTCATGGCGGAAGTTCGTTTACTACTACAACTGTAATTAATGAGGAAGTTAAAATCAAAATTAAAGAGCTTTTTGAATTGGCTCCGCTTCATAACCCTGCTAACTTGGAAGGCATTGAAGTAGCCGAATCTATTTTTTCAAACGCAATACAAGTTGGTGTTTTTGATACGGCTTTTCATCAAACAATTCCTGTAAAGGCACACAAGTTCCCAATTCCGAATAAATTTTTAGAGGAAGATAAAATTAGAGTATACGGTTTTCACGGTACCAGTCATAAATATGTTTCGGAGCAAGCAAATGCCTATTTAGGCAAATCGGAATCGAAATTAATTACTGTTCATTTAGGAAACGGATGTAGTATGACTGCCATACAAAATGGGAAAAGTATAGATCACAGTTTAGGGTTTGGTCCTGTAAATGGATTAATCATGGGAACGCGATCTGGAGATATTGATCACACCTTAATATTTTACCTAGTTAATTCACTGGGATACACCTTGGATGAAGTAAATAAGGTACTTCAAAAGGAAAGTGGAATGTTAGGATTAACGGGTTTTAGCGATTTAAGAGATATTGAATCGGCAGCAGCAAATGGCGACAAAAATTGCCAATTGGCTTTAGATATGAATACTTATAGAATTAAGAAGTTTATAGGTTCATATATTGCAGCTATGAATGGCGTTGATGCTATTATCTTTACCGCTGGAATTGGAGAAAATTCAGATGTTATTAGACAAATGGTTTGTAAAGATTTGGATGTCTTTGGAATTTCAATTGATGAGGAGAAAAATAAAGTAAGAGCTAAAGAATTGATTGACATAACTGCTTCAGGTGCAAAAACAAAAGTTTTAATTATTCCGACAAATGAAGAATTAGAAATAGCAAAGCAAACTTATGAATTGCTATAACTAACTATAGAATTAAAAAAAGCCCAACTTATTAGTTGGGCTTTTTTATTATTTAGTTTGAAGACTTACCCTTTGATAACTCCTCTTGAAATTACAATTTTCTGAATTTCAGAAGTACCTTCATAAATTTGAGTGATTTTTGCATCACGCATTAATCGTTCTACATGATATTCTTTTACAAAACCATTTCCACCATGTATTTGAACGGCTTCTACAGTTTGTTCCATCGCAACCTTCGATGCGTAAAGTTTTGCCATTGCACTAGACATATCATAGTTGTTTCCTTGGTCTTTATCCCAAGCAGATTTCATAACTAATAACCTTGCAGCCTCAATTTCTGTAGCCATATCAGCTAATTTAAATGCGATTGCTTGATGGTTACAAATTTCAGTACCAAATGCCTTACGTTCTTTAGAGTATTTTAATGCTAACTCATATGCGCCAGATGCGATACCTAAGGCTTGAGAAGCAATACCAATACGTCCTCCAGATAAGGTTTTCATTGCAAACTTAAATCCAAATCCATCTTCTCCAATTCTATTTTCTTTAGGAACTTTTACATCGTTAAATTGTAAAGTATGAGTATCACTACCTCTAATTCCTAATTTATCTTCTTTAGGTCCAATATCAAATCCTTCCATTCCTTTTTCAACGATAAAGGCATTAATTCCTCTATGGCCTTTTTCGCGATCGGTTTGAGCTATTACTAAATATACGTCACTTCTTCCTCCGTTTGTAATCCAGTTTTTAGTTCCGTTTAACACATAATGGTCACCCATATCGATTGCTGTAGTAGCCTGAGAAGTTGCATCACTTCCAGCTTCAGGTTCACTTAAACAAAAAGCACCAATAAACTCACCAGTAGCAAGCTTGGTTAAATATTTTTGCTTTTGTTCTTCAGAACCATAAGATTCTAATCCATAACATACCAAAGAGTTGTTTACAGAAACCATAACAGAGGCAGATGCGTCTATTTTTGATAATTCTTCCATAATCAAAACATAAGAAATAGCATCCATTCCGCTACCACCATATTTAGGATCAACCATGATTCCCATAAATCCTAGTTCTCCCATTTTCTTAACCAATTCATCCGGAAATGATTGCTTTTCATCACGTTCAATAACACCAGGAAGTAATTCTGTATTTGCAAAATCACGTGCGGCATCTCGAATCATTAAGTGCTCTTCTGTAAGATTAAAATCCATATTATATGTAAATTGTTAATTTGATAAAATTTGTCCCCAAATATAAGTTATTATTAGGATTTATTTAAGGCCCTTTTCCTAATTTTACGAATATGACAAAGTTAAAATTTAAGGTAATTGGAGTCATGTCTGGTACCTCGTTGGATGGTATTGATTTGGCATACATTTCTTTTGACGAAAAGGCTACAATCGAATTTGAAATTCTTAAGGCCGAAACCGTTTCATATTCTGACACTTGGAAGACGAAACTAGAAAATTTGGTGGACTTAAATTCTGAAGAATTACAAGATTTAGATGCAGATTATTCTGAATTATTAGCAAATGAAATTCAAAATTTTATAGATACAAATGCTATTGAAGAAATTGATTTTATTGCTTCGCATGGTCATACCGCTTTGCATCGTCCAGATTTGGGTTATACGCTTCAAATAGGAAATCAAAAAAGCATTTCCAGTAAATTAAATCTACCACTTATCTGTGATTTTAGAGTTCAAGATGTAAAATTGGGAGGTCAAGGAGCGCCTTTAGTTCCTATTGGAGATTTGTTATTGTTTTCTGATTTTGAATATTGTATTAACCTTGGTGGATTTGCGAATGTTTCCTTCCAAGATAATGGACAACGAGTGGCATATGATATTTGTCCGGTAAATATTGTTTTTAACTATTTTTCTTCGGAGTTAGGTCAAGCATTTGACAATAGTGGAAATTTGGCTAAATCTGGCCAATTGCAACCTTCGTTGTTAGACATTTTAAATAGTAATGATTACTTCGAAAGTAGTTACCCGAAATCCTTAGGATTGGAATGGGTAAAATCTGAGGTTTTTCCAATTTTGATAAATTCGGGTTATTCACAAATCGATATATTAAGAACATATTGTGAGCATATTGCTATGCAAATTGTAAATCAATTTAATAATGTAAATAAGAAGGATAAAGTGCTTTTTACTGGTGGCGGGGTTTATAATACTTTCTTGATGAGTAGAATACAAGATTTAACAGAGGCTACAGTTGTTATTCCTTCAAATGAATTGGTGGAATATAAGGAAGCTTTAATTTTTGGTCTATTAGGAGGTTTAAAATACTTAGGTAGGAATAATTGTCTGTCAAGTGTAACAGGAGCAAGTAAAAATCACTCATCTGGAGTGATTTACAAACCTTAAATTATGATTAATTTTTAAGGTTAGGATTTATAGTTTTTTATCTTTGTTTCCAGAACTAAAATTTACATGAAAGAACTACTACAAAAATACGAAGACAAGACTCCAGAGATTGTCTTTAATTGGAAAGATTCAGAAACCGAAGCAGAAGGTTGGACAGTTATAAATTCATTAAGAGGAGGAGCTGCCGGAGGTGGAACTCGTATGAGAAAAGGCCTTGATATGAATGAGGTTTTATCATTGGCTAAAACAATGGAAGTTAAATTTACCGTTTCAGGCCCTGCTATTGGAGGTGCTAAATCGGGGATAAACTTTGATCCTAATGATTCAAGAAAAACGGGAGTATTAGAGCGTTGGTACAAAGCAGTATCACCTTTATTAAAAAGTTATTATGGAACTGGTGGAGATTTAAATGTTGATGAAATTCATGAAGTAATTCCTATTACCGAAGAAAGTGGTGTTTGGCATCCACAAGAGGGCGTGTTTAATGGTCACTTTAAACCTACCGAAGCTGATAAAATCAACAGAATTGGTCAGTTAAGGCATGGCGTAATTAAAGTTATAGAAAATCAAGACTTCTCACCATCTATTGATAGAAAATATACTGTTGCCGACATGATTACTGGTTATGGTGTGGCAGAAGCGACAAGACATTTTTACGATATTAAAGGAGAATCTATCGTTGGTAAACGTGCGGTTGTTCAAGGATTTGGAAATGTGGGCGCAGCTGCAGCATTTTACTTGTCTCAAATGGGAGCAAAAGTCATCGGAATTATCGATATTGTAGGAGGGTTAATAAAAGAAGAAGGATTTTCTTTTGAAGAAATCACAGCCTTATATTTAAATAAATCTGGAAATAACTTAGGAAATAACAACCTTTTACCTTTTAGTGAAGTTAATGAGAAAATTTGGGGATTAGGATTTGAAGTATTTGCGCCTTGTGCTGCATCACGTTTAATTACAAAAGACCAAATTGATCAAATGATTGCTTCAGATTTAGAAGTGATTTCTTGTGGAGCTAATGTACCATTTGCTGATAAAGAAATTTTCTTTGGTCCAATTATGGAATATACAGACAAAAAAGTAAGTTTAATTCCAGATTTCATTTCTAACTGTGGTATGGCAAGAGTTTTTGCTTATTTCATGGAGCAAAAAGTGCAAATGGATGATGAAGCTATCTTTAAGGATACTTCAGACAGAATTAAAAATGCTCTTGAAAGAGTACATGAAAAGAACCCTACTAAAGTAAATATAAGTGAAACGGCTTTTGAAATAGCATTAAGCCAATTAATATAAAATTAGATTAATAAAAAGTAGAAATGGAAACAGTAATCATTTTAGTATTTGTTCTTGGGTATTTAGCCATAACCCTTGAACATAGTTTGAAAATAGATAAATTAATACCAGCGTTAGTAATGATGGCTGTTAGCTGGGCTTTAATTTCTTTAGGGATTGACATGTTTCCACAGTGGTTTGATTCGGCTAAACATGCTTTGGTTGATAATTTCCCTGGACTATCTCATGATGGTAAAATGCACTTAATGGAAGAAACACTATTACATCACTTAGGTAAGACCTGTGAGATTTTAGTGTTTTTATTAGGAGCAATGACAATTGTGGAGATAATCGATTACTTTGATGGATTCTCAACCATCAAAAATTTTATTAAGACAAAAAAGAAGAGCAAGATTTTGTGGATTTTCACAGGTCTTGCTTTTATATTATCAGCAATTATTGACAACCTTACAGCTACAATTGTTCTAATTTCAATCTTACAGAAAATAGTAAAAGATAGAAATATTAGAATTTGGTATGCAGGTTTAATTATTATTGCTGCCAATGCAGGTGGGGCCTGGTCACCAATTGGAGATGTCACAACAACAATGTTATGGATTGGTAAAAAGGTGTCTACCGATCACCTAATTGGTTATTTATTATTGCCTTCATTTGTATGTATGGCACTACCAACATTTATTGCATCATATTTACCGGTGTTTAAAGGAGATTTAGATCAAGCTGATGATGATGATAATGGTAAACCTAAAAGTAAATTTAGCTCTACAATGCTATTTTTAGGATTGGGAGCAATTGTAGCTGTCCCTATTTTTAAAGTTATAACGCATTTACCTCCTTATGTTGGTATGATGTTATCTTTAGGTATCGTTGCAACCTTTGCAGAAATCTATTCAAATTCACAGTTTAGTTTAACTGGGGTTGATTCTGAAGGACATGATACTCATGGACATCATAGTCCTGTACATCACTCGCTTTCTAAAATTGAGTTGCCAAGTATATTATTTTTCTTAGGGATATTGATGGCTGTTGCAGCTCTTGAATCTTTAGGGATTTTATTCGGATTTGCATCTACTTTACAAGATTCAATGCCAATGTTAGGAACTGAGCTGCACCATGGTGGGGTGTCTGATTTAGTTGTGTTATTATTAGGAGCAGGTTCTGCGGTAATAGATAATGTACCATTAGTGGCAGCGAGTTTAGGTATGTTTAGTGAGCCTATGGATAATGAACTTTGGCACTTTATCGCCTATGCAGCAGGTACAGGTGGAAGTATGTTGATTATTGGATCGGCAGCAGGAGTAGTTGCAATGGGCATGGAAAAAATAGATTTCTTCTGGTATTTAAAGAAAATAGGTTGGTTAGCTCTAGTCGGATTTTTAGCAGGAGCAGCAGTGTTTATGTTTACAAGAACTCTTTTTTAAGGTTTATTATACTTTCAAATCAAGTCTAACGTTATTACATAGAAAATAAACTCTAATATGATATTACCAAGTAATATGCAAGATGGTGCAGAAATGGTACCACAAGAAGAATCTGTTGAAAAAACACTTTCTATTATTGAATTAATTATGAGTGGCGGTACCGCTGGTCAAGTCATTATTGGCATATTAATGGTTCTACTTATTGTAGCTATGTATATCTATTTTGAGCGAATATTTGCTATAAAAGACGCCTCAAAGGTAGATCCTAATTTCATGAATGAAATCAAGGATTTTGTGAGTCAAGGTAAAATTGATTCTGCAAAAATGCTTTGTGCTAAAATGAATTCGCCTGTATCACGATTAATAGATAAAGGATTGAGTAGAATAGGTAAACCATTAGAAGATATTAATACGGCCATTGAAAATGCAGGTCGGTTAGAAGTTTATGGTTTAGAGCGAAACGTTAGTGTGTTAGCTACTATTTCTGGTGCTGCGCCTATGATTGGTTTTTTAGGAACGGTAATCGGAATGATTTTATCCATTTTTGAAATAGCTAATTCAGGAGGACAAATTGATATTAAACTATTAGCTGACGGTTTATATACTGCCATGACAACAACAGTTGCTGGTTTGATTGTAGGTATTGTGGCTTATATCGCCTATAACCATTTGGTGGTTAAAACAGATAAAGTCGTATATCAAATGGAAGCTAATTCTGTTGAGTTTTTGGACTTATTAAATGAGCCTATTTAATGAATATAAGAGGTCGAAATAAAGTAACCCCAGAATTCAATATGTCGTCAATGACGGATATTGTTTTTTTACTGTTGGTATTTTTTATGCTTGCATCAACATTAGTGACTACAAATGCTATTGATATTCTATTGCCTAAAGCAAGTGGCAAAACTGAGAATAAGCAGTCTGTAGCCGTAAGTATTAAAAAAGACTTGACATTTTATATTGATCAGAAGCGTGTTGGTGAAAGTGTGTTAGAAAATCAACTGATTGCTAAGCTTTCAAACCAAGCGCAACCAACAATTGTATTACGTGCAGAAGAATCTGTGCCGGTACAACATGTTGTGAAAGTAATGGATATTGCTAATAGAAATAAATTTAAAGTAATTCTTGCCGTAAGGCCAAATTAAGAATGAAATATTTAGAGACTAAACACGAAAAGAATTCGGCAAAGATTACAGGATTATTGCTTGTGATTATATTGTTATTACTTTTCGTGGTTGGGCCTCCCTATATGGACCCTCCCTTAGAATATGGAGTTGCTGTCAATTTTGGAACTTCAAATGTTGGTAGTGGAAATGTTCAACCCTTGAAACCAGTTAAATCAGAACCACGAGAAGTTGTTGAAGAACCTCAAGAAGTTCAAGAAGAAGTTCAAGAAACCCCGGTAGAAGAATCTGTTGAAGCGTCAGAACCTGAAGCAGCACCTTCAGAAGAAGTTGTGACTCAAGAAACTGAAGAAGGTATTGCTATAAAAAAGGCTAAGGAAGCAGCAGAGGCAAAAGCAAAGGAAGAAGCTCGAGCTAAAGCCGAGGCCGATAGGAAAGCTAAAGAAGCCCAAGAAGCCAAGGAAAAGAAAGAACGCGAAGAAGCCGAGAAAAAGAAAAATTTAGATGCTTTAATCGGAGGAGTCAGTAAATCTGAAGGAGAAAAAACTGGAGGAGAAGGCGATGATAATTCACCTGGAGATAAGGGGCAATTAGATGGTGATCCCTATGCACCAAGTTATTTCGGAACTCCCGGTCAAGGAAATGGCGGTAGTGGTTATGGATTGAGCGGACGAGGACGCCCTTCTAAAAATGTGATAAAACAAGATTGTAACGAAGAGGGTAGAGTTGTAGTTAGAATTGTAGTGAACCGTGAAGGAAAAGTGATCAAGGCTCAACCCGGCATAAAAGGAACTACTAATAATGCAGCTTGTTTAATGACACCTGCTCGTAAAACGGCAATGTCTTATAAATGGCCAGCCGATTCAAAAGCTCCAGCTGAGCAAGTTGGATTTATTGTGATTGATTTTAGTGTAAGTCAGTAGATGAATTACCAAGAAACTACCAATTGGATGTTTGCCCAATTACCCATGTATCAAACTGAGGGTAAAAAAGCTTATAAAGCCGATTTGTCAAATACCTTATTGCTTTCAGAATATTTAGAACATCCAGAAAACGGATTTAAGAGTATACATGTTGCCGGAACCAACGGTAAGGGCTCAACGAGTCACATGATTGCATCGGTATTGCAAGAAGCAGGATATAAAGTAGGGCTATATACTTCGCCACATTTAAAAGATTTTAGAGAACGCATAAGGATTAATGGTGAGGTTATGCCAGAATCCCATGTTGTGGAATTTATAGCTCAACATAAAGCATTTTTTGAGTCAAGTCAACTTTCCTTTTTTGAAATGACTGTGGGGTTAGCATTTGATTATTTTACAACTGAAAAAGTAGATATAGCCGTTATTGAGGTTGGTTTGGGAGGACGATTAGATTCTACAAATATCATCACGCCTTTAGTTTCTGTTATTACCAATATAAGTTTAGATCATACCAATATTTTAGGAGATTCAGTTGAGTTGATAGCAAATGAAAAAGGAGGTATTATTAAACCTAATGTTCCTGTAGTTATTGGTGAAGCTTCTGGAAAAACGAAAGCAATATTTAAATCTATTGCACATGAAAATAACGCAAACATTTATTTTGCGGAAGAGGAAAAGACAAAAGCGTATTCTACCGATTTGTTGGGGGATTATCAAAATAAGAACATTCAAACTGCCAGTTCAGTGTTTGAGAGGTTAAATGATACCGGTATCACGGTTTCGGAAGAGAATATAGCTAAAGGGTTGATGAGAGTTGAAAAAAACACTGGATTGTTTGGTCGATATTCTGTGTTGCAACACAATCCGAAAGTGATTTGCGATACAGCTCATAATTATGCAGGCCTAAAATTAGTGATAAATCAATTAAAAACTGAAGAATTTTCTAAGCTACATATTGTATTTGGAGTTGTTGATGATAAAGAAGTTTCTAAAATAATTCCGCTTTTACCTGATTTTGCTACGTATTACTTATGTACACCAAAAAATAATCGCGGATTAGATAAAATGGTTTTAAAGACTTATTTTTCTGATAGTAATTTAAGATTTAACACTTATAATAGTGTAAATGAAGCTTATACAAGTGCGAAAATGAAGGCTGATATTTCCGATTTAATATTTATTGGGGGAAGTACATTTATTGTTTCAGAAATAATTTAAAATTTTTTCAAAAAAGCTTTTGAGATATGAAAATGTCTCTTATATTTGCAGTCCAATTACGAAGGGCGCGTAGCTCAGTTGGTTCAGAGCACTTGGTTTACACCCAAGGGGTCAGGGGTTCGAATCCCTTCGCGCCCACAACTGCAAAGGCTTGTTAGAAATAACAAGCCTTTTTTTTATGCCCAATTTTAAGTGAAAATACCGCTCAAATTTCATTATAATTTCAGCAGTATTTTTAGTCTATAATGTGTCCAATAGACGTTCTAATGCCATTCCTCTTGACCCTTTAATTAGAATAAAATTATCTTCTACTGAGATTGTCTTAAAGTGGCTTAAAAAGTCTTCAAAGGTTTTATATTGTTTAATGTGTTTTGATTTAGTTTTTACATTGTGAAAATGAGCACCAACTAAATAGGTCGTAGAGTCAGGAAATTCTGCTTCAATATAATTTACGATTCCTTCATGTTCGATTTTAGAATCATTTCCCAATTCAAACATATCACCTAAAACAATGGTTTTTTGTTTTGCTTGTATTTGCTTTAAATTTTGCAATGCCGCCATCATTGAGGAAGGATTTGCATTATAAGCATCTAATAGAATGGTATTAGCTCCTTTTTTGATGATTTGTGATCTGTTATTTGTTGGTAGATAATGTTCAATTCCACTTTTAATGTCGTCGGGATTAATTTTAAAGTAAAGCCCCATTGCTGTGGCTATTGCAATATTAGTGTAGTTGTAACTACCTGTGAGCTGACTTTTAACTATAAGATGGTTGAAGTCAATTTCTACTAATGGGTTTGCTGATTTAAAAGTGGTGTAGTACGATGTATTTACTTCTGATCCGAAGTTTATAGTCTTGGCATAGTCTTTTGTTAATTCTATTTGTTTAGGATCTTCCGAATTGACTAATATGGTTTTGTTGTCACTTTTTAGATAATCATATAATTCAGATTTGGCTTTAACAACGCCTTCTAAGCTGCCAAAGCCTTCTAAATGTGCTTTCCCAAAGTTGGTTATGACCCCAATGTCTGGTTTCGCTATAGAGGACAGAAGCGCTATCTCTTTGTGATGGTTCGCACCCATTTCTACAATACCTATCTCTGTATAATTGTCCATACTTAATAGTGTTAGTGGAACTCCAATATGGTTGTTTAAATTGCCTATAGTGGCGGTTGTTTTGTAGGTCGTGGATAATACGGCATTAATGAGTTCTTTAGTTGTGGTTTTTCCATTACTACCCGTTAACGCAACAATAGGTATGTTTAAATAGTCTCTGTGGAAGGAGGCCAGGTTTTGGAGGGTTTCTAATACGTTTTCTACGAGAATATGATAATCGGATTCTTTATGCTCAGATTCGTCTATAATGGCGTATTGCGCTCCCAAACTAATAGCTTTACTTGCAAAGGTATTGCCATTGAAATTTTCGCCTTTAAGTGCGAAAAAAATAGAGTTATTTTTAATTTTTCGAGTATCAGTTGATACCCCAGAACTTTGTAAAAATAATTGATGCAGTTGTTTAATATCCATGAAATAAATGTAAAAAAAAAGTCCTAACCGCGGTTAGGACTTTTTAGTATTTTATAAACTATAATTAATTAGTTTCTTGTTTTGTTTTTAGCTTGAGATTTAGAACCAACTCTTGACATTGCACATCTGAATCCAATATAGTCAGTTGCCATATCTTCTGGGAAATAACGTCTTTGTGCTGGATCAATCCAGTAAGCTCTATCTTTCCAAGATCCACCTTTGTATACTCTTGCATTGTCATTAATTAATGATGTTCTTGAATCAGACTTATCATATTCTCTGATTAATGCACCAGAAGAATCTCTTTCTACATTGTGATTAGGTGAGTTGTACATTTTACGAGTACTCTTGTTCGAATCTTGTGTATTTTCTTCTTCATCAAAAGAATCAGCATAGAATCTTGAAGAGGTTTTATCTCCATCTCTATAGTTAATGTTGTTACTCTTATCAAAGTTTACTCTTAAGTAAGTTTCATTTTCATCAACAGGAACTTGTAAAATTTCACCTGGTAAGTTTCTTGCTACTAATTTACCTGTAGATAAAGTATCATAAACTACATCTTCAGTAGTTACAATCTTAACACTTCCGTCCTCGTTTATAGCATTTTTAGTATATACGTTACCTCTATAGTAGTTAAAGTCACTAAACTCATCATCAACGATAGGTCTGTAAACATCGGCAACCCATTCTGCAACATTACCAGCCATGTCGTATAATCCGTATCCGTTAGGTTCGTATGATTTTACTTCAGCAGTAATATCAGCACCATCATCAGACCATCCTGCGATTCCACCGTAATCACCTTTTCCTTGTTTGAAGTTAGCCATTTGGTCACCTCTTGTCATTCTTTTTCCAGAACGAGTGTATTGACCATCCCAAGGATATTTCTTTCTACCTCTATAAACGTTATAAGTTCTGATATCGCTTAATCCTAAAGCAGCATATTCCCATTCTACTTCAGATGGAAGTCTGTATTTTGGAGGAACAACACCTGATTCTCTTTTAGCAAAAACGTTAATTTCGTTACCGTCTGCATCTAATTGAGGTTTTCTTCTACCACCTTTAATTACTTCTTCGTTACCACCGTAAGTTTGTGATGGCGCGTTGATGTAAGTATCAATATTGAAGTTGCTTTCTGCACTTGCATCTGTATATTGAGAATCTCTTTTTAAGTAACCTGCTTCTTGTAAAGAAATCTCAGCTACACGATCAGATCTCCAGTTAGCAAATTCAACAGCTTGAATCCAACTTACACCAACTACTGGGTACTCTCCGTATCCAGGGTGACGTAAATAGTTTTCAGTCATCATTTCTGCATAACCTAATCTGTTTCTCCATACTAATGTATCTGGTAAAGCACCATCATAGATTAATTTAAAGTTTGGATCCTCTGGTGGATACATACTTTTAATCCAGTTAAGATACTCTAAGTACATTTTATTTGTTACTTCGGTTTCATCCATATAAAAGGATTGAACGTGTTGTTGATTTGGAGAGTTATTCCAATCATGCATCACATCATCCTGAACTTTACCCATAGTAAAAGTTCCACCTTCAATGAATACTAATCCCGGAGAAGTTTCTTGTTCTTCGAAATCGGTATTGTACTGAAAGCCTCCTTGTTTGTCATTAATATTCCAACCAGTCGCTCTTGACGTATTCTTTCCTGAAGACGATTGTTTACAACTGAACATAGCTAAGGATAGCGTTAGGGCTAATAGTAACCTTAGGTTCACAATGTTTCTCATATCCATACTCTTTTAAGTAAGCTAATTAATTTTTTAAGACCCGCAATATAGTAATTAAAGGCATAATAACAACAGTTTTTTTAAATAAGATTCAAAAAAAACGTGTATTTCATCCCTTTTTTCATACCACACATCGGATTTTTGGCCATTTTGGCGATGAATTTTGTTTTTCTTTAACGATTGTAAAACTGAATTATTGTTGTAATTTTGATAAAAAATTGAAACACTATAATATCAATTTATAGTTTTCGTTAACATTACTATGAAAAACCTATTACTAACTTGCCTTCTTCTAACGGGTGTATTAAGTTTTGGACAGCAGAAAAATTTTCTGATAAATTGGGATGGAACTAAAACCATTGAAACTGCGACTACTAAAATTCAGATTCCGGCATTTTCAAATGCAAATTTTAGCTACGATTTTGAAAATGGTTTAGTGTTTTTTGAGCAATGGGAAACTAATGTTGCAATTAATGAGAATACCGCAACGCTATCAAATGTTGTTTTTCAATCTATTTCTAAGGCCGATTTAAAAGGTTTGGATTTAACCCTAATTCCGAGCAAACCTGAGTTTAAACTTGAAAATGTTGTTGCTCGTGATAATAGACAAGTGTTATTACAAATTACACCTATTATAAAAGATGCGGCGGGATATAAAAAAATAACATCCTTTTCGATTAATTATTCAAATTCAAATGTTAGTAGAACTGCTAATAGAAGTTCTTTTGACTTAACTAACTCTATATTACGTACAGGAGAGTGGCATAAATTTTATATTGACACTACTGGTGTGTTTAGATTGACAAAAGGGTTTTTAGAAGATATAGGTGTTAATGTTGATAATGTCGACCCGCGTACCATTAAGTTATATGGTAATGGTGGGCAAATGTTGCCAATGGAAAATGCCGAAGAATTTCCAATCGATATTCAAGAGAATGCTATAAAATTTGTGGGTGAGCAGGATGGTGTTTTTAACGATGACGATTATATCCTGTTTTATGGAGTAGGACCTAAAGGTTACAATGAAGAAAGTATTACTCATGTTAATGCCTATACCGATAAAACCTATTATTATATAAACATTAGCGGCGGATTTGGTAGTAGAATTTCAGAAATGGGTCAGCCAGAGGTGCCTGCAGATTATGTTGTGAATACATTTCAGGATTATCAGTTCTATGAAAAAGATGAGTACAACCTTGTAAAGATTGGAAGACGATGGTTTGGAGATCGATTTGATATCGAAAATCAGAGAAATTATACTTTTAACTTTCCAAATTTGGTGACAGATACACCTATAGATGTTAGAGTTTACGCTGCAGCTTCTTCAGAGTCAGCTACAACTATGGATGTTAATGTTAATGGAGCCAATGTTGATACCTTTACTTTTCCTGCAGTGTTGCCAACAGACCATACTAAGGCAAGAGATGATAGTTATGATGGCGAAGTATTAGGGGGTTCAGATATGGTGACTGTGACCCTAACGTATAATAATAGTGGTAATCCAGCTTCTTTGGCGTATTTAGATTTTATAAGCATTGAAGCAACACGAGAATTGAATTATGCCTTGGCTCAAATGAAGTTCTATAATAAGGATGTGGCTACCACTCCAGGTGTTGTAGAATATCAAATGACTAATGCCTCAGATGTTTGGGAAGTTTGGGATGTTACAAATCCTAATACTGTTTCAAATTTTATTAATTCAGAAAGTGCATCAACGTTATCATTTAAAGCACAATCGGGGGAGCATCGAGAATATGTGGCCTTTAATGGTATCTATTTTATGGAACCTAAATCTGATGGAAATAATTTTGTGGCTAATCAAGATATAAAAGGGTCTATATTTCTAAACGAAAATGGAGATTTTGAAGATGTAGATTATATTATTTTGATGGACGAACCTATGCGTTCTCAAGCGGAACGGCTTGCGGATATCAACAGACAGCAGTATGGTTTGAATGTCAAGGTATTGTCTTTAGATGAGATTTATGCAGAGTTTAGTACTGGGAATCCAGATATATCGGCCATTAGAAATTTGGTGAGGTATGTGTATTTAAATGCCAGTTCTCAAGATAACCGACTTAAATATGTTTGCTTCTTTGGTGATGCTTCGTATGACTATAAAGATAGAATTTCAGGGAATACGAATATCGTACCTACTTGGCATTCGTATAGTAGTTTTAGCTTGACTAACTCCTTCGTGTCTGATGACTTTTTCGGTATGATGGATGAAAGTGAAGGAGATATGACCTCGGGTAATAAATTAGATATTGCTGTCGGAAGGATTTTAGCTGATACACCTCAAAGAGCCAAAGAGCTTGTCGATAAAATAGATACGTATTACGCTCCAGATGCCTATGGTAGTTGGAGGAATAATTTTATTGTTATTTCTGACGATGTTGATGCAGCCTGGGAGAAGATACTACAGAGTACAACTGATGAAATTGGTAATGAAGTTAATGCCGAAAAGCCATTTATAAATGTTGTTAAAATTCATTCCGATTCGTACCAACAAGAATCTTCTTCTAGTGGAGACAGATATCCAGATGTAAATACAGCAATAAAGGATGCGATTGAAGTAGGTGCTTTAGTGGTGAATTACTTTGGACACGGAGGAGAAGACGGACTTGCAAAAGAGCGCGTGTTTGATAAAATTGACGCACAAGAAATAAGAAACATATGTAAATACAACATGTTTGTAACTGTGACTTGTGAGTACACAAAATTTGATAACCCTCAAAGAGATACTGCTGGTGAGTTTACCTACTGGAATCCAAACGGAGGGTCTATTGGGTTGATTACTACAACACGACAGATTATTGTAAATGCTGGAGTGTCTTTTAATATAAGACTTGAAGAGTATTTATTCTCATTTGGTTCTAATGATTATGTTTCGGCCGCAGAAGCGTTACGATTAACTAAAATTGATCCGGCAATTTCTGGTATTTCACAACGCCGACTTGTTTTTTATATCGGGGATCCTGCAATGAAATTGGCGTTTCCTAAGCCAAATGTAAGATTGACAAAAATCAATGATGTGCCGATTGGGCAAACTAACGATACGCTTAAAGCTTTAAGTTACACAAAGCTTGCAGGAGAGGTTGTTGATGAAAACGGAAATTTACTTTCTAATTATAATGGTGTGTTGTCAGCAAAAGTGTTTGATAAAAATATAGAAAGGCAAACCCTAGCAAATAATAATATCTCTGAGAACGGAGCATTAATAAAATTGGATTTCGAAACATTGGGAGAAGTTGTCTTTAACGGCCAAGCGAATGTTGCAAATGGTTTATTTGAATTTGATTTTGTTGTTCCAAGAGATATTGGTATTCCTGTAGGCCCTGGTAAAGTTAGTTTTTACACAAAATCAGCTCAACCTTTGCAGGATAATGCCGGTGCCAGTTATGATATATTGGTAGGAGATATTAATCAGAATGCAGACGAGGATAATTTAGGTCCTACAATTCAGTTGTTTTTAAACGATGAGAATTTTGTTTCAGGAGGTATCACCAACGAGTCGCCTACGCTTATTGCAAAATTAGAAGATGATAATGGTATTAATACGGCCAGTGGTATTGGTCACGATATTGTTGCCATTATTGATGGTGATGAAACTAACCCTTTTGTCCTTAATGATTATTATCAAGCCGATGTTGATACTTATCAAAGTGGAGCTGTGTCCTATCCGTTTAGAGATTTAGAGCCTGGTCAACATACATTAACGTTAAAAGCTTGGGATGTATATAATAATTCATCAATAAGTGAGTTACAATTTACAGTATTTGATAAAGACGAAGAACTGGTAATTAATAATGTTTTAAACTATCCTAATCCGTTTGTAGATTATACAGAATTCTGGTTTAACCATAATAGTGTCGAACCTTTAGATGTCTCTGTTCAAATATTTACAGTATCTGGAAAATTAGTTAGAACATTAAATGGTCAGACTTCTGGAGGAAGTAAGGTGACAAGTTCATTATCTAAAGATATAGTTTGGGATGGGAGAGATGACTTTGGAGATAAAATAGGAAAAGGCGTTTATATTTATAAATTAAAAGTGCGCTCAAACCTATTAGGTAAACAAGTTGAAAAGATTGAAAAACTTGTAATACTATAATAATAATTTATATTTGCTTAATGAATTAGCATTGTTTAGAATGTTAATGCCAACATAAAAATACTTATGAAAAACTACGCTTTAGCTATCCTTGCGTTATTAGTCCTTTATTCAGTAAATGCGCAGGAAACAATAATTTTTGATAATCAATCTTCAGTAATTACTACTGCTGTGCCATTTATGTTAATTGCACCTGATGCAAGAGCAGCTGGTATGGGGGACTTAGGGGTTGCTACTTCGGTTGATGCATTTGCTTCTCACTGGAATCCTTCTAAAACTGTATTCTCTGAGTACAAATCTGGATTAGGTGTGAGTTATACACCATATTTAAGTAAACTGGTAAATGATATCTCTATAGGTTATGTTACCTATTATAATAGATTAAATGAAAGAAGTTCGTTTACGGCAAGTTTTAAGTATTTTAGTTTAGGTGAAATTGAAATTAGAGAAGATCAGTTTTCAGATCCGTTAATTGAAAAGCCAAACGAATTAACGATTGATGCGTCATATGCGTTAAGATTGGCTGACCAATTTTCAATGGCAGTATCTTTACGTTATTTAAGATCTGATTTAAGAATTCAAGCTGTTGACCAAACGGCAAATGCAGCAAGTTCAATTGCTGTAGATATTACAGGTTACTATCAAAGTGAAGAAGAAGCGTATAACGATTTTAATGGTCGTTGGAGATTTGGTTTTGCTTTACAAAACTTAGGTCCTAAAATTAAATATGACGATAACGGACAAGAAAATTTCTTGCCGAGTACATTAAGATTAGGTGGTGGATTTGATTTTATTTTTGACGATTACAACAAATTATCTGTCACAGCTGAAGTTGCTAAATTATTGGTGCCTACGCCTCCAATTTATGGTTTCGTTGATACTGATGGCGACGGTATGCAGAATGAAATAGATGATCCTAATACACCAGAGGATGAAAGAGAACCTACCATTATTGTGGAAGGAAAAGATGATAATGTAAGTTTTGGGAAAGGATTGTTTCAATCCTTTGGAGATGCTCCAGGAGGATTTAGTGAAGAAATGAGTGAGTTTACTTGGGCATTAGGAGCAGAATACAACTATGATGATGCATTTATGTTTAGAGCCGGTTACTTTCATGAAAGTGAAGATAAAGGTGCTAGGCAGTTTTTTGCACTAGGAGCTGGGTTTAAGTACACTACTATTAATTTAGATTTATCATACCTATTTTCTGCTTCAAAGGTGCAAAGTCCTTTAGAAAACACATTGAGATTTACGCTTACTTTTAATTTTGGAGACGGTGAGTACCAAGAATATTAGTAGATTAAAATAAAGCAAAACAAAAAACTATTACTTAACTTAGGTGATAGTTTTTTTGTTTTAATACCATAGGTAAACCAATTTTAATTATGAAAACGGTAAAAATAGAATCGATTTTAGAAGTTTTTGATAGTATCGTCGAATTACCAGAGTATGTAAGAGATTTAATGAAGGAAGCTGCCGAGGCTAGAAAAAGGGCTTATGCACCCTATTCTAAGTTTAGTGTAGGTGCAGCTTTAATATTAGATAATAATAAAGTAGTAACAGGAAATAATCAAGAAAATGCATCTTATCCTTCTGGATTATGTGCAGAGCGCACGGCTATTTATTATGCGGGTTCTCAATACCCTGATGCAAAGGTTGTGATAATGGCTTTGACAGCCGGTTCTCAGTCAGATGTGAATACAGAGCCTATTCCGCCTTGTGGTGCTTGTCGTCAAGCGATATCAGAATATGAGGTGAAGCAAGAAGCTCCGATAGAAATTTATTTTATGGGAGAAACAGGAAAAGTGGTAAGGTCAAAATCCTTGGCCAACCTGTTACCACTCATTTTTGATAAAACTTACCTATAACGTTTTCGTTTAAATTTAACCAATTAGTGTTTTTTCATTACTAACTAATGTAGTATTTTTGTATTTCGTTAATATAAACAAGTTATTTCGATGCAAAAAATCACAAAGGAGACGTACCTAAAGTGGTATGAAGATATGTTGTTCTGGAGAAAGTTTGAAGATAAGCTGGCAGCAGTTTATATTCAACAAAAGGTTAGAGGATTTCTTCATTTATATAATGGACAAGAAGCAGTATTAGCAGGAGCATTACATGCCATGGATTTGACCAAGGATAAAATGATTACAGCTTATCGTAACCACGTACAACCAATAGGTATGGGTGTAGATCCAAAACGTGTTATGGCTGAGTTATTTGGTAAAGCTACTGGTACTTCTCAAGGGCTTGGTGGTTCAATGCATATATTTTCTAAGGAACATCGTTTTTATGGTGGTCACGGTATTGTTGGAGGTCAAATTCCTTTAGGAGCTGGGATTGCTTTTGGTGATAAATATCACGATAGTGATGCTGTAACAATTTGTTGTTTTGGTGATGGTGCAGCGAGACAAGGTTCTTTGCATGAAACCTTTAACCTTGCAATGTTATGGAAATTACCTGTGATTTTTGTTTGTGAAAATAATGGTTACGCTATGGGTACCTCTGTAGAGCGTACTGCAAACCATTCAGATGTTTGGAAATTAGGTTTAGGATATGATATGCCTTGTGGCCCAGTTGACGGAATGAACCCTGTGAAAGTTGCTGAAGCTTTTGATGAAGCTATACAAAGAGCTAGAAGAGGTGATGGTCCAACATTCTTAGAATTAAAAACATATCGATATAGAGGTCATTCAATGAGTGATGCTCAACATTATAGAACGAAAGACGAAGTAGAAGAATACAAGAAGATTGACCCAATAAAACAGGTTAAAGACGTGATCTTAGAAGAAGGTTATGCTTCTGAAGATGAAATTAAAACCATCGATGCTCGTGTTAAAGACTTAGTAAGTGAGTGCGAGAAATTTGCAGACGAATCTCCATTCCCAGATAAGAACGTAATGTACGATGTGGTTTACCAACAAGAAGATTATCCGTTTATACAACATAAATTATAAGCTATGGCAGAAATTATTACCATGCCTCGATTGAGTGATACAATGGAAGAGGGGACAGTAGCGTCTTGGTTAAAAAATGTAGGTGATAAAATTGAAGAAGGAGATATTCTTGCTGAGATTGAAACTGATAAAGCCACGATGGAATTTGAATCTTTTCATGAAGGTACCTTATTACATATTGGAGTACAAGAGGGTGAAACTACAAAAGTTGATGCCTTATTAGCTATAATTGGTGATGAAGGTGAAGATATATCAGCTCTTTTAAATGGAAATGATGCAGTTGCATCTGAAGCCAATGAAGAAAATACCGAGGTTGTTGAAGCAGCGGTTGAAACAGTCGAAGTTCCTGATGGTGTAGTTGTGGTTACAATGCCAAGACTAAGTGATACCATGGAAGAAGGTACTGTAGCCTCTTGGTTGAAAAATGTAGGTGATGTTGTTGAAGAAGGCGATATATTGGCCGAAATTGAAACAGATAAAGCTACAATGGAGTTTGAATCTTTCAATGCAGGTACTTTATTATATGTTGGCTTACAAGCTGGAGAATCTGCTAAAGTAGACGATCTACTGGCTATTATCGGCCCGGCTGGTACAGATGTATCTAAAGTAGCATCTAATTTTTCTGTGGCAGGAACTGCTGAGTCAGCTGTCAAGGAAGAGGTAAAAGCTCCTAAAGTAGAAACGGTAAAGGTTGCAGAGCCAGTAAAACAAGCGGCACCTGCGGTTACTAATTCAACTAATGGTCGAATTTTTGCTTCACCTTTAGCTAAAAAAATAGCAGAAGAAAAGGGAATTGATTTAAGCCAAGTAAGTGGTACTGGTGAAAATGGCAGAATTGTAAAGAAAGATATAGAAAACTATAAACCGGTAGCAGCAAGTGCTACTGCATCAATGGCTAAATTTGTTCCTTCGGGACAAGAAGATTTTGATGAGGTTAAGCATTCTCAAATGAGAAAAGTTATTGCTAAACGATTATCAGAATCTAAGTTTACTGCACCTCACTACTATTTAGCGGTAGAGTTTGATATGGATAATGCGATTGCATTTAGACAGCAATTTAACTCTATTCCAGATACAAAAATTTCATTCAATGATATCGTAGTTAAAGCTTGTGCTTTGGCACTTAAGTTACATCCACAAGTTAATTCGCAGTGGCTTGATGATAGAATGAAATTAAACAATCACGTTCATGTAGGTGTGGCAGTGGCTGTTGAAGACGGATTGGTTGTGCCTGTGGTGAAGTTTGCAAATGAGCAATCATTACCTCAAATTGGTGCAGCAGTAAAAGATTATGCTGTAAGAGCAAGGTCTAAAAAATTGACGCCTCAAGAAATGGACGGCAGTACATTTACAATTTCTAATTTAGGAATGTTTGGTATAGAAAGTTTTACTTCTATCATAAACCAACCTAATTCAGCTATTTTATCAGTTGGATCAATAGTGCAAAAGCCAGTTGTGAAAAATGGACAAATAGTTGTTGGAAACACAATGAAATTAACTTTAGCGTGTGACCATAGAACTGTAGATGGAGCCACTGGAGCTCAATTTTTACAAACTTTAAAAGGATTTATTGAAAATCCGGTTACAATGTTAGTATAAGTTTGAAATAAAACAGATTACATATATTTAAAAATCCCACAGTTAGCGGGATTTTTTTATCTTTAGAACCAAACAAAAAACACTATGAAATTACTATTAAAACTATCAGTTTTTATTATTACCATATCTGGATTTAGCCAAGTTGCAAAAGATAAGATTACTGCAGTTAGCAGTGAAACATTGGAGGAATTGGTAACTGTATTAGCTTCCGATGATCTTGCAGGAAGGAATACCGGTACCGAAGGTATTGCAGAGGCGGCTACTTTTATAGAATCTAAGTTTACAAAAATGGGAGTGAAACCTTATTTTGAAACTTATAGAGATAACTTTGTTGCTAAAGGAAACGATGCCTTTAATGTTGTTGCCTTTATTGAAGGGAATGATCCAAAATTGAAAGATGAGGTTGTAATTCTTGGAGCTCATTATGACCATATTGGTAAAGGTAGGGCAGTAGAAGGAGATTCAATCGCTAATGGTGCAAATGATAATGCTGCAGGGACAAGCGCTGTTATGGCAATAGCAGAATATTTTTCTAAAACGAAATCAAATAAAAGAAGTCTAATGTTTGCATTGTTTTCTGCTGAAGAAATGGGGCTTTTAGGATCTAAACACTTGGCAACAAAATTGAAAAAGGAAGGTTTAAACCTTTATACAATGCTTAATTTCGAAATGATTGGTGTGCCTATGAAGGACAAAGATTATGATATGTATTTATCAGGGTATGAGTTGTCTAATATGGGTGAAAAACTTAACGAGTATGTTGGTTTTAAATTGATTGGATTATTGCCAAAGGCAAAGGAATTTAGCTTGTTTAAGCGTTCTGATAACTATCCGTTTTATAAAGAGTTTAAATTGCCTTGTCAAACAGTGTCTACTTTTGATTTTACCAATTATGCATATTACCATCATGTAGATGATGAAGTAGAATTTATGGATTTTAATCACATGGCAGAGTTGGTGAATAAGGTCATTCCTGCAATAGAGGTTATGACTTCAACAGTAGATAAAGAAATTGTAATGTATGAGTAAAAACGTTGTAATTACAGGCACGAGCAGAGGAATAGGTTTTGAACTCGTAAAGATGTTTTCAGATCAAGGTCATAATGTTTTGGCCTTGTCAAGAAATGAAAAACCAATAGCAGAACTTAAGTTGAAAAACGTGACAGCAATGGCAATGGATTTAAGTGTTGCTTCTCAATATGATGCAGTTTGTGACTTTGTAAACACCAATTGGAATGCTGTTGATGTCTTGATAAATAATGCAGGTGTTCTCATAAATAAACCTTTTGAGGCGCTTGATATGTCAGATTTTGAAACCGTTTATAAAACTAATGTTTTTGGAGTCGCAGAATTAACTCGTAGGTTATTGGGAAACATGAGTTCATCGAGTCACGTGGTAACTATAAGTTCTATGGGAGGTGTTCAAGGGAGTATGAAATTTCCAGGCTTGGCGGCTTATAGTTCAAGTAAGGCAGCGGTAATTACATTAACCGAGTTATGGGCTGAAGAGTATAAAGAAAATGGTCCTTCATTTAATGTATTGGCTTTAGGTGCTGTGCAAACCGAAATGTTAGAAGAAGCGTTTCCAGGATATGTTGCTCCTAATTCGGCCGTTAGTATGGCAACTTATATTAATGAATTTTCTCTAAACGGGCATGCTTACTTTAACGGTAAACTTCTTCAAGTATCTTCAACAACACCCTAATGAGTAAGTATAAATGTATCATATTTGATTGTGATGGGGTATTAGTAGATAGTGAGCCCATAAGTAATGGCGTATTGGTAGATATGGCTAATAGTTATGGTGCAAATATTGATTTGAAATATGCTTTAAAGCATTTTAAAGGCGGAACCATAAAGCGAGTAAAGGCGAGTATTGAAGGTTTGATAGAGGAAGAGTTGCCTGTTTCTTTTGAAGCGGATTATAGGGCATTGAGTTACCAAGCATTTAAAGAAAAGGTTACACCTGTATCAGGGATAAAGGAAGTTTTAGAATCTTTAGAAATCCCGTATTGTGTAGCTTCAAGTGGGCCAGTACCAAAGATTAAATTAAATCTCGAACTTACCGGCTTGTTTTCTTTTTTTGGGCAAAACATTTTTAGTTGTTATACCATAGAAAAATGGAAACCAGATCCTGCAATATTTACTTTGGCAGCTAAAACTATGGGCTTTTCAAATAGTGAATGTCTTGTGATTGAAGATAGTATAACAGGTGTGCAAGCTGCAATAAATGGAGGCTTTGATGTGTTTGGTTATACGGCTCATGATTACAATAATGAGCTTTCAGAAAAATGCACTAATACCTTTAGTGATATGAGAGATTTAATTAGGCTTCTTTAATTGGTTTTTTTGCTAATAAAATATACTCAGGAGTAGCTAGGCCATATTTATTTTTTTTATCATTTTCAAACTTCAAACAGGACACCTGGAACCCTTTTTGTTCTAATCGATTTTGAAGTCCTTCGACACTGTATACTCTCACATGATCATCTTGTCCAAAATGTAAACTTCTGTCCTCAGGAGTTACTATTTTAGGATCTTCGTAAATGTCACCATCCTTAAAAGGGGTTTGAAGGATACAAGTTCCTCCGGGTTTCAGTATTCTATAAAGTTCTGATATGGCTGTATGATCCTCTGTAATATGCTCTAAAATATGATAACAAATAATGGTGTTATAACAATTGTCTGCTTCCTCAATAGCTGTAATATCTAAGTTTTTGTCAGCTTGAAATTCTCCAACAAAATCTGATGTTACGTAATCAATATTTGAAATATTACTGAGTTTTCTGTTTAAGGCTCTTGAAGGTGAAAAATGTAAAATTTTAGAATCAGTTGTTATAAAATCAGATTTTAAAACATTCCAAAGCCTTCTATTTCGAGAGATGCTTCCGCATTTAGGACAGAGTTTTCCCCCGCGATCATCATTGATAAACAAGCGTAAACCAGTATCACATAGATTGCATTTGTAAAGGGAGCCTTTGTAAATTAAGGCGTAAATACGTCTAAATACAACTTCGTTTGAAGCGATAAAGCGATCGGGTAAAAGAAACTTAACAACGGATTTTAATTGGCGATACATCTAAAAATAATATGTACAATAATAAGCCAAAAAATTAAGACTTACTTTCTATTTTTGTGCTATGACTAATAATTTGTCCCAGTTTATTCCCGAAAATGCAATTGTTTATGTTTCTAATTTATTAGAACATGATAAATTGGTTTTAAAGCCAAAATCAGAACGCAAAACACGGCATGGTGATTTTAGAGAAATGCCAAATGGAGAATTTCAAATAACGGTCAATACAAATTTAAATCAATATCGATTTTTAATTACACTTGTTCATGAAATTGCACATTTTGAGGCTTATTTAAAATTCGGAAAACAAATTAAGCCTCACGGAAAAGAGTGGAAGTTCACCTTTAAAACTTTGATGTTACCTTTGTTAAATCCAGAAGTTTTTCCTGTAGATTTACTCCCGGTTTTAGCAAAACATTTTTTGAACCCAAAAGCATCCAGTGATTCTGATCATAAATTAGCTTTTGCATTGAAACAATTTGACCCTCCCAATGGTAAAACTTATATATTTGAAGTACCTTTAGGGGCGCATTTTAAGCTTCATAATAAAAGAGTTTTTAAAATGGGAGCCAAGCGCGTTAAGCGCTTCGAAGCTCAAGAGGTAAGTACGGGTAAATTATATCTTTTTAACCCAAATGCCGAGGTAGAATTATTAGAAAAATAGTATGAATAAAAATTATTATGCCATATTAATGGCTGGAGGAGTAGGTTCAAGGTTTTGGCCAGTTAGTACACAAGATTTTCCAAAGCAATTTCACGATATGCTTGGTACTGGCGAAACGTTAATTCAAAAAACGTTTAGTAGACTTTCAAAGCTAATTCCTGAAGAAAATATTTTTATTCTTACCAACGAACGCTATAACGATTTGGTTTTTGAACAACTACCAAATGTCACAAAAAGGCAAGTCGTGCTAGAGCCAGCAATGAGAAATACTGCACCTTGTATTTTATATGCAGCATTGAAAATTCAAAAGGAAAACGAAAATGCTGTAATGATTGTGGCTCCTAGTGACCACTGGATTGAAGATGAAGGAGCGTTTACAAGTAATGTACAAACCGCTTTTGATTTCTGTGAGAAAGAGGATGCGCTAATGACTTTAGGTATCCAACCAACATTTCCAAATACAGGATATGGTTATATAGAGTCAAATTTAAACGCGTCTACTGATATTAAAGAAGTTGTTCAGTTTAGAGAAAAACCAGATTACAACACAGCCAAAGAGTTTTTAAGTCAAGGCAATTTTTTATGGAATGCAGGGATTTTTGTTTGGAGTGTGAAAACCGTTTTAAATGCCTTTAAAAATAATCAACCCGATTTATTTAAGTTGTTTGAAAACGGTATAGCGACTTATAATACTTCGGCTGAAGATGCCTTTATTTTGGAAAACTATCCAAAGGCAGAGAACATCTCAGTGGATTACGCCATTATGGAAAAATCAAAAAATGTATTCGTTTTACCAGCTACTTTCGATTGGAATGATTTAGGAACTTGGGGCAGTTTGTATGACAAATTAGAAAAGGACGAGAATAGCAATGCAGTTGTTAATGCCAGAACCTTGTCTATTGATGCTTCGGGTAACATGATTAGAACCAATTCGGATAAAATTGTTGTTATCGACGGATTGAAAGATTATATAGTGGTTGATAAGGATGATGTGCTTCTGGTTTGTCCAAAATCTAAGGAGCAGGACATAAAGCAAGTCTTAAATAAAGTGAAAGATACTTTCGGTTCTCAACACGGATAATATTCTATAAAGCAGATTATTGGTCATCTAAATTAAATAGTCGTTTAATCATTATAATTTATATCTTTAATTTTAGAAAATAGATTAACGGGTATTCATGGAAGAAACTAAGTTTAACTTTAACGAAGAAGAAAAAGACCTTAAGGATAAAACTGTAGCCGAGTCTAAAAAAGCGGTGAAGAGTGATGCTAAAGGACTTTGGGAAAGTTTAAAAGTTTTTGTTAGGGAGCTATTAGATTTTAGAGACGACACCGACCGCGATTCTACTATTGAAGCCATAAAAAACGACATTCCTTTTAAGGGAGCCACTGCATGGATTTTAATATGTAGTATTTTTGTCGCTTCGGTTGGTTTAAATGCCGATTCAACAGCTGTTGTTATTGGAGCCATGTTAATTTCCCCATTAATGGGACCAATATTAGGTATTGGGTTGTCTATAGCCATTAATGATATTGAGACTTTAAAAAAATCGTTGATTAATTTTGGAGTAATGATTTTGTTAAGTGTCATTACAGCCTTTCTATTCTTCAAGTTTTTTCCACTACAACAAAGTTCATCAGAGTTATTAGCACGTACAGAACCAGATATTAGAGATGTATTAATCGCCTTTTTTGGAGGTTTGGCATTAATTATTGCTCGAACTAAAAAAGGAACCATTGCTTCTGTGATTTTTGGTGTTGCTATTGCTACGGCATTAATGCCGCCCCTTTGTACCGTTGGTTATGGGCTAGCTTTTGCTTGGAATGAAAACACTGTTGAAGGTTTGAAATTTGCAACAGGTGCCATGTATCTGTTTGCTATAAACACCATTTTTATTGCTATGGCAACATTTTTGGTATTGAAGCTGTTGAGGTTTCCAATGCTTAAATATGCCAATTCAGCCAAACGTAAAATGGTAGCAAGAGTAGCTTATTTAATTGCAATTGTAGTAATGGTACCAGCAGTATGGACATTTGTTAATGTAATTAAAAAGACAAATTTTCATAAGGATGCCAATAGTTTTATTCAAAATGAATTGGAGGCTTTACCACATTCAGAATACATTAAAAAGAACGCATTTCCCGAGTACTCTAGAGTAGGACCAAGCCGAATTGTTTTAAACACTTTTGGCTTAGATGAGGTTGAAGAAACGACTGTTGCTGTTTTAGAGAATAGAATGCGTACTTATAGTGCTTTAGTGGATACCGAGCTTAAATTTAATCAGAATAGATTGAAGAATCTTGACAATATCAAGTACATGGAAGAGTTGCGCTCGAGAGATTCTTTAGATTTATTATCGCAAACACAACGTATTAAATTTTTGGAGAATAAAGTGAGCGCATTACAAAAGTTTGAACGAAATCAAATTGAAATGGTTGGTCTTACTAACGAAGTGAAAGCCTTGTATTCAAACATAAAAGAGTTCTCTTATTCCAATGTCATTTATTCTAATTTTGAACAGATTGATACCGTTTCTGTTTTTGCTGTAAAATGGAATGATTCCATATCTAAAGAAAAGGAAATTGTGAAAAATGCAGCTGCTCTTGAAGAGTGGTTAAAGGTGAAATTAAGTACCCAATTAGATACTATTATTGTTAGGAGAATTAAATAACTATTGATTCTCCTCCATATACATTCTTTTAACTTTTTTAAACAATTCTGAAGAGTAAACAAAATCTGTAACGGCTTCATTGTCTGTTCTAAATATGTTGTTTTTAGAGCCTTCCCATGCTTTTAAGCCATGTTGAAGAAATACAATTTTTTCGCCAATCTCCATAACTGAATTCATATCATGAGAGTTTATTACAGTAGTCATTTGATATTCATCTGTAATTTCTTGAATAAGATTATCAATGACAATAGCCGTTCTTGGGTCTAAGCCAGAATTAGGCTCATCACAAAAAAGATATTTTGGTTTGTTGACAATAGCACGCGCTATAGCCACACGTTTTTGCATTCCTCCTGAGGCTTCACTCGGGAATTTTTTATGAGCATTTGGTAAATTAACCCTGTTTAAAACAAAGTCTACACGTTCCTGCATTTCTGCAACACTTTGGTTGGTAAACATTCGTAATGGAAACATGACATTTTCTTCAATAGTCATGGAGTCAAACAACGCACTTCCTTGAAATACCATACCAATTTCTGATCTTAAAGTGGCCTTTTCGTTGGCAGTTAAATTAGAATAAATTTTTCCATCGTAAGAGATAGTTCCTTTTTCAGGGTAAAATAAGCCTAATAGGCATTTTAAGAAAACTGTTTTCCCAGAACCACTTTGTCCTATGACCAAATTAGTTTTACCTTTTTCAAAAACGGTAGATATCCCTTTTAAAACTTTAGTTTCTCCAAACGACTTTTCTATGTTTTTAACTTCAATCATTAGCTTAATAACATTTGTGTTAGGATATAATTTGAAAGGATAATAACAACACTGGTCCAGACAAAAGATGTTGTACTCGCTTTACCAACTTCTAAAGCTCCTCCCTTCATGTAAAATCCGTGATAAGAAGGAATAGTAGCTAATATAATTGCAAAGACTGTAGTTTTAATCATTGCGTATGTAAGGTGAAACGGAATAAAATCCATTTGGACACCGGTTATATAATCTTCTAAGGTGCTAAACCCACCGTAAATACAAGCCGCCATACCTCCAAGAACTCCTAAAAACATTGCAATAGAAATAACAAAAGGGTAAAGCAACATGGCAATAAATTTAGGGAACACCAAATAGTTTACTGCGTTAATCCCCATAACTTCAAGCGCATCAATTTGTTCAGTTACTCGCATTGAGCCAATACTCGAGGTTATAAACGAACCTACCTTACCAGCCATAATAATTGAAATAAATGTAGGCGCAAATTCTAAAATAACTGATTGTCGAGTAGCAAATCCTACCAAATATTTTGGGATTAAAGGATTGCTAATGTTTAAGGCAGTTTGGATGGTGACAACACCTCCAACAAAAAATGAAATAAATGCAACAATACCCAATGATCCTATTACTAAGTCATCAATATCTTTAAATATCAGCGTTTTCATAACAGACCATTTGGTCGGTTTACGAAACATTTCTTTAAGCATTATAAAATAAACGCCTATGTTATGCAGGTATGTCATGTTATAAATTGTAACTGCTAAAGTAAAAAAATATAGGTTTTAATTGGCTAAATTTTAAATTTATGATGCTATAAATTTGGTATTTTTGCTACAGTTTAAAATACTGGATATGAAAAAAGTACTATTTGTTTTCTTTTGTTTGTTAACTATTTATTCTTGCAAAAATGATTCTAAGGATGCAGCTGCATCTATTAGGCAGGAAACGAATGTAAATTCTAAACCAAAATTAGTGGTTGGGATTGTTGTAGATCAAATGAGGTATGATTATCTAACTCGATTTTACAACAGGTATGGTGAAGGTGGTTTTAGGCGTTTGATGAATGAAGGCTTTAATTGCAAAAACAATCATTTTAATTACGTCCCAACTTATACTGGTCCGGGGCATGCTTCTGTTTATACCGGTACAACACCTAAATATCATGGTATTATAGGAAACAATTGGTACGATAAAGTAATAGGAAAGATGGTGTATTGTGCCGGTGACGATTCGGTAACACCTGTTGGGACAACTGATAATGCTGGGAAAATGTCACCTCACCGCATGAAAACTACTTCATTTGCAGATGAAAATAGATTGTTTACGCAATTAAGAGGAAAGACGATTGGTATTTCACTAAAAGATCGCGGAGCGATTTTACCTGCTGGTCATAGCGCCAATGCTGCATATTGGTTTCATGGAAAAGACGAAGGGGCTTGGATTTCAAGTTCTTTTTATATGGACGAACTACCAAATTGGGTGAGTACTTTTAATGCTTCGGATAAAGCGCAATCGTATTTAAAAGAATGGAGTACTATCGAGCCTATTGAAGGGTATGTAGAAAGTGGAGCGGATTTAAATAATTTTGAAGGCGGATTTAAAGGTAAATCAACAGCTGAATTTCCTTATGATTTAAAAATATTAAGTGAGGAAAACGACGGATTTGACATCATAAAAGCAACACCTTTTGGAAATAGTATAACTGCAGATTTTGCTATCGAAGCGATTAAAGCTGAACAATTAGGAAAGGATAACGATACAGATGTATTAACGGTGAGTTTCTCAAGTACGGACTATGTTGGACATAATTTTGGCGTGAATTCTAAAGAAATTCAGGATACTTACATGAGATTAGATAAAGACATTAAAAGACTTTTAGATGCTTTAGATGCTGAGGTTGGTAAAGGTAATTATAGTGTGTTTTTAACAGCAGACCACGGTGCTGTCGATGTTCCTGCCTATTTGTCTTCGCATAATATTCCAGCAGGATATATTAATAATAGAGAAGGGAAAAGTAAATTAACTGCATTTCTTAAATCAAGATACAATAGTGAGGATTTAGTTGAAAATGTGAGTAATAATCAAATATTTTTAAATTATAATGAGTTAAAACGTTTGAAGTTGGATGCCGAAGCTGTTCAAAAGACTATTTTAGAAGAAGTTATTGGTTATCCAAATGTTGATAAAGCTTATACTGCTAAGACCATGGCATCTGTTAATTTTGATGTTGGTATTGAAGAATTAATTCAGAATGGATTTAATCAAAAACGTTCAGGTGATATCATTGTTAATTACGATCCAGCTTTTATATCTTATGGGAAAACTGGTTCTACTCACGGCTCTGGATTAAATTATGATACGCATGTGCCATTATTGTTTTATGGTAATGGTTTTGTTAAGGGGAGTACTTTAGAGAAAACAGTTATCCCAGATATTGCTCCAACAATGTCTGCATTATTGGGAGTGAGTTTCCCTAATGGCGCAACAGGACAGCCTTTAGACTTTGTTTTGAAATAATAGAAATTTGAGTGAGGAACTAAAATAGTTTTTCACTCATTTTTTTCCATCTTAATTGTCGGATGAATTTACCTTGACTTTTATCTACTAAGGGCTCTGTTTTGTTTAAAGACGCTTTCAAAAAACCGACGATGTAATCTATAAAAAAACTAATTTTTTGTTTTTTAAGGGCTAGCTTTATTGCAGAGATTGTAGTAATAATAAAACCGTACCTCATTTTATACATAGCCTCCCCTTGAAGATGTTTGGCTTTCTTGTTATAGGATGCTCCTGTAGGCTTTAAATGTTTAATGTGAAGATGTTCTATTGTTTTAACTTCCCATTGATAATACAGGGCAAGCATTTCGTCAACAGTGTCCCACCCCATTGAAGATTTTAAACCTCCAATTGCTTTAAAACATTCTTTTCTATAGGCTTTTAAAGCACCTCTAATGTGTTCTTTACTGGTCAAGTTTTCCAAAACCCATTGGTCGCCATGCTTAATATAGCAAAACCCAGCGGCCATACCTAAGTTTTTATTAGCTTGAAATTGATGAGATAACTCTTCGAGATAATTATTTGGAAAAATTAAATCCGCGTCAAATTTGCAAATTACATCATAGTTGTTATCCAGTTGGGCAAGGCCTTTATTAAATGCATTGATGATTTTTGCACCAGGTAGATGTAAATCTTCAGATTGATTATTCACTAAAGAAATCCATGGGTGATTTTGAGCATAAGAAGACACAATGTTTTCAGTAGCATCGCTTGAGTGGTCATTAACTATTACCAGTTTAGTTGGTAAATGAGTTTGACTTATAAGAGAATCAAGTGTGTCGGAGATGACATCTGCTTCATTGTGGGCAGGTATGACGATATAAAACTTCAGACTTAAATTTTTTACAAATTAAACCCTTTCTGCATATATAATATAATATCTGGGGGTAAACCATCTTAAAAGCGGTCTGAATCCAATTTTTTTGGTTGGATTTGTCCATTTTTTGCGATCAATAATTTTCCACCCGGTTTTCTCCAGTAACCAGTCTAATTGCCAATCTTCAAACTCATGATAATGCCTGTCTCTCATGTCTGTTTTACTTCTGTAGGCAGGGGCAAACCATAATCTTAAAGGGACGCTAATTACAAGTTTATCAGCTTTTATAGATTTTAATACAGTAAATGGAGATAATAAATGTTCAAAAATTTCGAAAGCAGTAATAACATCTGCCTTTGAGTTTTCTATTGCTGTGCTATCAATATCTAAATCTTCTCCACCCGTATTCTCAACGTTATATCCGTTAGACTGCATGACTTCAGAAAAAGGGTTTTTAACGCCTAAATCTAAAATTGAGCTTTCTGTTGAAATATGTGTTTTAAGAAAATCTAAGGTGTGGTTGTAGCGCTTATGCGGATACTGTCCTTCGTACATAAATTAATATTTATAAACTATGGCATTAATATGCATTCCTGATCCTACACTTGCAAACATAATTAAATCCCCTTTTTCTACTTGTTGGTTTTCAATTTCGTTCTTTAAAACTAAATCAAATAAGGTAGGTATTGTTGCCACCGAACTGTTTCCTAATTCGTGAATACTCATGGGCATTACACCTTCTGGGGCAGGGGTTTTGTATAGCCTGTAGAATCGTTTTATAATAGCTTCATCCATTTTTTCATTGGCTTGATGAATGAATATCTTTTTTAAATCTTTAATATCTTGACCGCTATTGTCCAAGCATGTTTTCATTGCAGCTGGCACATTACTTAATGCGAACTCGTAAATTTTACGTCCATGCATTTTTATATGTCTGTTATCCGGATCTAAGTCTTTATTATTTGACGGGCCAAAATACAAGTAATACGCTTCGTCATATGTGAAGGAGGCTGTTTCGTGTGCAAGAATACCGCCTTCTTCATTTGAAGCTTCAATTACAGTTGCACCGGCGCCATCAGAATAAATCATAGAATCTCTATCGTGATGATCTACAACTCGTGATAAGGTTTCAGTACCAATAACAAGGCATTTTTTAGCCATTCCAGCTTTAATAAATGCTTGCGCTTGGATAACACCTTCAAGCCATCCAGGACAACCAAACAGAATGTCATAAGCTACACATTTTGGGTTTTTAATTTTAAGGGTGTGTTTTATTCTTGAAGCTAAACAAGGTAATAAATCACTTTGTGCAGTTTGATATTTTACATCACCAAAATTATGGGCAACAATAATATAATCTAATTCTTCAGGGTCTATTTGCGCGTTTTTAATAGCCCTTTCTGCGGCAATGGCTCCAATGTCAGAAGAGGTTAATTTTTCGTCAATGTAACGACGTTCAGCTATGCCTGTAATGGCTTTAAACTTTTCAATGATAGTCTCATTTTGATATTCAATTGAAGAACCATCTGCATTTAAAAATTCGTGATTGTTAAAGTGGTGGTTTGATTGAATAGTGTCAGGAATATAAGAGCCTGAGCCTGTAATCTTAATGTTCATATATCATTTATTTGAGTGTAGTATAAAAGCTAAGGTACTAATATAACACCAATAAATATAAATGTTAAATTAATACCTTATGCTTTACGATGTCCAACGGACATTTATGCCTCGGCGTATGCCTCAATAGGAGTACAAGAACAGATGAGGTTTCTGTCTCCATAAGCATCATCAACACGTCGTACTGATGGCCAAAATTTATTTTCTTTTACAAATTCTAATGGATATGCAGCGTCTTCTCTGGTATATGGAAGCTCCCAAATAGAAGCCGTTAATAAATCTAAAGTATGCGGTGCATTCTTTAAAACGTTATTAGGATCTTCTTTAGTGGCAGCATTTATTTCTGCTCTAATTGAAATCATAGCATCACAAAAACGATCCATTTCTGCTTTGCTTTCACTTTCAGTAGGCTCAATCATTAATGTTCCTGCAACTGGGAAAGATACAGTTGGAGCATGGAAACCATAATCCATTAATCGCTTAGCGATATCTGTAACTTCAATGCCGTTAGCTTTAAAAGCTCTACAATCTACAATCATTTCGTGAGCGGCTCTACCACGTTCACCAGAATATAAAGTATCAAAATGACCTTCTAATCTTTGTTTAATGTAGTTGGCATTTAAAATAGCCGTTCTTGTAGATTCTGTTAAGCCTTCTGCACCTAACATTTTAATGTATCCGTAAGAGATTAAACAAACTAATGAAGATCCCCAAGGCGCAGAAGAAATGGCAGAAATAGCTTTTTCTCCACCTGCCTTAATTACTGGGTTTCCAGGTAAAAATGGTACTAATTGTTCAGCAACACAAATTGGTCCTACACCAGGTCCACCACCACCGTGAGGAATGGCAAATGTTTTGTGTAAGTTTAAGTGACAAACATCGGCTCCAATATTCCCTGGATTTGTTAATCCAACTTGAGCATTCATGTTAGCACCATCCATATATACTTGACCACCATTGTCATGTATGATTTGAGTGATATTTGTAATTGCTGCCTCATAAACACCGTGAGTTGATGGGTAGGTTACCATTAAAGCAGCCAAGTTGTCTTTGTGTAATTCGGCCTTTTCTTTTAGGTCATTTACATCAATATTACCTTCTTCGGTAGACTTAGTAACAACTACTTTCATTCCGGCCATAACTGCACTTGCAGGGTTTGTGCCGTGAGCTGAAGAAGGAATTAAGCAAATGTTTCTGTGGTGATCACCACGAGAATCATGATATGCTTTTATAACCATTAATCCAGCAAATTCACCTTGAGCACCAGAATTTGGTTGTAAAGATGTTGCGGCAAAACCAGTAATTTCAGTCAACTGATCTTCCAATGCTTTTAGCATTTTTTGGTACCCTTGAGCTTGCTCAATAGGGACAAAAGGGTGAATGCTTCCCCAGTTAGGATTACTTAAAGGCAACATTTCTGCAGCTGCATTTAGTTTCATAGTACAAGATCCTAACGAAATCATAGAGTGGTTAAGAGATAAATCTTTTCGCTCTAATAATTTTATATAACGCATTAATTCTGTTTCAGAATGGTGCGTGTTAAAGACGTCTTGTTGTAAGAATTGAGATGTTCTTGCTAGTCCCTCTTGAATGTTATTGCTATAAGGAATGCCTTCTAAACTTTCAACTTTGTTTTGACTTACTTCAGCAAATACATTTATAACCGCATTTGCATCCTTTAAAGTTGTAGTCTCGTTGAAAGAAATTAGAACACTGTCATCAGAAGGATAAAAGAAATTAATTTCATTTCCTTCAGCTACTGCCTTTACTTTGGCAGCGTCAGCTTTTATTTGAATAGTATCGAAGAAATTTGTATTTGTTTGTTCAAATCCTAATGCTTCAATTTTATTTGCTACAGATCCCGCAGTAGAGTGTACTTTGTTAGCAATAAACTCTAATCCTTTAGGTCCATGATAAACAGCATACATTCCAGCCATAACAGCCAATAATACTTGTGCCGTACAAATGTTAGATGTAGCGCGGTCTCTTTTTATATGTTGTTCTCTGGTTTGAAGAGCCATTCTTAATGCTCTGTTACCATTTTTATCTTTAGTTACACCAATGATACGACCAGGGATATCACGTTTATAAGCTTCTTTAGTTGCAAAATAAGCAGCATGAGGACCTCCGTAGCCCATTGGGATACCGAAACGTTGAGTTGTACCAACAACAACATCTGCTCCAAATTTGCCCGGTGCTTCAAGTTTTACTAAACTTAAAATATCTGCAGCAACTGCAACTTTAATGCTGGCTTCTTGTGCTTTAGATATAAAACTTTTGATATCTGTAATTTGTCCATCTTTTCCAGGATATTGTAAAAGGGCTCCAAATACTTCAGAAGAAAAATCGAATTCAGCTTCATTACCAACTATAAGTTCAATTCCTATTGGGTTAGCTCTTGTTTCTAATAACGAAAGAGTTTGAGGTAATATCGTATCGGAAACAAAAAACTTATTGATTTTTGCTTTTTTCTGAGCACGATCCCTAACCGCAAACAATAAACTCATAGCTTCAGCAGCTGCCGTACTTTCATCTAATAAAGAGGCGTTGGCAATTTCCATTCCAGTTAAATCAATAACCATTGTTTGGAAATTTAATAATGCTTCCAGTCTACCTTGAGCAATTTCGGCTTGGTAAGGCGTATAAGCAGTATACCATCCTGGGTTTTCCAAAATGTTTCTTTGAATAACTGCAGGAGTTATTGTTGGGTGATATCCTAAACCAATATAAGCGGCATAGGTTTTGTTTTCTTTTGAGAGCTCGTGAATGTGAGTTAAATACTCCTGTTCGCTCATTGGATCGTCTAAATTTAATCCTGATTTTATTAAAATATCATCCGGAACAGTCTCATAGATAAGTTGATCTAAGGTAGGCGTTCCTATAGTTTTTAACATTTCGGATTGGTCTTCTTCTCGAGGACCAATATGACGTAGTGCAAATGAAGTTGTATTCATCAAATTAGTTTGTTGTGTTTCAAGCTGCAAAATTAAGTAATTTACTATGGTTAATTGTTAATGGAAATGAAACTTTTTAACGATTTTTCAATGATATTAACAGTTTAACTATTTTTGCATTATGCAGTTTTTTTCAAAGGTTTTAAACTTTTTTATAAATAGCAGTATTCATGTGGCTTTAGCGGCGTTTGCCTTAGGTTGGGTGACGCTCATTGAGTTTGATGTACCGTTCTCAGAATCTGTGTTGTACTTCATTTTTTTTGGTACCATTACAGCGTATAATTTTGTCAAGTATTTTGGATTGGCAAAATTCCACCATAGAAGCTTAACAAATAGCTTAAAACAGATACAGATATTTTCTTTTTTTGCATTTCTTTTCATGTGCTATTATGCAGCCCAATTGGAGCTAAAAACTATAGTATATGTTGGTGTTTTAGGACTCGTCACAATCTTATATGCAATTCCCTTTTTTCCTCGGAAGCATTTTTTAGATGGTAATAAAAACTTGAGAAGTATTTCTGGAATGAAAATTTATATAATAGGAATAGTTTGGGCCGGAATAACTGTATTTATTCCTTTATTAAATGCAGGGGTTTCATTTGGTCATGACCCAATAATTACATTTGCTCAACGATTTTTGATTGTAATGGTATTGGTTTTACCTTTTGATATTCGTGATATGACTTATGATCATTTGAAACTTGGGACACTACCACAATCTATTGGGTTGAAGCGCACCAAATTGATAGCGTACTTCACTTGTATTTTTATTGGTTTATTGCAAAGCTTCAAGTTTTATAGCTCAGACAGTTTTGCGATTAGCTTGTATGTTACTCTATTGGTAATTGTTGTATCGGTATATTTTTCTAATACCAATCAAGGAAAGTATTATGCGTCTTTCTGGGTAGAAGCTATCCCTATTGGATGGTTAGCCTTGCTTTTGCTGTTCTAATTTTAGATTAAACTCTTTTTGAAGCGCATTGAGCTCCTCTTTTTGCAAGCAATCTAAAGGCGCTTGATTAATTGAGTCTGAGAGTTTTTTGTTTCTTTTCACATATTTGCGTGTAATGCTACAATACAAATATCTAAGATTAAGTTTTAGTTTCTCCCAAGCCGTAGCCTCACCGTACTGCGATTTATCACAAATTTCTTGAGCTTCTTCGCAGGATATAAATAAAAATTTTCGCTTCATATTAAAACCAGTTATTTTCAAGGCAATCTGCCATTGCAGTTCGAGCCCTATGAATTATAACCCATAGGTTAGACGCCGTAATGTTTAATTCATTACAGATCGTTTCTGTATCCATTCCTTCAATAGTTTTCATTTTAAAAACTTGGGCTTGTTTTTGGGAAAGTTTAGACATGCATTTTTGAATAGCCATTGCAAGCTCTTCATTTTCTATCGTATCTTCTGCGGTTCTGTCATAGGGGTCAGCTACACGTTCTTCGAGCCAGTCACCTTCGTCTTCCTCTGTGTTAAAGTTTACTTTTACTTCTGCCTTTCCTTTTTTTGAATTTATTTTTCGATAATGATCTATAATTTTTCGCTTTAAAATCGAGATAAGCCAAGTGCGCTCACTGGCTTGACCCTTAAAATTAACCATCGACTTTAAGCCTGCAAAAAAGGTTTCTTGAACCAAATCTTTTGCAACCTCTCTATCATTAATACGAGTGATGGTATAATTAAAAAGGTAATCTGAATAAAGTGAAACCCATTTATTGGGATCTAATTTGTGATCAGGCATGTTAATTATAAACGTTAAGTGTTATTCAAATGTAATTAAATAATTTAATTCTATTCAGTTAACTCGTTTATAGGCTGCTTTTAACCTAAAAGGTGATTTTTTATGAATAAGGCCACCCCATCTTCTTTGTTTGAATGTGTAATATGGTCTGCGACTTGTTGTGCTTCAGAATTCGCATTTTCAACAGCTACACCTAAACCTACAGCATTAAGCATGTCTATGTCATTGTAGTTGTCGCCAAAAGCCACAACATTGGTTAATTGTGTTTTGGGGTAGTTGGTTTTAATCAGGGACTCAATGGCAGTTAATTTAGAAATTTTACAAGGAGAAATTTCTAAATAAGTAGGCTTACTTCTGTATCCAATGACCTTATTTTTTAGGTTACTCTCAATGTATTGGGCTAAAGCTTCAATTTCTAATTCATCACCCATACACATTATTTTGTGCGCACCTTTGTTTTGAGATTCCCAGGTGTTGAGGGTATCATCAATAGTGTTTACAACAGGTGTAACTTTGGTGTTATTGGCTTCCCGTTTTGCCCAATAATCCATAGCTGGAACATACCATTCATTATTGTGGTATAAACTTAAATGGATGCTGGTTTCTGAACAGAATTTTGCGATTTGAGAGCTCGACCTTCCGTCAATCTCTGTTGACTGTAGTATTAACTCTTGATCTTTAATAAGTGCACCATTATAAGCAATCATGGGTAAATTGGTAATGTCTAACTCTTGCTGCAAATGAAACATGGCCTGCGGCATACGAGATGAAATCAAAATAAATGGTATTGGAGAAAGCTGTTTTATAGTTGAAATACTTAAGGCGCTTAATTCTCTATCCTTGTTTAAAAGTGTTCCATCAATGTCAGAACATACTAACTTAGTTTCCATAATTATTGTATTAAACCGGCACGCTTTAAAAGTGCTTCCGGCTGCGGTTCTTGTCCTCTAAATTTAATATAAAGATCCATAGGATTTTGAGTGCCTCCTTGTGAAAGGATGTAGTTTTTGAATTTATTGGCAACATCTTTATTAAAGATGCCTTCTTGTTTAAAGTATTCAAAGGCATCAGCATCTAACACTTCGGCCCATTTGTAACTGTAGTAACCAGAAGAATATCCGCCTTGAAAAATATGTGAAAATGCAGTACTCATGCAATTCTCCTTAACATCTGGATATAAGTTGGTATTGATAAAAGCTTGCATTTCGTGTGCTTTTACATCTTTTATATTTTCAGGGTTGGCATTGTGCCAAGACATGTCTAAAAGACCAAAGCTTATTTGTCTGAGGGTTTGCATGCCTTCATTAAATGTAGCCGATTCTTTAATTTTTGTTATCAAATCAAACGGTATAACTTCATTCGTTTCGTAATGTTTTGCAAACAATTCTAAAGCCTCTTTTTCATAACACCAGTTTTCTAATACTTGGCTTGGTAATTCAACAAAATCCCAATACACACTTGTACCTGATAACCCTGGGTAAACAGTATTTGCAAGCATGCCATGTAAGGCGTGTCCAAACTCATGAAATAAGGTAGTTACTTCATTAAAAGTTAGTAGAGAAGGTTTGCTTTTAGTGGGTTTAGTGAAATTACAAACAATAGAGATGTGAGGTCTACTGTCTTTTCCGTCTAATTTATATTGCGGTTTAAAGGAGGTCATCCAAGCACCGTTTCGTTTGCCTTCACGCGGAAAGAAATCGGCATAAAACACAGCGATAAATTCACCTTTGGTGTTCGTTACCAAATAGGTTTCAACATCTTCATGGTACGTATCTATGTTGTCAACTTTTTCAAAATTTAAATCGTAAAGCTTATTAGCGATTGTAAATACACCATTAACGACATTTTCTAGTTTAAAATAAGGTTTTAACTGTTCGTCGTCTAGTTGAAAAAGTTCTTGTTTTAATTTTTCTGAATAATAAGCAGAATCCCATTTTTCTAATTGGGTAATGCCATCCTTATCTTTGGCAAAATCTTGTAATCGCTCAAATTCGGTTTTTGCAGCCGGTTTTGCTTTAGTTAAAAGATTGTTTAAAAACGTATTTACTTTTTCAGGGGTTTGAGCCATGCGCTCTTCTAATACAAATTTGGCATGAGTGTCATAGCCTAATAGGTTTGCGCGTTCATATCTAAGTTGAGCAATTTCTAATACATTACTTTGGTTGTCATAGGAATTGCCTTTAAATCCTTTGCTTCCAAAGGCAGAAGACAACTGCTGTCTTAATGCTCTATTGTCAGCGTAAGTCATAAACGGGATATAGCTTGGGTAATCTAAAGTGAATAGCCATCCGGTTTTGTTTTTGCTTTCTGCTAATTGTTTTGCAGCTTCCTTAGCGCCGTCAGGTAAGCCAGACAAATCCTTTTCGTCTTCAATAAGCATCTCAAACGCATTTGTTTCGGCCAATACATTTTCACCAAACTTCAATTTTAATTGACTCAGTTTTTTGTCAATTGCTCTAAGTTTCGATTTGTCGGTTTCATTTAGATTTGCACCGTTTCTGGCAAAGCCTTTATACTTTTTTGTTAAAAGCATTTCCTCTTCTGCCGTTAGTTTTAATTCTAATTTTTGAAAGTATACACGTTTTACGCGATCAAATAATTTTGCGTTAAGCGTGATATCATTACTAAACTCAGATAAAAGCGGGGAAACCTTTTGTGCTATACTTTGAATCTCATCGTTAGTTTCAGCAGAGTTAAGATTAAAGAATATGCTTGAAATTCTGTCTAATTCTTGTCCAGAATAATCTAAAGCTGCAATGGTGTTTTCAAATGTAGCAGGGGATGTGTTTTCAGTAATATCATCAATTTCCTGTCTTGCTTTTTCTATGGCTTTTTCAAATGCAGGTAAAAACATATCATTTGAAATTTGTGAGAAAGGAGCTGTTTGATGAGGTGTTTGAAACTTTTGATTTAGAATATTCATGAATTCGAATTTCGAAATTAGAGATTTATTTGAGTAACGAAATTTATTATTTCGTTGGTTTTGTGATAATTAACATATTTTTTTCGATTGAGGAAAAATATATTATTACTTTTGCTGCTTATTTTTACAAGGAGTCGGCGACTCTAAAAAATATTGATTAATAGCTTTAAAACTCCAGCTTCGGCTGGAGTTTTTTAATTTAAATCTTTAGCAGATTCGTAAACTTTTAATTTTAAGCCTTCTTTGAAGGCTACAACCTTGTCTAAAACGCATTTATCAGAAGAACCAATAATTTGGGCTGCTAAAATCCCAGCGTTTTTTGCGCCATTAAGAGCCACGGTGGCTACAGGGACACCTCCAGGCATTTGTAAAATAGATAATACAGAATCCCAACCATCGATTGAGTTGCTGCTTTTTACAGGTACTCCAATCACAGGAAGTGGGGATAAAGAGGCAATCATCCCAGGTAAGTGTGCTGCACCACCTGCTCCAGCAACTATAACTTTGATACCGCGCTCATGTGCTTCTTTGCCATATTCAAACATTTTTTCAGGTGTACGGTGAGCAGAAACAATATCTACTTCTACTTCAATATCAAAACCTTTTAAAATGTCTATAGCATCTTGCATTACAGGAAGATCACTTTTACTTCCCATTATAATTCCTACTTTACTCATTTTATTCGCTTATTACTTTAATTGTGTTTTTTACTTTTTCTGCCAATGATCTGGCTACTTCTATATCTTTATTTACGATAGTAACATGCCCCATTTTTCTAAAAGGACGTGTTTTCTTTTTACCATAAATATGAGGCGTTACCCCTTCAATGCTTAAAATATCTTCTATGTTTTTATAGCAAACATCGCCTTCATGACCTTCAGCACCAACAAGGTTTACCATTATCCCTGCTACTTTACTTTCAGTACTTCCCAGAGGTAGATTTAAAATAGCTCTTAAATGCTGTTCGTATTGAGAGGTGTAGCTTGCTTCAATGCTGTAATGTCCAGAATTGTGAGGTCTCGGCGCCACTTCGTTTACTAAAATGTCATCGTCTTGAGTTTGAAACATTTCTACAGCAAGCAGTCCAACGTGCTCAAAAGCCTCAGATACTTTTAATGCAACTGCTTTTGCTTTTTCTGCGATTTCATCAGAAATTCGCGCAGGACAAATTACATATTCTACTTGGTTTGCTTCTGGGTGAAATTCCATTTCAACAACAGGGTAGGTTTTCATTTCGCCATTTTCAGATCTTGCCACTATTACAGCTAATTCGTTTTTAAACGGAATCATTGTTTCAGCAATACATTCTGTATTAGGTAACCCTTTTAAATCTTCAATAGCTCTTACAACTTTTACGCCATTACCATCATAGCCAAATTGAGCACTTTTCCAAACAAAAGGAAAGCTTAATCCACCATTGTGTATTGCGTCTTCAACTTCAGAGGTAAATGCAAATCGGCTAAAATCAGCAGTAGGAATACTGTGATCAACATAAAACAACTTTTGTTTTGCTTTGTTTTGGATTTGCCTAAGAGTTTTTGAAGAAGGATATACTTTTACACCTTGATTTTCTAATGTTTCAAGAGCATCTGTATTTACATTTTCAATTTCGAAAGTTAATACATCTACATCTTTTCCAAAATTCACTACGGTGTCATAATCTAGTAAATCGCCTTGAATAAAGGTGTTGCAAGCAATTTTTGATGGCGCTTCAGAACTTGGGTCTAAAACTTTGGTTTGTATATCAAATTTTCGGGTATCAGAAAGCAGCATTTTTCCTAATTGACCACCTCCAAGTATACCGAGTTTGAAATTTGATGAAAAGTAATTCATAGCCTATAATTTGGCACAAAAATACAAATACTACCTTTGAGAGAAAACTAAAATATAAACAATCTAAACCATTATTCGCAATTCGATAATCAATTGATTATCTTTGCATCTTTAAAATTCGGTTATGGTTATAAAGCTTCATGATTTATATTTCAAACCATTTATTTCTGAGAAGCAAATAAGTGATGCAGTACAGCGCATGGTAGATGTTGTTGCTGAGGATTTAGGAGACGAAGTACCTGTGTTTGTAGGGATACTTAATGGGTCGTTTATGTTTGTGAGCGATTTTGTCAAAAAATACCCTAAACCTTGTGAAGTAACTTTTATAAAACTGGCGTCCTATCAAGGTGTTAAATCTACAGAAGATATCCAACGTTTAATTGGATTAACTCAAGATTTAACGGGAAGAACTGTTGTAATATTAGAGGATATTATTGATTCAGGAAATACCTTGGTTGAGGTACATCGAATTTTTAAAAATGAAAATGTAAAACAGCTTATTATTGCAACCTTGTTTTACAAACCAGAAGCTTATAAAAAAGATTTCAAATTAGATTATGTTGGTATAGAAATTCCTAACAAATTTATTGTTGGTTATGGCCTCGATTATGATGGTTTAGGAAGGAATTTACCAGCAATATATCAACAAAAAACAACCCAACACATGACAAATATTGTGCTATTTGGCCCTCCTGGAGCAGGTAAAGGGACTCAAGCAAATTTTTTAAAGGAAACCTACAATTTGGTTCATATTTCAACAGGAGATGTGTTCCGTTATAATATTAAAAACGAAACAGCTCTTGGTACATTGGCAAAATCTTATATGGATAAGGGCGAGTTAGTGCCAGATCAAGTGACCATAGAAATGTTAAACTCTGAAGTTGAAAAGAACACAGATGCTAACGGATTTATTTTTGATGGTTTTCCAAGAACAGATGCTCAGGCTTCTGCTTTAGATGCTTTAATGCGTACTAAAGATTCTCAAATTGACGCAATGATTGCTTTAGAAGTTGATGATGAGGTATTGGTTGAACGTTTATTAGAACGTGGTAAAACAAGTGGAAGAGCAGATGATGCTGACGAGTCCATAATAAGAAACAGAATTACTGAGTATTATTCAAAAACAGCTGTTCTTAAAAATTATTACTCAGCTCAAGACAAATATTATGGGGTTGATGGTGTAGGTTCTATTGAAGAAATTACTACCCGTATTAATGCAGTAATAGATACACTATAATATAAACGTCCTTATACCTTTTTGGTAAGGAAGAATATAATAAAAAATAACAACGGCAACTGTTTAAGTTGTCGTTGTATATTTAATAAACTTTGATTTTTAAAGGATTTAAATTTTCGATATGACAGAAGGAAATTTTGTGGATTATGTAAAAATGCATGTTACCTCTGGTAAAGGAGGTAAAGGGTCTGTGCATTTGCATAGAGAAAAATTCATTACAAAAGGTGGCCCAGATGGTGGTGACGGAGGTCGTGGTGGCCATGTGATTATTAAAGGGAATGAAAATTTATGGACTTTACATCACTTAAAGTTTAAAAGACACTTTAAAGCCGGACATGGAGAACATGGTTCTAAAAGTAGAAGTACTGGAGCTGATGGTCAAGATGTTTATATTGAAGTGCCTTTGGGTACAGTTGTAAAAGATTCTGAAACGGATACTGTACTTTTTGAAATTACTGAAGCCAATGAAGAACGCATTATATGCGAAGGAGGTAAAGGTGGTTTAGGAAACTGGCACTTTAAAAATTCGGTGAATCAAACACCGCGTTATGCACAACCGGGTCTTCCAATGGACGAAAAAGATATTACTTTAGAACTTAAAGTTTTGGCAGACGTTGGATTGGTTGGGTTCCCAAATGCAGGTAAATCTACATTGCTATCTGTTATTACTTCAGCTAAACCAAAAATTGCTGATTACGAGTTTACTACACTTAAACCTAATTTAGGAATTGTAGAATACCGTGATTTTAAATCGTTTGTAATGGCTGATATTCCTGGTATTATTGAAGGTGCTGCAGAAGGTAAAGGTTTAGGATATTACTTTTTACGTCATATCGAACGAAACTCTACTTTATTGTTTTTAATTCCAGCCGATGCAGATGATATTAAAAAACAATATGACATTTTATTAGACGAGCTTAAAAGATATAACCCAGAAATGTTGGATAAAGATAGGCTTGTTGCTATCTCAAAATGTGACATGCTGGATGATGAATTAAAGGCCGAATTAAAAGAGGAGTTAGATAACGAATTACCTGTAGATTATTTGTTTATTTCATCAGTGGCTCAACAAGGGATTATGGAGTTGAAAGATAAACTTTGGGATATGCTTAACTAAGCATTAGAAATTTGTGCTTAAGTTTTTTAATTAACTTTATTAAAAAACAATAGCCATGAAATTTTTTATAATTCCAATTTTATTCCTTTGCTTAGTCAGTTGTAAAAGTGTAGATGTATCATCAGATTATGATAGGACTACAAACTTTACAGCATACAAGTCTTATAATTATTTTTCCAATATAGATTCGGGTTTAACTGAGCTGGATGAACAGCGCTTAATTTATGCGATAGATTCAATTCTTGAACAAAAATCATTTGTAAAATCAGAAACCCCCGATTTTTTAATCAATATCCAAAGTCAAACCTTCCAAAGTGCAGAACGCAGTTCAGTGAGTGTTGGTATTGGAGGTGGTGGAGGTAATGTTGGAGGCGGAGTATCTGTTGGTATACCTGTTGGAGAAGGTCAATTAGATAGAGAAGTTGTATTTGAGTTTTTAGATGCTAAAACCCAATCGTTATTTTGGCATGCTATAGGAAAACAATCTATCCCTAATAAAACTACTCCAGAATTGAGAGAGCAGATTATTAAAGATGTTGCTTCAGAAATATTAAGTGTGTATCCACCCGAAAAAGAATAAAAAAAAGAGGTCTGAATCAGACCTCTTTTTTTTATGGTGTTAGCAAAGCTTTGTATTTATCTTTATAGCCATAAAGCATTATTAGGTTTAAAACTAATAAAACAAGTGATCCAGCAATTCCTCCCGGATCTAATGTGGCGTGAAATAAAACCGCATTCACAGATACACTCATTAAAATAATAGACATAAGCGCGCCATATTTGTTTGTAATCAATGCTAAACCTGCTACAATTTCAACCAATGCTACTAAGGTTAGAGTTTTTGTTGATGTAAGAGCGGTAAAATAAGTGATCACAGCTTCACTTGTTGGCGGCTCCATAGGGATAAAGTTGTAAAACTTGTTAACCCCAAACGCAAGGACAAAAAGGCCTAAAAAGACTCGTAAGCCCATAAATACTTTTGAATTCATAATTTTATTATTAGTTAGTAATTAAATTTAGTGAAAATTTATTACTTCTCTATTTCTATCATTATGCCTTTACTATGGCTACTGAATTCTGGTGCATACATACTCTGTATGGTAGTGATGCCGTTAGACATTAGGCCTGAGTTATTTGCTCTCAAGTCATATTCAAATACAAATTCTCCTTTAGGTAAATAGTCGAAAAAGAAGTTTGTAGAAGCATCTTTAGTGTTTTCAAAATATCCTAAACCATTGTTGTATTTGTATTCTGAAAGTACATTTAAAGGTTCTAAACCAGATGCTCTCATATCTTTCATATGAACAAACTCCATAGGTCTATCATTAAAAATTTCAATTCTAACAGTTATTAAGTCGCCAACTTTTACAACGGTTTCTGGTGTGATGAGTTTAAGTTGTTTGCCATAATTTGAATCTTCTTTTAAATAAAGTTGTTTTTTGATTTTTAAATTGGTGCTTGCTGAGGTAATCTTATCTAAATCTTCAAAATATTGCCAGTAAACTGCTCCCCAGGCAATTCCGTTTTCTTTTTTACTAACTTCTACTTTACTCATTTTGGGCGTGATTTCATTTGCAGACCATGATACTTTGTAGTAGCCTGTCCCAGCTTCCTTTTCAATGTTTTCCAGTTTAGAATCAGGAATCGGTTGATCTGCAACGGTAACTATAACATCTTCGTCTACAGATAGCCAATCATTGCCTTGCATTAATAATGCATATACAGCGGCAGTGGTCGCTTTTGTGGTCTTCCATTTGTTAGTCTGTTTGTGTTTAAGCAACCATGTTTTTAGTAGATCAATCTCCTCATTGTCATTTTTGATTTCAGAAAAGGCCTCTATTAGCATGGCTTGTGTCTCAATATTTGCTTGATGCCAGTACCTTGTGTTTGTGTTTTCTTTCCAATACATTCCCATTTCGTCATCTACTATACTGTTTTCTCTAATAGAATTAAGAATGGTACTGGCCAGTTTTGTATTGCCTGAGCGTTGTGCAATTAAGCTCATTAAACCTTTAGAGTAAAGCGAAGCATCTAACCAGTAGTTTTCAATTTGTTTCATGTAATACCCTTTTGCATTTTCCATGGCCTTAGAGTCTTTTTTAGTTTTAAAAAAACTTCTGGTATATAAATAATGTAATTGCAATGAGGTTAAATGATTGTCTGTTAGGTCAACTTTAGGAATTCTATTTTTTAGCATGTGGTAATCTTTTAGAAATTCATCATCTAAATATTTTAGTCCTTTTCTGAGCATTTGTTTTAATTGATAATCTTCAATATTAACTTTTAGGTGTTGTAAATGCCCCATTCCCATAATAATATGTTGTGTGATATATCTACTTTCTCTACCTCCAGAAAACCAAGGCCATGCGCCGTTGTATATTTGGTTGCTCACAAGTTTATCAATGGCTAGTTGAGATTTGGCATTCATGGTATTGAGATCAAACAAAAGACCTATTCTTCTTTTTTGTTCCGCTTCAGATTTTGCATCTCGTACCCAAGGTGTTTCTTCAATAATTATAGATTTTAATTCTGGATTTTTTTCAAGATTAGAGACAAGCGCACTACTGGATTTCCATTGCTCAAATACCGCTTTTATTTTTGGGTTGGAATTAGCAATATGAGATGCCAGTAAGTTAGCATATAACTTAGAGAACGTTTGTTCATTGCAGTCGTATGGGTATTCTATCAGGTATGGTAATGATTGTATAGCATACCAAGCAGGGTTTGAAGTCATTTCTAAGGTGAAATTTTGATGCGATAAGGTTGCGGAGTTATTGTCTTTGAGTTTATCTAAAACAAAGGTTTTAGTTTGTTTAGAATTTACCCACAACGGCATGGTTTCAGTAACCAAAGTTTGATTGGTTAAGACGGGTAAAATTTGCTGTTCTCCATCACTATAATTTCCAGCAGAAGCAATAACTTTTATTTGAACTGCAGAGATAGACTTAGGGATTTTTATTATCCAGCTAACCTCCGTGTTTTGCTTGGCTGAAACCACAAAAGGTTTGGTGTTAGACGCGTTTAGAAACGCTGCGTTTACGTCTTTGTTATTTAACGGATTTGTTAACTGTAGTAGAATGTTACCGTTTAAATTATCTTGAGATAAATTTACAATCTTACTGCTTATAATAATGTCATCTCCTTGTCTAAGGAACCTTGGAATATTAGGAACGACCATAAGTTCTTTTTGTGTGACCGCAGTTTTATTAATTACGGCAGAATTAAATGTTTTTGTGTGAGCCAGTAATTGAAATTTCCATGATGTTAATGCTTCAGGTGAATCAAAACTAAAACTAATTTCCCCATCTTCGTTAGTGTATAAGTCTGGAAAGAAAAAGGCGGTTTCCTGTAAATTTTTCCTTGGTTGTAGTTTTTTTAATTCGGCTTCAGCCTTTTTTGTTGTTAGAATTATTACCCCGTTGGATGCTCTGCTACCATAAATAGCGGTTGCACTGGCATCTTTTAGTACAGAAATATTTGCAATATCATTTGGGTTTACGTTGGCAAATTCGGCTTCTGAAATAGGTACACCATCAATTACGTATAAAGGTTTCTTGTTGCCTTTTATAGAGTTTCTGCCTCTTAAGACTACTGTTCCATTTGCCCCAGGTTGCCCTGAATTTGTTTGAATATTCAAGCCTGCAGCCTGTCCTTGAAGAATATGGTCTATAGATCCAATGTCTTCACTTTTGACGGTAGTTACAGAGGCTGTTAATTTTGCGCTTTTTTTAGCTGTACCGTAAGCAACGACAACAACTTCATCTAAAGCTGATGCATCTTCTTCTAATTCTATTTCATAAACATTATCACTGCTAATTTTTATTTCAGAGGAAATCATACCAACGAAAGAAAAGACTAAGGTTTCACCTGGATTGATTTCAATTTCAAAATTCCCATCAAAATCACTTTGAACACCTTTTGAAGTGCCTTTAATAATAATATTTACTCCAGGTAAAGGCAAGCCGTCTGTTCTTGATGTAACGGTTCCTTTTATGAAATTAGACTTTACAGCAGAACTGTAGTAAGACCTGTAGTTTGAAATGTTAGCTCTTATAGATCTTAGGTATCTTATGCGCGCTGATCTTGAATGTTGAATGTTTAAGCCAAACCAATTTAGTTTGTCATAGGTCCAATTAACAGGTTTTAAGTATTTATAAGGATTTAAATATTTTGAATTAATTCCGAAAGATTGGTAGCCATAAATTTGTACCTGAGAAGAGTAATTGGGTTTGAGAATCGGATTAAAATTCCAATTATTTTCTGTAAATTGATCTAAAGAGCTGTCATACATGCTCGCTAAAAGTTGAGCATTTACCTTTTCGCCATCAGGTCCTTTCACCTTAAAAGACCAAGTTTCTTTCTTTCCTGGCTCTAATTTGTCTCTAAAGGAAAGCGTTTCAATTTGAAGCTTTGAACTTGGATAAGGGACATTGATTTTTATAGATCCTTTATAAAATTTATTTAAAGCTGTGAAAGAATAATGAACAATAAACCCTCCATAATCCTTGAAGGTTACAGGTATATCAAAACTTGTTTTAATACCGTCTAACGTTATAATTTTTGATGTTTCAATGCGCTTGTTTTTTTCTATATCTATGGTTAGCGTTAAGTTTTTTATCGCTGAACCAAGTGTGATTTTAGCAATATCACCTGGGGTATATTGAAACTTGTTGGCTTTGATTTCAAAAAGTGTGTTATCTAATACCTGCTTATCTTTGGGGCTATAAATCTTAATTATTTTTTCGGTCTCTATTTTGTTATTAAAATCATCTTTGGCTATAACCTTAATAAGGTAAGTACCCGAGGCCCATTTTTTTGTTTTAATTGGGTAAGATGAAGATTCTCCGGTATTAAATGAGTTGTTATAAACAACATAATCTTTAGTCCAATTCTTTTTTTGATCTTCGTTTAAATAAGTTTCATTTGGGAAGGTTGCTCTAAACTCCGTACTGCTAAAACTTTGAAATTCTGGAGCCTCCCATAGACGCGATCTTAATACTTGTTTGGGTGCTTTTAGTTTATAAACTTTAATTTCTCCTCGCGTGTCAATATGACTTCCGTTTAGATTGTTTGTTTCAAGGTTTATGGTATTTGATTTACTCTCTTTATTGTAGTTATTTGTGGAATTTATGGATACAGTTAAGGCATGGTATCCTACCTTCACCTTTGTTGAGGTACTGTGAGTTTCACCGTTAATATCAGTAACGTCTGCTTTAATTGTATAGGTGAATAGCGGTAGGTTTTCTTTATTTAGGGATAAATCTGGTAAAGCCTTAAACTTGATATTAAAATTTCCTGAAGCATCGGTGGTGGTTTCTCCTAAGCCTATTTCTTGACTGGAGTTGTCGTTATGCCATCCGTAGTAATACCTTGAATAATTGGCATCTCTTACTATGGTATATTTTACCTTGGCATTACTAATCGGGCTGGCTGAAAAGGACACAGCTTCTCCTGTTACACTCACACTATCATTGACACGGTAAAGGCCTTCAACAGGACTAAAATTGGCTTCAAATTTTGGACGCTTGTATTCCTCTACTAAAATATCGAAGGTGTCATCAATTATGCCTGCATCCGAGTAAACTTCAATATAATATTCTCCATTAAGGCCGTAGTTAGGAATTACAAAATTGCCGTTAAAAGAACCATACTCATTTGATGTAAATTCTAATTCTTCTACTTCCTCATCATTAGCATCATAAAGGGTGACAAATATATCCTCTTTAGTTATAGGTGTCGATTTTCCTTGTATTTGATTTAAAATAATACCTTTAAAATAAATGGTCTGTCCAGGTCTGTAAATGCTTCGATCGGTAAATAAAAACGATTTGTATTCTGGTTCAGTATCGTGGTAAACTCTGTAATTGTCTTGAAGGTAAAAGTGGGAAAAAGTAGCTTTATCCTTTTCAGTTTTTGCTGTTATTATTAAGTTAGAGTACTCAACAGAATTTCTTTTCAATTTTAAAGTTCCATTTTCATCTGTTGTATAGGATTTGTAACTCCAATTTCCTCTATAGTTTTTATTGTATTTGAAGTTTAGTTGCACGTTGGGTACAGGGGCTCCATTTAGTCTATTAGTCACATGAATATAGTTGAAATCTAGATCTGTTTTTTGAGTTATGGCTAAGTCAGACACCTGGAACTCAAAATAAGTTAATTCGGGATTTTCAATTGCTGTGGGTGTAATTTTTAGAACATATCTGTTATGATTTAATTCTGGTAGTTTTACTTCTGTACTATGAGTTTGGTAATCGCCTAAGTTCTTCAGGTTCTCAGTCCACGTCTTAGAACGTTTAAGTTTGTTTATTTTCTTTAATTTTTTGTCATCTTCATATGTTTTTTGCAGATTAGAAAATTGATTTTCAGTAATTTCAAACAACTCGAATTTAAGATTTGACGCATTTTTATATTGGATTAAAATCTTACTTGGTTTATCTACCGGTATGATTTTTTCATAATCTATTTTTAAGTAAGGGGTAAGGATTACTTCTTTTAAATTTTCAATTGCTGTCGAATACTTGTGTTCCGGAAAATTGGATAGTATTTGGTTGCAGATGTGAAGGGCTTCCTTGGTTTTCCATTGTACTTCTTGGTTGGTTTTATAGTTGTAGGTGTCTCCTAAATTATAAAGCGCCTTGGCTAATTCATAGCCGTATTCAACTTTAGTGTCGTCTTCTTCGGAGTATAAAGATGTAATTGCAGAAATATAAAGCTGCTGATTGTTGAAAAGGTTGCAGTGGTTTTGTACAAACTTCAATCTGTCTATATGAACCTTTGTTAATGCCCTTTTTTGATTTGTTTTGAGATGATATTTTTCAAGATTTTGATATAACTCCAATACCTTTAATTCAGGAGATAGGCTGTCTTTTGTTTGTATTTTAAATTGAGAGAAAACACGTGATTCTGAAAAATATATCGGATCATTTACTTGAAAATTAAAACTCGGACTGTTTAATGATAAATACGAGTTTGTGTAAAACGCGATAGCATTATGACTCAACAAATCGAATAACGTAGGTCGGTATAATTTTGAATCTTTTTGCTCTATTAATAGCTGATGATATTCAGTGAGATTCGAGTTTTGTAATACATTAGCTTGGTTCAAAGATTTTTGAAAAAGCGCGTTAATGTTTAAGTAAAAGTTTTGGGCATCCCAAAGTCTAAAGTCAGTAGAAGTGTTGTCTGTAACAGCAGTTCGATTAGAAATTATGCGGCGTTCCTTTTTATAATATTGCCAGTACAAATTGCCGAGATAATTTTGAAGAATTTGTTTTGTAGGACCAGACTGTTTTGAAATTTCAGCTTTAAATAGATCAACAATTTTAAAAACGGCTTCGTCTTCTAAAAACAGCATAAACTTGCTTTTGTAGATAAGGCATTTAGTGATTTGAATTTTATTATTGTCCCTTTTTGCCTTAATAGTAATCTTATCTAAAGCCGTCATCGCAGATTGGGGTAGCCCTTTAAGTTCGTTAGTTTTTACTTCTGCCCATAGGGTGTTGTAATTTTGTGAAAAGCCTAAGCTTACGTTAAACACGATTAATAATACTATCGAAAGTTGTTTCATTTTATTAAGTTTGAATAATATGTGATTTTAACCACAAAGTAATTCACTATTAAGAGCTCATATAATTAGAATGAGTGTAATGAAGGTTTGATTGAGGGAAGTCTCAATTCTAATATATTTTAAATCAGTATCTGAAAGGTAAAGGAAAGATTGCGACCATTTAATTATGAAAAAAACACTACTGCTTTTATTACTTCCCTTTTCTCTGAGTGCTCAAGTAGATTTGGATAGTGTTTTAGTGTTAGTAAACCAAAAGTCATACGTAAAAGCGGAGTACCATTTAAACCGTTTTTTAGAAAATAATGTAGCATCAAATAAAGCACTGGAATTGAAGGCAGATGTTTTGGCGTATCAAAAAAAATGGGATGAAGCCTCAGAAATTTATTATTCATTAGTTGAGGAAAATCCAAAGTCTGCAAATTTTCATTACAAATATGGAGGCGTGTTAGCCTTAAAAGCTTTAGAAGTAAATAAGCTGCGAGCTCTTTTATTATTAGATGACATAAAATCATCATTTTTAAAGGCTGCTCAATTAGATAAAAAACACATAGATGTACGATGGGCTTTAATAGAGTTATACATGCACTTGCCAGGAATTGTAGGAGGGAGTAATGAAAAGGCACTGTTTTATGCAGATGAGTTAGAAAGAATATCAAAGGTTGATGGATATTTATCAAAAGGCTATGTGTACGAATATACCGAGCAACCAAATCAAGCCGAATATTATTATAAAAAAGCAATTGTTGAAGGCGGGTCAGTCGTCTGTTATAGTAAACTGTATTCATTTTATGAAAATCAAGGCGCAGGGGATAAGGCCATAGAGGTTATTCAAGAATCACAATTGCGGCATCATCGAAACGCATTGCATTATCAACTGGGGAAAGTTTCGGCAGAATTTAATTTGCAATTAGACAAGGGGGAACGGTGCTTGCTAACCTATATAGAAAATTACACAGAAAAAGATGGCGTGCCATTATCCTGGGCATATTATAGATTGGCTCAAATTTACCAACACAAACAAAACAAATCTAAGGCTATAGCGTATATCAATTTAGCGGTTGATGGTGATTCTCAGATCGCATTATTTCAAAAGAAAAAGGAAGAAATTCAAGAGTTATAAAAATTTAATTCTCCTAAAATCTATATGGTTTTTACTATAGTGTTTTCTCATCAATATGTATCTTTACTTTTCTATATAAAGTTTTATGAAAGTACATTTTATTGCCATTGGGGGGAGTGCAATGCACAATCTTGCCATAGCGTTATTTAATAAAGGTTTTGTTGTTACAGGAAGTGACGACACCATTTTTGAGCCTTCAAAATCACGATTAGAAGCCAAAGGATTATTGCCAGATCAATTTGGATGGAATCCGGATAAAATCACTACCGACTTAGATGCTATTGTTTTGGGGATGCACGCAAAGGCCGATAACCCCGAATTACTTAAGGCGCAGGAATTGGGTGTTAAAATATATTCCTATCCCGAGTTTTTATACGAGCAGTCTAAAGATAAAACCAGAGTTGTAATAGGTGGTAGTCATGGTAAAACCACAATTACTTCAATGATACTTCATGTCATGCATTATCACGATATAGAAGTGGATTATATGGTTGGTGCTCAATTAGAAGGTTTTGATGTTATGGTACGTTTGACCAATGATGCAGATTTTATGGTATTAGAAGGTGATGAGTATTTGAGTTCTCCTATAGATAGAAGACCTAAGTTCCATTTGTATAAACCTAATATTGCCTTGTTAAGCGGAATTGCTTGGGATCATATTAATGTTTTTCCAACCTACGAAAACTATGTTGAGCAATTTAAAATCTTTGTGGATAGCATAGTAAACGGAGGAAGCATGACCTATAATGAAGAAGATGCTGAGGTAAAACGAGTGGTAGAAAATTCTAAAAATCCAATTCGAAAATTGTCTTATTCAACTCCAGATTATACCATTGAAAACGGAGAAACAGTTTTAGAAACCACAGAAGGACCTTTGCCAATTGAAGTGTTCGGAAAACATAATTTAAACAACCTTGCCGGGGCAAAGTGGATTTGCCAGCATATGGGAGTTGATGAAGAAGATTTTTATGAAGCGATTGCAACGTTTAAGGGCGCGAGTAAACGATTAGAAAAAATAGGAGAGGGTCCAACAAGTGTAGCTTATAAAGATTTTGCCCATTCACCAAGCAAAGTTGAAGCTACAACTCAGGCCGTAAAGGAGCAATTTCCAAATAGACCTTTGGTAGCTTGTTTAGAACTTCATACCTATAGCAGTTTAAATGCAGAGTTTTTAAAACAATATAAAGGGGCTATAGATGCAGCAGATGAAGCTGTGGTGTTTTATTCTCCTCATGCCGTTGAAATAAAGAAATTAGAAGCCGTTTCTCATCAGCAAATAGCTGAAGCATTTGAAAGGGAGGATTTGAAAATATTCACTAATTCAGAAGATTTTAAGCAGTATTTGCAGCATCAAGAATTTAGGAATAAAACCTTATTACTAATGAGTTCTGGAAATTATGGCGGATTAGATTTTGATGAAGTAAAAACGCTTTTAAATTAGTATATTTTATCTAAAAAAGAAGATATAGATTGACCTTCTGCTCGTTCCATCTCGGAGCGAGCATTGTTTTTGTCTATTGCCTTTTTATCTTGGGACAATTTAAATTTTCCTTCCCAAGAATGCACATCTATTTTAAAGCCTTTTACATAGTTTATGGCACCTGCCATGCGGGGGTTACTCATCTCTAACTTATAGTTTTGATCAGTTCCCTCTAAAAATGTAGTCATGTCAACCATGGTTTGCATGATTTCTTCTTCTTCTGTAATGGCTTGTACTTTTCCCTTGAGGTGCACTTTTATGTAGTTCCAAGTAGGTAGTTGTGTCGTGGTGTAAATACTTGGTGAAATATAGCATTGTGGGCCAGAAAAAATTACGGTAACATTGTTGTTGTCCATTAGTAAGTTACCGTGTGGATTAAACTTGTCAATATGGCCAATAAGTTGGTGAGAATCGTTAACAATCAAAGGTAAATGAGTTACAAGCGGTCCATTCTCATCAACTGAAATTATGGTTGCAAGTGGATAATGCTTAATTACAGTTAGCAGTTTTTGCTTATCGTTACATTGATGATGTTGTGGTGGGTATTTCATAATTCTAAACGCCAAATTGTCTCAGGTGATGATCTAAATGTTTATACTGCATTTTGCCCCATTGTTCATTATTGAATTTTCCAAAATACGGATGGTCAGGAAATTGATAATCCTCTGGTAGATTATGAAATTGATCAATTACAGCAATTAGTTTATCTCTTTCTTCTGCGAAATCATGAGAAGACATAATTTCAAACTCTTTAGGTGTAGGTATGTTTGGTCTAAAAGGTTTATCGTTATAAAGTGCAGGTTTAAATAGTTTAAAAACTAATTTTTTTAGAAATCCAATGTTAGGATCTAATTTCAGATAACCTAAACTTACCTCTAAAGGTAATTGACAGTGCGTAAGCATTTGATCGGCTCTCATAGATCCCCATTCAGGTTTAATACCCGGAGTAAGTTGATTTATTCGGTTAAATACTTTGTTTTTAGTCTCTTGTGAGAATAAAGATTCCATAAGCATGTTTTTAATTGGTTCTGAAATTTACAATTTTTATATTTATAGAATGTCCAAAAACAATTCTTCTTTTTCTATAAAAGCTTGGTCTGAAGATGACAGACCGAGAGAAAAATTAATCCAAAAAGGAAAGGTCAGTTTAAGTGATGCCGAGTTGATTGCTATTTTAATTGGTTCTGGTAACCGAGATGAAAGTGCGGTAGCTTTAAGCAAGCGCATTTTATCTAGCGTAGAAAACAATTTAAGCGCCTTAGGTAAAATGAGTGTTCAAGAATTAACAGACTTTAAAGGTATTGGTGAAGCTAAGGCTATTTCAATAATTGCTGCTTTAGAACTGGGTAGACGAAGACGTTTGGAAGATGCGAAGCAACAATTTAAAATTGAATCGAGTAAATCTGTATTTGAAGTAATGCAGCCTCTTTTAGGTGAGTTGTTTCATGAAGAGTTTTGGGTGATATTTTTGAATAATTCAAACAAGGTGATTTCTAAACAACAGCTAAGCAAAGGCGGCATTACAGGAACTTTAGTTGACGTTAGATTGTTAGTTAAGCAAGCAATTCAAGTTGGGGCAACGGCTATAATTTTAGCTCACAATCATCCATCAGGCACTTTAAAAGCGAGTGAAGCAGATTTGAATATGACCAAAAAAGTAAAATTGGCAGTAGAATTATTAGATATAAAGTTGTTAGATCACCTGATTATAACAGAAAAAGAATACTTTAGTTTTGCAGATGAAAACCTCTTATAATGTTACTGGTATATACCCATAAAATCACACCCCGACTCACATATGCTTTCAAGCATGTATTTACAAGAATTTTGGGAGTTCAGGTTCAATTTACAACTAAGGTTGAAGAGTTTATTGCACATAATAGTTTAAAGCTGTCGTATACAAGAAAGCCTCTTAGTGGTGAAGTTTTCATAAAGAGTAATGAGCTGTTATTTGATCAAGGACTTTCTGATGTAGATATAAATGTTTTAGACTGGGATGATACTAAGTGCTTTTTTACTACTAACGAAAGGAGTGCTTTGCCATTTGATATTTTTGCAGCCAGTTTTTATTTGCTTTCCAGGTACGAGGAATATTTACCACATGTAAAGGATGATTATGGCAGGTTTCTGGCTAGCGAAAGTTTAGCCTATAACAATAATTTTCTGCATCAACCAGTAATAGATATTTGGGCATATAAGTTTAAAACAGTATTGCAGCAAGAGTTCCCTGATTTTATATTTCCAAAGCAATCTTATAAAATTCAACCCGTAGTTGATGTTCCAATGGCATTTACTTATAATCATAAAGGGATTTTAAGAACCTTAGGAGGTGTTTTTGAAGATTTAATGCGGTTGAGGTTTAGTAAAATCTACGAACGATTAATGGTGTTAGCAAGATTTAAAAAAGACCCATACGACACTTTTAAATGGATTATTAACAAGCAGAAGCATTCTCGATTTCGGTTTGTTGTGTTTTTTTTAATTGGAGCGTATTCTTCATTTGATAAAAACATAAGTATTAATAGGCGGTCTTTTGTGTCTTTAATTAAATCTATTTCAGATTATTCACATATTGGGTTAAAGGCATCATATTTTGCAGTTGATGATATAGATGTCTTGAAAATAGAGTCACGTAAAATGGAATCAGTTACAAATTTTAATCTGTATGCGGTGAGAAATTCGTATTCTAAAGTAAACCTTCCAAAAGCGTATAGAAATTTAATAGAATTAGAAATAAACAAAGACTTTACAATGGGGTATTACAATGTTTTGGGATTTAGAGCAGGTACATGTACGCCTTTTCAATTTTATGATTTGGATTATGAAATTCAAACGCCTTTGCAAGTAAACCCGTTTATGTGTTTTGATTTTGCCTTATTAAAAATTGGTTCAAAACTTGATAGAAAACAAGAGTTGCAACGTCTAATACAACGGGTTAAAAATGTAAACGGTACATTTACCGCAGTGTTTCATAATTATTCTTTTAGTAACGAAAAAAGATGGGGAGACTTTAAAGAGTTATTTACAATTATTTTAAATTCGGCAGATGAAGAATAGAGAAATTAAACATGTGTTTTTTGACTTAGACCACACACTTTGGGATTTTGAAAAAAATTCGGCATTAACATTCCATAAAATTTTCGAATTGCATAATGTTCCGGTTGAAACACAACAATTTTTGGAGGTTTATGAGCCAATAAATTTTGAATATTGGAAACTTTACAGAGAAGAAAAAGTGACCAAAGAAAAGTTGAGGTATGGAAGATTAAGAGATGCCTTCGCTGCTGTTAATTTTGAAGCTTCAGACACACTAATAGATAGCCTTTCAGAAGATTATATAAACTACCTTACGACCTTTAATCATTTATTTGAAGGGACATTTGATATTTTGGATTATTTAAAACCGAAATATCAACTTCATATAATTACTAATGGTTTTGAAGAAGCACAGCAACGTAAAATGGATAATGCCGAGATTGCTCAATATTTTAAGACAGTAACCAATTCTGAAATGGCTGGAGTTAAAAAACCAAACCCTTTTATTTTTAATTATGCCTTAGAGGTTGCAGATGCTCAAGCCGAAGAAAGCATAATGATTGGGGATAATTTAGAAGCAGATGTTCATGGTGCCATTAATGCCGGATACGATGCTATTTATTTTAATAATAGATCTGAGCCAAGTCAAGATCAAATAAAGGAAGTTAATACCTTAAATGAAATAAAAAATTACCTGTAGAGTTATCATTTAATGTGGTTAAATAGCTAAAACTTGTTTTATGCTAACTCACTATCAAAGTGTATCTTTACTACAACATATTCTAAATTTTTGAAGATGAAAAGAACCATAATTCTCCTTATAGCGATTTTACTATTACCTAATTTTGGAAATGCCCAAGACCACTTGAATGATTACAAATATATAATTGTACCTGACCAATTTGATTTTTTGAAGGGGAAGGATAAATATCAAGTCAATTCTTTAACCACATTTTTATTTAATAAACATGGTTATTCAGCCTTTATGGAAGGAGAGGAATTTCCTCAAGAACTTAAAAATAACCGTTGTTTGGGTTTGACTTCCGAGGTCGTAGAAGCAAAGGGAGGGTTTTTGATTACACGTCTTCAAATTAATTTAATTAATTGTGACGGAAAAGTAATCATGTCTTCACGTATTGGTGAAACGAAAGAAAAAAGATATGAGAAGGCTTACGGTTTAGCAATTAGAGATGCATTTGTGTCATTTCAAGAGGTTAATCATGTCTATAAACCCAATCCAGAAATTGCAGGAATTACAACTTCAAATTCAGCTAAAACTGAAGCATCAGAAGAGGAGATTACAAAATTGAAGAAAGAATTAGAAACCCTAAAGGCCGAAAAAGAAAAGGCTAATGTGGTAGTAGGTGTTCCTGCGGCAACAACCGCTGTCGTTGTAAGTGAGGGAGAAATTGTAGCTTCAACTACTAATCAGGAATCAGAAACACAAAAGTATTCAGACAAGAATGAAGATCTTCTTTTTGCTCAACCTATCGACAACGGCTTTCAGTTAGTGGATATGGAGCCAAAGAAGGTTATGGTGCTTTATTATACAGACAAGAAAGATGTGTTTATTGTAAAAGGAAAAGATGCTATTGTATTTAAGAAGGACGGTTTGTGGGTGATGAGTGAAAACAATGGCTCTGAGTTAAAGGCAACGGTTTTAAATATTAAATTTTAGTATCCATATTTGGTTTTCCACCGCTGCTTTAAAAATTCGCGTTGGGCATTTTCTCTCGCATTGTTTCCTGGATCATACAGTTTGGTGCTTTTTATCTCTTCAGGTAAAAATTCTTGTTCGGAAAAATTGTTTTTATAATTGTGCGAGTATTTGTAATCCTCACCATACCCAAGCTCTTTCATGAGCTTAGTGGGTGCATTTCTAATGGCTAAAGGAACAGATAAGTCCCCCGTATTTTTTACCAGTTGTTGTGCTTCGTTAATAGCTTTGTATGCCGAATTACTTTTTGGGGATGTCGCTAAGTATATAGCACATTGACTCAAAATTATCCGTGATTCGGGAAACCCTATAATAGATACCGATTGAAACGTATTATTGGCAATGACAAGGGCGGTTGGATTTGCGTTTCCAATATCTTCACTGGCTAAAATTAATAAGCGACGGGCAATAAATTTTACATCTTCACCACCTTCAATCATTCGTGCAAGCCAGTATACAGCCGCATTAGGATCACTACCACGAATAGATTTTATAAAAGCAGAAATAATATCGTAATGTTGCTCTCCCGTTTTGTCATAACGTGCCATTTTATTTTGAACTCGAGAAGTTACGAGTTCATTTGTAATTATTACCGTTTCAGAGGCAGGGAAAGAGGTGATAATTAGCTCAAACAGGTTTAAAAGTTTACGCGCATCTCCGCCTGAAAGGCGCAATAGAGCTTCCGTTTCTTTCAATTCTATTGTTCTTTCTTTTAGAATTGCATCCCTTTCCATTGCTCGGTGTAATAAAGCTATGAGTTCCGCTTTATTAAAGGAGTTTAAAATATAAACTTGGCATCTCGATAGCAGGGCAGGAATAACCTCAAAGCTAGGATTCTCGGTGGTCGCGCCAATTAAAGTAACCCATCCTTTTTCTACAGCTTGAAGTAATGAATCTTGCTGGGATTTGCTAAATCTATGTATTTCATCTATAAATAAAATAGGATTTTTAGTGGTAAAAAGCCCGCCTTTAGATTTAGCTTTTTCAATGACTTCTCTAATGTCTTTGACCCCAGAATTAATTGCCGATAGCGTAAAAAAGGGTCTTCCAGATTCGTTTGAAATGATGTTAGCTAATGTCGTTTTTCCTGTCCCTGGAGGCCCCCAAAAGATCATGGAAGGAATTACACCTTGTTTTAAATGATGGTGTAAAATACCCTCATTTCCTACCAAATGCGATTGACTTAAATAGTCTTCTAATGTATTTGGTCTTAACCTTTCTGCTAACGGTTCACTCATGAGTCAAAATTACAAAATTGTGAATGACAATATTTCATTTCTTTCCGTTTTGGTAAAATATTTGAAGGTTATTATTAAATTTAACTATGAAAGAACAGCAATTTAAATTTTCTCCAGGTGTTATTGCCTATCCAGTATTTTTTGTACTCAGCATTTGGATCGTGTTTTGGTTGCAAGTACGTTTTTTACCAGGGATAAAGAAATGGGGGATATATCCTGAAACCCTAGTCGGATTGAGAGGGGTGATTTTTAGTCCATTCCTTCATTCAGATATAGAGCATATTTATCATAATTCTATCCCGCTCTTAGTACTTTCGATGTCGCTTTTTCTATTCTATCGTAAAATTTCATGGAAGGTTTTGGGCTATGGTATTTTGCTGTCAGGTTTGATAACTTGGTTTATTGGGAGGCCTGCAAATCATATAGGTGCTAGTGGATTGATTTATGTGTTGGTTAGTTTTATATTTTTTAAAGGAATTTTTGCAAAGCATTATAGGTTAGTTGCCTTATCTCTTATGATGGTGTTTTTGTACGGGAGTATGATTTGGTATGTTTTTCCAATAAAGGAAGGAATGAGTTGGGAAGGCCATTTGGCAGGTTTAATTACCGGATTTGTTTTTGCTATTATTTTTAGAAAAGAAGTGGCTAAACCTGAAAAATATGTATGGGAGAAACCAGAATATAATGAAGATGATGATCCGTTTTTAAAACATTTTGATGCTGATGGAAATTTTATTGAAACTATTGAGCAAGAAGAAGAGCCTCAAGAAGAAATTCAAGAGGAATCAAAGTCTACTAAATATGTTTATGTTTATAAAGCGTCGGCAGATGAGTAACTTCGTTGTCTAACAGCTTCGTATAAAAAAGCACCGCAAGCTACCGATACGTTAAGGGATTCAATCTCGCCTAATATTGGTAGTTTTCCTTTTTGGTCTACTACTTTTAAAATAGAAGGGTTTATTCCTTTTCCTTCAGATCCCATAATTATAGCACAAGGTTCATTAAAAGAAATTTGATATAGTGTTTGTTCCGTTTTTTCTGTGGCTGCAATAACATTTATCCCTGATGCTTGCATGTGAAAAACGGCATCCTTAATATGGTCTACTTTACAAATTGGAACCTTAAAAAGTGCACCTGCACTTGTTTTAATTGCATCACCATTAACTGGTGCGCCACCTTTCTTTTGAATAATAATACCTGAAACACCAGTACACTCTGCAGTTCTTACTATAGCTCCAAAATTTCTAACATCACTAAGTTGATCTAATAAAAGAAAAAGAGGTTTTTTATCAGATTCTAATACCGAAGTAACTAATTCATCAATATCATAGAATTTAATAGGAGCAATTTGAGCAACTACCCCTTGATGATTGTTTTTAGTTAAACGGTTAAGCTTTTCTACAGGGACATAAGAGGTGTTAAATCTTTCTTTTTTTAAAAGTGATTCTAATTCTGAAAATAAATCTCCTTTCAATCCTTTTTGTAGAAATATCTTGTCCACATTTTCACCAGCCTTAATAGCTTCAATAACCGCTCGGATTCCGTAAATTCTTGTTTCTTTTTCCATTGATGCAAAGGTATAAAAAAACCGCCCCGATTAAGAAGCGGTATTTGGCATATATTTTTTATTCCTTAATTACTTTAAAAGTCTTACTGCCGTTGGACGCATAAACTTTTATAAAATAAAAACCGGGCTTAAATTTTGAAATTGAAATTTGCTGAGTGGAATTTGTCACTAATAAACGTTGCCCAAGACTATTGAATAACTCTATTTTATCAATAGTTGATATCGCCGATATGTTTATAACGTTGGAGGTAGGGTTTGGGTAAATCACAACATCTGAAACACTGTGGTCCGGGATGCTTAACTGCGAGCAATCAACAGATTCAAAATCTAATTCTATTGGATTTCCTGGAGTTAGGTTAATATTTTCAAAAGCGGCATAATCTGGGCTATATTTTACAGCTCTAAACACCATGTTAGGGAATTCATGAGGATCATCACCTTCAGTTAATATCCCATTACTTGAAGAAGGGTTAATATATTCCCACACCGTTTCATGGTTTTCGTTTATTTCGAAGAAATACCCCGAATCACCATCGCAAATAAGAGTGTTGCCATTAGGTAAACGTTGTGCACTTGATAATATTCTTGAAAAGAAATTTACGGGATCACTAGGGTTTGTATAAGTGTGGAACGGATCAACTGGGCCATATGCTGAATCTGGTTCATAAGTATAGTTGCCATTCTCATCAACTGGGGTATCAATGACAAATATTTCTGAATAACTAGGAGATCTTCCGAAACCATTATTAAATAAAATTAGTTTTCCTTGATCCGTTAAGCCTTCATCAATCCAATGTGGGTAATGCTGTCCAAATAATATTTGATCTTCTGCTGTCCCTTGATTGTATGATTGAGGATTTCCCCAACGGTATAAAAAGTCGCCTCCTTTATTGCTATTTCCACCTAAATGACTTGATGCTTCAGCTGTTGTCGTTGAATGATCAATGATATATATTTCATTTAGATGTCTTGAACTTAAAACAATTTGATCAAAATTTTCGTTGTATTGGATTGAATTGACATGAAGCCAATTATTAATTCCGCTTAAATTGCCCAAGAAATTAAAATCTAGTAATTGAGGGTTTTCTGAAACAACACCATAATTCTCTTTAGTAGCATCAAAATCTTGGATTAAATGGTCTTTAAAACTCCATTCCCAAACTATATTGGCAGAATTAATACCTGTTGGTTCCAGTTCTATTATCATTTCATTGTAAATCTCTCCATCTATTATTTCCTCAGGATTTCTACCCAACTGTATTGCCGTTTCTTCAGTTAATACATCTACGGTGAGCATTAATACATTGCCATTTGGCATTGGGTAAATGTCATGATGTTGACGATAGTTTTCAGCACTATAATTAAAACTCCAAGTAAGTACACCTTCCCAATTGTATTTTTCGATACGACCGCCTGTTCCACCAAAATTTATACTTGTGTCTTCTGTTTTACATGCTCTAAGTAAGGAGCCATCCTCTAAAAGATAAACTGCATTTCCAGGATTAAAACTACTTGTCCATTGATTGATGACTTCACCACAGTTATTAATTAAATAGGTTTCTGTCATCGAGGTAAAAAGCGTGTAACCCTCGTAGGTGCCTTCAGAATATGTAATTGTACCTAAAGTATTTTGTGCAAATAGCTTACTAAAACTAGTAAATATTAACAATCCAAGTAAAATGGAAATTAATTTGTTCATTTGGTTGATTTGTCTAATTAGTTGTTTAAGAGGAGCAAAACTAACATTAATTTTATGTTTTGATAATCAATCATGTTAAATTTTGGTATAAAAAAACCGCCATAATTGGCGGTTATAATCTTAATTCTATAATTAATTTTTGATGATCTTTTTTATTGCAACATTACCTAGCCAATGAACTTTAATTATGTAAATCCCCTTTTTTAGATGCTCAATATTTAAAATTGTTTTGTCTTTATAACTAGCGATACGTTGGCCCAGATTATTAAAAATTTCTACTTTAGTGATGTTCTGGTTTGTATTTATTTTTATGGTGCTTTTGGCAGGGTTAGGGTATAGTGCAATTTTGTTTTTAACGTTATCAACTGTACTTAATTGTAAACAATCACTAATGTCAAAATCTAGCTCTATAGGATCTCCCGGTGTCAAATCACGATTCGTAAATGCTGGATAATCGATAGGGAACTTTAATGCTCTAAAAACTAAATTGGCAGTAGGTTCATCATTTTGGGTTAAGATGCCCGTAGCTGAGTCTGGGTTGACATATTCCCAAACTTTAGTATTTGTATTGTCTAATTCAAAAAAGTACCCAGAATCACCATCGCAGACAAGGGTGTTACCATTTGGTAGTCGTTGTGCACTTGATAGAATTGATGAAAAGAAATTTTCAGGGTCTATTTCATCTTCATAAGTCCATTCTGGGGTGCTAGGTCCATATCCAGTTTCTTCATCGAAAATGTATACGCCAGGCTCAGAGGTTTCTGGTTCAAAAATGTCAACTGTTGAGAACCTTATCGAATTTCCATTGTTAAAAACAATAATTTTGCCTTCGTCTGTTAATCCTTCAGCAATCCAATGGGGATAATGTTGACTGAACAATGTCTGATCGTCAGAATCGCCAATGCCATGTGAAATTGGGTTGCCCCATCGGAATAAAAAATCACCACCTTTGCCGTACGTCCCACCTGTGTGTCCTGCCGCTTCTTCGGTAGTTGTAGAATGGTCAATAATATACAATTCACTTAATTTTCTTGAACTTAAAATAATTTGGTCTAATTGGGCATTGTATTGAATTGAGTTAAAATGTAACCAATTTGCGACCCCATCATTATCATTTAAAAAATTGAAGTTTAATAATTCAGGATGTTCAGAAACCACGCCGTAATTCGCAATTTCACTGTCATAATCTTGAATTAAATGATCTTTTATATTCCATTCCCAAATTACGGTAGTTATGTCTGTGCCTAAAAGGGGTTGTAATTCAATTATTTGTTCATTAAATATTTTAGATTCGGTTAGTAAATTAGGATCTCTGCCTGCTGACAATGCTTCGATTTCAGTCATAGTATCTACTGCAAGCATTAAAATGTTGCCGTTTGGTAAAGGAAAAATGTCATGGTGTTGACTTTGTGTTTCAGAAGAATAGGTGTATTCCCATAAAAGGTTGTTATCCCAATCAAATAATTCAATTTTGCCACCAACTCCTCCAAACGAAATGGATTCGTTAGGTATTTTTCCAGTTCTTAAAAGATTTCCGTTTTCTAGGAGATAGACTGATGCTGCAGGTGTATATGTACTTGTCCATTGATGTACAACTTCACCGCAGTTATTTATTAAATAAGTGTTGTTTGAAGCATTAGGTGCAAAAAGGGTGTATCCATTATAAGCATTATCTGTATTGGTTATGGTCCCAATTGAATTTTGCGTAAATGAAAATTGAATAAATGTGAGAAGTGTAATAATAGTGAAATAGTAGTGGTGTTTCATTTTCAGTTTTTTATTTAAAAAAAAAGCCACCGTTTTAAAGGTGGCCTTTTTTATTAATACTCAAATAATTAAGGACAATCGTTTATTCCGCTAGTTATTTCTCCAGGGGTAGGAATTCCAGAATAATCCATAGTTCCATCTTCCCACTCTGTACCATCAGGCGCAGTTAACTTGTAATAGTTTTCGCTTTCCCATCCAGGTCCAGCTCCAGTACCTCCACCTGAAACGTAGGTGAATGAATAATCAGCGCCATCAGTAATTACTATTTCAAATGTCGTTGGTTCATCATCGTCTTCAGCATATTGCGTTGTAACGCCTTCCGAAACGACTTCAATATAACCACCATTCCATCCGTCACCATAGGTGTCGGAGGTTTCTAATACCCAAGTACAAGATACATAGTCGATTAATGTAAATGAAACTGCTTGCCCATTAGTTGAGGCTACATTTGCTTCATTTCCTGTGCCTATTTGGATATTTATAGTTTCTGTTTCTTCTGGTTCTGTATCTCTATGGATTGTTATACTACCAGATACTGTCGTAGAACCAGCAGGAATAGTTAAAGAATGCGGCATCGCAAAATCTTCTCCTTCAGTAGCTGTACCAGTTGCTTCTAGAAAAACATTTACGTTTACCACTTGTGGTTCAGTTAATGTTGCCGTGAAGTTATAAGTTCCTTCAGTCTCTACAAAGTTTTGAGAATTAGGAAAATCAATAGTTACGTTTAACGTAGGTGAAGGCAGGTTGTCCCAAGTTGAATAACCTGTTGCATCATCACTATCACATGAAAAAGCGAATAGTGCTAAACATAATATTAATGTTATTTTCAATATATTATTTTTCATATTCTATCTTTTATTGTTTTACAAGTATTTCGTCAAACTGTCTTGTTCCTGATGACCTAATGTAACCATACGAAATATTGATTACGTCATTTTCATTTCCACTTGCATCATCTAATATTACATAATTAGAGCAAGACACATCGGGTAAGTTTCCAGGTGTTCTTATACAATCTGCTATAGGGTCACTACACCATAATGTTTGTTCAACACCATTGTAAAACTCAGGTATAGTAATTAAATACGAACCATCTGCTTCAGGAGCATTGTTTACGTTAAAATAGAAGAAGTTACAAGCTGGGTCATCCCATCCTCCTGCAGATCCCCAACCCATGGTTGTTGATTTGTAGACTGTGTACTCATCTTGAAGTGCTACAGATTCGATAACTCTTTCATATGCTTCAGAGTAATCTCCAGCTAATCCTGGTGCCGTAGAAGGGTGAATATACCAACCTTGTTGAATAGTATATGTTCCTGCTAATCTCGTACCTACTGCAACCTTACTTGTGTAAGATCCGTTGTTTGGTAAATTATGAACTACACCATTAGTCAAGTTACTTCTGTATGACAGAATGAACGCATCACCAATGGTAAGTCCAGCATCATTTGTTGGAAGCGGTGATCCATTAAGTGTCAATCCTTCTATTAATTCAGAATACGTAAAGTCAAATTCTTCAGTAGAAAACTCTGAAGTACTTGTGTTTGTAATGTCTAAGGTTTTAAAATAGATATCTTCTGTAGCATCGCCAGCAGAAGTTACGAACCTTTTGTAAATATCAACAGATTGCGTTGTAACATTCCCTTGGTATAATGAAATACTTGCGTTATATGGTCCTTGGTTACCAACAACATAGGAAATTAAAAGATTATTTACGTTAATAAGTCCGCCTTCGTTTGCGTTACCCGTCAATTCATCATTATCATCACTAACACATGAGGCTAATGATAATATTCCAATCATTAAAAATGCGAATATTTTTATTTTTTTCATAGTTGTGTTTTTAGTTATCCCAGAATACTGGTGAATTTAATTCATCTCCATTACTTAAAGTTGCCACTGCAGCTTCGTAATTATCTTGATTTAAAGAATTTTCAGTTGTAGGATAGTACAATCTTGTTGGGATACTACTAATGTCTCCTTCAAAGGCAGGATCTAATTCAGGAAAGCCTGTTCTTCTTTGTTCAATCCATGTTTCAAATCCTTGGCCAAATAGAGCAATCCACTCTTGCTCAGCAATTTTCTTTCTCGCTTCAGCTTGAGTTGAGAATGAAATAATTTCTTGAGCTAAATAGGCTGTTGGGTCAACTTCATTAAATGCGAAGTTAGCAGTAATCCCTTCTGTATAATGGGCAAGAGCTCCATTTGTACCACCTGAGATGTAGCCTTCATTAGCAGCCTCAGCCATTAAAAATTTGAGTTGAGCATAAGATAATACGACACCAGGTAGCATTGGATCTAAATATTTATCTCCCATTCCAGAAATGTTGGCATAAGTAAACCCTAAAGCTTCATTTGGCAAATCAATATAACCGGCCGGTTTTCCTAAAATTACACCAGAGGCATTAGGACTCGCATAAACTTGAAGTCTTGGGTCTGTTAAACTTTCCATTAGTAATACTAAAGGTTCTCCCATTTTATATTCAGGTCTATTTCCAAATACTACTGTTTCAAATATTGGATTTGCATCAGGATCATTAGCTGTGTATATAATTTGAGCCGAATCATCATTTGATTGCATCATTGTTCCTACTAAAGCTTGTAATCCACCAGTATTACCTGATCTCATTTTGGCTTTGAATAATAACGAGTTTGCTAATTTTTTCCATTTAGAATAATCACCAGCATACAGTAAATCTGAAGTAGAAGTAATTTCACCACCATCAGCAGAGAACATTCCAGCTGCTTGCGTTAGCATTTCAATTATACCTTGATATACTGTTTCTCCCGAATCGTATGCAGGCTTGTTGTTACCTGGTGTAATAGCTTCTGTAAATGGAACCGGTCCATATAAGTCTACTAATATTTGGTAAGCATTAGCTTGTAATACTAAAGCAGCACCCATTAAATTGGTGTTACCTTCTTCTTGTGCTAATTCATACATTGATTGTGCATCAGATATCACACTTGCATAAAGTGAATCCCAAATACCATCAATAACTCCTCTTCTAGGAATATATCTCGCTTCAGAATTGTATTGTACTTTAGATAGGTGTTGTCCCCAACACATTCCCATGTCTCCACCTCTTTGCATTCCATACAACACATTCTGATTAATTCGAATGATGCTTCCCAATAATAAATGGGCAGGAACACTTGTAGGATTATTTGGGTCTGTATTTACCTCTTCAAAGTCTTTGTCACAACTAAATGAAACAACTAATAGAAGAGCTAATAACGTATATTTTATTTTTCTCATGATATTTTACGTTTTTTAAAATTTTAAGTTCACATTAAATCCAAGAGTTCTTGCTGTTGGTTGTTGACCAAATTCTTGACCTTGTTGACCGTTAGCATTACTAAATCCTGTTTCAGGATCTATATGCGGAACTTCTTTATATAAAATCGCTAAGTTTCTTGCTACTAATGACACTTTGAAGTCTGTCATGAATGTTCCTTTTAACCAATCTGAAGGGAATGTATATCCTAATGTCATTGCTCTTAATTTAACAAATGAGGCATCGAATATTGCACTTTCTTCAACGTCGTTACTGTATGAGTTTTGGTTAAATAATTTAGCAGGCACTGTAACATTGTTTGCTACAAATCCGCCATTTCCATCAGACATTACACCTTCACCAACAATTCCAGTTTCTCTACCGTATAATGTTTCTTCAAATGTCCCGGCATATCTACCCCAAGAGTATGACATACTGTGAATGTCTCCGCCTATTTTAGCATCAATTAGAGTGCTAAATGAGAATCCTTTGTAGGTAATTGAGAAATTAGCACCACCAGTCCAATCTGGAGCAATATCTCCTAAGACTCTTGTTGTGTTGTCTATTACTGGTAATCCATTTTCATAAATTACCTGACCGTCAGGCGACCTTTCAAATCCACGACCAACTAATACACCATATGGTAATCCTGGTCTTGCTTCAATGTTAACTCCCCATTGTCCACCTAAAATATAAGTGTCTAATTCGCCTAATGATGTTACTTCGTTATCATTGGTTGCAAAGTTTAAATCGATATCAAAACTAAAATCATCTGTTTCTAATACAGTACCACCAAGAGTAAACTCCCAACCTGTATTTTCCATTTCACCTAAATTTTCCCAAACATTTGTAACACCCGTAGATGCAGATACTTGGATAGGCACTAGTAAGTCTTCACTCACTTGGTTGTAATATGTACCAGTAAATCTTAGACGGTTATTGAACATTTTTAAATCTAAACCAAATTCAGTTCCAGTTACGGACTCCGATTTTAAATTAGGGTTATATAATGTAGCAGGTGTAAATGCTTGGTTACCATAAGCATTGTTATTAAGACCGTAAGTTTGGTTTAGATTGTAAGGACCTAAAGCACCAGTACTACCTACTTCAGACCATGAACCTCTTATTTTAAGGAAATTTAATTTATCTCCTAAATTGGTCATGTCTGAAATCACTAATGATCCAGATACAGAAGGATAGAAGAATGAATTGTTTTCAGATGGCAATACACTTGCCCAGTCATTTCTTCCTGTAAAATCTAAAAAGGCAAAATTTCTAAAAGAAACTTGTCCAAAATAGTATACACTATTAATACGTTGTTCTTGGTAAAGATTATCAAAAACTGGAGTTACACCTGTTTTAATATTTGATAAGTTGTAGAAGTGAGGTAACTCTAATTGATCAGCTCGAGCTAAAAGACGGTTGTAACGTCTTCTCATATCATTAGCACCTAAATTCAAGCTAAAAGAAAAATCTTCATTAATATCTTTGTTTATAGCTAATAAGATGTCTGTATTTGTTTCCGTGAATACACGAGTAATTTCTTCGTATAATCCCTCTGGAAATTCATTACTTCCTTTACCTTTTTGACGCGTGTTAATTTGATCGTAGTGATCCATACCTACCTTAGTAGTTAAGCTCATCCAATCTGTGATGTCAAAAGATAAATTCATGTTTCCAAGAATTCTGTTTCTTTTGTGAGTGTTAACATTTGTCTCTAAAACCCAATATGGGTTGTTTTGGAAATTGTGATTCCAGTTTAATGGCGTTCCTGCAGCAGCAGTATTGTCAGGTGCAAGAGGTAAGTTTCTCCAGTCTTTTAAATCGGTGAAGTTTACTTGTCTCGCAGACCATACGAATTGTTGAACAGGATTTTCATTGTTATATCCTACAGTTGGTAGGTTACCACTTTCTTCATTAATGTAGTTAAATGAAACACCTGCATGGAAGCGGCCACCAATATCCATATTACCATTAAATCCAACCGTATGAGATTGTAATTCTGTAAATGGAATCATACCTGTTTGATTTGAATGTCCAACAGATAATCTCATAGAACTTGTGTCAGAACCAGATGTGATAGAAATGTTGTTTGCGGTTGATACACCTGTGTTAAAAAAGTCTTTAACATTATCAGGGTGAGAAATCCACGGTAATGGACCTCCGCCTTTTAATTGCGAATCCCATTGTATAAATTCTAATCCAACATCTAATGGAGGACCCCAACTTTCATCTACACCATCTCCGGTACCACCTGATGCTCCATCAACATATTCAAAATATGAAGTGTCACCACCTTGTCCGTATGAGTTTTGATAATCGGGTAAAACTAATGGATTTGAAAATGTTGTATTACTGTTAACTGAAACACTGAATTTTCCTTTGCCCTTTCCTGATTTTGTTGTGATAACAATAACCCCATTACCAGCTCGTACACCGTAAAGTGCTGCGGCATTTGGTCCTTTTAATACTGTTATAGTTTCGATATCATCAGGGTTGATGTTTGAAGCCCCGTTAGGAAGGTCAACACCACCACCTGAACCAGCACTACCGTAGTTTGTGTTGTCAATTGGTACTCCATCAACTACAAACAACGGTTCGTTGTTACCTGTAATAGAAGAGTTACCTCTTAATACAACTCTTGAAGAAGCACCTACGCTACCTGAACTGCTTGTAACTTGTACACCTGCAGCTTTTCCTGAAAGCGCATTAACAATGTTACTTTCACGTGCTTCGGTTAAATCTTCGCCACCAATATTTTGAACAGAATAACCAAGAGCTTTTTCTTCTCTTTTAATTCCTAAGGCAGTTACAACTACCTCGTCCAAAACTGATGCGTCTTCCATCATTATTACGTCCAGTTTAGATGATGATCCAACTGAAACTTCTTGACTCTTTAAGCCTAAGTAGGTAAAAACAAGCACATCTCCAGATTTTGCATTTATGGAATAATTTCCATCAAAATCAGTTTGTGTACCAGTTGAAGTCCCTTTAACAACAATGTTAACTCCAGGGAGTGGGAGACCCGACTCGTCGGATACCGTTCCTGAAATTGGTTTGTCTTGGGCAAAGGTTATCTGCACAAGAAACACTAAAAATAGTGTCAAAATTCCACTAAACTTTGTTTTCATATTTAAATTAATTTGAATTAGCCTAAGCCAAAAGTGCTAATAAAAAGTTAATAAAGCAAAAGTATCGTTAAGAAATTTAACAATAAACCGTTATATTCTCAGTTATGAACCGCTTTTGTTGATAAAATTGTAAACTGTATTTTTTAGAAATTTGCTTGTAAGCTTAAATGGATTTTGGATTCTGAAAATTTGAATTTTGAATCTTCAGTTTTTCCTGAGGCGTAGTTGAATTTTAAGAGTCCAGCGTTGGTTAGAAACCCAAATCCTAATCCGAAGCCAAATAGCTTTTCCTCTGATGAAAGTAATCGGTTTTCGTAATAAGCGGCATCGAAAATGGTGTGGATATACATGCTTGGGCTGAAGGCGTAGCGGTATTCTGTGTTCAGTACGCCGTAAAGGTTGCCCGTGATGCTGTTTTCTTTGAAGCCTCGTATTGAATTGATGCCACCAAACCGATACAATTCATTGTCATAAAAATTATCGGAATTTAATAATGCGCCTTGGACTCTTAGAAAAATACTATTCTTTTGATTAAGGTTGAATATTTTAAAGGAGTTAATGCTACTGATGATCTGGTTTAAATCGCCATTGCTGTCATTTCGTTTTCCAAAGCCAAATTGTAAATCGAAAACAAAGTTTACAGGAAAAAGTGTATTGTTAAATTGAGGTTTAAAATGATTAAAATTTATAGTGCCAAATTGTGAGTCATAATCGGCGAGGGCTATTGAACTGTCCGAATCTAAAAGATTTGAAGATGTGATTGTTTTTAGACCTATCCCTATATTGTTTTTAGCGTTTATTTGATAACTTAATTCTACATCTTGTTTAGAGGTTACAAATGTGGAGTCTTTTCTGAAGATGTTTAAACCTGCATCTAAGTTAATTGGTGTTCCAAATAGAAAAGGTAGTTTAACGTTGACATCAAAAGTGCGTTGTTCATTTTCATCACTCTTATATAGTAGGCTTAGCGTTTCTCCAAAATTCAAATTGTTTTGAAGTTTTAAATTTAGATAACCATCAAATTTTATTTTATCTGTTGTTTCATCTGTTCCAAAACCCAAAAAACCGTCAAAGGTATTACTTTTGGTTTTTTCTACATATATATATAGGTAAGTAGAATCTTTTAGAAATAGAAGTTCTGGGTCTTTAAGTTGTTTGGAGAATCTAAGGTTTTCTAAATTCTTTGTTTTCTCCTTAATTAACTCTAAATCTAAAACATTGCCTTTTTTAATTTTTAGGTAATGTTTAATAAATGATTTTGGGAATTTATCGTAACCTTTAATAATTATAGAATCTATTTCTCTTTTTTGAATAGTTGTGGTGGTAAGTTCCGCTTGCAGTTTATAATCACTATGCTTGCTTATATTTGAAAGTTGAATTTTAGAAAAGGGATCCCCTTCTTTTACAAGGGCTTTGTTTAATTGATTTAAGGCAACCTCAATATGTTCCATTTTTATTTCAATGAAATCATTTGTTTGTGACACAATAATCTCATTTGGTAATTGACTTGTAGGAGTGTTTGCAGTCTTTATATAAACCGATTCGTATTTTGTTTTTAAAGCTATTGTTGTTTCAAAGGTTTCATTTTCTTGATGGAGAGGTATTGTGACTTCATTCTCAATGTATCCCATTTGAGATAATCTCGTTTTAAAGGAGTTTAAGTTGTTTTGGAGAGTTATGAAATCAATAGCTTCTTTTGCATATCCAATTGAATCTATAATTTTTGTTTCAGAAGCGTTGGCTCCGTAAATTTTTAATTTTAAATTTTGAGATAAAGCCCCTTGACACCAGAAAGTGAAAAATAGAATAAATACGTATTTATATAAGGACATTTATATTTGTGTAAGCAAATTTCAAATCTAACTTAAATTTTATTGATTTCGTATGTAGGGCTATCTATTTTCTATCAATAATTTTAAAATAAGCTTATTAAGATTTGAATTCTTAAATTTTATTTCTACCTTTGCAGCCCTCTAAGAAGAGGATTTTTAATATTTATATATAATTATATATGCCAACAATTTCACAATTAGTACGAAAAGGAAGAGCCAAAATAACCAAGAAGAGTAAATCGGCTGCTTTAGATTCGTGTCCGCAAAGACGTGGTGTGTGTACTCGTGTTTATACAACGACACCTAAAAAACCTAACTCAGCAATGCGTAAGGTAGCAAGGGTTCGTTTAACAAACGGTAACGAGGTTAATGCATACATCGGTGGAGAAGGTCACAACTTACAAGAGCACTCGATAGTATTGGTTAGAGGTGGAAGGGTAAAAGATTTACCAGGAGTTAGATATCATATCGTTCGTGGAGCTTTAGACACCGCAGGTGTTTCAGGTAGAACACAACGTAGATCTAAGTATGGTGCAAAACGCCCAAAGAAGTAATTAAAAAACTTTAAGAAGAAGACATGAGAAAAAGACAAGCGAAAAAAAGACCGCTTTTACCAGATCCGCGTTTTAACGATCAGTTAGTGACTCGTTTTGTAAACATGATGATGTGGGATGGAAAGAAGTCTGTAGCTTTCAAAGTATTCTATGATGCAATTGATATTGTAGATGAAAAAAAATCGGACGAAGAAAAAACTGCATTAGAAACATGGAAAGATGCACTTTCTAACGTTATGCCTCACGTAGAAGTACGTAGCCGTAGAGTTGGTGGAGCAACATTCCAAATTCCAATGCAAATAAGACCAGATCGTAAAGTTTCTACTGCAATGAAATGGCTAATTAGCTATTCTCGTAAAAGAAACGAAAAATCTATGGCTCAAAAATTAGCTGCAGAGATTTTAGCTGCTGCTAAAGAAGAAGGTGCTGCTGTTAAGAAAAGAGTTGATACTCATAAAATGGCAGAAGCAAATAAAGCATTCTCACACTTTAGATTTTAATAAGAAATGGCAAGAGATTTAAAATTCACTAGAAATATTGGTATCGCTGCTCACATTGATGCAGGGAAAACCACTACTACAGAGCGTATCTTATATTATACAGGTGTTTCTCATAAAATTGGAGAAGTACATGATGGTGCGGCTACTATGGACTGGATGGAACAAGAGCAAGAAAGAGGTATTACAATTACTTCTGCTGCTACAACTTGTACTTGGCAGTTCCCTATTGAAAATGGAGAGCAAACTCCGGATACTAAAGGATATCACTTTAATATTATTGATACTCCGGGCCACGTTGATTTTACAGTAGAGGTAAACAGATCTTTACGTGTATTAGATGGTTTAGTATTCTTATTTAGTGCTGTTGATGGTGTTGAGCCTCAATCAGAAACTAACTGGAGACTTGCTGATAACTATAAAGTACCTCGTATTGGTTTCGTTAATAAAATGGACCGTCAGGGATCTAACTTTTTAGGTGTTTGTCAACAAGTAAAAGATATGTTGAAATCTAACGCAGTGCCAATTGTTTTAAACATTGGTGATGAGATGGATTTTAAAGGTATTATTGATTTAGTAAAAAACAGAGCTATTGTATGGCATGACGAAACTCAAGGGGCAACTTTTGATGTTATCGAAATTCCAGAAGATATGAAAGAAGAAGCTCGTAAATATCGTGCACTTTTAATTGAAGAAGTTGCAAGTTATGACGAGAATCTTTTAGAAAAATTCATGGAAGATGAAGATTCAATTACAGAAGAAGAAGTGCACGCTGCACTTAGAGCTGCTGTAATGGATATGGCTATCATTCCAATGATTTGTGGTTCTGCATTTAAAAATAAAGGTGTTCAGTTCTTATTAGATGCTGTATGTCGTTACTTGCCTTCTCCAGTGGATAAGGAAGGTATTGTAGGTACAAATCCTGATACAGAAGAAGAAGAAATTCGTAAGCCAGATGTAAAGGAGCCGTTTGCTGCACTTGCATTTAAAATTGCTACAGATCCTTTTGTTGGTCGTTTAGCATTCTTTAGAGCTTATTCTGGTCGTTTAGACGCAGGTTCTTACGTATTAAATAACCGTTCTGGTAAAAAAGAACGTATCTCTCGTATATATCAAATGCACGCTAATAAGCAAAATGCAATTGATTTTATCGAGGCTGGAGATATTGGAGCTGCTGTTGGATTTAAATCTATCAAAACAGGAGATACTTTAACTGCAGAGAAACATCCTATTGTTTTAGAGTCTATGGACTTCCCTGATCCAGTAATTGGTATCGCGGTTGAGCCTAAAACTAAGGCAGATGTTGATAAATTAGGTATTGGTTTAGCAAAATTAGCTGAAGAAGATCCAACATTTACAGTAAGATCTGACGAAGCTTCAGGACAGACTATTATTTCTGGAATGGGTGAGCTTCACTTAGATGTAATTGTAGACCGTTTAAAGCGTGAATTTAAAGTAGAGGTTAGTCAAGGTCAACCACAAGTTGAGTACAAAGAGGCTATTACGCAATCTGCAGATCACCGTGAGGTTTACAAGAAGCAATCTGGTGGACGTGGTAAATTCGCAGATATTGTATTTACAATTGAGCCTGCAGAAGAAGGAGCAGTTGGATTACAATTTGAATCAACTATTAAAGGTGGTAATGTACCTAAAGAATTTATCCCTTCTATTGAGAAAGGTTTCAAAATGGCAATGCAAAACGGTCCTTTAGCTGGATACGAAGTAGATGCTATGAAAGTTACTCTTAAGGATGGTTCTTATCATGATGTGGATTCTGATCAATTATCGTTCGAATTAGCTGCAAAATTAGGATTTAAAAATTCTGCTAAAGCTGCTAAAGCGGTAATCATGGAACCTATTATGAAACTTGAAGTTATTACTCCAGAAGAAAACATGGGTGATATCGTAGGAGATTTAAATAGAAGAAGAGGACAAGTGAGTGATATGGGAGATAGAGCTGGTGCAAAAACCGTTAAAGCTACTGTTCCATTATCAGAAATGTTTGGTTATGTTACAACTTTAAGAACGTTATCTTCAGGTCGTGCAACATCAACAATGGAATTTTCACATTATGCTGAAACTCCTTCTAATATATCTGAAGAAGTAATCAAAGCAGCTAAAGGCGTTGAATCGTAAATCTTAAGAAAATGAGTCAAAAAATCAGAATAAAATTAAAATCTTACGATCACAGTTTAGTTGACAAATCAGCTGACAAGATTGTAAAAACAGTAAAAAGTACTGGAGCTGTAGTAACTGGACCAATTCCATTACCAACTCACAAGAAAATTTTCACTGTATTACGTTCACCACACGTAAACAAGAAATCAAGAGAACAATTTCAATTAAGCTCTTATAAGAGATTACTTGATATCTATAGTTCTTCATCAAAAACAATTGATGCTTTAATGAAGCTTGAATTACCAAGTGGAGTAGAAGTTGAAATTAAGGTGTAAGTACACTAATTAATAACACAAGTTATTAAAACATGTCCTGAGCTGTAAGCGAAGGAAAAACGGTAAAAATGCATTCAGGGTTGAACGTATTTCGACCCTGAATTTTTTTGTAAATAAATAATAATAAATTAATAATTATGTCTGGGTTAATAGGAAAAAAAGTCGGTATGACCAGTATTTTCGATGAGAATGGAAAAAACATTCCATGTACAGTAATCGAAGCTGGACCATGTGTCGTTACCCAAGTCAGAACTGAAGAAGTTGATGGGTATAATGCTCTACAACTTGGTTTCGATGACAAGGCAGAAAAAAATGCTACTAAAGCAGGCTTAGGTCATGCTAAAAAAGCAGGTACTTCTGTTAAGAGAAAAGTTGTCGAGTTTCAAGGTTTTGAGGAGGAGTACAAATTAGGTGATGCAATCACTGTAGAACATTTTGTAGAAGGAGAATTTGTTGATGTAGCAGGTACTTCTAAAGGAAAAGGTTTTCAAGGTGTTGTAAAGCGTCACGGTTTTGCGGGTGTAGGTCAAGCTACTCACGGTCAACATAACCGTTTAAGAGCGCCAGGTTCTATTGGAGCTGCATCTTATCCTGCGAGAGTATTCAAAGGAATGAAGATGGCCGGTAGAATGGGTGGAGATAAAGTGAAAGTACAAAATTTAAGAGTTTTAAAAGTAGTGGCTGATAAGAACCTACTTGTTGTAAAAGGATGTGTTCCTGGACATAAAAACGCTTATGTAATCATTGAGAAATAATGAAGGTAGCAGTTTTAGATATAAACGGAAAAGACACAGGTAGACAGGTAGACCTTTCTAACGATGTGTTCGCTATTGAGCCTAATAATCATGCAGTTTATTTGGATGTTAAACAATATTTAGCAAACCAAAGACAAGGAACGCATAAGGCAAAAGAAAGAGCAGAGATTACTGGTAGTACACGTAAGATTAAAAAACAAAAAGGTACTGGTACAGCGAGAGCAGGTAGTATCAAGTCTGGTGTATTTAAAGGTGGTGGACGTATGTTCGGACCAAGACCAAGAAACTACGGGTTTAAACTTAACAAAAATGTTAAACGTTTAGCACGTAAATCTGCATTAACAATTAAAACAACTGAGCAATCGGTAGTTGTAATGGAAGACATTAATTTTGACTCACCAAAGACTAAAAACTTCACTGCTGTTTTAAAGGCATTAGAGGTGGAAAACAAAAAATCTTTGTTTGTGTTGGGTGCTGCCAATAATAATGTATATTTGTCGTCACGTAATTTACAAGGTGCTGATGTTGTAACAAGCTCAGAATTAAGTACTTACGCGATTTTGAATGCAAGTAAAGTAGTTCTTTTAGAGAGTTCTTTAGAAGGAATTGTAACGAATTTAAGTAAATAAGAAAGCCATGAGTATCTTAATTAAACCTATAATCACGGAAAAAGCAACATCTGCAAGTGAGTTAAACAACTGTTTTAGCTTCCAAGTGAATACTAAGGCGAACAAGGTAGAAATCAAAAAAGCAGTGGAAGCTGCTTATGGTGTTTCTGTTGAAAAAGTTCGTACTATAAATGTCCGTCCAGATAGAAAAACTCGTTTTACAAAAACGGGTGTTCAACATGGTAAAACAAATGCTGTTAAAAAGGCAATTGTACAACTGGCGGAAGGTGAGACTATTGATTTATACAGTAACATGTAATTAGACGAAAATGTCAGTAAGAAAATTAAAACCGATTACAGCAGGTCAGCGTTTTAGAGTAGTAAATGGGTTTGACGCCATTACTACTGATAAGCCGGAGAAAAGTTTATTAGCTCCGAAAAAAAGATCTGGTGGTAGAAACAGTCAAGGTAAAATGACTATGCGCTACTTAGGTGGTGGACATAAGAAACGTTACCGTATCATTGATTTTAAAAGAGAAAAGCAAGGAATCCCTGCTGAAGTAAAATCAATTGAATATGATCCAAACAGAACAGCTTTTATCGCTTTATTGAATTATCAAGATGGTGACAAAAGATATGTAATTGCTCAAAATGGTTTACAAGTTGGGCAAACTGTGGTATCAGGAACAGAAGGTGTAGCTCCAGAAATTGGAAATGCAATGCCTTTAAGCCAAATTCCTTTAGGAACAATTATTTCTTGTATCGAATTGCATCCAGGTCAAGGAGCGGTATTAGCGCGTAGTGCTGGTGCTTTTGCTCAGTTAATGGCAAGAGATGGTAAATTTGCTACAGTTAAGTTGCCTTCAGGTGAAACAAGAATGATTCTTGTTAATTGTTTAGCAACTATTGGAGTTGTGTCTAATTCAGATCATCAATTATTAGTATCAGGTAAAGCTGGTAGAAGTAGATGGTTAGGTAGAAGACCAAGAACAAGACCAGTAGTAATGAATCCAGTTGATCACCCAATGGGTGGTGGTGAAGGTAAATCTTCAGGAGGTCATCCAAGATCTCGTAATGGTATTCCAGCTAAAGGTTACAGAACACGTTCTAAGACCAAGGCGAGTAATAAGTATATTGTAGAACGTAGAAATAAATAATTTAAAGTAATATGGCACGTTCATTAAAAAAAGGACCTTATATACACTATAAGTTAGATAAAAAAGTCGCTGAAAATGTTGCTTCAAATAAGAAAACGGTAATCAAAACATGGTCAAGAGCCTCTATGATTTCACCAGATTTCGTTGGACAAACAATAGCAGTGCACAATGGTCGCCAATTTGTACCAGTTTATGTAACTGAGAACATGGTAGGGCATAAGTTAGGAGAATTTTCACCAACAAGATCTTTTAGAGGTCACGCAGGTGCTAAAAATAAAGGTAAAAAATAATAAGAGCTATGGGAAGTCGTAAAAAACAAATGGCAGAAGCTATTAAAGCAGAGAAAAAGCAGATTGCTTTTGCAAAGCTAAATAACTGTCCTACCTCACCAAGAAAAATGCGTTTAGTAGCGGATTTAGTAAGAGGTGAGAAGGCTGAAAAAGCTCTTCAAATCCTTAGATTTAGTCAGAAAGAAGCGTCACGTCGTTTAGAAAAATTGTTATTGTCTGCAATTGCAAACTGGCAAGCAAAAAACGAAGATGCAAGTATTGAAGATGCTGGTCTTTTTGTAAAAGAGATTAGAGTTGATGGTGGATCTATGTTGAAAAGATTGCGTCCAGCACCACAAGGTCGTGCGCATAGAATTAGAAAACGTTCTAATCACGTAACAATCGTGGTTGGTGCATTAAATAACACACAAAGCTAAGATAGAGATATGGGACAAAAAACAAATCCAATCGGAAATCGCTTAGGAATCATCAGAGGATGGGAATCTAACTGGTACGGAGGTAATGATTATGGAGATAAGCTTGCCGAGGACGATAAGATTAGAAAATATGTTCACGCTCGTTTATCTAAAGCAAGTGTGTCAAGAGTAATTATTGAGCGTACGCTTAAACTTGTAACCGTTACTATCACTACTGCTCGCCCTGGTATTATTATCGGGAAAGGTGGACAAGAGGTAGACAAGTTAAAAGAAGAGCTTAAGAAAATTACTGATAAAGAAGTTCAGTTAAACATCTTTGAGATTAAAAGACCTGAACTTGATGCGTATTTAGTAGGATCAAGTATTGCTCGTCAAATTGAAAACAGAATTTCATATAGACGTGCAATCAAAATGGCAATTGCTGCTGCTATACGTATGAATGCAGAAGGAATTAAGATTCAAATTAGTGGTCGTTTAAATGGTGCTGAGATGGCACGTTCAGAACATTACAAAGAGGGTCGTATTCCATTATCAACATTTAGAGCCGATATTGATTATGCTTTAGTTGAGGCACATACTACTTACGGTAGATTAGGTGTAAAAGTATGGATCATGAAAGGTGAAGTATATGGTAAAAGAGAACTTTCTCCATTAGTAGGTTTGTCTAAAAAACAAGGCAAGTCTGGTGGAGGACGTGGTGGGAATAACAAATCTCGTCGCAGAAAGTAATTTTTAAAGTAAAAGAAAAATGTTACAACCAAAAAGAACAAAATTTCGTAAAGTCCAGAAAGGACGTATGAAAGGAAATACCGGTAGAGGTCATGAACTTTCAAATGGAATGTTTGGTATAAAATCATTAGATTCAAATTTCTTAACATCGCGTCAAATTGAAGCCGCTCGTATTGCAGCTACACGTCACATGAAGAGAGAAGGGCAATTATGGATTAAAATATTTCCAGACAAACCTATTACTAAGAAACCTTTAGAGGTACGTATGGGTAAAGGTAAAGGTGCTGTAGAATATTGGGTTGCTGTTGTTAAACCTGGAAGAGTCCTTTTTGAATTAGGTGGTGTGCCTATTGAAGTTGCAAAAGAAGCACTTCGATTAGCTGCACAAAAATTACCAGTAAAAACTAAGTTTATAATAGCTCGAGATTACGAAGCTTAATATTATTTATTATGAAGCAATCAGAAATTATACAGCTATCTACAGCTGAGTTACAAGAAAAACTTGGTGAAACCCAAAAGAGTTATGCTGACCTGAAAATGGCTCACGCAATATCTCCTTTAGAGAATCCAATTCAGTTACGTAACGTTAGACGTTCAGTAGCGAGAATTGCAACAGAATTAACTAAAAGAGAAATACAATAATTGTATTTGGCTGAAAGATGGAAAAAAGAAACTTAAGAAAAGAACGTATAGGAGTTGTTACTAGTAACAAAATGCAGAAATCAATTGTGGTGGCTGAAGTTAAAAAAGTAAAACATCCTATGTATGGAAAATTCGTGTTGAAAACGAAAAAATACGTTGCACACGATGAAACAAACGACTGTAACATTGGAGATACAGTAAAGATCATGGAAACAAGACCTTTAAGTAAATCTAAATGTTGGAGATTAGTAGAAATAATTGAAAGAGCGAAGTAATTATGGTACAACAAGAATCAAGATTAAAAGTAGCTGATAACACTGGAGCAAAGGAAGTTTTAACTATCCGTGTTTTAGGTGGTACTAAAAGAAGATACGCTTCTGTTGGGGATAAAATTGTTGTGACTGTAAAAGACGCAACGCCTAACGGGAATATCAAAAAAGGAGCTGTATCAACAGCTGTTGTTGTGCGTACTGTGAAAGAAGTAAGACGTCCAGACGGATCTTATATTAGATTTGATGATAACGCTTGTGTACTTTTAAACCCTACAGGGGAAATGAGAGGAACACGTGTATTCGGACCTGTTGCTAGAGAACTTCGTGACAAACAATTTATGAAGATTGTATCATTAGCACCTGAAGTGCTTTAATGTTTTTATAAAATGACGAAACTTAAAATTAAATCAGGAGATACAGTAAAAGTTATTGCTGGAGATCACAAAGGATCAGAAGGTAAAGTACTTAAAGTATTAATAGAGAAGAACAAAGCCATCGTAGAAGGCGTGAACATGGTTAAGAAACATACTAAACCAAGTGCACAAAGCCCTCAAGGTGGAATTGTAGAGAAGGAAGCGCCTATGCATATTTCTAACTTATCATTGTTAACTTCTAAAGGAGAAACAACACGTATAGGTTACAAAGTAGAAGGTGATAAAAAAGTGAGATTTTCAAAAAAATCTAATGAAGTAATTTAGTTATGGGTTATATTCCAAGATTAAAACAAGAGTACACGGACAAGATTGTTTCGGCTCTTACAGAAGAATTCGGATATACGAACGTAATGCAAGTTCCTAAACTTAAGAAAATAGTTATTTCTAAAGGTGTAGGTGCGGCTGTTGCAGATAAAAAATTAATTGATCACGCTCTTGAAGAATTGGCAACAATTTCAGGACAAAAAGCGGTTTCAACATTATCTAAGAAAGATGTTGCTTCTTTTAAATTACGTAAAGGGATGCCAATTGGTGCCAAAGTAACTTTAAGAGGTGAGCAAATGTTCGAATTTTTAGATCGATTAATTACTTCAGCTTTACCACGAGTAAGAGATTTTAGTGGAATTAAAGCTAATGGTTTTGACGGAAGAGGTAATTACAATTTAGGAATTACTGAACAAATTATCTTCCCTGAAATTAATATTGATAAAATCAATAAAATTTCAGGTATGGATATTACATTTGTAACTTCGGCTGAAACAGACAAAGAAGCAAAATCGTTATTAACTGAACTAGGATTACCTTTTAAAAAGAACTAATTATGGCTAAAGAATCAATGAAAGCCCGTGAGGTAAAAAGAGCCAAAACGGTAGCAAAATATGCAGCAAAAAGAAAAGCTTTGAAAGAGGCTGGAGATTATGATGCATTACAGAAATTGCCTAAAAATGCTTCACCTGTACGTATGCACAATCGTTGTAAATTAACAGGTAGACCAAAAGGATATATGAGAACTTTTGGTATCTCTCGTGTATTATTCCGTGAGATGGCAAACAAGGGATTAATTCCTGGTGTAAGAAAAGCAAGTTGGTAATTAAGATTTAAAAGGAATAACAATGTATACAGATCCTATAGCAGATTATTTAACGCGAGTTAGAAATGCGGTAAAAGCAAACCACAGAGTGGTAGAAATTCCTGCATCTAACTTGAAGAAAGAAATTACAAAGATATTATTCGATCAAGGATATATTTTAAGTTATAAGTTTGATGATTCTTCAGTACAAGGAACTATTAAAATAGCTCTTAAGTACAATAAAGAAACTAAAGAACCAGTAATTAAGAAAATCCAAAGAATAAGTAAACCAGGTTTACGTAAATATGCAAGTGCTAACGAAATGCCAAGAATCTTAAACGGTCTTGGAATTGCAATTGTTTCTACATCTCACGGGGTGATTACAGGAAAACAAGCGCAAAGAGATAACGTTGGTGGTGAATTATTGTGTTACGTTTACTAATAAAGACAAAATATCATGTCAAGAATAGGTAATAACCCAATATCAATTGCAGAAGGAGTTTCTGTTGAAGTTAAAGACAACGTAATTACTGTAAAAGGTAAGTTAGGTGAGTTAACTCAAGAGTACTCAGATGTTGATATTAATATAGAGGAGGGGATAGTAACTATCTCACGTTCATCTGATAAGAAAGATCAAAGAGCTAAGCATGGTCTTTACAGGGCTTTGATTAATAATATGATTCAAGGTGTATCTAAAGGATGGACTAAAGAGTTGGAATTGGTAGGTGTAGGTTATAGAGCATCAAACCAAGGACAAAAATTAGATTTAGCATTAGGGTTTTCTCATAATATTGTTTTAGATTTAGCGCCTGAAGTTAAAGTTGAAACAATTTCTGAAAAAGGGAAGAATCCAATTATTAAATTAACTTCTCATGACAAACAATTGGTTGGTCAAGTTGCAGCGAAAATTCGCGGATTTAGAAAACCAGAACCTTACAAAGGAAAAGGTGTGAAGTTTGTTGGTGAAGAATTAAGAAGAAAAGCAGGTAAATCAGCTTAATAGTTAAGTTATGGCATTAACAAAGAACGAAAGAAGATTAAGAATTAAAAACAGAATCCGTAAGGTTGTTTCTGGAACAGAAGCAAGACCACGTATGTCTGTGTTTAGAAGTAATAAAGAAATTTATGCTCAAATTGTAGATGACGTTACTGGAAAAACTATTAGCGCTGCTTCTACGAGAGACAAGGACATTAGTTCTGCATCTGGTAATAAAACAGAAAAAGCTGCATTAGTAGGTAAAGCTGTTGCTGAAAAAGCTATGAAAGCGGGTATTGAAACTATTTCTTTTGATAGAGGTGGTTACTTATACCACGGTAGAGTAAAATCATTAGCAGAAGGTGCTAGAGAAGCGGGACTTAAATTCTAAGAAATTATGTATCAAAAATATAAAAACGCAGAGTTAGTAAAACCAGGCGGATTAGATCTTAAAGATCGTTTAGTAGGAGTACAAAGGGTTACTAAGGTAACTAAAGGTGGTAGAGCATTTGGTTTTTCTGCTATTGTAGTAGTAGGAGATGAAGCTGGTGTAGTAGGACAAGGTTTAGGTAAATCTAAAGACGTAGCTACAGCAATTGCTAAAGCGGTTGAAGATGCTAAGAAAAATCTTGTAAGAATCCCTATTATCAAAGGTACTTTACCTCACGAACAAAAAGGTAAATTTGGTGGTGCTCGTGTAAACATTATTCCAGCAGCTCCTGGTACAGGGGTTATTGCAGGTGGTGCTGTTAGAACAGTACTTGAAGCAGTTGGTATTCACGATGTATTATCAAAATCTCAAGGTTCATCTAACCCTCATAATGTGGTAAAAGCAACTTTTGATGCTTTATTACAATTAAGAGATGCAAGAACAGTTGCTAAGGAAAGAGGAATTTCTCTTGAGAAAGTATTTAATGGTTAATCATTAGGATAAGATGGGAAAAATTAAAGTAACAAAGGTAAAAAGTGCAATTAACCGTACTCAGACTCAAAAAAGAACTTTAGAAGCTCTTGGATTGAAGAAGATAGGTCAGGTTGTTGAGCACAATTCCACACCAAATATCCTTGGTATGGTTAGTAAAGTTAAACATTTAGTTTCTGTAGAAGAAACAAAATAAAAAACTAAGCAATGAACTTAAGTAATTTAAAACCTGCACAGGGGTCAGTAAAAAATAGTGGCAAAAGAGTAGGTCGAGGACAAGGTTCTGGAAAAGGTGGTACTGCAACACGTGGTCACAAAGGAGCTAAGTCTCGTTCTGGATACTCGAAGAAATTAGGATTTGAAGGTGGACAAATGCCACTTCAAAGACGTGTACCGAAATTTGGTTTTACTAATATTAACCGTGTGGAGTACCAAGGTGTTAATCTTGATACATTACAACAATTGGTAGAAGAAAATAAAATTAAGGATACTGTAGATTTTGAAACTTTAGTAGAATTACGTTTAGCTGGGAAAAATGACTTAGTCAAAATCTTAGGACGTGGTGAATTAAAATCAAAATTAAAAGTAACAGCTCATAAATTTACTGCTTCAGCAAAGGCTGCAATCGAGGCTGCTGGTGGAGAAGCTGTAACTTTATAAGACAAATTAGAGTATGAAATTTATAGACACTTTAAAGAATGTTTGGAAAATAACGGAACTAAAAGATAGAATCGTTTTAACGATCGGTTTACTTTTAGTTTATCGTTTTGGTGCTCAAGTAGTGTTACCTGGTATTGATGCAAGTCAATTAGGTGCATTAGCTGAAAGTACCGATCAAGGTTTATTAGGATTATTAAATGCCTTTACAGGAGGTGCCTTTGCTAACGCATCGGTATTTGCTTTAGGTATTATGCCGTATATCTCGGCTTCGATTGTAGTTCAGTTAATGGGGATAGCAATTCCTTATTTACAAAAGCTACAAAAAGAAGGCGAAAGCGGACGTAAAAAAATTAATCAAATTACTCGTTGGTTAACAATAGGAATTTGTTTAGTGCAGGCACCTGGTTATTTAGCCAGTTTACCTTCATTAGGTATTCCTCCATCGGCCTTTTTATTAGGTACTGGTGGGTTGTTTTATTTCTCATCTATAGTTATTCTTGTAACAGGTTGTGTATTTGCAATGTGGTTAGGAGAGAAAATTACAGATAAAGGTATTGGTAACGGTATATCATTATTAATTATGGTAGGTATTATCGCAACTTTACCTCAAGCATTCCTTCAAGAGTTTGCTGCCAGAGTTACTAACTCAAATGGTGGGCTTATTATGATCTTATTAGAACTAGTGATCTGGTTAGTGATTATAATGGCTAGTATCATGTTAGTAATGGCTGTTCGTAAAGTTCCTGTACAATATGCAAGAAGAACAGCTAGTGGTGGATATGAAAAAAATGTGTTTGGCTCTAGACAGTTTTTACCATTAAAACTAAATGCATCTGGAGTTATGCCAATTATCTTTGCTCAAGCAATTATGTTTGTGCCAAGTTTAATAGGTAAGTCTCTTGAATCTAGCGATGCTGGACAATGGATGCAAGCACAATTTTCAGATATCTTCGGATTATGGTACAATATATTATTTGCATTATTAATTATAGTATTTACATACTTTTATACTGCAATTACAGTACCAACAAACAAGATGGCTGATGATTTAAAACGTAGTGGCGGTTTTATTCCGGGTATTAGACCAGGATCAGAAACTTCAGAATATTTAGACAAAATAATGTCTCAGATTACCTTACCGGGATCTATATTTTTGGCTTTAATTGCTGTGTTCCCAGCGATCATAGTTAAACTAATGGATGTACAACAAGGGTGGGCTTTATTCTTCGGAGGAACGTCTCTATTAATTATGGTAGGAGTTGCAATAGATACCATGCAACAAGTGAATTCATACTTGTTGAATAAACACTATGATGGCTTAATGAAAACTGGTAAAAATAGAAAAGCAGTAGCTTAATTTATATTACTATGGCAAAACAAGCAGCAATAGAACAAGACGGAACAATTATAGAAGCATTATCGAATGCTATGTTTCGTGTTGAATTAGAAAATGGTCATATTGTGACTGCACATATTTCTGGTAAAATGCGTATGCATTATATTAAGTTATTACCAGGGGATAAAGTAAAATTAGAAATGAGTCCTTACGATTTAACTAAGGCTAGAATAACTTATAGATACTAATACGATGAAAGTAAGAGCATCAGTTAAAAAAAGAAGCGCCGACTGTAAATTAGTGCGTAGAAAAGGTAGACTTTACGTGATTAATAAAAAGAATCCAAGATTCAAACAAAGACAAGGGTAATTATGGCAAGAATTGCAGGTGTAGACATACCAAAACAGAAAAGAGGAGTAGTCTCTTTAACTTATATCTATGGAATAGGTGCAAGTAGAGCAAAAGAAATTTTAGCAACTGCTAAAGTAGACGAGAGTACAAAAGTATCAGATTGGACAGACGAAGAAATAGGTAATATTCGTGACGCTGTTGGAACTTTTACAATCGAAGGTGAACTTCGTTCTGAAACTCAATTAAACATTAAGCGATTAATGGATATTGGATGTTACAGAGGTATCCGTCATAGAGCAGGACTTCCATTAAGAGGTCAACGTACTAAGAACAACTCTAGAACGAGAAAAGGTAGAAGAAAAACAGTTGCTAACAAAAAGAAAGCAACTAAATAATAATTAGTAATATGGCAAAGTCAAGTACTAAAAAACGTAAAGTAATAGTTGACGCTATTGGTGAAGCTCATATCACTGCTTCTTTCAATAACATTATTGTTTCTTTAACAAACAAAAAAGGAGATGTAATTTCATGGTCATCTGCTGGTAAAATGGGATTCCGTGGATCTAAAAAAAATACACCTTACGCTGCTCAATTAGCTGCTGAAGATGCTGCAGGAGTGGCAAAAGAAGCTGGATTGAAAAAAGTAAAGGTATATGTTAAAGGTCCTGGAAACGGTAGAGAATCTGCAATCAGATCTATCCATAACTTTGGAATAGAAGTTTCAGAAATTATCGATGTTACTCCATTACCACATAATGGTTGTAGACCTCCTAAGAGAAGAAGAGTTTAATTAATAAGTATAATAAAGAGGGAGTGTTGTTTATCGAAGGATAAGATTAAGACCTTAATTCATAAACACCCTCATAAACAAATTTAAAATGGCAAGATATACTGGTCCTAAAACTAAAATAGCTCGTAAGTTTGGCGAGGCTATTTTTGGAGATGATAAAAATTTCGAAAAAAGAAATTACCCTCCAGGTCAACACGGTGCTAACAAGCGTCGTGGAAAGAAATCTGAATATGCAATCCAATTAATGGAGAAGCAAAAAGCAAAATACACTTATGGTGTATTAGAGCGTCAATTCAGAAACATGTTCAAAAGAGCAACAGCTTCTAACGGAATTACAGGTGAAGTATTATTACAACTTTGTGAGTCACGTTTAGATAACGTTGTTTTTAGAATGGGTATTGCACCAACAAGAAGCGGAGCAAGACAATTAGTTTCTCACCGTCACATTACTGTAAACGGAGAAATCGTAAACGTACCATCTTACAACTTAAAAGCTGGAGATGTTGTTGCGGTAAGAGAAAAATCTAAATCTTTAGAAGCTATTCAAAATTCATTGGCAGCTAGCAGTCAAGTTTACGAATGGATTACTTGGAATAACGAAACAAAGGAAGGAACATACGTTTCTATCCCTGCAAGAGTTCAAATTCCAGAAAATATTAACGAACAATTTATCGTCGAATTATATTCTAAATAATAACTGATACAAAACGCAATATGGCAATATTAAATTTTCAGAAGCCCGATAAAGTAATCATGATTGATTCTAATGAGTTTGAAGGTAAATTTGAATTCAGACCTTTAGAACCAGGATATGGTTTAACAGTAGGAAATGCTTTAAGAAGAGTTTTGTTATCTTCTTTAGAAGGATTTGCAATTACATCGGTAAAAATAGAAAGTGTTGATCACGAATTTTCTACCATTGCTGGAGTTGTGGAAGATGTTACAGAAATTATTTTGAACTTAAAGCAAGTTAACTTTAAGAGACAAATTGAAGAAATTGACAATGAGTCTGTTTCTATCTCAATTTCTGGACAAGAGCAAATCACTGCTGGTGATTTTCAAAAGTTTATTTCAGGTTTTCAAGTGTTAAATACAGATTTAGTTATCTGTAACCTTGATCCTAAAGTTAACTTTAATATGGAAATTACTATTGAAAAGGGTAGAGGTTATGTGCCTGCTGAAGAGAATAAAAAAGCTTCTGCACCAATAGGTACTATTTTTACTGATTCAATTTACACTCCAATTAAGAATGTAAAGTATAGCATTGATAACTTCCGTGTAGAACAAAAGACAGATTACGAAAAATTAGTTTTCGAGATCATAACTGACGGTTCTATTCATCCAAAGGATGCTTTAACGGAAGCTGCTAAAATTTTAATCCACCACTTTATGTTATTCTCTGATGAGAGAATCACTTTAGAGGCAGATGAAATTGCTCAGACTGAAACTTATGATGAAGAATCACTTCACATGAGACAACTGTTGAAAACTAAATTAGTTGATATGGACCTTTCAGTTCGTGCTCTTAATTGTTTAAAAGCGGCAGAAGTAGATACATTAGGAGATTTAGTATCTTTTAATAAAAACGATTTAATGAAATTCAGAAACTTCGGTAAGAAGTCTTTAACAGAGTTGGAAGAACTTGTAAATGTTAAGGGATTAAACTTCGGAATGGATTTAGGCAAGTATAAATTAGATAAAGATTAATTAGGTTATTTCTGTTTACAGAAATCTAGCATATTGAAAAATGAGACACGGAAAGAAATTTAACCATTTAGGAAGAAAGACGGCTCACAGAAAAGCGATGTTGGCAAATATGGCTTGTTCTTTAATAGAACATAAACGTATCAACACAACTGTTGCTAAAGCTAAAGCTTTAAAACAGTTTGTTGAGCCAATGATTACTAAATCAAAAGAAGATACAACTCACAATAGAAGACTTGTATTTTCAAAATTGAGACAAAAGGAAGCAGTTGCAGAATTATTTAGAGATGTAGCAGCTAAAGTAGGAGATCGCCCAGGAGGTTATACAAGAATTATTAAGCTTGGAAACAGATTAGGTGATAACGCTGATATGGCAATGATAGAATTAGTTGATTACAATGAAATCTACAATGCAGGTAAACCAGCTAAAAAGAAATCTACTCGTAGAGGTAAAGCTAAAAAAGTTGAAACTCCAGTAGTTGAAACTCCAGCTCAAACTGAAGAAGAATAAATGTAAATCATTTATAGTTAAAAAAGGATAAACGTAATTGTTTATCCTTTTTTTTTTATATTTTCACAAGCCTTTTTATTAAATTATCGGCCTTAAATTTATTGTTATGAAGTCCTTTTATTTAGCATTGTTTATTTGTTGTTCAGCCTTGTCTATCGGTCAAACCAAGTACACATCTGGTACTAATGATGTCTCGCAATTTTCTGACAATGTCCAGAATAACGGGGTTTGGATAACTAATTCTTCTAAAAAGGATCCTATTAAAGGGTCTGTATATTTGTATGATGGTTGGCAAAACATATCAACTGTTTATTTTGGTGATCAAGCTAATACTCTTACTAAGTTTAATTATAATATTAAATACGATAGATTTGAAGCGAGGTTTTCTCAAGACTCGGTGTTGGTTTTAAATCCATTGAAAGTTACTAAGGTAATTGTGAATAATAGAGAATTTAAACGTATGGAGGACCCTAGTTCTCCTGGTTCAATGTCCTTTTTCGAAATTGTCTGCAATAGTGATAATGTTGTAATTATTAAACAACATCGTGTGTCTAAAAAGGAAGGCTCATTTAACCCTATGACACAACAACAAATTAAACCTGACGAGTACATTAAATCGGCAGTATATTTTGTGTCGAAGGATAAAGGTGAAAAATTTAAGAAAACAAAATTAAAAAAATCTACAGTATTGTCTTTAGTAGATAGTGAGAAGCGCGAAGCAATTGCTAATTACGTAAAAGAGGAAAAACTGAGTTACAAGGATGAACAGGATTTGCATAAAATTCTGGAACATTCAAATAGTATTTAAAAATATTAAGGGATAAACATTTTAGTTTATCCTTTTTTTTTATCAATTTTGCAAAACTTTTTTTAGCAATGAAATATCAAAAAAGAAACAAAGCTTTAATTTTATTGGCAGACGGAACTGTATTTTACGGTAAGTCCATTGGACGAGAAGGTACTGCTTTTGGGGAAGTATGTTTTAATACGGGAACCACTGGATATCAAGAAATTTTTACAGACCCTAGTTATTATGGGCAATTAATGGTGACTACCAATGCTCATATTGGTAATTACGGAACAAAATCGGATGAAATGGAATCTGATTCAGTGAAAATTTCAGGATTAATTTGTAGAAACTTTAGTTTTGACTACTCAAGAGTTTCAGCAGATGATTCATTAGATGGATTTTTTGAAAAGAACAATGTTGTAGCTATTTCAGATGTAGATACGAGAGCATTAGTTAGTTATATTAGAGATAATGGAGCTATGAATGCTGTGATTTCTACAGATGTAGATAATATTGATGCATTAAAAGCACAATTAGCTGATACTCCTGCTATGAATGGATTAGAATTAGCTTCTAAAGTATCTACCAAAGAAACGTATTATTTTGGTGACGAATCGGCACCTTTAAAAATAGCTGCATTAGATATAGGAATCAAGAAAAATATTTTAAGAAACTTGGCAAGTAGAGGCGCATACATTAAGGTGTTTCCATACAATGCTACTTTTGAAGATATGAAAGCTTGGAATCCTGATGGTTACTTTTTATCTAACGGGCCCGGTGATCCGGAACCTTTAGTTGAAGCACAAGCAGTAGCAAAAGAAATTATAGATAATAACCATCCTCTATTTGGTATTTGTTTAGGTCACCAAGTTATTGCCATTGCAAACGGAATTTCTACTTATAAAATGCATAACGGTCATAGAGGGATTAATCATCCGGTTAAAAACCTACTAACAGGTAAGGGAGAAATAACCTCTCAAAACCATGGTTTTGCTATTAGTAGAGAAGATGCTGAGGCACATGAGGATATAGAAATCACTCATGTTCATTTAAATGACCATACGGTAGCCGGCATAAAGATGAAAACAAAGAATTGTTTCTCAGTTCAATATCATCCAGAAGCGAGTCCTGGTCCACATGACTCTTCTTACCTGTTCGATGAATTTATTGAGAACATAAAGAACAAATAGTAAAGAAACCTCAAAGAAAATAAGAAATCTTTGAGGTTTTTTGTTTTCGAAAACATTATAGTATGTTTTAAATGCAATAATGCCTACTAATAGAGTTAATTAAGTGCATAATTCGTAAATTTGCTTGACAATTATAAATGATAAAATAAAAAATTATGAGCATTATAGTTAATATTCATGCAAGACAAATTTTGGATTCAAGAGGAAATCCAACTGTGGAAGTTGATGTGACTACAGAAAATGGTATCATTGGTAGAGCTGCAGTACCATCTGGAGCATCGACTGGAGAACATGAAGCTGTAGAATTGAGAGATGGTGGAGATTCTTTTATGGGTAAAGGTGTTAAAAAAGCTGTTGAGAATGTTAATACTATAATTGCAGATGAGTTGTTAGGTGTTTCTGTTTTCGAACAAAACCTTATTGACCAAATCATGATTGAAATTGATGGTACACCAAATAAATCTAAATTAGGAGCTAATGCTATTTTAGGTGTTTCATTAGCAGCGGCAAAAGCAGCAGCCAATGAATTAGGAATGCCATTATACAGATATGTAGGTGGAGTTTCTGCAAATACATTACCAGTACCAATGATGAACATCATTAACGGTGGTTCTCATAGTGATGCTCCAATAGCATTTCAAGAGTTTATGGTAATGCCTGTTAAAGCAAAAAACTTCACTGAAGCTATGCAAATGGGTACTGAAATTTTTCACCATTTGAAAAAGGTATTACATGACAGAAATTTAAGTACTGCAGTAGGTGATGAAGGTGGATTTGCTCCAACATTAGATGGTACTGAAGATGCTATCGAAACTATTGGTTTAGCAGTAGGTAACGCCGGTTACAAATTTGGTGAAGAGGTTATGATTGCATTAGATTGTGCTGCAGCCGAATTTTTTGTAGATGGTAAATATGACTATACTAAATTTGAAGGTGAATCAGGAGTTGTTAGAACAAGTAAAGAACAAGCTGATTATTTAGCTGAACTTGCTAATAAATATCCAATTATCTCAATAGAAGACGGTATGGATGAAAACGACTGGGAAGGTTGGAAATATTTAACCGAAGCTATTGGTGATAAAGTACAATTAGTTGGTGATGATTTATTTGTAACTAACGTAGAGCGTTTATCAAGAGGTATTGAAAATGGTATTGCTAATTCAATATTAATTAAAGTAAACCAAATTGGTACTTTAACAGAAACTATTGCAGCGGTTAACATGGCTAAAAATGCTGGCTATACAAGTGTAATGTCGCACCGTTCTGGAGAAACAGAAGATAATACAATTGCTGATTTAGCAGTAGCACTAAATACAGGACAAATTAAAACAGGTTCTGCATCTCGTAGTGATCGTATGGCTAAATACAATCAGTTATTAAGAATAGAAGAAGAATTAGGCACTGTTGCTTATTTTCCTCAAGAAAAGGCGTTTAAAATTAAATAAGCTTTTTAGAATATAACAAAAAGCCTCTCCAATTGGAGAGGCTTTTTGCATTTGTCATGATTTGTTAATTGATTATTATCATTTTACAAATTAACATTTAAAGTATGGCTCTTCTTTGCGTGTTATACTTTTAAAATGCTTAAATTCATGTTGTTGTAATTCTTAAACCCATAGTTGTGATGTCTAATATTTTGTTTGTTTGCGCTGAGAATGATGGTATAAATAACTGTAAAGCTGGCGGTATGGGAGACGTTGTAAGAGATGTGCCTAGGCAAATATCACAATTTGGCGATAAGGTTTCTGTATTGACTCCCTCGTATGGCAGACTTCATGTAAATCAAAAAAAAATAGTCGATTTACATTTTTTGTATCGCGGAAAGTCTCAATTGGCTGAATTATATGAAGTAGAACCTAAACGGCAAATGGATGGATTAACGCATTATGTCATTCATCATCCAGAAATTAAATCAGGAAATATTGCTGATATTTACTTTGATGACCCAGAACAACCGTTCTATACAGATGCTTGTACCTTTTCTATATTTTGTATTGCTGCCGCTCAAGCCATAAATGATAATTGTTTTGGCAACTTGGATGTAGCCCATCTTCACGATTGGCATACAAGTCTTCTTCTGTTTTTGAAGAATTATCACCCTCAATACAAGAACTTAAATTCTATTAGGTTTGTGTATTCAATCCATAATTTGGCAATTCAAGGTATACGCCCTTTTAATAATAATTATTCATCACTGCAATCATTCTATCCTGAGGTGTCTTGGTCGGAGCATGACCTTGTAGATCCGAGGTATAAGGACTGTATAAATTTAATGGCTATTGGTATAAGATTCTCAGATGCTGTTCATACGGTTTCAGAATCGTATAAAGAAGATATTTTGAAACCCAGTAAATTTCCAGATTTTATAGGTGGAGAGGGGTTAGAAAACGACTTGACCGCGGCAAATAATGACCAAAAGTTATTCGGGATTTTAAATGGTTCTAATTATTCAAATATAAATGAGGAAGAAGCGGGTGCATTTTATAGGAATGCGGTTAGGGCTATTTTTAAATGGTTACAGAAACCAGATAAGCAGTACAAATCGGAGTTTCTAATTCATACAGGTGAGAAAATTGCAGATTTAATGGAACAGCCACCCAGTTTTATCTGTGCGAGTGTCGCGCGATTAACACAACAAAAGTTCTATATGTTAAAAGCTCACCCTGAAAGCTTAGAGGCCATTTTAAAATCGCTTAAAAAGGTTAATGGAATTTATGTTATTCTTGGAACAGGTGCTCCAGAATACGAAGCATTTTTCAGGGCTTTGAGTTATACCCATAAAAACTTAGTGTTCTTTAATGGGCAATCAGAAGAAGTGATCGATTCCATCTACACAGAGTCCAATCTCTATTTAATGCCTAGCTTATTTGAGCCTTGCGGTATTAGCCAGATGTTAGCAATGCGAAATGGACAACCGTGTTTGGTTCACGCTACAGGAGGATTAAAAGACACAGTACAGCATTTAAAAACAGGATTCGTTTTTGATGGAGACACTTTAAAATCTAAAAGTGAAAACATGGTAAAAGTGTTCAACGAGGCCTTAGATTTGTATTTCAACAATAAAAGAACTTGGAATAAAATTAGTAAAAAGGCAAAGTCAGAACGTTTTACTTGGTCAAAAGTTGTAAAAGAATACTATTCCAAATTATATAATTTACCTTTAGATTAAGGAGTTATATTTAGTTAAAATCACCATTATAACTAACAATCATTAGTCCTTTGGGAAGTCCAATATTTATGGGCTTTTTTCTTTTCGAAAACGTTATAGAAATACCTTTATAAATCGTTAATAATTTCGTAAATTAGCACTCCGAAAAAAAATCCTATAATACAAACTTACATATGTCAAAAACTGCTACATTAGAAATTGATGGTAAAAAGCATGAGTTTCCGTTAATTACGGGAACTGAAAACGAAACTGCAATAGATATTAAGAGCCTTAGAGCCGTTACAGGTGGGGTAACAACTATTGATCCTGGATTTAAAAACACTGGTTCTTGTAAGAGTGCCATTACCTTTTTAAATGGTGAAGAAGGAATCTTAAGATACCGAGGATATTCTATTGAAGAATTAGCTGATAAGGCTGATTTCTTAGAAGTGGCTTACCTATTAATTTTTGGTGATTTACCTAACCAAGATCAGTTAGATAAATTTCATGCAGATATTAAGTCTAAATCACTTATTGATGATGATGTTAAGAAAATTGTAGATGCATTTCCAAAGTCAGCTCACCCTATGGGAGTATTGGCGTCTTTGACAAGTGCTTTAACGGCTTTTAATCCTGCTTCTGTAAATGTTGACTCTGAAGAAGCAATGTATAATTCAGTAGTTAAAATACTTGGAAAATTTCCAGTATTAGTAGCTTGGACTATGCGTAAGAAAAAAGGACTTCCGTTAGATTACGGAGATAATACATTAGGTTATGTAGAGAATGTTTTAAAAATGATGTTCAAACAACCTAATGAGGAGTATCACTTAAACCCGATTTTAGTCAATGCGTTAGATAAATTATTAATCTTGCATGCAGATCATGAACAAAACTGTTCTACTTCTACTGTAAGAGTTGTAGGTTCTTCGCACGCTGGTTTATTTGCGTCTTTATCTGCTGGGATTTCTGCACTTTGGGGACCTCTTCATGGAGGTGCTAACCAAGCTGTTTTAGAAATGCTTGAAGCTATTAAAGAAGATGGTGGAGATACAAAAAAGTATATGGCTAAGGCTAAGGATAAAAACGATCCTTTTAGATTAATGGGATTCGGACATAGAGTTTACAAAAACTTTGATCCAAGAGCAAAAATCATTAAAAAGGCGGCTGACGAAGTATTAAACGATTTAGGTGTAGATGATCCTATTTTAAATATCGCTAAAGGTCTTGAACAAGAGGCTTTAAATGACGATTACTTTGTACAACGTAAATTATATCCTAATGTAGATTTCTATTCAGGAATTATCTACAGAGCAATGGGGATTCCTACCGAAATGTTTACTGTAATGTTTGCTTTAGGACGTTTACCAGGATGGATTGCACAATGGAGAGAAATGCGTTTAGAAAAAGAGCCTATTGGTAGACCACGTCAGGTGTATACTGGTGAAAACTTAAGAGCATTTGAGCCAATAGAAAATAGATAATAATTATATTATAATAAAAGCTGCTAAGGATGAATTAATTCCAATGTCATAAGATGTTAGAAATTCAACCTTAGCAGCTTTTTTAGTTTAGAGATATGCAATTACAAATCACAGACGAAGTTTCTCAGTTAAAAGCAGTAATATTAGGAACAGCTCAAAGTAATGGGCCAACGCCTAAAATTGAAGATTGTTATGATCCTAAAAGCAAGATTCATGTTGCAGCAGGAACTTATCCATTAGAGGCTGACATGGTAAAGGAAATGGAGGCCGTTGCCGCAGTTTTTGAGAAGTATAATGTAAAGGTATATCGTCCCGAAATTATCCAAGATTATAATCAAATTTTTTCAAGAGATATTGCATTTGTAATTGATGATAAATTGGTCAAGGCTAATATCCTTCCGGATCGCGATAGAGAATATGAAGCTATTCAATATGTAATTGATCAAATTGATCCTGAAAAGGTGATAGTATTACCTGAAGAATGCCATATCGAAGGTGGTGATGTCATGCCATGGGGTGATTATATTTTTGTAGGGACATATTCTGGAGATGATTATTCTCAATTTATTACGGCACGAACTAATACTGATGCAGTGATAGCATTACAAGAGAATTTTCCTGATAAAGTTGTGAAATCATTTGAGCTTCGCAAATCAAATACAGACCCAAAGGAAAACGCATTGCATTTAGACTGTTGTTTCCAACCATTGGGTAATGGGAAAGCAATTATTCATAAAAATGGCTTTTTAGTGGAGTCGGAATATGAGTGGTTAGTAGATTTATTTGGTAAGCAAAACCTGTTTGAAATTACGAAGGAAGAAATGTATAATATGAATAGTAATGTTTTCTCAATTTCTGAAAATGTTGTCATCTCAGAGCAAAACTTCACGCGATTAAATAGTTGGTTACGCGAGAATGGATTTGTAGTGGAAGAAGTGCCTTATGCAGAGATTGCAAAACAAGAAGGCTTACTTAGATGCTCAACAATGCCATTAATAAGAGCCTAAATTTTATTTACCGTATAAAAAATAGTTGTTAACCAATTCTATGTAGCTTTTCATGGCTTCTTCTTGGTTAACATCTTTTACTTGAAATAAAGCATTGGTTTTAAATGCATTTATGATGGGTTTGCTGCTGCTTGGTCTCTCGTAGTTATTTGTAGCAGTTTTATAGAATGCGTATAGGCGTAATAGGAAATCTGCAGGGAAAGGTTCAGTAAACGCATTAATCCTATCTACAGCTTCATTAAACTCCTTATGTAGTTGCTCGTTCGCCATTAGTTTCCAGTTTCAGCGATAACGCATTCGCCTCCTCTTACTTTTTGATTAAGTTTCACTTTAATATTGGTGTCTAACGGTAAAAATAAATCTACTCGCGATCCAAATTTTATAAAGCCAGAATCTCCACCTTGTTTGGCATTGTCATTTTCTTTTGCGTAATTAACGATGCGTTTAGCTAAAGCTCCAGCAATTTGTCTGTACAATACTTTGCCGTAACTATTGTTTTCAACGACAACTGTAGTACGCTCGTTTTCTTCGCTAGCTTTTGGATGCCATGCTACTAAATATTTCCCAGGATGGTATTTGCTAAACACAACTTTACCTCCAATTGGGTATCTGGTAACGTGCACATTTAATGGCGACATAAATACTGAAACCTGTAATCGTTTTTCTTTAAAATATTCTTTTTCAAAAACTTCTTCGATGACAACAACTTTTCCGTCAACAGGAGAAAGTACTTGATTTTCGTTTGCATGTGTGTTCCGTTTTGGATTGCGGAAAAATTGGAGTATCAAAACCAACATAACCACAGCTAATAGCATAAGTCCTGTTCTTAACCACTCTATGGTAATAAAATGATCTACTAAAAACACACTTAGTACAACAACTAGTAATGTTACAAATATTATTTTCTGTCCTTCTTTATGAAACATACGATATAATTCTTAAAAATAAATAGATTGGGGGAGCGGCAAATATAATGCTATCAAGTCTATCAAAAAGACCTCCATGTCCTGGCATTATTGTTCCGCTGTCTTTTACACCGGCTTGTCTTTTAAATTTTGATTCGATAAGATCACCTAAGGTTCCAAATACACTAACTATGATGCTGAGAATCAGCCAAGACGTAAAATTTAAACTTCCTGTAAATTTAGCAATAAAAAAGGAGGCTACACAGGAAAAAAACAATCCTCCTAAAAAACCTTCAACAGTTTTCTTGGGAGAAATGCTTGAAAAAAGCTTTTGTTTACCAAAATTTTTACCTACCAAATAGGCAAAAGTATCATTAACCCAAATTAAAACAAATGCTCCTAAAACGTATAATGGCGTGTATTCGCCTTTAAAATTTCCAATTAAAATTAGGAATATAAAGGAAGACGTGAGATAAAATGTAGTTAATATATAGCGTTTAGACTCAAATAGGGGAATGGTCTTTTCTGAAAACAAGTCTTTGATTAAAAGCAATTGAACAAAAAGGGTAATAACTTCTAATATTTGAATGGCTTCACTAAATCCAGAATTAGGTGGGCCATAAATGCTCCAAAATGAGAATCCTAAATATAGGACGACAAAAATGACATCTGCCAAATAGCTTTTTAAACCTATAAGTTTTTTAAATTCCTGAAGACATATAATCCCAAAAACAAAAAACAATATAACTAAAGCGTTTTGTGAAAATAAGGATGATAGAAGGAGTATTATGTATAGAGCACCTGATATTGCTCGAGTTCCAATTTCTTTCATTTATAAGTCTTCTAGAAGAAGCAAATATAAGTTTTTTGAACTACTTCCGTATGAAAGGAAGTTCTTATCTTCTGATGTTTTGAAGTGTTTTATTGTAGTAATATTGGTTGGGATCTTAGATTTGTTTTTACTTTTAATCCCCTTAAGACCTTCCCCAATACTTTCAACAAACTGACTTGTTGTGGCGTATATAATAAAATTAGTGGGGAGCTCTTGTAATTTTTTCTCTGCAATTTGATTTGATGAAATTAACAACGACCCATCATCAGAAATTAAATATTCACAAGTAGAAAGAAAATATGTGCTTTCAGAAATAGACTTTGTAAAACCTAAATCAATATCTTCAAAAAGTGCTGTCAATCTATCATCAATTACAAAAGCTTTTTTGTCTGACCATTCATTTTCTTCTAAAATGGCATTAAGGCTTTCTTTTATTTCTTGAAGATTTTCGCAGTAAAGAAATTTACCGCCGTTTTCTTTAAAATTAATGGTGAATCTTTCGTCTATAGGTAGCTTGATTTCGGGCATATATTTGCCACGCTCTTCGTTTTTAATATGTTCTTCTTCATTATCAGATTTAAATCCGAAGATTCTACGAAATAGACTCATTCAAGTTTACTAATTACCAATTTTTTCTACTGTATTAACCAAATATAGAAAAAACTTAAATTAACCTATAGCTAATTTAAGTTTTTTCTACAAGATGCTATGCTTTTGTAGCGTCCTCTGTTTCTTCTGTAGTTTTACCAAATGGACGTTCTCCAAAAATCTTTTCTAAGTTGTCCTTGAAAATCACTTCTTTATCCAGTAAAACTTCAGCTAATTCGGTTAATTTATCCTTATTAGCCTCAAGTAAAACTAAAGCACGTTGGTATTGCTCTTCAATAATATTTGATATCTCTTTATCAATTAGCTCGGCAGTTTGTTCACTGTAAGGTTTTGTAAACCCGTGTTCGTTTTGCCCTGAAGAATCATAATAAGTTAGATTACCAACTTTATCACTTAAGCCATAAACCGTAACCATAGCCCTTGCTTGCTTAGTAACTTTCTCTAAATCACTTAAAGCTCCTGTTGATATTTTATCAAAGATTACTTTCTCTGCAGCACGCCCACCCAAGGCAGCACACATTTCGTCAAGCATTTGTTCTGGACGTACAATTAAGCGTTCCTCTGGCAAATACCACGCAGCTCCTAACGATTGACCACGAGGTACAATAGTAACTTTGACAAGAGGTGCAGCATGTTCTAACATCCAACTAACAGTGGCATGTCCGGCCTCATGAAAGGCAACAGCACGTTTTTCTTCTGGAGTAATAATTTTATTTTTCTTTTCTAATCCACCTACAATTCTATCAACGGCATCTAAGAAGTCTTGCTTGTTTACAGCCTTCTTACCTTTTCTTGCTGCGATAAGAGCGGCTTCATTACAAACATTTGCGATATCTGCTCCAGAGAAACCTGGTGTTTGTTTGGAAAGGAAATCTACATCTAAGGCTTCTTCCTTTTTAATTGGACGAAGGTGAACTTCAAAGATCTCTTTTCGTTCTCTTACATCTGGAAGATCAACAAATATTTGACGATCAAAACGTCCTGCACGCATTAATGCTTTGTCTAACACATCGGCTCTATTGGTTGCTGCTAATACAATAACATTTGTATTAGTACCAAAACCATCCATTTCAGTTAATAATTGGTTAAGCGTATTTTCTCTTTCGTCATTAGAACCAGAAAAATTACTTTTCCCTCTGGCGCGTCCTATGGCATCTATTTCATCAATAAAAATAATTGACGGTGATTTCTCTTTAGCTTGTTTAAATAAATCTCTTACTCTTGAAGCTCCGACACCAACAAACATCTCTACAAAGTCTGAACCAGATAGAGAAAAGAAAGGCACCTGTGCTTCACCAGCAACAGCTTTAGCTAATAAGGTTTTACCAGTACCTGGAGGGCCTACTAATAATGCGCCCTTTGGTATTTTTCCACCTAATGAAGTGTATTTTTCTGGGTGTTTAAGAAAATCTACAATTTCTTGCACTTCTTCTTTAGCACCTTCCAATCCAGCAACATCTTTAAAGCTAGTTTTTATATCTGTGTTTTCGTCAAATAATTTTGCTTTAGATTTCCCAATATTAAAGATCTGACCTCCAGCGCCACCACCGGCTCCAGAAGACATGCGTCTCATGATAAAAATCCAAATACCAATAATTAAAACAAAAGGTAAAAGTGAGATTAAAAAGTTACCCCAAACATTTTCTTCTGTTCCATATTCTAAAACAGTTGGTAAATTATTTTCGTGAATAGTAGTGTTTACTTGATTTTCGAAATTTTGAAGATCTCCGAACTCAAACCTATAATTAGGAAGAGCCGTAACACCAGGAATAAGTGTACTTGTCCTGGAGTTTTTATGAACTTCTTTTTCTAAAGCTTCTGAAGTTAAATAAACCTTAGCTTCTCTTTTGTTTACTATTTCCACCTTATCAACATCACCAGCCTTTAGGTATTCAATAAATTGAGCAGGTGTAGTAGATTTAGCGTTTTCAGCACCAAAACCACCAGAAAATAATTGAACAGCAAGGAATATTGCAATTATTCCACCGTAAATCCAATACGGGTTCAATTTTGGTTTCTTGTTAATGTTTTTATTTTCTTTAGACATTTATGCTGTTTTAGTAACTGGTTTCTATAATTGTTGTTTTGGCATCACCCCAAAGACTTTCTACGTCGTAGTATTCTCTAATATGCTTTTGAAAAACATGTACAACTACATTTACGTAATCCATAAGTACCCACTCGGCATTTTCAGCACCTTCTACATGCCACGGATTATCTCTAAGTTCCTTGCTTACCTTTTTTTGAATGGAATTTACAATAGCGTTTACTTGTGTGTTTGAAGTTCCTTCACATATTACGAAATAATCACAAACAGTGTTTTCTATTTCACGTAAATCTAATATTTTTATTTCTTGCCCCTTTACATCTTCAATTCCGCTTAATATCGTGGATATTAGCAAATCAGCATTTGTATTTTCTTTCGCCATTAATTTGAATTAGTTTTGTACAAAGTTATTATTTTTTTGGTTCTTTTGACCGTTTATTCCTCTTAAGAAAATTATAAATTAAATTATCATTTTTCATAATGCGTATAATCAAACTTGATGCCATTGATTCCACTAATTCTTATTTACGCCAATGGAGTAATAAAGAGGCTTTAGAGGATTATACTGTAGTGAGTGCAAAGTCCCAAACAAAGGGTCGCGGTCAAATGGGGGCTGTGTGGGATACAGAACCGGCTAAAAACCTTACTGTTAGTGTGTTTAAGGACATCTCGTTTTTAGATGTGGAGCAGCAATTTTATGTTAGTATTGTTGTTGCTTTGGCTATTAAAAAAACATTTAAATATTTTGGTTTACCTAAAGTCAAGGTGAAATGGCCAAACGACATATTGTCAGACTCTAGTAAAGTATGTGGGGTCTTAATTGAAAATGTCATAAAACAAAACGAATTGAAGGGCTGTATTATTGGAATTGGAATAAATGTAAATCAAACCAATTTTGAACAATTGCCTAAAGCCTCTTCAATGGGAGTAATTACGGGGAAACACTTTGATTTGGATGAAGTTTTAATTACTCTGGTTTCTCAGTTGAAGGATCTTTTTCAATTGTTGAAAGATAGGAAGTTTGAAATTTTAATGGACCGATATGAAAATGCACTATTCAGAAAGAAAAAACCCTCAACATTTAAAAATGCTAAGGGTGATTTATTTACCGGTATCATTAAAGGAGTGACGTCTTCTGGTAATTTGGTGGTCTTACTTGAAGATGAGGTAATTGAAGAATTTGAATTGAAACAAATTTCTCTATTATATTAAATCACTGCTTTAAGATTTGTTGTAAGTGTCTCAATAAATTTACCAATTGGCCCTTTTATCATCATGGCCATCATCGGATTAAAATCGCCTTCAAATTGAAGACCTACTGTACTTTGAGAGTTTCCTAAATCTTCGATGTTAGCTGTTAAAGAAAAATCCAATTTTCCTCCTGCAGCCCCTAAAACAAGTTTGTTAGGGCTTGAAGCTTCTTTTTGCTTTAGTACAATTTCTGGCATTCCTTTTAATGCAAATACAAATTTGTCACTATCTAAAAGTTCAAATTTGCTAATGTTCTCAGGCATTAGCTTTTCGAAATTTTTTACATCTGAAAGAAAGTTAAAAATATCTTCTGGATTTTTTTCAATGGTTACTTTAGGTGATTCTAATTTCATATTGTTTTTTTTGATTGATTGTATCAATTTGCATTCCAAGAACTAGGATTAGCATTCCAAAGTGCCAAAATTTCTTGTTCTGCTTTAGTAATGTAATTGGTGTCTAATGCTTGTTCTAATAAGTTTTCATAGTTGCTAAGCGTGTTTAGCTCAACATTTGCAGATTTAAAATTCTCGTCAGCAACATCAAAACCATATGAAAAAATGGCAACCATACCTTTCACATTCACTTCGGCTTCTTTTAATGCTTTAACCGCATTTAAACTGCTTTTTCCAGTACTTATTAAGTCTTCAACAACAACTACATTTTGTCCTTTTTGTACATGCCCTTCAATTTGGTTTTTACGTCCATGAGATTTTGCTTCAGGGCGCACATATACAAATGGTAATCCTAAATATTCTGCAACTAAAATACCAATTCCAATAGCACCAGTAGCGACACCAGCAATAACATCAGGTCTGCCATATTGTTGTTCAATATATTTAGCCATTTGTTCTCTAATGTAATTTCTAATTGGAGGGTAGGATAAAACAATCCTGTTATCACAATAAATTGGAGAATTCCAGCCAGATGCCCATGTAAAAGGATCGTTTGGTTGAAGTTTAATCGCGTGAATTTGTAGTAATAATTCAGCGGTTTTTTTAGCGGTTTGTTTGTCAAAAATCATGATGCAAAATTAAACATTTTTGGTAATAAAATATTTTAAATAAAATTAATTTTCAAATTGAATTAACCACTTTATAAATTGATATTTGTATTTTAATGTTTTATAAAAATTATACATGTACACTGTATTTGTTAATGATAAGCCAATAGTTTTAACCACGGAGGTTAAGAAAGAAACTTATTTTAAAAACTACCTTTTAAAAAGTTGTAATCTTGGTAAGATTATTAAAACTTTAAACACCACAAAACTGAAGGCTGTAAGGCTAATTGGTGAGAATAAAGAGGAGTTGTTACCTCTATTTTTAAAAAAGTTACCTACCGTCGTTGCTGGAGGTGGAAAGGTACTAAATGACAAAGATGAAATTTTATTCATTTATAGAAATGATAAATGGGATTTGCCTAAAGGTAAAATCGAAAAGAATGAGACCGTTGAACAAACAGCGATAAGAGAGGTAGAAGAAGAGACTGGAGTTTCAGGATTAAAAATTATTAAGCAATTGCCAAATACTTACCACATTTTTAAGCGTAACGGGAAGTATAAAATAAAAGAAACGTATTGGTATGAAATGCGTTCAAGTTTTTCTGGTAACCTTTATCCACAGGAAGAAGAGGGAATCACTAAAGTTGAATGGCTTAATGAAGAAGAGAGTATTTTGGCGCTTAAAAACTCATATGCTAATATTAAATTATTGATTTAGATTTGTTATTTATAGAAATTTTGTTTAACTTTGATTTAATAATATTAAACAAAACCTCTTCTTATAGAGATTTCATATTGTTGATTGATTGATTAAAAAGCCACCTTATAAGGTGGCTTTTTTTATTTTTTTAGAAATTCTATAAATGGGATATTGCAAATGAGCTTTTTCGTAATTAGGGCTTCTTTTATGGATCCAATCTAACTGAGCATACCAACTTTTTGAAAAGCTACTGTCGTTAGCCTTCTTTGCATTAAACTCACGTTTTAAATCTGGCTTTTTGTTTAAATAAGCTAATGCAAGGTCTTCCCATACATAAGGCGAGAATCCTTCCTTTTGTTGTAAAATAGTGTCAAAGAAATTCCAGTTGAAAAAAGAATCGGTTGCAGATGGTTCTAAGGTTTCAATTATATATCTAAAAGCAGTTTGATTTGTGTAAACTAATTTATCTCCAGCTCTAAATAGCAAGTCTTTGGTGGTGGTAGATACAGTTGTATTATAATGCGCATAATGCCCTTCGTATGGTGAGGTTCGTGTTTTGTAATCCTTTATTTTATAAGATTCGACAGTTAATAATGTGTCCTTTTTAAGGGGGATTATCGCAACATTATTTAATTCTAATAATTCTGTAATTCTATGCCAGCCTTGCGGAATTACATATGCCTCAGGAACAGTAATAGTTGAAGATGGTACAAAGGTGTTATTGTATTTTACGGGTTTCTCAAATGGTTTTGTGGTGTCGTATTGTAATCGTCTTAAACCCGTTAACTCACTATCAACATATTTGCCTTCATACCCCTTGAAGTTGAGGGTTTTGAATTTTTCGGAGTCTAAAGACCATTGAATAGGCCATGTATTTTCTTTTGGGTTAGAATTAAAGGTGTCAGCTCTTAATTGCGCTATAGTTTCAGCATCCTTTTCTACTATTTCTAGCATGCTATTCATTATTTCGTAAGTGCCTTCAACACGTTGTTTATATGGTTTTAACATATGGGTTTCTACCATCATTCCCAAGGTGTTAAATAGGGTCGTGTATCCTGTTGAATATCTTGGAGAATCTTTAAATTGGCTAAAACCATTTTCAGGCACCGAATTAAACACATTTACATAAGGTGTAATTGGCCAATTTTTTTTCTCCAATTTTTGCTCAAGTTCTGGCATCATTTGGTTTTCAATGTATGTTCCTAATGCGCCTCCTAATTTATTATGTTGCGTAAAAAGGTGTGTAATGGCATATTGGTAATCTGCTCCATTACTTACATGATTATCGATAAACACATCTGGTTGTACCACATGAAATAATTGAGCAAAACTTTTGGCATTTCGCGTATCACTTTTGATAAAATCTCTATTTAGGTCGTAATTTTGAGCGTTACCCCTAAAACCATATGATTTTGGTCCGTTTTGGTTTGTTCTGCTTGTAGAATTTCGGTTTAAAGCACCACCAATATTATAAACCGGTATGACAGCTACTACTGTATTTTCGGGCGCATTGATTTTGTTAGAAGCTAAATCGCGCAAAAACAGCATTGATGCGTCAATACCATCGCTTTCACCTGGATGTATGCCATTATTAACCAGTAATACGCGCTTTTTAGATCTAATTTTTTCGAAATCAAATTCACCTGACGGATTGTAAATAACTAAATGTAATGGGAATCCAGAATCTGTATTACCCATTTCTAATAGTTTTATAGATTTATACGAGGCATCTAAATGGTTATAAAATTGAATGACCTCCATGTAAGTTGCCGTTTCTTTTCCTTCAGAAGTTTCGAAAGTGGTTTTGAAATTAGGTGTTACTGTAGGTTTTGGGTTATTACAACTTATTGTAAAAACCACTAAAAATAATAGGAGTATTCTCATAACTGTCAAAATGAATACTCAAAATTAGTCATTATAATCTAAAAATATGGCCCTTGATGAAGTTGTAATTGTATGATTTACAGTAGTGTTGTTTTTTTTTCGATGAAGTGCATAGAGCTCAATTAGAAAAACTACTTAATTTTTGCAATCTTAGCGAAAGAATTACTCCCAAACTATGAAGACCTACAGGCTTACTTTTGCCGAGATTACAATATTAGATAAACATACTGCCGAAGTTGTAGTAAATGAAGGTGTTGAATTTGATTTGCACCTAACCGAAGTTTACCATGACTTTTTAAAAAGCCATTTACAACCGCCATTTTGTTTGGTGATAAACAAAGTATACTCTTATACTTACACTTTTGAAGCGCAAAATAAAATTGCGAACCTACCAGAAATAGAATGCATTGCCGTAATTGCTCCCAATAGTTTCTCAAGTTACTCCACTAAAATTATTAAAAATACGCGTTCTGAGAATGATATGTTTAAGACGTTTGGAACTAGAGAAGAAGCGATACATTGGGTGGAGAAAATGAAAAAACTAATAATAGAAAATAAAGCTATTATAGGTTAAGAATCTTTTATTCCTCAAAATGTGCTAATTTTGCCGAAAATTAGCTTCATGAATCAAATTACAAATACAATTTTAATGATTCGTCCTATTGGATTTAGGATGAATGAACAAACTGCGGTAAATAACTATTATCAAAAAGTTTTAGACAATCTTTTACCAGCTACAGTAAATGCTAAAGCTCAAGAAGAGTTTGATGCCTATGTCGAAAAATTAAGAGCGAAAGGTATTAATGTAATTGTGGTTAATGATACGCCAGATACCGATACTCCAGATTCAATATTTCCAAACAATTGGGTTTCATTTCATGAAAATGGAAATGTTGGATTATACCCTATGTTTGCTGAAAACAGAAGAGTAGAAAGACGAGAGGATGTTTTAGATACCTTAGAGCAAAATGGTTTTGTAATCAATAACATTGTTGATTATACCGATGCAGAAGCCGAAGAGGTTTTTCTCGAAGGAACAGGAAGTTTGCTTTTAGATAGGGCCAACAGAATTGCATATTGTGCATTATCACCAAGAGCAGACGAATCTTTGTTTATTGAGTTTTGTGAGGATTTTGAATTTACACCTGTTGTATTTACAGCAAATCAAACCGTTAATGGAAAAAGAGAGGCTATTTATCATACAAATGTAATGATGTGTTTAGCAGAGACGTTTGCTGTTATTTGCTTAGACTGTATAGATGATAAAAAGGAACGTAAAAACGTAATTAAGCACTTAACAGAAAGTGGTAAAGAAGTTATACGTATAACTGAAGCGCAAGTAAATAATTTCGCGGGTAATATGCTTCAAGTAAAAGGCGAAAATGATCAGCCTTATTTAATAATGAGTGAAGCTGCTCTTCAATCTTTGAGTGAAGCTCAAATCTCTATAATCGAATCACATTGCCCAATAGTATCAAGCTCACTTGATACTATCGAAGCATGTGGAGGAGGTAGTGCTCGCTGTATGATGGCAGAAGTATTCCTGCCTAAAGCTTAGTTTATTTTATTAAAAATATAACCGCCTTTTTGAGCACCCCAAACATAATTTCCGTCTTTGTCAAATCCGCGATCCCAAGACATAACTTGGTTTGGTTTGATAGAGACGTGACTTGTGGCGTACGTTGATCCAAACAATGTGCTCTTGCATGTGCCTTCTCCTGTAGATCCAGAGAAGCTACCATCAGTATTTGCTCTAAGTAAAACTTCGCATCCTTGCTTTATGCTAATGTCTTTTGGAGAAATTGAATCGAATGCCGCAATGGTTTTCCATTTTCCAATCCATAAAGAATCATTAGGAATTGTGTAAATAGCAGAACTAATAGTGCTGTCGTTTAATCGTTTTACTTCATATACTCTTTGGCGGTAAGGTTTCTCTGGTGTACTTGCTAATGCCTGTTCAACATAAAGATAGTTGCCTTGGTCTTTCCAAATTGGGTACATGTGCAAAGCAATGTTGTAATAGGTGGAATCTGCTGAAGCTTGTTTCTCTGAATTGAAAGATCCTTGCATCATCCCAAAAAGGCGATTTAAATCTTTGTCTTCAGTACTTACTTTTGTAGTGTTTTCTTGTGAGTTTGTTTCTGTCTTTTTTTCGTTTTGACAGTTGAGTAGTATTAGGCAAATGCCTAAAATTAATGTAGTGTTTTTCATTGGTTGTGATAATTAAGTTGCCGAAATTACCACAAAAAAATAAGTTATTCTAATTTTGATTTAGGAAGCTCAACAAAGAATTTACTTCCTAAATTCAGTTCACTTTCAACCCAAATTCGACCATTATTTTGTTCAACCATTTCTTTACAAATAGTTAATCCAAGACCAGTACCTTTTTCATTTTTTGTACCTCTTGTAGTGAAGGTGTTATTGCCAAACAATTTGTCTATGTTTTCTTCAGAAATACCAACTCCTGTGTCTTCAATGCATAGTAAAGCCTTACCTCCTTTGTCTCTATTAGAAACTGTGATAATATCACCAACTCTACTAAATTTAACGGCATTTGCTATTAAATTCTGAATTACGATTTCAATCATACTTCTGTCCGCATAAACAAAATCACGTTGAGACTCATCAATTAAAACAATGCGCTTTTCATCTACCTTTTGTTCTACCAAACTCATTTTTTCATGAAATACATCTTGTATATTGAATAACTCAGCGTTGGGTTCTAAATTTTGCATTTGTGATTTAGACCAGTTTAATAAATTAAATAGTAGCATTGAAGCGTTATTGGCATTATCGCTTAATTCAGGAATCAAGCCATCAAACTCTTCTTGAGACATACCACCTTCTTTTAATAGGTCAAGACATCCTTTAATTGATGATATAGAATCTTTAAGGTCATGTGATACTATAGAAAATAACCTGTCTTTTACTTTATTTGATTCTTCTAATCGTTCCTTTTGCTCTGTGAAAGCTTTGTTTTGGATATTAATTTTTTTGTTTTTATCCTCTAATTCGCGAGTGTATTTTATTCTGTTTTTACGCTTTAAATAAATCAGTAATAAAATGGTTAAAACAATTACTACGGCAATAGATAAACCATAGGAAATCAATTTTAGTTTTTGAACTTCTTTATCCTGATTAGTAGCTGTTTTGTTTTCTTGGTTTGGTTTTACCTCTTCTTTAAGGCTGTCTTCTGTTGACGGCTGTAAAGCTATAGGCTCTTTGTATTCGGGTATTTGAGGCTTATTTAATTCATCTAATTCCTCCTTTAAAACATAATATTTTTCTTGCCAGAAAAATGCGTTTTGAAAATACCCTCTTTCAGATTCTAAAGTCTTGTACAATTTGTAGTTGTATAATAACTCGTCTTTTTTGTCAATAGATTTAGCAATGGATTGCGCTTCAGAAAGTTGAATTTCTGCAGTTTTAAGTCGTCTTTGTTGAATGTTTAAATCGGCAAGAGCATTTAGAGAACGTAAAATACCTTCAGGGTTTTTATTACTCCTATTATATGATAAACCCTTGTTGAGGAAATCAAGGGCAACATCATAATCTCTAAATTGTAAATATTCGGCACCAATTCTTGGCAGTATTTCTCCACGAAGTACTTTGTCGTTTTTATCATCTAAAAGCGCTATTACTTTTTCGTAATACTCAATGGCCTTTCTATGTTCCTTTCTCATGGAGTATAAAACAGCAGCGTTTTTCGTGGAAATTTTAATACCTACAGTGTCCTGTAATCTAGTTCTAACGGATAATGCTTTTAAGTTAAATTCTAAAGACTTTTCTAATTGGTTGGTGTTAAAATAGGCATCGGCTAAATTGTTGTAGGCTGTGCTCAATTCTTCCTGAAGGTTCTTTTCTTCAAAAATTTGAATGGCAGATAGTGAGTTGTTTAAGCCTACTAAATAATTACCTCTTCTAATTTCAATAAGCCCGATACTATTGTTGACCTTGGCAATCCCTAAAGTATCATTTAATTGTTGATAAACTTTTCGAGATCTATTATAGCTATCAATGGCGTTGTAATAATCATTTCGATCGGTGTAGATCAGCGCCTGGTAGTAGCAAGATTCTGCTATACCTTGTGGATAGTTGAGGGTTTCAGAAAGGCGCTTAGTTTGGTTAATATATAGCAGTGCTTTTTGATAATCTTTGACGTTGTAAAGGGATTTGATAAGGTGTAGTGAGGTTTCTACCTTAGTGCTGTCTTGGTTTTCAAAAGCTAATTGTACAGTAAGACTGTCTATCCTCTTGTTTTGTGACAAAACAAAAGACATCCAAAAGAGTGCAGCTAAAGTAATTAACTGTTTCATTGATAGTGATAGTCGTTATTAATTGCAATGTTGATGTGTTTACAACATGCCTTGAGGGAGAGGTGTGGTAATTGCACAAAATACAATAACAATACTGTTATATATTTATAAATGGAGTTTGTCTCACAAACGTCCGTATTAATAGCTAAGCAAAAATTGAAAAAAGGCGTTTTAAAAACTAATTAATGGGTTTTAATACCAAAAAATTAGTTGAAATGTTAAGATTTTAGATTGAAGTATTTGCCTACTCGATGAACGGCAAATTTCATAGAATAATAGCAGGTTTTTTGAGCCGGTATTACGTTAATTAGGGAAGGTTAATCTATCTCAGAGTAAGCTTCAAATATGGGTAGAGCTTCATAATTAAAATTAAACATACATTGATTTTCCCAAGAACTCCCGCCTGTTGAGGTGTTTTCATTACCATCAAAAGCTACAAAGTCTGGTGCCCAATAACATACGCCTAAGCCGTTGTCATTATTCAAGTTTTTCATCATATTTATTAGCATTTGCATAAATGCTTTTTGGCCCTCTGGGGTTGCAGGGTATTCTGGAATAATTTGTGAATCAGAACCTACTTTGTTGTTTTTATTATCATTCCAATCAAAAGTAAATGGATAGGCCACCTCCACTAACATTATGGGTTTGTTAAAAGTGTCAGATAAGTAATTTAGTTTCTGATTTAGCAGTTGTGGATCTCTGGTATGATGTCTTGGATAATAAGAGAGTGCCATATAATCATACTCTAAATTGTTGGAAGCTAGCTTTTGGAAGTAACCATTAGCCGTAACAGGATTTGAGTAATGTATCATTATTTTAATATGGTCTTGTGTATCAATGCTTTTAACGCCATCAATTGCCGCTTGAACTAAATTTATATAGTTGGGCCAGTTGTCTTGAAATTCGCCCCAAACTTTTCCGTAATTCCATAAAAACCCGCTATCAGTTTCATTTCCTATTTGAATAATTTTAGGTGTTGTGCCCTGATTTTCTAATTCAGAAACTACGTGTCTGGTATAGTTGTAAATAGCCTGCTCTAATTCTATCTGACTTAAATTTTGCCATTCGGCAGGAGGTGTTTGGTGCGCTGGGTCTGCCCAGAAATCGGAATAGTGAATATCTAATAAGAAGTCCATATTATTCGCTTTAATTTTTTGGGCATAAAGCTTTACCTTATCTAAAGTGTTTTGTCCATTTTCAGGGGTGTGCCAAAGTCTTAATCTTACCAGATTATTACCTTGTGATTGTACGTAGTTTAATAGGTTGATGGGTTGGCCATTCTCATCTTTAAAAGGAATGTTGTAGGGTTCGTACTCCATTTGAAAAGACAAATCCATGCCCTTATAAAAAGAGGTTTCTAAGATAGGAGAATGTTGATTGTCCGAATCCGAACTGCATCCTGTTATAGTAAAAAGTAAAACAATGATTATAAGTAGGGGATATATATGCTTCATAATCTTTAGTGTTATCACTGCAAAATTACTGAATTAGCTATAACCCATATCCTAAACTTTTAATAAAAGTCCTATCTTTGCCAACTTAAACAAAACAATATTATGAGTCTTCAACAGAGCATTTCAAACGGAGTAATTGACGCTATGAAGTCAATTTATGGTGCAACTTTAGAATCTGTAGAATTTCAAGCAACACGTAAGGAGTTTGCGGGAGATATTACAGTAGTTGTTTTTCCTATGTTGAGGGTTGTAAAAGGGAATCCTGTAGCTATTGGTACAGGGATTGGAGAATATTTGGTTGAAAACTCAGATTCTGTAAAAGCATTTAATGTTGTAAAAGGGTTTTTAAATATTGAAATTGATGATGCTTTTTATATCAACTTTTTCAACGAAATTTTATCAAATGAAAATTACGGATTTGTAACTCCAAATGAAGACGATAAAGCGGTAATGGTGGAGTATTCTTCTCCAAATACCAACAAACCACTTCATCTTGGTCATATAAGAAACAACTTATTAGGATATAGTGTTGCCGAAATTTTAAAAGCTTCAGGTAGTCCAGTATATAAAACCCAAATTATTAATGATAGAGGAATTCATATTTGTAAAAGTATGATTGCTTGGCAGAAATTTGGTCATGGGGAAACTCCAGAATCTACAGGATTGAAAGGGGATAAGCTTGTTGGAAATTACTATGTTAAATTTGATAAAGAATATAAGCAGGAGATTTCAAATTTAATGGCTGAAGGTATGTCTGAAGACGACGCGAAGAAACAAGCGCCTTTATTAATAGAAGCTCAAGAAATGCTTAGAAAATGGGAAGCCGGAGATGAAGCTGTTGTTGCTCTTTGGGAAACCATGAATGGTTGGGTATACGACGGATTTGATGTCACGTATAAAAACCTTGGTGTAGATTTTGATTGCTACTATTACGAAAGTAACACCTATTTATTAGGTAAAGAATTTGTAACTGAAGGCTTAAAATCGGGAGTGTTTTTCCAAAAGGAAGATGGTTCTGTTTGGTGTGATTTAACTGAGGATGGTTTAGATGAAAAGATCGTTTTAAGAGCAGATGGTACGGCCGTTTATATGACTCAAGATATTGGTACTGCAATTCAAAGAATTAAAGATTACCCTAATGTTGGAGGTATGGTTTATACCGTAGGAAATGAACAAGATTATCACTTTAAAGTTTTGTTTCTGATTCTTAAAAAATTAGGATTTGTATGGGCTAAAAACTTATATCATTTAAGTTATGGTATGGTTGATTTGCCAAGCGGTAAGATGAAAAGTAGAGAAGGTACTGTTGTTGACGCTGATGATTTGATTGTAGAAATGGCAAGTACTGCAAAAGCAATTTCATCTGAATTAGGTAAACTTGAAGGTTACAGTGAAGAAGATAAAAACAAGCTTTACCAGATTATTGGTTTGGGTGCTCTAAAATATTATATATTAAAGGTAGATCCTAAAAAGAGAATTTTATTTGATCCAAAAGAGTCTATCGATTTCCAAGGTAATACCGGACCATTTATTCAATATACATACGCTAGAATCCAATCTATTCTACGAAAGGCAGATTTTAATTTAGGAGCGGCAGTTAGTGTTACTGCATTACATCCAAAAGAAAAAGAGTTGTTGAAGCAAATTCAATTGTTTCCTGAGGTTATTCAGAATGCAGCTCAGAATCATAGTCCGGCTTTAATAGCAAATTACACCTACGACTTGGTGAAAGAATTTAATTCATTCTATCAAAATGTATCTATTTTGGGAGCAGATAGCGATGATGAGAAGGCTTTCCGTGTGAATTTAGCACAATCGGTTGGACGCATTATTAAAAACGCGTTTAAGATATTAGGAATTGAAGTTCCTGAACGTATGTAGTAACTTTAAAAGTTAGTATTACGATTTAAGGCTTGGACAATATGTGCATAATGATGATTACAATGCCAGGCGTAATTAGCAATGGCTTCATCTAATCTCACTTGCTTGTTATATTCTGGGTGGATATATGTTAGTGCGCGTTGTTCCTCATTTAGGGATCTAAGCAATTTAGTCAGCCTGTAATGAGTGCCCTCAATAATTTTTAAGGAATAAATAATCGTGTCGTCGGTGCCATCAATTAAATTGGCCCAACGGTCTTCCATGTAGGGTTTAATAGTGACGTTTTCTTCGGTTAAAGTTAATTTAAATCTAATTAAACAGTTTGTATGGCTGTCTGCGCAGTGATGCACCACTTGCTTTATGTTCCATCCATTAGGTCGGTAATTATAGTTTAATTGCTCGGTAGTCAATTCTGAAACCAAAGTTTTGAGATTACTAGGGAATCGCTCTAAAGTTGAAATATAATTTTCGAGATCTTCGGAAGTAATGGTTTTAAGAGGAGAGAACGGACCGATGGGGAATTTTAGATGTTCTAATTCTAAAGTATTCATTAGTTAAGAGTTAGGTGTGTTAGTTGATTAAAGTTAAACAAAAAAGTTAATATCAACGTTTTTAGAATCTTACCCTAAAACTTATGTTTGGTGTGATGTCTAATGCACGGTTCTCAATTTTAGAAATATTGTCGTTGTCATCTAAGCTGTAATACACATTTAGAACATTATTAGAGTTAAATATATTCCAAATAGACAGCCCTACAGTCGCATTTGTAGTCCGGCTCAGAGGAAAATCATAGGTTCCAGAAAAATCGGCACGAAGATAATTGTCTAGTCGTTCGGCATTAGGGCTGTCAAAATTTATAGTGCCGTTTACAACTTCATTTCCTTTAACAGGAATGGTTGTAGGTTTTCCAGAATGCCAATTTATACCTAAAGCTAATTTAAAACTACTAATAGTGTAGGTTCCTGCAAATGTTAAAGCATGGGTGATGTCTAAGTTGTTTGGGAATTCAATTCCATCGTTTAAAAAACTGAATTCATAATTGTTTTCCGAATAGGAGTAGCTAATCCAGCTACCAAAGTTGTCAAATTGTTTATTGATTAAAAAGTCAATGCCATATATGTTATACCCTCCTATAGTGTTTGAGTATTGAAATTGGTTTTGAAAGGCTTGACTTCGGGAGTTGATACCATCAACATGTTTAGAGAAACCTTCAATACTTACTAATAAATCGTTGTGATTGTATTGAAATCCAGCAGAAATTTGTTGGCTTTTGGTAATGGGCATGTCAAAATTGTTGGATAAAACCCATCTTCTTTTTTCAATGCCCAAAAAGTCGTTTTGTAAATCTATAATCTGAGAAGTTGTCTGGCTTTTCAATTCTCCTAAAATTTCAAACTTAAAATATTGCGCAAAGCGTTGGCTAAAGCTAATTCTTGGCTCTAAAGTAAACACGTCGAGCTTACCAACGTAATTTCCTCTTAAGCCCAGTACAATCTTGGTATACGCATTGTTTGAAAGATATTCGGCTTCAGTAAATACAGAATGCGTTCTGAGTACTTCTTTTTCATACCTTCTAAAAACAGGATTATTTAATTCTTCCAGATTACCAATGCCTACCTCAAAAAACTGATAGCCCCCTTTAAATTTAAAATTAATGTTGCTAACAAATGAGGCATCTAATTTGATAGCAGTTTCTAAAACTTCATTTTCCTGAGTTAAGCGCTGCTGATTTAATAAATCGTAATTAGTTGCTCTTAAATCATAATTAGAGGCATAAATCTGGGCTGAGGTTTGAAAATCTCGTGACCAAAGTTTGGTGTATGTGATTCCTCCCGAATAATTTTTTTGTTTTAAAGTGCTTTCTAAAGCTTCATCAATCGTGTTGATTGTTGAAATTTCATCATAATTAAGGTCATTATACTGGGTCAATAAATTAACCCTTAATAAATCTGAAGGTGTGATATCCCAAAGGTATTTTGCATTAATATCATAAAAGTAAAAACTCTCGTTTTGAGTAATGGTATTATTAGAGTTTTCTTGATTATTGGTGATGTCGGTATCCTGAAAAACCCGCTTAAAATACTGATCGTAGGTTGGGGAAGTTGCAAAATCTGTAAACGAGCGTCTTGCCGAAAGTTGAAATTCACTGGTTTTAGAAATTGGAGCCTTAATAAATCCGCCAATATTTATAAGATTCACATCTAAACTGGCTTTAAATTCATTGTCAATACTATTAGATTGCCTCATGTCAATCACACTTGAAACACCATCTCCGTACATAGCAGGAGTTCCGTTTTTGGCAACATCTATTCTTTTTGTGAGATAGGGGTTAAATGCAGAAATCAATCCGAAAAAATGTCCAGATTGGTACATTTTGATACCGTCTAAAAGAATGAGGTTTTGGTCGTGAGTTCCTCCTCTAATATTTAAGTTAGAAACAGACTCTTCTGCACTTATTATTCCAGGTATAGATTGTACTGTTTGTAGGACATCAGGCTCAATTAAACCAGGTAAAATTCCTAATTTATTGGGCTTTATTGTAATTATACCTTTGTTGTTTTTCGAAAGCCCCGAAGTTAAGTACTTTGTAACAAATACCTCTTGTAATAGTTGGGGTTGAGATAAGCTGGTTGGTGATTTTGATTTTGTAGCAATAACATACGAGCTATCATCAATGCTTTCAAAATTTAATCCCGATTTCTCTTCTAAGTAAGTTATGATTTCAGGAAGCGGTAGTTGGTAATCAGGAGGCGAAATAAATTTGTTTTCTAAGGTTTTGTCTGCATAAGAAAACGAAACTTCAAATTGCCGTTCAATTTTGACTAAAATTTGAGACAAAGATTCTTTTTGCGCTTCTTCAACCTGAGCATTCAAGTTAAAGAAGCAACAAAAAATTAAGGCAATAAAAAGGTGAAATTTTAAATAGTTTTTACTCAAGCGATAATTTGATTTGACCATGGTTTTTACCATACCTTAAATGTAGAGGAAAGGTAATAGATTTAATGGCAACATCATAATTGTTGTGTACAAAAGTACCCGTAAATAATTGGTTGGTGTCGATGCCAGAAGCATCAAAAGTTACATTGTACTGTCGCTCAAATTCTGCAAGCACTTGCTTGTATGGAATACTGCTGAATTGGCTCTTATTTATAATCCAATGTGGTTGAGTAAGGGCTTCTTTTTCTTTTGCAATTAATTTCCCATCAATTATCAAAAAGCTATCTCCAGCAGTTAATATTGTATTTGTAGTATTATAATTTACGTTTACGCGGCCTTCAAAACATCTCACTTCAAAGTAGTTTTCTCTGTCCTTTACGTTAAATTGAGTTCCTAAAACGCTAACAATACCTGTTTTAGTATTCACGTTAAATTTAGATCCTTTGGCAACTTTAAAATAAGCTTCTCCATTTAAAGATAGGCTCCTATTTTTGGCCCAATTTTCTGGGTTGTAAGTAAGTTCAGAATCAGCATTTAGCATCACTTCTGAAAGATCTGGTAGATTTAGGTTTGTTTTCTCAGCGGCTAAAGTTTGGATATGCATTTCTGATGTACTTGTTCCAAAATAAATTCCTAAGGCTACAATTAAAAGCGCAGCTATTTTTAAAAATGGGCTATTCCAATTTATTGAAGATGTTTTGCTTGTATTGTGAATAACATTTTTAAACACAGTCTCGCTATCAAAGTCAGGTGCTTTAAATTGAGCACTGCTTTCACTTAGTTTTATTAACTCGTCATAATCGTTTAACGCTCTGAATTCCTTTTCTTCTTCAGCGGTTAAGTTATGGTCAAGCCATTTTAATATTAAATCTTCTCGTTTCATTATTCTTCTATTCATAACTATAACAACTTTGGTTTTTATTTCCCTACCCTAAGGTTGTTATAATTCTTCAATTTCTTCTTTTAATTTTTTTAAAGCACCATAAATTCGTTTTTCTACAGCCTTAACAGAGATTCCTAATAAAGCGGCAATTTCTTTAAATCGCTTGCCTTCAGTTCGGTTCATTAAAAAAGCTTCGCGCTGTGCTTCTGTTAGTTTTGCTAAAGCATTTTGAAGCTTTTCATTATACTGTTTCTCTTCTAAAATAAATTCTGGAGATTCATTTGTGGAAGACCTTGGCTTAGTCTGTTGATATTTTAAAACTACTTTTTGATGCGCATATGCGTTGAGCATTAGGTTGTTTGCTGTGGTATAAACAAAACTTTTTGCTTTGCTTGGTGGTACCTTTGCGCAATTTTGCCATAGCTTAATAAACGCCTCCTGTACTTTATCTTGAGGATTCAGCTGCTCACCATATTTATAGTACAGCATATTGTGTAAGTTTTTAGCGTACTTAGTAAAAAAGGAGGAAAAAATTTTCTCCTCACATATATGATCCTGAAGTTGTTTGTCCATTTTATAAAATTGATGGTGCTCAAATGTAAAAAAAAATAGAAAGGGAGGTAGGGGATTTTTTTGTTTAGGTGTTTTATAAATATTACAACCAAATTTATATGATATGAAAAAGACGATCAATTCAATTTTTATTTTCACCTTTTTTGCCCTCTCAACCTTGTTTTTCCAATCCTGTCAAGATGAAGAAATTCAAGTGACTCAACCTACAGAGGAGGAGGCAATTATAGCGCAATCAACTTTAGCTGTAGCCATGCAATCGGCATGTTCCTACGATACAGCTGCAGATGACTTTTTAGACAACGCCAACTGTTTAGGGATTGACCTACCCGTAACTGTTACGGTAAATGATATTACAATTACAATTAACACTTTAGAAGATTTAGAACTTGTTGAAGATATTTTTGATGAGTTTGAAGATGACGAAGATATTTTAGAATTTTTATTTCCAATTACAATTGTATTAAATGACTATACAGAAATTGTAATTGAAGACGAAGACGCTTTAGAGGCTTTAATTGACGAATGTACTGATGAGCCAGAATCTATTGAGTGTATTGATTTTCAATACCCAATTTCATTTTCAATTTTTAATACAGAGTTTCAGCTAATTGATTCGGTTGTTGTAACCGATGATAGTGAATTGTATGATTTCCTTGAAAACTTAAACGAAGAAACTGATCAAGCGTTATTAGCGAGTTTAGATTTTCCTGTAACGATGGTATATGCCAATGGCGAAACCGTTGTTGTAAATAATAACCAAGAGTTAGAAGATGTAATTGTTGCAGCAGAGCAAGATTGTGATGATTATGACGACGATTTTTGTACTGAAGAAGACGTAAACGAAGTAATTTCGGAATGCTATTGGATGATTGATGTATACAATGGTGACGATGTATTTGAAAACTTAGAAGTTTACTTTAATGAAGACGGAACACTTCAAATAATTGATGGTGAAACACAGGTAGCTATTGGTGGTGCTTGGAGTATATCTCAAACAGATATAGGCGTTGTAATTTCAATTTCAGAATTAACAGCTTTTCAAGGCGATTTAGGCGGAGAATGGTTGATAGTTGAATGTGATGATGACGAGTTTGTTTTAATTAAAGAAACAGAAAACGGAGTTGTTACTTTAGTAATTGAACAAGAATGTGAAGACGACGAAGACGATTGTTCCGCACAAGAAATAAATAGTAATTTACAAGAATGCCAATGGTGGGGATTCTCAAATTTATATGATAACGTACAAGCAAACATATTCACATTCACACCAAACGGAGCTGTTATAATCAGTACTGAAAACTCAGATGAGGTTTTAACAGGAATGTATCAAGTAGAATTAACAGCAACTGGTGTTGTTGTAGTTCTCGAATTACCTGAGCCTTATAATGTATTAAATATGTCTTGGGATGTAACTGAGTGTGACGAATACTACATTCATTTACAAAACGGGGATAATTTCTTCGGATTAGAAAGAGATTGTAATGACGACGACGAATATGATTGTGAAGATTTACAAGCAAATTATGGTGATGATTGTATCACAGCTTCTGGAGTAGAAGGATATTTAAATGAAGATTGTGAGTGTGTTGTTGAGACTAATGACGATTCTTTAGGTTGTTTAGAATCTGAAGATATTGAGTTATGTGATGAAGGCAATGATGGTGTTGAGGTGTTTAATCTTTATGCCGGATTAGATGAATTAGAAGATTGTGAAATAGACTCTGCAGTAAGTGTTAGTTTCCATGAAACAATTATGGATGCAGAAGCTAATGTAAACTCAATTCCTAGTGCAACGCAGTATACAAACATTTCTAACCCTCAAACAGTTTATGTGAGAATTGAGTTGTCAAATGACCCAAGTCAATTTGAAGTTTTAGAAATAGGATTATATCTTGAAAATTGCCAAGAAAATGAATTTGAATGTTTTCAAATGGAAGCAGGTTCTCAAGAATTAGAATCTTGTGATAATACTAACGGTGTTATGAATGATGGAATCGCTGTATTCGATTTGACTTTAGCTTTCCAAGAATGTTTAGCAAATGATAATATTGAATATGCTTACTATGCATCGGTTGAAGATTTAGAGAATAACAATCCTATTTCAAACCCATCAGAGTTTTTAAATCAACCAAATACGCCTTACGCTATATTAAAAGTAATTAGCATTTCTACGGGAGAAACAGCAATATTTGAATTTCCTTTAGAAGTAGAATATTGTGAATCTGAAGATTTAGAGTGTTTTGAAGACGTAAATGTTGTTCAATTAGAAGCTTGTGATTCTAATGATAGTGAGCCAAATAACGGAAGCGCTTATTTTAATTTAACTGAGGCATTTGATGATTGCTATGAGCCTTCAATGCATACAGTAACTTACCATGAAATGGCTCAAGATGCCTATGATAATGTAAATCCGATAGCTATACCAGAAGAATATTTGAATACGCCAAATACGCAAATTGTTTACGTAAGAGTAGAAACGGCAAATGGAGATTATGGTGTTTATGAAATTATTTTATGGGTTCAAGATTGTGAAGCATCATGTTCAGAAGAAGATGTAGATGGTTTCTTAATGGAATGCCACTGGGTGCCAGAATACATAAATGGTAGTGATGATTTCAACGGATTTAACTTCTATTTTAATGATGGTCAAGAATTGATTGTAGTATCGGACAACGAAACTTCAACTGGAAACTGGCAAACTTTTAGTGGCGGTGTTGAAAATGGAGTAGTTGTTGTAATGACAGGTTTCACAGGTCCGTTACAAGCATTTATCGGTGAATGGGAAGTTGTTGAATGTGGAGAAGAACAATTGATAATGCATAATATGGGTAATGACGAAATTGAAATCGTATTTACCAGAGAATGTAATTAAATACAGAACTAATTAATAATCACGCGCAACAATAATTTAGGGGTTGTTGTGTGTGGTTATATCTAATAAATCTAATTCAAATGAAAGCAAAATCAAATTTTAATGCGATTTGGGGAATTTTGATGATAAGTTTATTCTTATCATGCTCTTCAGACGATGACGGTAATTCGGTGAATGATTTGAATCAAGAAATTCAAAACATTTCATCAGAAGTGATGCAAAGCAATTGGGTTGTGACCTATTTTTGGGATAGTGATCACGAAGAAACCAATCACTTTAACGGTTATACCTTTAACTTTAATTCTAATGGAAGTTTAGTTGCTCAATCAGGAAATAACACCTACCAAGGTACTTGGTCAGTTACAAACGACAGCAATTCAAATTCTAATGATGATTCTAGTGACGATTCAAATGATATCGATTTCAATATTTTCTTCGGTTCACCAAGCGATTTTCAAGAGCTTAGTGACGATTGGGATATTATATCACATTCGGCCACAAAAATAGAATTACGAGATGTAAGTGGAGGTAACGGAGGTACCGATTTTTTAACCTTCGAAAAAATTTAGTTTAGTTATAAGTAGTTAATTATTTTGAGCCGGTCACATTTTAGTGATCGGCTCTTTTATTTTGCTCACTAAACTTCATTTATAGCTTACAAATTATTAAATTTGCAGTTCTTAAAATTTTAGTAAGATTTATGTTTAATAATTTAAGTGATAAGTTAGATAAAGCGTTTCATGTATTAAAAGGACATGGAAGTATAACCGAAGTAAACGTTGCAGAAACTTTAAAAGAAGTTAGACGTGCATTATTAGATGCCGATGTTAACTTTAAAATTGCAAAAGATTTCACCAACAGGGTTAAAGAAAAAGCTTTAGGTCAGGATGTATTAACGACATTACAACCTGGACAATTGATGGTAAAAATTGTTAAGGATGAACTTACTGAATTAATGGGTGGTGATGCTGCCGGAATTAATTTATCAGGAACCCCAAGTGTAATCCTTATGTCTGGTTTACAAGGTTCTGGTAAGACAACCTTTTCAGGTAAATTAGCAAACTATCTTAAAACTAAAAAAACAAAGAAACCTTTATTAGTTGCCTGTGATGTTTATCGTCCTGCGGCAATTGATCAGTTACACGTGGTTGGTGATCAAATTGGAGTCGAAGTTTTTAGTGATCGTGGAAATAATGATCCTGTTGCAATTGCGCAAGCAGGTGTTGCTCATGCAAAAGCAAACGGATTTAATGTGGTTATTATTGATACCGCAGGTCGTTTGGCTGTCGATGAAGCTATGATGAACGAGATTTCTAATATCCATTCTGCAATCAAGCCTCAAGAGACATTGTTTGTTGTAGATTCTATGACAGGTCAAGATGCTGTTAATACAGCAAAGGCTTTTAATGATGTTTTAAACTTTGATGGTGTAATCCTAACTAAATTAGATGGTGATACTCGTGGTGGTGCAGCGATTTCTATTAAATCTGTAGTAAACAAACCAATTAAGTTTATTGGTACTGGAGAGAAAATGGAAGCAATTGATGTTTTCTATCCTTCTCGTATGGCCGATCGTATTCTTGGAATGGGTGATGTTGTGTCTTTAGTTGAGCGTGCTCAAGAGCAGTTTGATGAAGAAGAGGCAAGAAAACTTCAAAAGAAGATTGCTAAAAACCAATTCGGTTTTGATGATTTCCTTAAACAGATTCAGCAAATCAAGAAAATGGGTAACATGAAGGATCTTGTGGGGATGATTCCGGGTGCTGGAAAAATGATGAAGGATATTGATATTGATGATGATGCTTTTAAGCATATTGAAGCTATCATCCACTCAATGACACCATCAGAGCGTACTAATCCAGCGACTATAAATGCAAGCCGTAAGAAGAGAATTGGTAAAGGATCAGGAACATCTGTTCAACAGGTTAATCAGTTGTTAAAGCAGTTTAATCAGATGAGCAAAATGATGAAAATGATGCAAGGCGGAGGCGGTAAGCGTATGATGCAAATGATGAAAAACGCGCGCTAAAAAAAATACAATTTATTTAAAGCTCAATAAACAACACCTTTCAAAATGACAATTTTAGACGGTAAAAAAGTTAGTAATGACATTAAGAATGAAATTACTGAACAAGTAAGTAAAATGAAAGAAAGAGGAGAAAAACCTCCTCATTTAGCGGCTGTTATTGTAGGAAATGACGGTGCGAGTTTAACTTATGTTGGAAGTAAAGTAAAGGCTTGTGAACGTGTAGGATTTGAGTCTACAATGGTTAGAATGCCAAGCACTTCAAGTGAGTTAGAGTTGTTAGATAAAATTGAAGAATTAAACAACAATGAAGACATTGACGGGTTTATAATTCAATTGCCATTACCTCCACAAATTAATACCCAAAAAGTATTAATGGCTGTCAATCCAGATAAGGATGTGGATGGATTTCATCCAATGAATTTTGGAAAAATGGCATTAGATATGTCAACATTTATTCCAGCTACGCCATTTGGTATTTTAGAATTGTTAGACCGTTATGGTGTAGATACTCAAGGAAAGCATACCGTGGTTATTGGGAGGTCTCATATTGTAGGTCGCCCGATGAGTATTTTAATGGGAAGAAAAGGATTTCCAGGAAACTCTACGGTTACGCTTACGCATAGTCATACTAAAAACATTACCCAAATTACGTCTCAAGCAGATATTATTATTTCGGCCTTAGGAGTTCCTAACTTTTTGAAAGCTGAAATGGTTAAGGATGATGTTGTAATTATTGATGTTGGTATTACTCGTGTGCCAAAAGAAGATGCTCCAAAAGGTTATGTAATCACTGGTGATGTTGATTTTGAAAACGTAAGTAAAAAAGCAAGTTTTATCACTCCGGTACCTGGTGGTGTTGGTCCGATGACTATTGCAATGCTTTTAAAGAATACATTATTAGCAAGAGAATACAAAAACCTTAAGTAATTAACACTACTTAATTTTTCACATTTTATTATTGGGGTATGTGATTAGTTTAACCACTAAAATGAATACGCATGTCCAAAGTTGAAATCGGAAGTCTTCAACATTTACTCCCAATACTAGTATCAGTTATATTATCTATAGTTGTCATTGGGTACGCCAATAAAAAACTTAATAGAGCGCAACAGGAAAAACTCGTTCATAGATTTGCGCAGCTTATATGGATGTTTTTGGTGGCATATCACCTTGTGTATATTTACTTGGGAGGATATGATTATGCCACAGATTTACCTTTATTTTTATGCAGTTTTGTTGCCTTAATTATCCCTGTTTTCACCTATTATAAAAAATACTGGATGTTTGAGATTCTCTTTTTTTGGGTCATGGGAGGATCTTTTTTGGGGGTTCTTACTCCAGATATTCCACTTGGGTTTCCAAGTTTTGATTATTTTAGGTATTGGTTGGTTCACTTAGGTTTAGTGATGATAATATTGTATTACGTTTTTGTGTTGAAATACAAACCAAATTTTGAAAGTGTAGTGAAATCAATATTGTGTTTACAAGTATATGTTGGTGTTATGATGCTAGTAAATTACGTTTTAGATGGTAATTATTCTTATTTAACTAGACGTCCAGAGGCTTATACCTTTTTAGATTATTTTGGAGTTTGGCCATATTATATACTGTATGTTCAATTATTTTTAATTCCTTATTTCTTAGTTATATATTCTCCCTTTTACGTTTTGAATAAGACAAAATCCTAACATTATTTTTTAAAGATTTGATTGGTGTTTTTAAACGTTTTGAATTCTAAAGCGTTACCAGAAGGATCTGTGAAAAACATTGTTTTTTGTTCACCTGTTTCGCCTTCAAATCTCAAGTAAGGTTCTATAATAAAATCAATAGAATGTGATTTTAGCTGCTGCTCAAATTGTGTAAACTCATCCCATTTTAATATGACGCCAAAATGTGGCACTGGCACATGCTTGCCATCAACAGAATTTGCATGGTTTTCATCAAAAAGATGCTGAGGTTTTTTATGAATTACTAATTGATGACCAAAGCAATTAAAATCTACCCATTCTTTACTGCTTCTTCCTTCTTCAAAACCTAAAATAGAATTGTAAAAGGATCTACATTCTTCTAAGTTGTACACTGGAATGGCCAGGTGAAATGGGTTTAAATCAGACATAATAATAGTTATTTGCGTCTTGTGCGTTTAGGAGAGAATCCTTGAGTAGTCGTTTTTGATGAATCTTGAATTAATGTATTTAAACCTGCTAATTCTTCTGTGCTAAGTTCTCTGTATTCCCCAACAGGCATGTCCATTTTTATATTCATAATTCTAACCCTCTGAAGTGTTTCTACCTCATAGTTAAGGTACTCACACATTCGTCTAATTTGTCTGTTTAAACCTTGTGTAAGAATGATTCGGAATTTGAATTTACTAATTTTTTCAACCTTGCATTTTTTTGTAATAGTATCTAAAATTGGAATACCGTGAGACATGCGCTCTACAAAAGTTTGAGAAATTGGCTTGTCAACAGTAACGATATACTCTTTTTCATGGTTGTTACTAGCTCTTAAAATTTTATTTACAATATCACCATCATCGGTTAAGAGAATTAAACCTTCACTTGGTTTGTCTAATCTTCCGATAGGGAAAATACGTTTCGGATAATTTATAAAATCAATGATGTTATCTTTTTCAACTCTCGTATCAGTCGTACAAACAATACCAACTGGTTTATTGAGCGCTAAATAGACAAATTTCTTATTTTCTTGTTTTTTAATAGGCTGCCCATCAACTGCAACGAGGTCTCCGGGTGCCACTTTAGTGCCTAATTCTGGGATTTCTCCATTAATGGTAACACGTTCTGCTTCTATTAATTTGTCTGCTGCTCTACGGGAGCAATACCCAGCCTCACTTAAGTATTTGTTAAGTCGTTTTAATTCCTCATTCATAGTGCAAATATAAGCTAAGTTTAGGTGGTAATAAACGTTTTTACCATGGCTATAATATCAGCATGATTTAATCCATGGCCATACCCTTTAGTTTTGATAAACTCACTGTTTTTAATTTTAGACTCATATAAGTAAGCCTCTTCTACAGCAATTATTTTGTCTTCTTCATCATGGATTATCAAAGATTTTATGTTGTTTAATTCTTCCGATTTTTCAGCCCCAGAGAACTTAGATGGTGGGTTACCAAATCTATTTTCAATGGTATAGTCCAGAAGTTCTATAACTCTATTGTTATACCCTAGCATATCGGTATAGCCCTTAAAAACATTTTCAAATTCTGAAGGTGCCCCGAGTAATATTAATTTGCCATTCCAGTCTTGGTTAAACTTGCTGAGGTAAAATATGGATGACATTCCGCCAACCGAATGCCCAATTACAATTTCAGGATTGTAGGCTTGGACTACGACATTTAAATACTCAGCATAAATAAGGGCATTGAATTCTTTAGTTTCAGATTTTCCATGTCCAGGGGCATCAAGTGCGATGAATGTACAGTCTAAATCAGATAAGGATTCAATGAATAATTTCCATCTACCAGCATTACTTTCCCAGCCATGTGCCAAGAGAACAGTTTTAGAGCCTGAACCCCATTTGTAACTACTAAAAGCTTCGTTGTTGTAGAAATGCTTTTGTTCTTGGGCAGCATCTAAAAACGCCATTTGAGTGGTGTTTGCCTGTCCTCGTCTTGGTGTTGAAAATATGGAAAGCGCTTTGTTGGCAGCATAAGTTTTAGAAACATAGCTTGCCCCGTTTATAAATTTTCCAATAGACCAAATTATAATCTTCTCCATTTATTCTTCTCGATGCACCAAATCCATAGCGAATGCTGGTAAGCAAATTGCTAAATACTCGCATGGTTCACTAAAAGGATTTGAATATTGTACTCTAGTGTTTTTGTTGATTTTAATAGATTGCCCTGCCTTCAAAACCAAAGTTTCTCCATCAACAATAAACTGTTTTTTACCGGAAAATATGAAGGTGTATTCATCAAATTCTGGGGTTTGAAAGGGCTCACTCCAACCCGGAGGAGCAACCATATGAGCAATGCTTAGATCGGATGTGCCCGAAGTGGCATTGCCAAAATGTTCCTTGATAACTTTACCATCTGTGGTAGGGACCACAAATGGTTTGTCTTGAATGGTATATGACTTCATAATCCTGAGTTTATAACCAGTGTAACATAAAGAATTTTACTTTGGCATTATCTGGTATTTGTGAACTTTCAATGTTTAAATTTAAATCAAACCTAAGATTTGCAGGAAGTTCTTTTTTGTCAATGGTAAAAGAGGCGTTTATTTCATCAACACTAATTACAATATTAGATATTAAATTGTTGATTTTGGAGATTGTATAATTTTCAGAGATGTCTTTAAAACTACTAATTGCTGAAATACCTTTATCTGTTTTATATCTCGAATCTAATATTTGAACGTTTTTAATAACAGCTGTAGAGTCTAAAATTTGACTCGTTGAAAGTGATAATAGTTTATCACCGCCTTTTGCGTAAATGTCTATTTTGTTGGCGCCACTTCTAAATTCATCTCCCTTTTTAAATTGTACGATTGAATCGTTTGGAAAGGCAAGATTTAAATCTTTTACCCGAGTTGAATCCGTTAATAAGCCAATATTATGCTTTTGAATTATAAATGGATCTGTTGGAGATTGGCAACTGCTTAACGCCAATGCTAATGCTGCAATACTTAAAATTGATTTAGTCATTAATTTTTAATTGAATATTTATGCCTTAGGCTATTTGTTATTTTTTAATCATTTTGTTTAGGATCCCAAATACGCTTCTAATAAAAGTGGCGCTTGTAAGTACCTTAACGATAGGATTCATCCTTGTACTTTGTCGTTTGGGTTTAGAACGCTGTTTACGTTTTTGCTCTTCTTCTAATTTTTTAAGCTTTTCTTGTTCTATTTTGGCCTTTACTAAAGCCTCTTCTTGTTCGGCGAATTTAATTTTTTTAGTTAACATTTCATACGCACTTTCTCTATCAATTTCTGAATTATATTTTTTTATTAATTCAGATTGGGATAATAAAGAACTCAGTTCTGACGGCGATAAAATATCCATCCTACTCATCGGTGCTCTAAGCATGGTCGCTGCTAATGGGGTAGGTTTCCCTTTTTCGTTTAAAGCAGAAACCAAAGCTTCTCCAATACCTAACGACGTAAGTGTTGCTGTAGTATCATAATATGGTGAGTCTGGATAATTTTCTGCAGTTAATTTTATGGCCTTTCTGTCTTTTGCAGTAAACGCTCTTAAGGCATGCTGTATTTTTAACCCCAATTGTCCTAAAACGGCATCTGGGATATCTGTTGGGTTTTGAGTTACAAAATATAAACCTACGCCTTTACTTCTTATTAGTTTTACTATGTTTTCGATTTGATCGATTAAGACACTGGAAGCTTGCTTAAATATAAGATGAGCTTCATCAATAAAAATTACAAGTTCGGGTTGGCCACTATCCCCTTGTTCAGGGAAGGTGGTGTAGATCTCGGCAAGTAAACTTAACATGAAAGTGGAAAAGAGTTTTGGTCTATCCTGAATGTCGGTAAGACGCATAATGTTTATAAATCCTCTTCCGTTTTTATCTAACCTTTGAAGGTCTGAAACTTCAAACGATGTTTCTCCAAAAAATAAATCGGCACCTTGCTGTTCTAATTCTACAATTTTCCTCAAGATGGCTCCTGTAGAAGCTATAGATAATCTCCCATAATCTTTTTCTAATTCTTCGCGACCTTGATTCGTCGCATAATGAAGTATTTTCTTTAAATCTTTTAAATCTAACAGAGGTAGGCTATTATCGTCACAATATTTAAATAGTATAGCTAATATTCCAGATTGAGTTTCCGATAGATTTAAAATTCTTGATAAAAGAATAGGTCCAAATTCACTAACCGTAGCTCTTAATCTCACACCATTTTGTTCTGAAAGAGTTAAGACTTCAACCGGAAATGATTTTGGTTCAAAAGGCAAACCAATGAGGTTGTGCCTTTCGTCAATCTTAGGATGGCCAGGGCTTGGTTGAGCTAAACCACTTAAGTCCCCTTTTATGTCCATTAAAAGTACAGGGATGCCTTTTTCAGAAAGGTTTTCGGCTAAAACTTGAAGTGTTTTGGTTTTTCCAGTTCCAGTAGCTCCTGCTATTAAACCATGTCTGTTTAAAGTTTTAAGCGGGAGTTTAACGTATGCGTTTTTTAAAGGATTTTCATCATAAATTGCAGAGCCAATCGTGATAAAATCACCTTTAGTGGTATAGCCTTCGTGTATGTGTTGAAGAAAAGCATCTTGATTGTTTTCCATGTTTATTTTTATTTGTTTAAAAATAAAGGATTTATAATCAAGTAAAAAAAAACTTGAGCGGATTGATAAGTTTTTATGTCAATCCGCCCAAGTGATTATTTAAAAGTTTTTATTAAAGTTGTTCTATATAGAAGTTAGAACTTCCTTCAGATCTTAAAGTAGCTGTTCCACTAGCTGCGCTTCTTGAAAACTCAACAGTAAGAACATCGCCGCTTTCTAAGGCAAGCATTTCGTTCAAGTGTATAGAACTTTCATTGTGGCCCGAAGACCCTATTACAAAACCTGTTGAGCCGTAGCTTCCTTTTTCTTCACCATTTACTAATAATCTAAATTCTGGAGCTGAATAATTGAAAAGGCTTGATGATACAGTCATGGAGGCGTTTGCAATGATTCGATAGGTTCCTGCTTGATTTACCGTAATACTTTGATCAGATTGATTTACAGAAAATAATGAAGAGTCATCATTCCATTCTAGAGTTCCGAAAACGGGAAAGCTAACTTCGTTTACGTTTACGTTTGTATTGGTGTCAGTATTACTGTATTTAAGGGATTTGTGAACATTTGATGATCCATTATTGCCTCCGCCGTCAGAAGACTCTTGACTTATGCTGCTCCAAGACGGATTTTCTGAGGTTCCTGAGTTAAACTGAAACGCATTGGTGTCAATATTGTAAACAATTAAGCCCTGAGCAGGGTTTTCTATTGCCGCTATGTTTGCATTAGTTAATCTCGGAACTAAAAGCCCTTTGTCTGTAGAAGAGACGTCAAGCATTGCAGATGGGTCGGGAGTTGTTGTTCCAATTCCTATTTGTGCGATATTTGATTGTGTAATAAATACAATTAAACAAAGTGAAAATATATGTTTCATGGTTTGAATTGTTATTGAAGTTTTTCTATTGATATGTATGTACTCGTATTTGATCTTAATTTTGCGTTACCTGAGCCTGCAGACTTAAAAGTTTTAACTCTTATTTTGTCATCTGCATCTAATTCCAATACTTCAGAAAGGTGTAATGAAATTTCAGCATGATTACTATATGCAGCCGTAAAGCCAGTTGAAGCGTAGCTTCCCGTTAAATTGTTGTTTACTTGCAATCTAATTTCTGGGGCAACAAAATTAGAAAGAGATTCTGAAGCTAAGTTTTTAAGCGAAACATTTACTGTTATTAAGTATCTCCCAGCTTCTTTTATCTCAATCCTACCATTATTTTTCTTATTGAAAATAGCAGGGTTATCATTCCAAACTAAAGATTGAAATATTAATAAATTTGAATTGGTATTATAATTTTTATTGGCATTCGTGGCTCTAAATTGCGCTGTATAATTAGGTGCGTCTTCACTAGTCGCTTCCACTTTCATTTTGGACCAAACAGGTGTTTCTGAGGTTCCAGAATTATATTGTAGTCTATTTTCATCCAAATTAAATACCATTAAACCTTTTGCAGGAGTTTCAATGTTGTTTATTTCATCAGTGGTTAATCTTGGTATTAATAATCCTAATGAATTGGAACTGATATCTAATGCAGCCGAATCGTTAGGGGATTCTGTACCCATACCAATTTGGCATAAAGATAATTGTGAGCTTAATACTAAGATTATTATAAGTAGGTGACGTTTCATATTTAAAACATTTAAATCAACTAAATTAATTTTTCGATATACACGTTTGAAGTCCCAGAATCACGCAGATTTACTGTTCCTGAGTTTCCTGCTCGTATTACTTTGAATTCTATTACATCTCCAGCATTTAACTCCAAAATTTCATTGAGATGAAGGGATGATTCGTTATGGCCATTGTTTCTTCTCATATAACCGGTTGCCGCACTAGCCGACTCTTGAGTAGAATTTACCGTTATATAGACTTCTGGGTTTGTTCTCTGTGGTCCATTGTTAGCTACAGAGATGTTAACATTTATAACAAATTTATAACGACCAGACTCAGCAATAGTAATTGAATTGTCGGTAGCGTCAACATTGTATAATGTTGCATTGTCATTCCATTTTAATGTGCCGAAAATTGGAAGGTTAATCGCAGAATTGGTGTTAATATTTGTTGAGGTATTCGAGTTAACGTATTTTACAGATTGCCCAGGTAGAGAGGTAGACGTGTGAGTTAAAGCCAAGGCATTCCATACATTTCCTTGATTCCAAAATTGAAATTCGTTCGCATCTGTGTTGAAAATTAACAAGCCTAATTCAGGTGAAAGGATGTTATCACGTTCTGAAGTTGTAAGCCTCGGTATAAGTAGACCTTTATCTGAAGATTCAATATGTAATATCGCAGAATCTACTGGGTTTTCAGTACCAATGCCAATTTGACCAAAACTATGTAAACAACACAGTAAGCCAATGGCTAAAATAGATAGGTGTTTCATGTTAATTAATTAGGGGTAAATTACCTTACAAAGGTAATGAAAACGAAATTAATAAACCTTCGAAACCCTTGAAAAACAAGGGGTTTTGTAAGTTTTTGATTTTCAGTACTTTCCATGTTCTTCTTTTCGTTTAATCGTCATTTTTAGTTTTTTACGGAAATTTAGTTGAAGTAAATTCGTAATAGAATTTGAATAGTTGCTCTTAAGTAATGTTGTATCTTTGCGGTTATGAAAAAAGAAATTGAAGCCTTAGTGAATCAAGGTGAAATGCTGCCTTTAATGGAGGAGTTTTACACAATTCAAGGTGAAGGATATTATAAAGGTACAGCAGCTTATTTTGTTCGAATTGGTGGTTGTGATGTAGGATGCCATTGGTGTGATGTTAAAGAGAGTTGGAATGCTAATTTACATCCGCCTACTGCTATTGATAAGATTGTAACTAATGCGGCAACTTATAGTGATACCATTGTAGTAACGGGTGGAGAACCTCTTACATGGGATATGGGGCCCTTAACAAAGGGGTTAAAGGAGAAAGGGTTGAAAGTGCATATAGAAACTTCTGGAGCTTACAAGTTGTCAGGAGACTGGGATTGGATTTGTTTATCTCCTAAAAAGTTAAAATTGCCAACAGCTGAAGTTTGTGAAAAGGCAAACGAGTTGAAGATCATTATATATAATAAAAGTGATTTTAAGTTTGCTGAAGAGCAGGCTGAACGAGTTGGAAAGGATTGTATTTTATATATGCAGCCCGAATGGAGTAAAAGAGATCAGGTTGTTCCAGAGATAGTGGATTACGTGATGGCAAATCCAAAATGGAAAGTGTCACTTCAAACCCATAAATATTTAAATATTCCTTAATAAAAAGAGCCTTTTTAAAGGCTCTTTTTTATTGGTTTAATATTTGTATTTACATTAAATAGCAAATGGTACATCTAATCTCATTGTGCCCCAACCCATGTGCATGTGCACCATGCCGTCTTTCTCATCAAAAGCAATTGAGAAATTCTCTAAAGAAGTTTCGGAAGAAGATACAGGAACATCCATTCTTGCAATATCATCAGATTCCTTGTAAAAATATGAACCCCAAACATTTAATTTCGAACTTAATATTACAGTCCAATTTTCACCATTAGGAATAGTGAAAAGCGTGTAAGTACCAGGAGCTATTTTTTTACCATCAAATTTAACTGTTTTATAAAATGTAATTTCTGCTGCTTCATTGGCTCCAGTTCTCCAAACTTCACCTTTTGGTGCTAATTTGTCCAGAGACCTACCATTTAGAAAGGGTCTGCTGTAAACTACTTTGATCGTTTTTTCGGCCACTTTGTAGCTACTTGGGTAGGATGCAGCATCCATTGGACTCTTGTCCATTTTAGGGAATGTTTGTGCTTGAGCCCCCATCGAAATTAATAATGTGAAAGCAATTGATAAAGCGCTAATTAAGGTTGATTTTTTCATAGTTAAATTTTGATTTTAAAAGTTAAAAGTACTTTTTTATTATCTTAAAGTTTTACTAAAAGTCGGTTGCTCTTGTTAAAATTTACATTGTAATTTAAAAAAAATAAAACGAATCTATTTTTTTGTGAATATTTTAGAATTGTGCCCTGTGTTATTATGAAAGTCTAAAATGTATAAGCCAGGACTTAGAAAATCAACAGGTATCGAGTATTGCTTTTTTGTGCTATTTGGTATTAATTCTCGGGCTATTTGTTTTAGATGTTTCCCTTGAATAGTATATAAGTCTATAACAATATTATCGTCGCTTAAAAAGTCTATTTCAAAGTTTAGTACATCCTTAGCAGGGGTATTATAAAGTGTTATACCAAGTTGTGGCTTGGTGGTTTCAAATTGTTGAGAATGAGATAAGGTCACTTCAGTGTATTTGTATATTGAGGTTCCGCAGGCATAGGCTATGTTATCGTTTATAACAAAAATTCTATTTAGGTTGCTTCCGGTGTCTAAATCAGTCCAGGTGGCTCCTCCGTCTAAAGTTTCATAAAACCCGGTAGTGTGACCTCCCATCCATCCGTGATTTTGGCTAATAAACCCAACGGCTTGTATGTCGGTTTCGGGAGCGTCAAATGTTGTCCAGGTGACCCCAGAATTATTTGATGAAATTAATTTTCCTAAATGTGGATTTACAGACGAAACAGCTCCAAAAATAACATTAGTGTTGTTGTTTAGTAATTGTAATTTCCAAACATAATCACCAGACTGATTTGAGTTGTAAATTTCTGTCCAGCTAATTCCGCCATCTGTAGTTTCAAGTATTACGCCACCAGTACTGCTTTTTCCTGAAACATAGCCTTCCAATTCGTTTTTAAATAAAATCTCAACTAGTGCGTTCGCGTAGGAAGACATGTCAATAAAATTCCATGTGCTTCCTGAGTCGTTAGATTTGATAATGTAGGCCGGTGAGAAATATGCGCCACATCCATAAATAGTGTTTTCTCCGACGGCATCAAGACCGCATATACCAGGCGCAGGTTGAGGGATGTTGTTTATAGTGGTCCATGTTTCTCCTCCGTCATTGGTCTTAAAATGAGTGCCGTTTAAAGTACCGATAAAACCAACGTTTTCATCAATAAATTCTACGTTTCTAAAATAGTAGCTACCTCCTAATTGAGATTCGTTTAATTGTTCTACCCAGGTTAATCCTCCATCGGTAGTTTTATGGATAGAGGCATAGTACCCATTTGCGGCCCAACCTAAATTTTCATTAAGAAAAAAGACGTCGTCAAACCTTTGTCCATTGGTGTTTGCATCTAAATTTGGTGTTGCTTGCCAAGTGTTTTGTCCTAAAATTGAAGTTTGAATAAATACAAAAAGGATAAATATTTTTTTCATGGCTATTTTGTTTGCTTTCAGATTGTAAATGTAAGATTTAGAATTGAATACATGAGGTTTGTTATTTGTTGTTATTTGAGTTTAATTGTTTTAAATTGTAATTGATTTAGTGCTTTATGTTTAATTTGTGTTATATGTATTGGATATTTGTGCTCTAAATTAAAAGTTTTGTTATGTGCGGAATTGTTTGTGCTTTCGATTTAAAGCAAAAATCTGACGAGTTAAGAAGTCAATTATTAGAGATGTCAAAAAAAATTAGACATCGAGGTCCAGATTGGAGTGGGATTTATGCGAGTGAAAATGTGATCATGGCTCATGAGAGATTAGCAATTGTCGATCCTGCTTCTGGTGGACAACCTTTATTCAATCCTGAAGGAGATGTAATTTTGGCGGCTAACGGTGAGATTTATAATCATTCAACAATAAAGGCAGGCTTAAATTCAGATTATCAATTTCAAACGGGATCAGATTGCGAAGTGATTTTAGCATTGTACCAAGAGAAGGGCATCAATTTTTTGGATGAACTGAATGGGATTTTTGCTTTTGCGCTATATGATGAAGTTAAGGGTAGGTATTTAATAGCAAGAGATCATATGGGGGTTATTCCATTATATATGGGATGGAGTAGTAGTGGTGTGTTTTATGTCGCTTCAGAATTAAAAGCACTTGAAGGTATTTGCACGAAGATTGAGGTGTTTCCTCCGGGACATTATTTGTGTAGTGATTCTGGTGAATTGGTGCAATGGTACAAGCGCGATTGGATGGGTTATGAGGCTGTCAAAGAAAACGAAACTTCAATTTCGGCAATAAAAGAAGCTTTAGAAGCTGCTGTTCATAGGCAATTAATGAGTGATGTACCTTATGGCGTTTTATTATCTGGCGGATTGGATTCTTCAATTACATCTGCAATAGCTAAAAAGTATGCGCAACATCGCATTGAGGCAAATGATGAACAGGAAGCTTGGTGGCCTCAACTACATTCATTTTCAGTAGGGCTTGAAGGGTCACCTGATTTAGAAGCGGCTCAAAAAGTTGCAGATCATATCGGTACAATTCATCATGAAGTAAAGTTTACAATTCAAGAAGGTTTGGACGCGGTTAAAGATGTAATCTATCATTTAGAGACTTATGATATTACAACTGTAAGAGCGTCGACTCCTATGTATTTACTTGCTAGAGTAATAAAATCAATGGGTATAAAAATGGTGTTATCAGGTGAAGGTGCAGATGAGTTGTTTGGTGGTTATTTGTATTTTCATAAAGCGCCAAATGCTGAAGAGTTTCATAAGGAAAATGTGAGAAAGTTAAAATCTCTTCACCAATATGATTGTTTACGAGCAAATAAGAGCTTGGCAGCTTGGGGTATTGAAGGTCGAGTGCCGTTTTTGGATAAAGAATTTATGGATACTGCCATGCAGTTAAATCCGTCAGATAAACTTATTAATGGTGAGCGAATGGAAAAATGGGTGTTGCGAAAAGCATTTGAAGATATGTTGCCAAAAGAAGTGGTATGGCGACAAAAAGAACAGTTTAGTGATGGTGTTGGTTATGGTTGGATTGATACATTAAAAGAGACGGTTGATACAAAAGTAAGCGACAAACAAATGCAAAATGCGAAATATAAATTTCCAATACAAACACCTATTAATAAGGAGGAATATTATTACCGTACATTGTTTGATGCACACTTCAAAAGTGATGCGGCGGCATTAACAGTTCCTCAAGAGCCATCTGTAGCCTGCAGCTCAAAAATAGCCTTAGAGTGGGATGAAGCTTTTAAATTAATGAACGACCCTTCGGGTAGGGCGGTAGCACAGGTGCATGAGGAGGCTTATTAGAAAAATAAATTATAGAGAAAAGGACTGGTGTTTAACTGGTCCTTTTTTTTGTGAATTCAATTTTTTGTACCATAAGCTTAAGCTCGAAATTTGGATTCTAATAGCGTTTTGGATAAATCAATAATTTCCATAAGAATAAAATTGATGAAAATTCATTTTAAAGCCATTTTAAGCCTTTTTAAGGCTGTGTTGTATTAATTAACAAATGTTGATAAATATTGGTCAAACTCATTAAAACCTATTTAAAACCTCTGATATTTTGCTATATTTGTAAGGCATGGAAGTGGTGCTTTTAGCATCATTTTTTTATGTTTAAACCATAAATTTAATTGATATTTTTTATGAGCGAAGAAGCTAAAAAACACAATTATTCTGCGGATAGTATTCAGGCCCTTGAGGGAATGGAGCACGTTCGTATGAGACCTTCAATGTATATAGGAGATGTAGGGGTAAGAGGATTACACCATTTGGTATATGAGGTTGTAGATAACTCTATCGATGAAGCTTTAGCTGGTCATTGTGATAGAATTTCTGTAACTATTAATGAAGATAACTCTATTACTACCGAAGATAATGGTCGTGGAATTCCGGTTGATATTCACAAGAAAGAAGGGATTTCAGCACTTGAGGTAGTAATGACTAAGATTGGTGCTGGAGGTAAGTTTGATAAAGATTCTTATAAGGTGTCTGGGGGGCTTCACGGTGTTGGTGTGAGTTGTGTTAACGCACTATCAGAACACTTAACAGCTACTGTTTTTAGAGATGGAAAAATCTGGAAACAAGAATACGAAAGAGGTAAATCATTATATCCAGTAAAACAAGAAGGTGCTACCGATAAAAGAGGTACTACTGTAACGTTTAAACCAGACAATCAAATTTTCACTCAAGTTTTAGAGTATAATTATGATACTTTGGCAAGTAGGTTAAGAGAATTAGCTTATTTGAATAAAGGAATCACAATTACCTTAACAGACTTAAGACATAAAAATGAAAAAGGTGAGTTTGAATCAGAAGTATTTCATTCTAAAGAAGGTTTAAAGGAATTTATCAAATTCTTAGACGGAAATAGAGAGCCTTTAATGAAAACTGTTATTGCTTTTGAAGGAGAGAAGAATGGTGTTCCAGTAGAGGTTGCAATGATTTATAATACGTCTTATGCTGAAAATTTACATTCTTATGTAAATAATATTAACACACATGAAGGAGGGACGCATTTATCTGGTTTTAGAAGAGGTTTAACGCATACTTTAAAAAAGTTTGCTGATAACTCAGGGATGTTGGATAAATTGAAATTTGACGTTGCTGGAGATGACTTTAGAGAAGGGTTAACTGCAATTGTTTCTGTAAAAGTAGCAGAGCCTCAATTTGAAGGGCAAACTAAAACTAAATTAGGAAACAGAGAAGTATCTTCTTCTGTGAGTCAAGCGGTTTCTGAAATGCTTACAGATTATTTAGAGGAGCACCCAGATGATGCAAAGACTATTGTGCAAAAAGTGATACTTGCGGCGCAAGCAAGAAACGCAGCTCAAAAAGCTCGTGAAATGGTTCAGCGTAAAACCGTAATGAGTATTGGAGGCTTGCCTGGGAAATTATCAGACTGTTCTGAGCAAGATCCTGCACAATGCGAAGTTTTTCTTGTTGAGGGAGATTCGGCAGGTGGTACGGCCAAGCAAGGTCGTGACCGTGCATTTCAAGCCATTTTACCATTAAGAGGTAAGATTTTAAATGTTGAAAAAGCAATGTCTCATAAGGTCTTCGAAAATGAGGAGATAAAAAATATTTTTACAGCCTTAGGTGTAACTATCGGAACTGAAGAAGATAGTAAAGCTTTAAACTTGTCTAAATTAAGATACCATAAAATAGTAATCATGTGTGATGCCGATATTGATGGTAGTCACATTGAAACACTAATTTTAACGTTCTTCTTTAGATATATGAAAGAGCTTATTGAGAATGGTCACATTTATATCGCAACACCTCCTTTGTATTTAATAAAGAAAGGCGCTAAAAAGCAATATGCTTGGAATGACGATGAGAGAATGGCAATAATGGAGTCATTTGGTGATGGAAGTAAAATTCAACGTTATAAAGGTCTTGGTGAAATGAATGCTGAGCAATTATGGGATACAACTATGAATCCTGAGTTCAGAACGCTTAGACAGGTACAAATTGATAATGGATTAGAGGCGGATCGTATCTTTTCTATGTTAATGGGTGATGAGGTTCCACCTCGTAGAGAATTTATTGAGAAAAATGCGGTTTATGCAAATATTGATGCATAAACTTGTTTAGAAATAGTTAAAAAAGCACCAAATTTTTGGTGCTTTTTTTATGTTCGAAAATGTGAAAACCCCATTAGGTTTTTTGAAATCTAAAAAGAATAACAAAATGATTGTTTAGTATTAAAAATTTAAGTTAAATCCTGTATATTTTACTCTAACCTTTTCAATAAAGTTATTAAAATTCGTAATTTCGCTCTCTTAAATTTCAATACTATAAAATTAAAGATATGAAAGTTACAGTAGTAGGCGCAGGTGCCGTAGGTGCAAGTTGTGCAGAGTACATTGCAATTAAAGATTTTGCTTCAGAAGTAGTGTTATTAGACATTAAAGAAGGATATGCAGAAGGAAAAGCAATGGATTTAATGCAAACGGCTTCTTTAAACGGATTTGATACTAAAATCACTGGTTCTACCAATGATTACGCAAAAACTGCAAATAGTGATATTTGTGTAATTACTTCAGGAATTCCTCGTAAACCAGGGATGACAAGAGAAGAGCTAATTGGTATTAATGCAGGAATCGTTAAAACAGTATCTTCAAACTTAATTGAGCACTCTCCAAATACAATTTTAATTGTGGTGAGTAATCCAATGGATACAATGACTTACTTAGCTCATAAGGCAACTGGACTTCCTAAAAATAGAATTATAGGTATGGGTGGAGCTTTAGATTCTGCACGTTTTAAATACAGATTAGCTGAAGCTTTAGAAGCTCCAATTAGTGATGTTGACGGAATGGTAATCGGAGGACATAGTGATGTTGGAATGGTGCCATTAACGCGTTTAGCTACAAGAAACAGTGTTCCAGTTTCTAAATTTATCTCAGAAGAGCGTTTGAATGAGGTAAGAGAAGCGACAAAGGTTGGTGGAGCAACATTAACAAAATTATTAGGAACAAGTGCTTGGTATGCTCCTGGAGCAGCAGTAAGTTCTTTAGTACAAGCAATAGCATGTGATCAAAAGAAAATGTTCCCTTGTTCTGTGTTATTAGAAGGTGAATATGGACTTAACGATTTATGTATTGGTGTGCCTGTAATTTTAGGTAAAAACGGTATAGAAAAAATCGTTGAATTAGATTTAGATGAGGCTGAAAAAGCACATTTAATGAAAAGTGCAGAAGGTGTTTCTAAGACTAATACCTTGATATAAAGGATAATTAGCTATTAATAATAGCAAAGCCCAACTTACTATGATAAGTTGGGCTTTTTTTGTTTCGAATTAAACCTAAAAAAATTGCCTTTTCTGAAGCGAAATCATATATTTGCTCGTTTAAAATTTTTTTATATCTAAAATATAACCATAATGCAAAATAAAGGATTAGTAAAATTGTTTGCAGTATTGTTTGGTTTAGTAAGTATTTATCAACTATCATTTACTTTCAAATCCAATCAAATTGAAGAGAATGCACAAGAAGTAGCTGCAAGTAAATATACCGATGCAGATGAACAGGGTGTTGAAGAAGCAAGGTATTTGGATTCATTGGCCAATGAAAAAGTGTATGACATCGGAGTGACCGATTACACTTACAACGAGGTTAAGGATCGCACTATGAATTTAGGTCTTGACCTTAAAGGTGGTATTAATGTTATTCTTGAAATTTCTGTAAAAGACATTTTAGAAGGATTAGCTAACAATACTAAGGATGCAACTTTTAATCAAGCTTTAGCTGATGCTGAAGAATTACAGAAAGATGCTCAAGACACTTACTTAGAATCTTTTTACCAAGCATTTGATGCCATTAAAGGTGATAAGAAATTAGCGTCTCCTGATATTTTCGCTAATAGAACTTTAAGTGGAGATATTGATATTAACATGACAGATGATCAAGTAAAGTCTGTTATTAAAACTAAAGTAGACGAATCAATTGTTTCTGCTTTCGAAGTATTACGTAAGCGTATTGATAAGTTTGGTGTTACACAACCAAATATCCAAAGATTAGGAAACTCTGGTCGTATATTAGTTGAGTTACCAGGTGCTAAAGATGTAGATCGTGTTAAGAAACTTTTACAAAGTACGGCTCAATTAGAATTCTGGGATGTGTATCCAGGAGAACAGTTTATTCAGTTTATTAGTCAAGCAAATGAGGTGTTAAAATCGGTTGTTGATGTTGAAGAAACGACTGAAACTCCGGAAGCTGAAGGTACAACAGATCAAGATTCTGCTATTGATGATTTACTTGGAGAAACATCAACTGATAGCTCAAAAGTAGCTGAGGTAAACCCGTTAATTGATTTAGTTAAAGGCTTTGTTGGTGGACCAGTTGTAGCACAGTTTGATGTAAAAGATAAAGCAACAGTTATGGCTTATTTAAATGAGCCACAAGTTAGAGCGCTTTTACCAGCTGAACAACGTTATGTAAAGTTTGCTTGGGGAATCCAAACAAAAGGTAGTGAATTAGCAGAATTATATGCTTTAAAAGGAAATAGAGAAAATACACCAGAATTAAGTGGTGCTGTTATTACAGATGCACGTCAATCATACAACCAGTTAGGGAAACCTTCTGTAAGTATGCAAATGAATAGTAAAGGAGCTAAAATCTGGGAAGAAATGACTGGAAGAGCTTATGCGCAGGGTAGCCAGATTGCTATTGTATTAGATGATATCATTTATTCAGCTCCTGGAGTTACAACTGGTGCTATCTCAGGTGGAAATTCTGAAATCTCAGGAACATTTACTTTAAATGAAGCTGTCGATTTAGCTAACGTATTACGTGCTGGTAAACTTCCTGCTTCTGCTGATATTGTACAAGCTGATGAAGTTGGTCCTTCTTTAGGACAAGAAGCTATTGATAGCGGAATGAAATCATTTATGATTGCATTAGCGTTAGTATTAGTTTGGATGATGATTTATTACGGAACAGCGGGTGCATTTGCTAATGTTGCTTTGTTGTTTAATATCTTATTAATATTTGGTGTGCTTTCAGGATTAGGAGCTGTCTTAACGCTTCCTGGTATTGCAGGTATTGTATTAACAATTGGTATGTCGGTGGATGCTAACGTACTTATCTTTGAGCGTATTCGAGAAGAATTACGAGCAGGTAAGGGAATGAAAGACGCCGTTAATGACGGATTTAGTAATGCATTATCTTCAATTTTAGATGCGAACATTACCACTGGTTTAACAGCATTAATATTATTTGTATTCGGTACAGGTCCAATTAAAGGATTTGCTACTACTTTATTAATAGGTATTCTAACATCATTATTTACTGCAATCTTTATTACAAGATTATTAGTTGATTGGTACGTGAATAAAGGTAAAACTTTAGCATTCTCTACACCATTAACAAAAGGATGGTTTAGTAACATCAGTATTGATTTCTTAGGAAAAAGAAAAGTTGCTTATACTATTTCGGCTGTATTTATCATTGCAAGTTTAGCTTCATTATTTACTAACGGATTAGACCAAGGTATCGATTTTGTTGGGGGTAGAACTTACCAAGTGCGTTTTGAACAAGCAGTTAACCCTGTAGATGTTAAAGAATCGTTAGTTGCGACATTTGAAAGTGTTGAAGTGAAAACTATTGGTAACGCAAATCAATTAAAGATATCTACTAAATATAAAGTTGACGAGAATTCAGCTGAGGTTGATGAAGAAGTACAAACTAAATTGTTTGAATCATTAAAGCCTTACTTGCCAGCAGGCATGACTTATAAAGAGTTTGTTGCCGGTTCTGGAGATAAGAAAATTGGTAAAATGTTATCTGGAAAAGTAAGTCCAACAATTGCCGATGATATTAAACAATCATCTGTATGGTCTATTTTAGGTTCGTTAATTGTAGTATTCTTATATATCTTAATTAGATTTAAGAGATGGCAGTTCTCATTAGGTGCCGTAGCTGCAGTTTTTCATGATGTTTTATTAGTGTTAGGTATATTCTCTATGACCTATAGTGTTATGCCTTTTAGCATGGAAATTGATCAAGCATTTATTGCTGCAATTCTAACCGTTATCGGTTACTCACTGAATGATACCGTTGTAGTATTTGATAGAATTAGAGAGTACTATAACTTACATTCTGGTTGGGCACTTAATAAGGTTATTAACGCCTCATTAAACAGTACATTAAGTAGAACATTAAATACATCTTTAACTACTTTAGTAGTATTGTTTGCAATGTTTATTTTCGGTGCTGAGTCTTTAAGAGGATTGTTGTTCGCATTGATCGTAGGTGTAATTGTAGGTACATATTCATCTATGTTTATTGCAACTCCAATTATGTATGATTCTGTAAGTAAGAGTAATGGAGAAATTGATTCTTTAAAGAAAGAGGAAGAAGAAGAGACTGAAGCTTAGACTTAATTAAGTTTTTATAATATATAAAAGCCTATCCATCTGGATGGGCTTTTTTTTGTGCTCGTGCTTTTCTAATTACAACAGTAATAAAATAGAGTGTTATAAACAGAAGTTTGGTTGTATTAGAATTGGAGTATTACTTCAATCGGTCCTTTTTAATGAGTTTTAGCCGATTTACGAATGGCAATATATAATGCTTAATAATGATGCTCAACAATAGCCTTTAAAGGAGTAGTGTAAGTGCTTATAATTAATAGTCCTATTTATTACTGTTAGAATTGATTTTCATTAGGTATAGCCAAGCCCAATAATTCTCTCTTTGCTATCTTGCTTAAGGTTTTTTCCACTTAAAATTAAAGCATAAAAAAGCCCCGTTAAAACGAGGCTTTTTTTTAGTTATATAGTTTTATGAAATTTCTTTTTTAGGCTTGTAAAAGAACATAAAATAGAGGCCTATTATAATAAATGGTATACTTAATAATTGCCCTGTATTTAATGCCCAAGATGCTCTTTCATCTACTTGCGCAACCTTTATAAACTCAACAAAAAATCTAACAGTCCATAGTAATACTAAAAATAAGCCAAATAGAAATCCTTGTTGTTTTCCCTTATTCGTTTTCCAATAGAAGAACATAAGAGCTAAAAACACAAAGATGTAGCAAATTGCTTCATATAATTGAGCTGGATGACGTGGTTCGGTATCTCCTAGTTGAACAAACACAACACCAAAGTCCGTACCAGTGAATTTTCCAACAATTTCAGAATTAATAAAATTACCAATTCTAACAAATACAGCTCCTATTGCAACTGGTAATACCACACGGTCTAAAATCCATATCACAGATTTGTGTAATACTTTTTTGTTGTATAAGTACATTGAGATTATCATACCTATAGCGGCACCGTGACTTGCTAAGCCTTGGAAACCTGTAAAGTGAATTCCGTTTTTAAAACTAAAAGGAAGAAAAATACTAAAAAAATCTTCTTTAAAAAGTTCAGGTTGATAGAAAATAACGTGACCTAATCGGGCACCAACCATAATTCCTATTACCGAATAAATGAATAAAGAATCAAGAGATTCGTTACTTAGGCCTTCTCTTTTGAAAATCTTTTTCATTACAATAAATCCTATTGTAAAAGCGACTATCCACATTAGACTGTAATAGTGTAAAGTGAAAAATCCTAAAATATCAATACCCTTGGATGGATCCCAGATAAATTTTAAAAAATGCATAGATTAAGTTTTGTTGTTGTAAATATACTACACTTATTATTCTGTTGTAATATTGACTTTGTTTTTTAGGTAAAATTTGTGCAAACTACTCCTTTTTTTTTGGTACTGGGTCATATCCTGAGCGTCCCCATGGGTGACAACTAAATATTCTCCTTAGTGATAAATAGCCGCCATAAAACAAGCCATGTACAGTTAATGCTTCTTTGGTGTAATGGGAGCATGTGGGTTCAAATCTGCAAGTTGCGGGAGTTAAGGGAGATATAAATAACTGGTATATTTTAATCAAAAGTAAAAAGGGAGATATCAATATTTTTTTTAGCATGCTATTTCCCTTTTTGTATTTTAATTAGTGGTAAACGTTGTTCCTTCCTTACCGTCCTTTAATTGAATGCCACTCGCCGCTAATTCATCTCTAATTTTGTCAGACAAGGCAAAGTCTTTATTTGCTCTTGCCTCTTGTCTAAGATTAATTAGTAAATCTACAGCTCCTTCTAATTTATCAGAACTATTATCAGCTTTTGTGATGTTGGTTAAACCAAGAATATCAAAAGTGAACACCGTCATTGTATTTTGAAGTAGTTCTAAATCTGAAGCACTAATAGTTGCGCTACCTTCTTTAATTTGATTAATATATTTAACCCCTTCAAATAGGTTAGCAATTAAAATAGGAGAGTTAAAATCATCATTCATGGCATCGTAGCATTTTTGTCTCCATGCGGCAATGTCTATTGTTGATTTGTTTCCTGCCTTTAAATCTGTAATACTATTAATTCCGTCTAATAACCTATTAAAGCCTTTTTCACTTGCTAATAATCCATTGTTAGTGAAATCTAATATGCTTCGGTAATGGGCTTGTAGCATAAAAAATCTTGCCACACTTGGTGAGTAAGCTTTTGTGATATGTTGATTGTCTCCAGAGAAGATTTCGTTAGGTAAAATATAGTTTCCAGTAGATTTTGCCATTTTCTTACCATTCATGATAAGCATATTTGCATGCATCCAATAAGATACAGGATTGTGTCCGTTACAAGCTTCGGCCTGAGCTATTTCACATTCGTGATGCGGGAATTTTAAATCCATTCCGCCTCCATGAATATCAAATTGTTCGCCTAAATATTTTGTGCTCATTGCAGTACACTCTAAATGCCAACCAGGGAAACCATCGCTCCATGGTGAAGGCCATCTCATAATATGTTGCGGTTCTGCCTTTTTCCAAAGTGCAAAATCTTGAGGGTTCTTTTTATCAGACTGTCCATCTAATACCCTTGTGTTATGAATTAAATCTTCAACATTTCTTTTGCTAAGGATACCATAAGGTTTTGTTTCGTTGTATTTTAATACGTCAAAATAAACCGACCCATTTACCTCGTAGGCTAAACCTTTATCAATTATGGTTTTAATAATTTCAATCTGCTCAATAATATGGCCAGTAGCGGTAGGCTCAATGCTTGGAGGTAAGAAATTAAATTTATTTAAGATATTATGAAAGTCTACAGTATAACGCTGTACCACCTCCATAGGTTCAATTTGTTCGAGTCTTGCTTTTTTTGCGATCCTGTCTTCCCCTACATCTGCATCATTCTCTAAATGGCCAGCATCAGTAATATTTCTAACAAACCTTACTTTATAGCCTAAATGTTTAAGGTATCTAAACACCATGTCAAAAGACATAAAAGTTCTAACATTACCTAAATGCACATTACTATAAACAGTAGGTCCGCAGACATACATACCTACATATCCGTCTACTAAAGTTTTAAAGTTTTCCTTTTCTCCACTAATTGAGTTGTAAACTTTTATGTTTTGCTCTTGGTATAAGGCCATGGTATGTAGTTAAAATTTATGGTGAATTAAAATGAAGTCTCTAATTTAATATAATCTAAGAACTCGCGACGAACGTTTTTGTCTTTAAATTTTCCGCCAAACTCAGAAGTAACAGTGCTGCTTTCAATATCTCTTATTCCTCTTGAGTTTACGCAAAGGTGTTTGGCGTCAATAACACATGCAACATCATCTGTCTTTAAAACACTTTGAAGCTCTTTTACAATTTGCATTGTTAAACGTTCTTGTACCTGTGGTCGTTTAGCAAAATAGTCTACAATTCGGTTCATCTTAGATAAACCTACTACGGTACCATTTGATATGTAGGCAACGTGAGCTCGTCCAACTATAGGCAAAAAGTGGTGCTCGCATGTAGAATATAAAGTGATATTCTTTTCAACTAGCATTTCACCATACTTATATTTATTTTCAAAAGTTGATGCCTTTGGTTTTTTATCAGGGTTTAATCCTCCAAAAATCTCCTTCACAAACATTTTAGCAACACGGTTTGGAGTTTCCTTTAGACTATCATCTGTCAAATCTAACCCTAAGGTTTCCATAATATGACGAACATCATCTTTAATGATTTCAATTTTTTCGTCATTTTTTAGTTTGAAGGCATCCAGCCTCATAGGGGTGTCACTTGATGTACTTATGTGATCGTCTCCAATGGCGTCAAAGTCTTCTATATCTTTTTCTATTTTCATTTTAAAACTCTTAAAGTATACTTCGAATTTTTCAAGCTACAAAGATAAACATTTCAATAATGTGTGCACTAGGTAGGTATTTTAAAATTAGGATTGTTTAATATATGTAACAAAGAAGTCGGAAATTCATCGATATATTAACATTGATTCATTAAAATTTTCTTAAATTTCCGCTCCTAAAAAATAAAACTTGCTATGAAATTAACTACTCAACTGCTAACCGCTTTGGTTTTTAGCGGATTAGGTGTGCTGTCCATGCAGTCGCAATCAACATCTAATAATGAGCCGGCTCAAATTGTTCATTATAATGACAATGTTCAGGCTCCATTAAGCGCAAAAGAACTGGGTCAAATTCAAGAAGCTTTCGGTGAATTTGCCGATGATGCTGTGTTAAATAATCCGCAACGTCTTAAAGATGTAAAGAATATTTTAAGAAATAGAGTAGTTATTGAGCATATTCCTAATAAAGATTTGTCTTCAATTAATTCGCTGAATTCAGTTTCAGTCTTTAATATTTATAATCCAAATCTTCAGCGTGACATTACTTTTAATGCTACTGAATTCAATCCATTAAAGTATTACTTCGATTTTTCTTATTCAAAGGAACAATTATTTTGGATTGATAATACAGAATATATCATTAGAATTAAACACCAACACCAAAACTAATCCACTTTTAGTATGAAAAAAGCTTTACTTATAGTCTTTTTAATATTCTCTTATGTCTCGCAAGCACAAGATCTTTCAATGACCAATGGAAACTTTGTTCAATGTTCTGGTGTGTTTTATGATTCAGGAGGAGAATTTGGACCTTACGGAAACGACGAGAACTTTGTTATCACCATTTGCCCTGAAAACCCAGGTCTTGGTGAATTTATAATTTTAGATTTTACTGTATTTAGTACACAATTGAATGTGGATTATATGGTGATCTATGATGGTGATGATACGTCTGCACCATCTTTTGGAACGTACTCTGGTGGAAATAACCCAGGGATGGTTCAAGCCTCAAGTACATCGGGATGTTTAACAGTGGAATTTGTAACCAACGGAAGTGGTACTACAACAGGTTGGGCAGCTGATATTTTATGTGTTACACCTTGTCAAGATATTATAGCTAATATAGATAGTACAATCCCAGCAATGGACGGTTCGAATACGGTTATTGCAGATTTAAATGAAGTTATTACTTTCAACGGTAGTGGTACGTTTTCTGTAGGAGATAACGGAGCAACTTACGATTGGGATTTCGGAGACGGGACAACTGGTACTGGAGCAACAACTACGCATGCCTACGGAACAGCTGGTCTGTATCCGGTTACTTTGGTAGTTACAGATACTAATCCATTAGGATGTAGTAGTACAAACATTATTAATTTAACGGCTCAGGTCGGAGCTTCATATCCAGGTAATCCTTACGTAGATGCTGGGGATGATGTAAGTGTTAACTGTTCTGGTGAATGTGTTGATATAGAAGCTGGGTTTTTAGATATTGGAGAAACAAATACTTATAGAGTTGATGAAATTGTTTTTGTACCGCCTTTCCCTTTTGATGGATTGAGTAATTCTATGAATACAAATTCGGATGACCTTTGGTCTGATGTTGGGAATTTACCTTTTGATTTTTGTTTTTTCACACAAATTGAAACCTTATTTCAAGTAGGATCTAATGGTTTAATCAGGTTTGATGTTGATGCCAGTGATAATGGAAACGCATGGGCCTTTACAGAATCTTTACCAAATAATAGTAATCCATCTTTAGGAGAAGGAAATGTATTTACACCGGTACACGATATTAATCCAGCTGCAGGTAATGCCGAAGAAATTGCTTGGGAGATTATTGGTACTGCACCAAATAGAGTATTGGCAGTATCATTTTATAATGTACCAATGTTTTCTTGTACAACTATGCTCGCCTCTCATATGGCGGTTTTTTATGAAACAACCAATGTAATAGATATTTATATTAAGGATAAACCAACATGTACTACCTGGAATAGTGGAAATGCTGCTGTAGGTATTCAAAATGATGCTGGAACAACTGCATTTGTACCCCCGGGAAGAAACACGGGACAATGGACAGCTACAGATGAAGCATGGAGGTTTACACCCGATGGGCCTAGTGTTGTTGATTTTACTTGGTTAGACCCGGATGGAAATGTTGTTGGGACAGATCCTGTTCTTACGGTTTGTCCAACTCAAACAACAGATTATACTGCCGTTGTGAATTATACCAATTGTAATGGTGACGTTGTAACTGTTACAGATGACGTTACAGTTGAGTATATTCCTCCTTTTGATGTACAATTAGAGGAAGATATCGATTTGTGTGTAGGTGGTGAAGATGTGAATTTAGATGTTGATATCAATTCAGATACTGCTATATACCAATGGTCATTAGATGGCGTTGAAATGGTAGGTGAAACTAATCCTACTTTAACTGTTTCAACTCCTAACTCAGGTACTTATTCTGTTTTGGTAAATGATCAAGGATGTGACGTAATTGATGACATCATTATTACTTATCACGATATTCCAGTAATTCAAAATATAGATTTATACAGGTTATGTGATGATGTTGTTTTAGACGATTTTACAGATTTTGATTTGTCTATTAAAGATACAGAGATAACAAATGGACAGGCAGATGTTACATTAACGTATCATTTATCTCAGGATGATGCTGATAACAATGCAAACCCAATTGATACAACTGTACCTTTTACAAATACAGTTAATCCGCAATTAGTTTATGTAAGGTTAGGAAATACCCTTAACCCTAATTGTTATGCGAGTTCTACATTTGAAATATTAGTTGATTCAGGGATTGTGTTAGAACAGCCTGAAGATATGGTAGATTGTGATAGAACTGGAGATGATGGTGCAGAATTGTTCAATCTGGATATTCAAACACCTATTATAATGGGTGTTCAAGACCCTGCAGAGTTTACATTAACATATCACACATCTCAAGCTGATGCTGAAACTAATTCAAATGCAATAGTTGCGCCTTATGAGAATATTTCGAACCCACAAACTATTTGGGCTCGTGTAGAGAATAATGTGAATACACTTTGTTTTGAATACATTTCATTTGATTTAATTGTCAATCCTCTACCAACAATTTTTGCACCAACAGCCTTAGAGGTTTGTTATGATATTACAGATGACATCACAGATTTCACTTTATCAGATAAGACGTCAGAGATTTTAGGCGGTCAAACTAACATCAATGTAAGTTTCCATGAGACGCAGTTAGATGCAGAAGATAATTTATCACCATTGGCAGAGCCATACAATATTCCAA
>MPDE01000011.1 GCA_001874335.1 Bacteroidetes bacterium MedPE-SWsnd-G2
AATAGGTTTATTAGTATACTTTACAAAATAATTTTTTTTAATGATTATGTTGAAATTGACATTCCTTCAAAAAAGGATTTGAAAAATTTTAAACTTCCAAAATTTTATGATGTAGGTTTTCATAAGCTTAGCTTTATAATTGGGGAGAATGTTACCAAAAATTTCAAGGAAGGGTTAGTTAATGATCATTGGGGTGCATTACCCTTGTTTAAGGGAAGGTCAACACTCCATTATTCAAAGCTTTTTGGAGCTAAAAAAGTAATTACAAATCATTTGATTGAAGAAGGTATTGATTCGGGGAAAATATTGATGTATTCAAGTCTAAAATCTAAAATGGATATTTATTTGGGTTTAAAAAATCGAATTTTTAATTCTCTAAATTTGTTATGTCAAAATAAACTTTTAGATGTTGATAATCAAAAAGGATATATTTTTTATGAAATGCATCCTTGGCTAATAGATAAATTAAAGAATTAATGAGTAAGGTAAATAATTCCTTTTTTGCTTTATCGGAATATTGCAAAAAAGAGAACTATAAGGGGTGGGACCCCTATGACGGTCTAAATTCTCAAGTTTTTAGTGTGTTGCCTTTTAAAAAATGGGATTTGGCACGTTTGGCTTGGATACAAGGATTTAAAAGAAGTCCAATAAATTTCAGGAAATTATTGATGGTTCCAAAGCAATATAATGCAAAAGGAATTGGCCTGTTTCTTTCTGGGTACTGTAATTTATATCATTTAGCTAAAGATGGAAATGAGTCTTTCGGTTCTATTGATGAATTAGAGACAAAAATTAATGAATTAGCTAGTTTGTTAATAAGCTTGAAATCTGAAGGATATTCAGGAGCATGTTGGGGTTATAATTTTGATTGGCAGGCAAGACGCTTATTTTTGTTTCCCAGTCATACGCCAACTGTAGTGGCTACTACATTTTGTGCAACTGCACTTTTTGAAGCCTATGAGGTTACCAAAAACCAAACCTATTTACAAACCGCTTTGTCATCAGCAAAGTTTATTACAGAAGATCTAAGTAGAACAGAGGATCAGGATGGGATTATGTTTTCTTATAGCCCATTAAATGGTAATAATACGGTGTATAATGCCTCTTTATTAGGTGCTAAATTGTTGAGTCTATGCTATAGATACACTAAGGAAGAGCAATTGAAAAAATTAGCTCAAAAGGCGGTTTTGACAGCCTGTAAAGGTCAGGAGAAAGATGGGTCTTGGGTGTATGGTTTGTTGCCTATACAATCCTGGAAAGATAGTTTTCATACGGGTTATAATTTAGACGCTATTAAGACTTATCAAAACGAGACAGGAGATGTTTCCTTTGATAAATATTTGAACCTAGGTTTTGAGTATTATATCAACAATTTTTTTGAACCTGATGGCACTCCCAAGTATTACCATAACAAAACATATCCTATTGATATTCATTGTCCAGGTCAATTATTTGTGACTTTGTCGAGCTGTAATACTTTTAAACAGTATAGAGGTTTGGCTGATAAAGTATTGAATTGGACTATTGCAAATATGCAAGACAAGAAAGGGTATTTTTATTACCAATTAAAAAAAGGTGTCAGCTCTAAAATTTCTTATATGCGTTGGTCTAATGCGTTTATGTTTAATGCGATGAGTTATTATTTACTAGAACAAGAAAACAGTATTAATGGAATTTAAACTATTGAATGGCGTAAAAACCTTTGCGCCAAATTCTCGGATGGATTTGATGTCCCATGCCTTTAAACATCATAGCATATTAGTTGCTGTAAATGCTGAAAAAATATTGCACGCCACAGACCAAAGCAGGTCGATAATAAATAGAAATTTGGGATATCCAGATGGTGCTGGTGCGGTTTGGGCGTTACATAAAAAAGGTTTTAAAGAGACTGTGAAAATTCCTGGTTGTGAACTTTGGTTAGACATAGTCAAAAACTATTATAAGTCAAAAACCTTTTATTTGGTAGGAGGTAAATCGGACGTGATTTCCGAAACAGTTTCGAGGCTGGAGTCCGATTTTCCTGGAATTCAAATAGTGAAATATAGAGATGGTTATATCAAATCAGATACCGAAAAAAAGGAACTTATTAGAGATATTAAACAGCGTAAACCTGATGTTGTATTTGTTGCTATGGGTTCTCCCAAACAAGAGCTGCTCATGGAAGAAATGCAAGAGGAACACAAAGCGGTTTATCAAGGGTTGGGTGGTAGTTTTGACGTTTATACGGGTAGCGTTAAACGTGCACCAAATTGGTGGGTGAAACGAAATTTAGAATGGGCGTATCGCTTAATTAATCAGCCCTCTCGTATTAAAAGGCAAATACATTTAGTACGATTTGCTATATTGTTACAGTTAAATAAGTTGTAATTCAATTATATAAACTTTATTACCTAAAGAGTTCGTGATTCACAGCTTGCATGTCCTCAACTGGATTGAGGAACTGGGAATCTGTTATGGGTTTCCTGTTGTTTTAAGTTGTACAGAGATCTCTTGGCAGTATTTTTCACAAGATTGTTATGAGGTAATAGTTCTCGTTTAATTCATGAGATACCCAGTAGAGCTGGGCATGACGGTAGAGTTGAAGAGTTCGTCATTCCCTGTTTGTATGTCCTCAACTGGATTGAGGAACTGGGAATCTGTTATAGGTTTCCTATAGTACGATTTAAACATAGATTTTTTCGGAATATTTTTCACAAGATTGTTATGAGGTAATAGTTCTCGTTTAATTCATGAGATACCCAGTAGAGCTGGGTATGACGGTAGATTTGAAGAGTTCGTCATTCCCAACTTGCATGTCCTCAACTGGATTGGGGAACTGGGAATCTGCCTCATGTTTCCTGTTGTTTTAAGTTGTTTTAAGTTGTACAGAGATCCCTTCACAAATTACCACATCCCTTCCTTTACCGTTCATCGTAAAAATTAACATTTTAACCCGGTTTTAAGCGCCATTTTAATGTGTGTATTCACTTATATTTAATACTTTTGCGGTTCCCTAATTCAACTTAACTCAAGTGTAAATATGGTAGAACAAGTACTTCATTTGCTGCAGGACCCGTCACCTCAGCTTTTGCTCTTTGCGGGCTTTATTTTAGCGGTGGTCGTATCTCATATTTCTTTCCCTGTGATCATATATATAGCACACATCAAAAAGTTGATGGATATGCCTGGAGAACGCTCGGTTCATAAACATAAAGTACCTACGCTTGGCGGTGTTGGTATTTTCTTAGGGGTAAGTCTGGTCTTAACTTTTATCGGTGCAGCCATGCAAACCAATCATATTTTACCGGTCTTAGGCGCGATAATTGTGTTATTTTTTATCGGTATCAAGGATGATATTTTGGTATTGTCTGCCAAAAAGAAGTTTTTAGCCCAATTGTTCGTAGCAGCCTTTGTTATTATGGTATCTGATATGCGCATCAATAGTTTTTCTGGGATTTTAGGAATTCAGCAGTTACCGTATTTGCTGTCTGTTGGATTTACCGTTTTTGTATATATTTTAATTATCAATGCCTATAATTTAATTGATGGTATTGATGGTTTGGCAGGTGGTGTTGGGATGATTAGTACCCTAGCCTTTGGCTTATTTTTTATAATAAGTGGTCATTATGGCTACGCCCTAGTGTCTGTAGCCTTATTTGGAGCCTTGGTGCCCTTTCTGGTATATAACTTTTCTAACCGTCGTAAAATATTTATGGGAGATACCGGCTCTATGATTGTTGGCTTTTTATTGAGCTTTCAAGCCATTAGCTTTATACACCTAAACCAAGTGCATCCGGATTCCTTGTTTTTTGACAAGGCGCCAGTCATGGCAGTGGCCATATTGTTTTTTCCTTTGGTAGATACCCTACGTATATTCTTTGTACGTATTGTGATGCTAAAGCAGAGTCCATTTACTGCAGATAAAAACCACATTCACCATAGGTTATTAGAGTTGGGCTTAAATCATAAACAAGCCACCCTTTTAATAGGTTTGAGTTCTATTGGTTTAATTGTTATAGCAGCTGGTCTGGCAACCTACGAACATCATTTGTATTTGGCTATGGTATTGGCTTTAGGACTCTTGTTATTTAGCATTCCATTTTTAATGTCCCGATCCAAACATGCCCTACAAGGCATGAAGAAAATATCGAATCTCTTTTTTTAATATAAACTATATATAATTGCATTCTAAATGCTGTAATATTGTAAATTTGCACGCTTTTTAGAATGTTTTAGACGACTAATAAATATGACTTTTTTTAAAACGATAGGTTTAGGTATACTGTGTTTGTTGCTATGCCAAAGCTGTGCCTCCAAGAAGGAAGTGCTCTACTTTCAGGATATTGACCAGGCTAATATTGCGAGCATAGACTATGAAGCTTCAAAAATTCAGGCCTCTGATATTTTAAGTATTAAAGTTGGGGCGCCTATACCAGAAACCGCTATTCCCTATAATGTTAATATAGGTGCTTTAACGGCTACCTCAGTGGATATTTTAAAGCTTCAGGGGTATTTGGTAAGTGATGCAGGAACCATAAATTTTCCAGTTCTGGGAGCTATAGAAGTAACGGATAAAACAGTAGAAGAACTAGAGGTGTTTTTGAAAGGATTATTGGAAAGTGGTGGACATTTAAAGGATGCGTCTGTTGCTATTCGCGTTTTAAATTCAAAAGTGACCATCCTTGGGGAAGTTACTCGACCAGGGACCTATACCTATACCGAGCAGCATGTAACCTTACTACAAGCCTTAGGTTTGGCAGGTGATTTAACCATTAATGGGGAACGTGAAGATGTGATGGTGATTCGTGAAGAAAATGGGGTGCGTCAAGTTGGCCATGTGAATATGACTACTGCCGATTGGTTTACAGGACCTTATTATTACGTGAAACAAAATGATGTGATCGTGGTTAACCCTAATAATACCAAAGTGAAAAGCTCGGGCTATGTAGGGAATTTAGGAGCCGTTTTAGGGATTGCTTCCATAATACTAAGTACAGTTATTTTAATTACCAATTAAGTTATGAGTGAATTTCAAAACGGCTTAGAATTTGAGCAGGATGATTTTAATATCAAAGAAGAACTTGTTAAATATGCTCGCCATTGGAAATGGTTTGTGTTGTGTACTGTAATTGCTGTCATTGGAGCGGTGTTATATCTGCGCTATACGCCAGCACAATACCAAACCCAGGCAAAGATTAAAATTTTAGATGAATCTTCAGGTTTAGAAGTACCTGCTGATATTGGGAGTTTGTTTGGGGGGTCTAAAATAAACTTGGAAAACGAGATAGAGGTTCTAAAGTCTTATCGTCTTTTAAGTGAAGTCGTAAAAGAATTAGATTTAACAACGCGTTATTTCTATAAAGGGAATATTAAGCAATATGAGGTTTATAATTTACCTTTTAAACTAAATCCCAAGTTTGATGTAGATAGCATTATTTCAAGTCTATCCTACCAAATAAAAGTTTTACCAGAAGGCTATCAAATTTTTGATGAGATTAAAAGTGAAATTATTCTAACAACTCAAGGGCATACCTTAGATGGAGAAGATAAGGTGTTTCCATTTCAAATAGAATTGGTAAAATCTATAAAGCCAGTCATGGGTTTAACCTACAAAATAGTGCAAAGTCCTGTGAAGAGTACTGTATTAAGTTTGTCCAAAAAAATTACAATAGGTACGGTAGGAAAGAAAAGCGAAATTTTAAGTGTTGGGCTTACGGGGCAAAGTACAGCGCGTTCGGAAACCATTTTAAATGCGGTTATAGATCAATTTAATCAAGATGGGATTACTGACCGTCAGTTAGTGTTTCAACGTACCATCGATTTTGTGGACGACCGTTTTGTGTATTTGGCATCAGAATTAGATTCTATAGAAGTTGATAAACGTGATTTTAAAACCTCTAACAATATTGTCTATTTAGAAGGGGATGCCGAAGTGAGTGTAGCTCGCAAAGTATCAAGTGAAAATGAAGTCTATGCCTTAGAAAGCCAGATTGCTTTATCAGAGCTTTTGGAGGAGATGTTGAATTCTGAAAAAACTTATGGTTTGTTACCAGCAAATATTGGTTTAGAAAACGCCAATATCAATACCCTGGTGAATGATTATAACACTGTGGTTTTAGAACGAGAAAAATTAGTAAGTTCTGCGGGAGAGAATAACCCAGCTGTGAAATTAGTATCCTCACAATTAGACGATTTAAAGCCTAATATTGCCCGTTCAATTATTGCCTATAAAAAACAATTAGGCGTTTCTCTAAAGCAACTGTCAAAAGTGCAACGCAGGGCAGCAGGTGCGGTTTCAAGTTTACCTGAAAAAGAAAAACTGTTAAGGGCCATTGAGCGTCAACAAAAAATAAAAGAAACCTTATACCTATTACTACTTCAAAAACGTGAAGAAGCGGCTATCAATTTAGCAGTAACGGCACCATCAATTAAAGTGGTAGATTACGCGATCTCTGATATGAATCCGCTATCTCCTAAACGTTCAATTGTATATTTAGGCGCCTTGGTTTTAGGGTTATTAGTGCCTTTTGGAGTCTTGTATTTGCGCTTTTTGTTGGATACTAAAATCCATAACAAACAAGATTTAGAAAAGTTAGTCCCTAATGTGCCTATTGTAGCTGAGATTCCGCTAGTAGAAGGTGAGAACAAAATATTCTCAGACCCTCATGACCGTTCTGCATTGGCAGAATCCTTTAGAATATTAAGTACCAATGCCAATTATTTATTACCTAAACGTAATGATGGTTTAGGGCATGTGGTGTATACAACCTCTACTATTAAGGGAGAAGGGAAAACCTTTGTGTCTCTTAACCTGTCATTGGCATTCGCGAGTATGGGTAAAAAAGTGCTGCTTATTGGTTCAGATTTACGTAATCCCCAATTGCATGCCTATGTGAATCGCGATAAATCGATTAAAGGTTTTGCAGATTGCCTGCACAACCCAGAATTAGATTGGAAAACCATGGTTGTAAAACAGGTCTTTGGTAATCCAATTCATGATACGCTGTTTTCTGGGACTATTCCGCCTAATCCAGCGGAGCTTTTGACCAATGCGCAGTTTAAGACTATTTTAGATGAGGCCAGAACGCAATATGATTATGTGGTTGTAGATACTGCACCAACTATTTTGGTTACAGATACCTTATTAATTGCGGAGCACGCCGATGCCACAATTTTTGTCACCCGTGCCGACCATACAGAAAAGAAAATTGTACAATTCTCTAAAGACCTGTATGAACATAAAAAGATTAATAACATGGCCTATGTTGTGAACAACGTAGGAGCAAGTAAATCGAGTCAGTATGGTTATGGTTATAACTATGGTTACAACTATGGCTACGGAGAAGATCGCACCAAAGGATCGTTTTTTAAACGCCTCTTCGGCAAGTCTAAATAGATAACAAAATAAAAATGCCTCGCTTTTAAGTGGGGCTTTTTTATTTATGCTCAGCTTGCATGTCCTCAACTGGATTGAGGGACTGGGGGATCGGGCATCTATGAAACCTAGTTATTCACATCCCTACAAGTCCACAAACAAATCCCGTCGCTCAGGATTTATGGTGTCTATTAGCTCCCATTTCCAGCAGCGATTCCATTTTTTGAGTTGCTTTTCTCTGGTGATGGCGTCTTTTATTGAAAAAAAAGATTCGTAATACATCAATTCACATAAATTGTATTTTCGAGTAAATACGCTTCCATGTTTATACCTATGGGCTTTTATCCGTTGTTTTAAATGCGCTGTAACTCCAATATAAAGTACTGTTCTTCTCTTATTACTCAATATGTAAACGAATCCAGATTTCATTTTAAGATTTATGGTATCCCTTGGTTTATACTAATCAGAGTTTAAAAAACCGATTACTAGCTAGAGCTTGCTCTAAGATGTCTACAGAAGACAGCTGTACTTTTTGGTCAAAGGCTGCAATATGTTTGCTATGATGGATATCAGAGCCTACATAAGTAATTAACCCTGACTTTAATAAGTGTTGTGCTGTTTTTTGAACATGCTTGCCATAATAACCTACAGTCGATAATAAATTCAGTTGAAATACGCAGCCTGCAGATTTTAATTTATCGTAGGTTTTCAAATCGTTGTGATAGAAATTATAGCGTTCTGGATGTGCTAAAATAGGCGTGTAGCCTTTGGTTTGCAGTTCAAATAGCAGTTCAAATAATTGAATTGGCGGATTGAGGTAAGACATCTCTACCAACACATAATTGTCTTTTAAGGTTAACAAGGGCCCCGATGCCAAACGCTCATTAAAGCTATAGTCCATCATGTACTCAGAGGCTGCCCGTAGTTTCAAATCGCTACTTAAATCTTTATACTGATGCGACACCTTATATAAGCTATCGTTAATAGTTTGAGACGTATTATCCCATACATTAGCAATGGTATGCGGTGTAGCAATTACTTCGGCAAAATTCATGGCCTTCATAGCTTCTAATAAGGCTTTGGAGTCTGATGGTGTTTTAGCCCCGTCATCAATACCGCAAAGCACATGAGAATGAATATCTACATAACCTTCTGGTATGAGCTCTTTAAGTTTGGGTTTAGATTTAAAATTAAAAAACATTTGTGCTAAAATCAGATGACAAAAATAGGGATTTATAAAAACAAACAACGCCTAAAGAACTAGCTTTAGGCGTTGCGATATAAAAATAAAACTAAATTAGTCTTAAACGATAGAAATTAAAGTTTAAAGAATAATTCGAAACTGTGAACCATATGGTTGTTAGAAGAGTTGTGATCGGTATCTGCAGCAAATTTAGCCATAGATTGTAATCTTGCTCCCCATTTTTCTCCAATCCAAAAACGCACTCCTAAAGGAATGTTTAGTGTCGTGTTGAAGTCTTCATTAACAGTGTTAAAACCAACACCTGCACCTAAATACGCATCAAACCAATCGCGGTCTGATTTGTGCTTATTCCAATACCATTTTACACTTGTATCTGTAGAGAAATACAATTCATCTCCAGAAGGTAATTCAAACTCATTAATCGTTACCGACTGTTCTAAGGTGAATTTCTCTGACCATTGAAATTCTAAACCAGCAGAAATTGGAAGGTTAAAATAGAAATCGCTAATACCCTCGAAAGGATTAGTTTCTCCATTGTCATCTAACATATTCACACCAATGTTTAATGTCAAATCATTTTGACCATAAGAAATGCTTGCAAAAGCTAAAAAAAGTAGTAACGTAAGTTTTTTCATGTTATAAGATTTTAAAGGTAAAAATAGACTTATTAGGCAAAAACAGAAATAAAAATGATGAAAATTTTAACTTTTTTTTGACCTTGTTTTCAGGGGAAATAAAATTGAAGAAATTGAATTAAAACACAGCGAAGTTAAGTGGGTGAAAAGCAGAAAGTTAAAGGTGTTTTAGGAGTGTGAAAATGGTTTAGAAACTAAATCTATGCCTTTTAAAATTAGGCAATTTATTTAAAATGGCTTATGACTTTTGTCATAGCAATTTTTTACTACAACGTTTACTTTTGAGTATGACTAAAACATAATACTACAATGAAAAAACGAACACCTGTCTCTACAATCATGAGCCAAGATGTGATAACACTTAATCATAATGATAGTTTAGATCACGCAGAGCTCCTTTTTAAATCCCATAATATTAGACATATTCCAGTGGTAAATAAAACAGAAGTTACCGGTATGCTAAGTTATACCGATTTACTTCGAATTAGTTTTGCTGATGCCGTAGATGAGGATGAGCAAAGTGTAGATACAGTGGTGTATAATATGTTTACCATAGAACAAGTGATGGCTAAAAATATTGTAAGTGTATCTTCTGATGCTACGATTAAAGAAGTAGCCGAAATATTAGCGGAGCATGATTTTCATGCCTTACCTGTAATTGATAATGGAAAATTAAAAGGTATTGTGACTTCTACCGATTTGATAAATTACCTTTTAGAACAATACTAAACCAAGTTTTCTATGAACTAACTTTTGTTCTATTTTGCAAAAGAAAAGCGGCCCAAGGTAACTTGAAGCCGCTTTTTTTATGTAATTAATTTTTAGCTTAAGGATTAACCTGAGCTTTTAAGTTTTTAACCGTTAAAATTGGATCTTCACTTTTAAAAACATAACTACCAGCCACCAAAACATCGGCACCAGCCTCAGTTAATTGCGTTGCATTTTTGTCGGTAACTCCGCCGTCAATTTCAATAAGGGTTGAAGCGCCTTTACGTTCTATTAAAGCCTTTAATTGTTTTACCTTATTATAGGTGTTTTCAATAAAGCTTTGCCCACCAAAACCGGGGTTTACACTCATCAAACACACCATATCAATATCCTGAATCGTATCTTCTAAAACGTTTATGTTAGTATGCGGATTTAAAGCAACTCCAGCTTTCATGCCTTCGGCCTTGATCGCTTGTAAAGTTCTATGTAAATGTGTGCAAGCTTCGTAATGCACTGTTAAGATATCACTGCCTAATTTGGCGAAAGTTGAGATGTAGCGATCAGGGTCTACAATCATTAAATGCACATCTACGGTTTTTTTAGCATGCTTAGAAATGGCATCTAAAACGGGCATACCAAAGCTAATGTTTGGTACAAATACACCATCCATAATATCAATATGAAACCAATCGGCTTCACTTTGATTAATCATTTCGATGTCGCGTTGAAGGTTAGCGAAATCTGCTGCAAGTACAGAAGGTGCTATTAGTTTTGAACTCATGAGATAATTGATGTTATGGCCCAATTTAATGTGGACCTTTAGTTGTTTTGTTGCTGCAAAAATAAGGCAAAAAAATGAACCCCCGGTAATCAGCCGAGGGTTCTTTCATCAATCAAAAAACGAACAGTTATGTAACTGTTTGTTACGTTAATTTAGTCGTAATACTGTGGTATTACTAACCTAAATAGGTTTTTAATATTTTGCTTCGTGAGGTGTGTTTTAACCTACGAATTGCTTTTTCTTTAATTTGGCGTACACGTTCACGTGTCAAATCGAATGTTTCTCCAATTTCTTCTAATGTCATAGGGTGTTGATCTCCTAATCCAAAGTATAAACGGATCACATCGGCTTCTCGAGGCGTTAATGTTTCTAACGCGCGTTCAATTTCAGTTCTTAAAGATTCGTGTAATAAATCACGATCAGGGTTTGGAGATTCACCAGAACGTAATACATCGTAAAGGTTTGAATCTTCTCCTTCAACTAAAGGTGCATCCATAGAGACGTGACGACCAGAATTTTTCATAGACTCCTTAACATCGTTAATAGTCATGTCTAATTCTTTGGCAATCTCTTCTGCACTTGGTGGACGCTCATGACTTTGCTCTAAAAAGGCAAAAGTCTTATTAATTTTATTAATAGATCCAATCTTGTTTAAAGGTAGCCTTACAATACGAGATTGTTCAGCCAAAGCTTGTAAAATAGATTGTCTAATCCACCATACAGCATAGGAAATAAATTTAAAACCACGCGTTTCATCAAAACGTTGTGCCGCTTTAATAAGTCCCAAATTACCTTCATTAATTAAATCTGGTAAGGTTAAACCTTGATTTTGATATTGTTTTGCAACCGATACCACGAAACGTAAATTAGCCTTAGTCAATTTTTCTAAAGCCACTTGGTCTCCAGCTTTTATACGCTGTGCTAATTCTACTTCTTCGTCTGCGGTAATTAAGTCAACTTTTCCAATTTCTTGAAGATATTTATCTAATGATGCGGTTTCTCTGTTAGTAACCTGCTTGGTAATTTTAAGTTGTCTCATGTACTAGTCTCCTGTTTAATTTAATGTTGCGTTTGTGACGCTCTATTTGTTATACGCAACATTTTCAAGAAATGTTACAAGAAATATAGGTAATATTTATTTAACAGTTAGTAAATGTTAGATTTTAATTTATGTTGTATGCTATAAGGTGTTTATTATAAGGGTTTTGAGTGTCTCATGAAAAATGTAATTATTTTCAATACAATGCCTTTTTTTAGACGTTAGGGCTAAAAAAAGCCTGTTACAAAACATGTAACAGGCTTAACTATATGTTGAAAAGAGATTATAAATTAATCTTCTTTCTTGTCATTTCGTGGTTTGCGATCATCTCTGCGATTATCACGGCCACGGTTATCTCTACCTTTACGGTTGTCATCTCTTGGTGGCTTTGCTACATAACCTTCTGGTTTTGGTAATAACGCTTTACGAGATACTTTTTCTTTACGTGTTCTTGGGTCAAGTCCGAAGTATTTCACATCTAAAACATCACCTAAGTTAACGATATCTGTAACATTGTCTGTACGTTCCCAAGCCAACTCACTTACGTGAAGTAAAACTTCGTTTCCTGGAGCGTCAACATATTCTACAACTGCACCGAAATCAAGCATTTTAATAACTTTTACTTCGTATACACTTCCTTTTTCAGGTTTGAATAATAAAGAATCTATTTTAGCAATTACAGTATCAATACCTTCTTGGCCTACACCTAAAATTTCTACAATACCTTCTTCAGTTACAGGATCTTCATTGATAACAATTGTAGTTCCTGTTTCTTTTTGCATTTCCTGAATTACTTTTCCGCCAGGTCCAATTAAGGCTCCTATAAATTCGTTAGGAATTCTACGGCTAACCATTTTAGGAGAGTGAGGTTTCACATCTTCTGCAGGAGCAGCAATAGTATCGGTAATTTTTCCTAAGATATGTAAACGACCATCACGTGCTTGTTTTAGTGCATTTACTAAAATCTCATAGGATAAACCTTTTATTTTAATATCCATTTGACAAGCAGTAATACCCTTAGATGTACCAGTTACTTTAAAGTCCATATCACCAAGATGATCTTCATCACCTAAGATATCAGACAATACAGCATAACGATCACCATCAGAAATTAATCCCATAGCGATACCAGAAACTGGTCTTGTCATTTGTACACCCGCATCCATCAATGCCATTGTACCTGCACAAACTGTTGCCATTGAAGATGAACCGTTAGATTCTAATACTTCTGATACAACACGTACTGTATAAGGACAATCTTCAGGAATCATTCCTTTTAATCCGCGCTGTGCTAAATTACCATGTCCAACTTCACGTCTTGACGTACCTCTTAATGGTCTTGCTTCACCTGTACAAAAAGGAGGGAAGTTATAATGTAAATAGAAATTCTCTTCACCTTCATAAGATGGCATATCTATTTTATTAGCATCTCTTGATGTTCCTAAAGTAACTGTTGCTAATGCCTGAGTTTCTCCACGAGAAAATATAGAAGATCCATGTGTAGACGGTAAATAATCTACCTCACACCAAATTGGTCTAATTTCGTCAGTCTTACGACCGTCTAAACGAATACCTTCGCTTAAAGTTAATTCACGAACAGCTTCTTTTTCTGCTTTACTGTAGTATCCACTAACAAGATGTCCAAATTCTTCCATCTCTTCTTCCGTGAATGAAGCTATAACAGCCTCTTTTACTTCAGCAAAAGCAGCGCCACGTTCAGCTTTAGATGTACCTTGCTTTGCAATTGCATAGCATTTATCGTAAGCTAAATCATGAATTTTTTGTTGTAATTCTTCGTTTACTTCAGCAGTTTCGTATTCACGTGTTGCTTTTTTACCTACAGCTTCTGCTAAACGTAATTGAGCATCAATTTGAACCTTAATTGCTTCATGTGCAAATTTGATAGCATCAGCCATCTCTTCTTCAGAAATCTCATCCATTTCACCTTCAACCATCATCACAGAGTCAGCAGAAGCACCGATCATCATTTCAAGATCAGATTCTTCTAATTGCGCACGTGTAGGGTTGATTACAAATTCACCGTTTACACGAGCAACTCTTGCTTCAGAGATTGCACATTCAAAAGGGAAATCTGATAATTGGATTGCAGCAGAAGCAGCTAAACCAGCCATTGCTTCTGGCATAACATTTTCGTCATGAGACATTAATTGAATCATAACCTGCGTTTCTGCATGATAATCTTTTGGGAATAAGGGACGTAAAACACGGTCAACAAGACGCATTGTTAAAACTTCACCGTCACTTGGTCTTGCTTCTCTTTTAAAGAAACCACCTGGGTAACGTCCAGCTGCAGCAAATTTCTCTCTGTAATCTACTGTTAATGGTAAAAAATCTACATCGGCTTGTTTGTAATTAGAAACTACAGTACATAATAACATACAGTTTCCAGATTGCACAACGACACTACCATGAGCTTGTTTTGCTAATTTCCCGGTCTCGATAGAAATTTCTCTTCCATCGCCAAGGTCTATGACCTCTTTAAATACTTTTGGAATCATAAATATTTTTAATTCTAATTAAACATAGGTCGTTGTGTTGTTGTAGTTGTTGTGTGGAATTAAAATCCCGAATTGACCAATGAAAAACTATTATTACAGCTTTTTATTTTAATACGTTTAGAAGCTCAATATAATTAAAAAAAGAGGCGCGAAGCCTCTTTTTATTATTTTCTTAAACCTAATTCTTTAATTATTGCACGATATCTTAAGACATCAACTTTAATTAAGTAATCAAGTAAAGATCTACGCTTTCCTACTAATTTTACTAAAGAACGCTCTGTGTTAAAATCTTTACGATTGTCTTTTAAGTGTTCTGTTAGGTGATTAATTCTGTGCGTAAATAATGCGATTTGACCTTCAGCCGAACCAGTATCGTTTTTTCCTTTACCGTGTTTTGCGAAAATCTCTTCTTTTGCTTCTTTTGTTAAATACATTCCAATATTATTTTAATGATTTTTATGTATATGGAAGTTTTTCTTCCAAGCGGCAAAGATAGTAAAAATTATATTAGTAAACCTCGGGCGGGTTCTTCTTTTGTATGTCTTAAGAAGACTTTATAATTTTAATTGCAAATTGGAATAAAAAAAGCGACCGATTAAGGTCGCTTTATATATATTATGCTCTAAGCGGTTGATTTCTAATCAAATCAATATACTTATTGACATTGTCTTTGAGCTCTTTTCTATGCGTAATAAAGTCTAAGAAGCCATGCTCCAATAAAAACTCAGAAGTTTGAAAGCCTTCCGGTAATTCTTTACCAGTTGTATCTCTAACAATACGCGGGCCTGCAAAACCTATTAAGGCACCTGGTTCAGCGATATTAATATCTCCTAACATTGCAAATGATGCTGTAGTTCCTCCAGTTGTAGGATCTGTACATAATGAAATGTATGGGATTTTTGCTTCTGCCAATTGCGCTAACCTAACCGAAGTTTTGGCCAATTGCATTAACGATAATGCAGCTTCCATCATACGTGCTCCACCTGATTTTGAAATAATCATAAATGGAATATCGTTTTTTAATGCATATTCTGCAGCTCTTGCAATTTTCTCACCAACAACACTTCCCATTGATCCGCCAATAAAACTAAAATCCATACAGGCAATCACTAAATCTTTTCCTTTAGATTTACCTACAGCAGTGCGCACTGCATCTTTTAGTTGCGTTTTAGCTTGTGCCGCTTTTAAACGGTCTGGATATTTTTTAGTATCCTCAAATTTTAAAGGATCCTTAGATGTTAAATCGGAGTCAAGTTCTTGAAATTCATCATCAAAAAGAATTTCAAAATACTCTTTACTTCCTATTCTAACATGATATCCGTCTTCTGGACTAACGTAATAGTTTTTTTCTAACTCCTCAGTATCAATAATTTTACCAGTAGGAGATTTATACCATAGCCCTTTAGGGGTGTCTTTCTTTTCTTCAGTTGTGGTAGTTATACCTTTAGTTTTTCTTTTAAACCAAGCCATTAATTAAGCGTTTAGTTAGTAATTAATAATGCAAAGTTATAAAGTATTTACATTATTAAGGTCCTCAAACGCCTTTTTTAAACGTTCTACGAACGCATTTTCTCCGTGGCGCAGCCATACTCTTGGGTCATAGTACTTTTTATTTGGTACATCATCACCTTCTGGGTTACCAATTTGTTGCTTTAAATATTCAGATTTGTCAGACATATAATCACGAATACCACTCATAAATGCATATTGCATGTCTGTATCAATATTCATTTTGATCGTACCGTAACCAATTGCTTCTCTAATTTCTTCAACTGTAGAACCTGATCCACCATGGAATACAAAATCAATATGGTTATGCCCTACATTGTATTTTTCTGTAATATACTCTTGAGAGTTTTTAAGAATTTTTGGCGTTAATTTCACGTTCCCTGGTTTGTAAACCCCGTGAACATTTCCGAAGGCAGCAGCAATAGTGAATTTGTCACTTACTTTACTTAATTCTTCATAAGCGTAAGCCACTTCTTCTGGTTGTGTATATAATTTTGAATCATCTACATCTGTATTATCAACACCATCTTCTTCACCACCAGTGATACCTAATTCAATTTCTAAAGTCATTCCCATTTTGCTCATACGCTCTAAATACGTTTTGCAAATTGCAATGTTTTCTTCGATAGGCTCTTCTGATAAATCGATCATATGAGAGCTATATAATGGTTTTCCAGTTTCTTTAAAATGTTGCTCTGAAGCATCCAGTAAACCGTCAATCCAAGGTAATAATTTCTTAGCGCAGTGGTCTGTATGTAAAATCACAGGAACACCGTAAGCTTCTGCCATTTGGTGCACGTGTTTCGCTCCAGCTACACTACCAGCAATGGCTGCTTTTTGATTTTCGTTTGAAAGTGATTTTCCAGCATTAAATACTGCACCTCCATTTGAAAATTGTATGATAACAGGTGCATTTAACGTTTTAGCAGTTTCTAAAACACCGTTAATTGTATTTGATCCAATGACATTTACCGCAGGTAAAGCAAAACCTTTTTCTTTTGCCAACTTAAAAATTTGCTGTACTTCGTCTCCCGTTGCAACTCCTGGTTTAATATTATGACCCATTTTTATTGTTTTTAGATTAAAATATAATGCTGCAAAAATAAACATTTTTTGAGCATTATTGGAGATAAACCTCTGACTTATGGTTAATAAAATGGTAATTATTTACGAAAACGTTTGAAGAAAATGTAATTAGAAAGGGTAATTTACACCAATGTTATAGACAGCATTGTTAAAATTGAAATCTTTAAACCAACGCTCGCCTTCGGGGTGGATAGGGTCGTAAGTTTTAAATCCAATATCACCTCTTAAAACAAAATAGGTGAAATCATAACGTAAACCGAAGCCTGAACCTAACGCAATGTCATTTAGAGATTCAATGCCTGAGAAGGTCGATTTTTCGTCTGTGGTACTATCTAAAACATTCCAAATATTTCCAGCGTCAATAAATACAGCAGAGTCTAAATCGCCAAACAAATTAAAACGCTGTTCAAGACTTAATAAAAATTTCATGTTGGCTTCACTAAATTCATCGTTGTTAATAGAGCTACCTGGACCCAAATTATAGGCGCTCCATGCGCGGTTGTCATTTGGTCCACCAGCAAAGAAACTCTTTGAAAAGGGAATACTATTAGAATTTCCATAAGGTATTGCGATACCAAAAAAGGTACGGAATGCCAATATATTTTTATCTCCAAAATCCCAATACTTAATATAATCGAATTCGGTTTTTACATATTGAGAAAAGGCAACACCAAAAATGTCATAGCGATCGTTTTCGTTTTTATCTGCTCCAAACGCACTGGAAGCAAGGGATAATAAATTCCCCGCCAATTCAAACTTCACTCTAAAAATAGAGAAGGAGTTATCTAAAATGTCGGTTCTATTATTTTTAGTGTATTGAAAATTAGAAGCATAAACAAGATTGTCTTCTGTTAATCGTTGCTTTCTTTCATCAATAATATCTACATCAACATAATCAGGGTCTGAAGGTTCTAAACTGGTGTTTCCGTTTAAAACATCGTTTATAAATTGGTCGGCTTCTTCTGGAACGCCTAAAGATTCATCTTCACCTATATAACCAGTGTCTTGAGCAATGTCATTCAATCTATTATAGGAGTTGACATAAACGCCAAAATAATTATCGATGTTTAAGTTTTTAATAAACTGTATATTAAAAACATCAAAATTATTAGTCACTTTTTTATTGTGTCGCCAATTGTAATTAAAGATGCCCGAAATAGTTTGCTTGTCAAGTCCGATATTGGTTTGTCCGGTTGTTCCTAAACTAATATTTGTTTTAGGTGACATTGATTTTGGGATGACACGTTCTGTATTGAATGGGAAAAATAACCGAGGTATGGTGAGCTTTGCATTGATTCCAAACTCATTAATATCGAAAAAAGAATCGGAGTTTTCAGAGCCGTCTTTAGACGAGCCTATTGAACCTATAGCACTAATGTTTAAAGTTTCAGCGCCCTTGAAAATATTACGTGTTATTAAACCTGTACTAAAGGCGATACCTATGGTTTGAATATTACTTTGATTGACCTCTAAACTAAAGTTCATGTCAAATTTTTTCTGCGGAAGAAGTTTGATATTAGCCGTTAGTGTGGTGTCCTCCTCATTTTCGACATATTCAATATTAGGATAATTAAAAGTATCGAGGTAATTAAGGTGTTTGTAAGTTTGCGAACGATCTTGGTCTTTATATAAATCACCTTGATTAATGAATATCGCATTCACTAAGGCCTGCGGTCTATATTTAATGGGTTTAGCACTGTAAAATTTGTAGTTTTTATAACTGATAGAATCCCTGATGATACTGTCTTTATAGTCTAAAGATTCAATAAAAACATTTACGTCTTTTATTTTATAAGCTTTAAAGGGTTCTGTCCTTACCGAGTTTTCATCTCTAATAACACGATCACTGATAATTAGTTTTGTAGGTATTAGTTTGTTTTTACTAATAGTGTCAATATCAAAGGTGATATTATCTACTCCAAAATGATAAAACCCGAGATTACGAAGTGAGGTGTTAATGCGGTCTCTTTCGTTCGTGAAATTATCTTCTCTAAACTGCTCGCCTTGTTTAAGGAGTGATTCTTTTTTTAGGTCTTGATAGATCGTGTCAATCGCAGCCGTGCTAATATTCGAGCTAATACTATCTAATATATAAGGCTCACCAGTTTCTATGGAATAGGTTATTGCTGATCGCTTTACACCTGAAGAATCTATTTTGTAATTGGCCTTTGCATTAAACCAACCTTCACTAAAATAGTAATTCTCTAATTTCTGATTTATTTTTTTAGTTTTCTCATCGTTAACAATAACGGGTGCTTCTCCGGTTTCTTTAAGCCAAGAATTAAAGTTTATTTTAGATTGTTTATAGACTTCAAATTGCTTTTTAGAAAGAAGGTTGGTGAGTCTTTTATTCTTTCTTAGGTTAAGGTTGTATTTGGCGTTAACAATGGAATCTATGTTCGTTCTTGCTAAATTATAAATGTGAAGCCTTAAAGGTAATTTGAAGAGTGAGCTGTTTGGGGTTTGAGAAATTATAGAGTTTATTTTTTCTGTACTTCCTTTTTCTCCATTAATGACAACTGTGTTTTTAGTTAATAAGGATTCGTCATCATTTAATCGCTTTATGACATTACAAGACGATATTAATAACCCAATAAGGGCCATAAGTAGGATATGTAGATGTTTAACCTTCAATCAGAGTTGCGTTAGATATGTAATCAAATTTACAGAATTTAGCGAGCAAGTTGTTATTGCTAAACAAAAATTAGTCCAAAATGAGATTAGTTTGTAATATTGTTTAATTACAAAACAAAAGTAAACACAATTTGATGTTAACAAAGGCTCAAATAAAATTAATTGGAAGTTTAACTCAAAAAAAGCAAAGAATTAAGCAGCAATGCTTTGTGGTTGAAGGGGTGAAAGGCATACGTGAGTTTCTAAACTCTGATTTTGAATTAGATAGTCTGTACGGGTTGTCAAATACGTTTGGTGTGCCAGAACTTCAATTTACAACAGTTTCTTCGGCAGAATTAAAAAAAATTAGTGGCTTAACAACGCCTAATCAAGCGCTCGCTGTTTTTAAGATGCCAAAGCCTTTATCTATTAATGAACAGGGATTGATTGTTGCTTTAGATGACGTGAGGGATCCCGGGAATTTAGGGACGATTATTAGACTTTGTGATTGGTATGGGGTAAAAGAATTGGTGTGTAGTCATAATACCGTCGATTGTTTTAACCAAAAAGTTGTGCAAGCCACTATGGGGTCTTTGACCAGAGTGAATATTAATTATGTCGATTTAGAAGAATTTCTGAAGCATACAGAACTTACCACTTTTGGTACGTTTATGGATGGTGACAATGTTTATACACAGAGCTTACCAAGTTCAGCTGTTATTGTAATGGGAAATGAAGCCAACGGTATTTCGGATGCTATTGCAGGTATCGTAAACAGTAGGTTGAGTATACCGCGATTTGGAGCATTGCAAGCTACCGAAAGTTTGAATGTAGCTATGGCAACCTCTATACTTCTAAGTGAGTTTAAACGTGGTGATTTTATTGAAAAGTAAAATTTAAAAAGATAGTACGAGACTTCATACTATTAATGTTACTCGTCCACGGACTATTAGGGTCAACATCTCTTACTAACTCATCATCAATGGCAAAAACACCTCGAATTGATGGCGTGAATTTAAACCATTGCAAATAAAAATCAATACCAAATCCAAGCTCGTAGAAAAACGCACTTTTGGTCATTCTAAACTGGCCAACGCTATTGTCGTCTGGGTTATTTTCATTACTGGATAGGTTTAATGCCGTAGAAAATCCGCCGACAATAAATGGTTTGATGTTATTGATTCGTTTTGTCGAAGCTTTTAATAGTAACGGAAAATGAACATAAGTTGATTTGGCTTCACGCTTTAAATCGGAATCGTTAAAAGGCATGCCGTTAAAGTAGCTTTCGTCGTAGATTAGCGTTCTGGTATTAATAAATAGTCCAGGCTCAAATCTTAAATTGAAATAATCATTTATCCTAAGGTCTGACACCAAACCCACGTTAAATCCACCACTTTTTTCAACAAGAATATCAGGCTTGTCTTCATTGTAGGTGAACTTAAAATCATAACTATTGTACCCTAAGAAAAAACCCCATGACAACAGCGGTTTATCCATGTTTTCATTGTTTATAATTTTTTCTTTGGTAAACAATTGCGCATTGCTGATTTGGGAAAATAACGCAAAGGTTAAAATGATAAGTACTTTTTTCATGCTTTTATTTTGACGCTGAATATATGGTAGCTACGCCCATAGTTTGAGGGTCATCTTTGACATTTATAAACCCTGTTTTTCTCAAAATATTGTTTAAAGCTTCTCCATATGGAAAAACTGATGCAGATTCGCTTAAATATTTATAGGCTACTCGGTCTTTTGAAAACAATTTACCGATAGTTGGTAAAATGAATTTAGAATAAAATTGATACCCTTGCTTAAAAGGAAATTTTGTTGGAACCGAAGTTTCTAAAATCACAAAAATACCGTTTGGTTTGAGCACCCTGTAAATTTCGGCAAGTCCTTTTTCTAAGGTTTCAAAATTACGTACTCCAAAGGCCACCGTAATGGCATCAAAGCTATCTGTTTCAAAAGGTAAATTTTCAGAATCACCAACAACCAATTCTACTTGATTCTCTAATTGTTCAGCTTTTACTTTTTGTCTTCCAACATTAAGCATGCCTTCACTTATGTCTAATCCTGTTATTTTACCAGTATTAAATTTAGCCATGTTTATCGCTAAATCACCAGTACCGGTAGCAATATCTAAAATAGTTTTTGGTTCTGTAGCCGTTACCAAGTTCACTACTTTTTGACGCCATTTAATATCAATTCCAAATGAAATTACACGATTCAATCCATCGTATTCGCCTGAAATCGTATCGAACATTTGGGCCACCTGTTCTTTTTTGTTCAGGTCACTATCTTTATAAGGCTTGACTTTTGAAGACATTAATTTTTTTGACAAATATATGACATTACTTCTATTTAAGTCTAAAGGGATACTGGCATATTTTTTATTGATTTGATTGTGCATTAGTCTTGATTCCCTATTAAGAAGCAGAGAACTCGTTGAATAGCATTTTAGAAGTCTAAAATTGTCATATATTTGTTGATGTATTTAGAATACTTTAACGCATGAAAATAATTATTGCTGGAGCGGGTGAAGTTGGATTTCATTTGGCAAAATTATTGTCGTACGAATCACAGGAAATTACCCTTATCGATACTATTAAGGAGAGTTTAACTTACGCTAATAATCACTTAGATATTAGAGTAATTAAAGGAGATGCGACGTCAATTGCCATTTTAAAGGATGCCCGAATAGATTCTGCTGCTTTGTTTATTGCAGTAACCTCTTCAGAAACCACAAATATTACAGCCTGTGTATTAGCAAAGCAATTGGGTGCAAAACGTACCATTGCTCGTATTGCAAACACAGAGTTTATTGAGCAAGGCGATGACCTTGGATTTACAAAATTTGGAATTGATGAATTGATTTCACCAGAGTCATTGGCTGCTGGAGAAATAGAATTGCTTATTAATCAATCTGGATTTAATGAGAGTTATCAATTTGAAGATGGCGCGCTTACAATGCTTAGTTTACGATTAAGTAGAAATGCTTCGTTTGTTGGTAAAACTGTAAAAGAAGCTGCCGAAGGCATACCAGAACTTCATTTTGTGCCTATTGCCATCCAGCGTTATGGGACGCAATACACCATAATACCTCGAGGAGACACCATTTTTAAGGAAGGGGATAAGGTTGTTTTTGTCACTTCAAAAAGTGGAGATAAAGAGCTGTTTGATCTTTCTGGTAAAGTGAAAACCGAAATTAAAAACGTCATGGTTCTTGGAGGAAGTAGAATTGGGTATAAAACAACTCAAGATCTATGTTCTAACAAGTTTAATGTAAAACTTATTGAAAAAAATAAAGAGCGAGCATTTGAGCTTGCCGATGAGTTGCCAAATTCTTTGATTATTCATGGAGATGGCCGAAATGTAGAGCTTTTAGACGAGGAGAATATTGGTGATATGGATGCATTTATTGCGGTAACTGGTAATGCAGAGATTAATATCATGTCCTGCTTGGTGGCCAAATCCAAAGGCGTGAAAAAGACCATTGCATTGGTTGAAAACATGGACTATTTTGAATTGTCACACTCCATTGGTATTGACACCTTGATAAATAAAAAGTTACTTGCTGCAAATAATATATTTAGATATATCCGTAAAGGAGAAGTTGTAGCAATGACTAAACTTAATAATATGAATGCAGAGTTGTTAGAGTTTTTGGTAAGTCCAAAATCTAAGATCTGTAATTCAAGAATAAAGGATTTAGATTTTCCTCGATCAGCAATTGTTGGAGGGGTAATTAGAGAAGGCAACGGTCTGATTCCGTTAGGTAACTTTAGAGTTTTGCCAGGTGACCGTGTTGTTGTATGTTGTTTCCCGCGCTCTATTTCTGAAGTAGAGAAATTCTTCTTTTAAATCTGATAGTTTATCCTTCAATACAGGCAATACATGAAGTTGAATTTTAAAATTATTTTTCATTTTTTTGGTTTACTCCTTTTATTTAACGGAGGTTTTATGCTGTTGTCCACACTTGTAAGTTGGGGCTATGAAGATGGTGTGACGCTTGAGCTTGGGTTAGCTAGTTTGTTAAATATTATCTCAGGGATTTTTTTAATGGTCGGTACTCGACGCCATAGAAAAGAATTAAATAAAAGAGAAGGTTATATTGTAGTTGCTTTTGGTTGGGTAGTTATGGCAATTTCGGGGACCTTACCTTATATTATTACAGAATCTATTCCGAATATCACCGAAGCGTTTTTTGAAACCATGTCGGGATATACCACCACAGGCGCAAGTATCGTTAATGATATTGAAGCGCTACCAGAGGGTATTTTGTTTTGGCGTAGTCTAACGCATTGGATAGGGGGAATGGGGATTATTGTTTTGGCAGTAGCTATTCTACCGTTGTTAGGTATTGGTGGAATGCAATTATTTGCAGCCGAAGCCCCAGGGCCAAGTGCCGATAAATTACATCCAAGAATTACAGACACTGCCAAACGTCTTTGGTTAATCTATTTTGGATATACAGCTGCCGAAACTATTTTACTTAAAGTAGCAGGAATGTCCTTTTTTGATGCCATTAATCACTCTATGTCTACCTTGTCTACTGGTGGTTTTTCAACTAAAAATGCGAGTGTTGCCTTTTGGAATGATGCCCCTGTTATTCAATATATTATTATATTCTTTATGTTCTTGGCAGGTACGAACTTTGTATTAAGTTACTACTTGTTTAAGGGTCGGGTTTCTAAAATTGTAGGGGATGAGGAGTTTAGATTGTATTTCAAATTCATTACCATATTTACGATTGTTGCTGCAGGAATTATTTATTTCAAGGCCGATGTATCGATTTCTTCAATAGATCATCCCATGATTTGGGGTGAAGGCGAAAGTGCATTTAGGCATAGCTTGTTTCAAGTATTAGCAATTGTAACTACTACAGGCTTTGTTAGTGCAGATTATACGTTATGGACACCATTCTTGGTGATTTTCTTTTTCGGTTTAATGTTTCTTGGTGGCTCAGCAGGAAGTACTGCGGGTGGAGTAAAAGTGGTGCGACAAATTATACTTATTAAAAACGGATTTTTAGAATTTAAAAGGGCATTACACCCTAATGCCATATTGCCAGTGAGGTATAATAAGAAAGCAATTACTGGAGATATTGTTTTTAATATTCTCGGCTTTTTCATTCTCTATATGCTCTCCTTTATTATCGGAGCCTTAGTCTTTGGTACGTTTAATTTAGATTTTGAATCGGCAGTAGGTCTTTCTGCTTCAAGTTTAGGTAATGTCGGTCCTGCTTTAGGTGATTTTGGCCCTGTGAATAATTATGCGGCTTTACCGCCTTTGGCTAAATGGTGGTCTTCATTTTTAATGCTTATTGGAAGATTAGAATTGTTTACCGTACTTATTTTGTTTACACCTTTTTTCTGGAGGAACAGATAAATTTTCACCTTATTTATATTGAGTTAATTAGGTTTGGTTACAAAGTGTGTGCTTTGTCGTCTTAATAGTATAACCAATTAAATCAATTATTATGAAATTGTCAGAACCAGATGTTCCTGAGCCCACACAAGTATTAAAAAGAAAAACCAAATGTAAATTTGGGATGTTGACTTCCGTTTATAAAAGGTCTTCGTATTCTTCTTATGCATCCAAATTAAGTGTCAATACTGTGAAACAAACTGTAAGAGGAAGGCAATTTCATTTTAACCATAGTGTAGATACAACTTTAAAAATAGCTCTGTTTTTTATGGTATTCCTGTTGGTAATCTACTAAATGAAAAAAGCCGCAAATTGCGGCTTTTCTATTTTATATTTAATGGAAGCCTATAAAACTTCTGAAATGCGTTTTATAGCTTCTGTAATTTGTTCTTTTGACGCTGCATAAGATATTCTAATACAGTCTGGGTTACCAAAAGCATCACCAGTTACTGTTGCCACATGAGCTTGTTCTAAAAGATACATAGAGAAATCACTTGCCGAATTGATCGTCACTCCATTCAACGTTTTACCGAAGTAGTATGATACATCCGGAAACACGTAAAATGCCCCTTGTGGTGTGTTGCTTTTAAATCCTGGGATTTTACCAAGTAAATCTAAAATCAAATCTCGACGCTCGTGAAATTCTTCAATCATATAATTTACAGCAGAAGGCTCAGTTAATAAGGCGGTAATTACTGCGCGTTGTGCAATACAATTGGCACCACTTGTAACTTGACCTTGCATTTTGTTGCAGGCGCGAGCTATCCAATCTGGAGCACCGATATAACCAATACGCCAACCAGTCATAGCGAAGGCTTTAGATACGCCATTTACGGTAATTGTTCTTTCAAACATCCCGTCACTAGCGGCTATACTAGCGTGTCTATTTCCTGTATAATTGATGTGTTCATATATTTCATCAGATACAACATAAATGTTAGGGTGATTTAATATCACTTTTGATAACGCTTCTAATTCTTCCTTACTGTATAAAGAACCGCTTGGATTACAAGGAGAGCTAAACCAAATCATTTTAGTTTGAGGTGTAATAGCTTCCTCTAATTGCTGAGGTGTAATTTTAAAATCGTTATCAAGATCTGTTTTAACTTCAACGGGAACTCCATCAGCTAATTTTACAATATCACTATAGCTCACCCAGTAAGGACAAGGTAGAATGACTTCATCCCCTTCGTTAAGCATAACAGAAGCAATGTTAAAAAGCGATTGTTTTGCGCCAGTACTAACCACAATTTGCGGTAAGGTGTAACTTAGGTTATTGTCTCTTTTAAATTTAGTAATGATGGCTTCCTTTAACTCAACATAACCATCTACCGGGGTGTATGAGTTGTAATCGTCGTTAATTGCTGAAATAGCAGCTTCTTTAATGAAATTAGGCGTACTAAAATCCGGTTCACCTAAACTTAATCCTATAATATCTTTGCCTTCGGCTCTAAGTTCACGTGCTTTTGCTGCCATGGCAAGCGTTTGTGAAGTTGCCAGGTTGTTAATGCGTTCTGAAAGTTGGTTCGTCATAACTAAATTTATGCTTGAATTGAAGGTTTCATTCCCATTGTTTTTAAATGGCTAAAGTGAGCTACTATAGCTTTACGAGTAGTTTCGTACTCTTTATAAGGTAAGTTAAACTCTTTAGCAGTAGCCTTAACTATTTTAGAAATATTAGTATAATGAATGTGACTAATATTTGGAAATATATGATGCTCTACTTGATGATTTAAACCTCCAGTAAACCAGTTTACAATTCGGTTTTTAGTAGAGAAATTTACTGTAGTGTTTAATTGGTGAATGGCCCAAGTGTTTTTCATTTTGCCGTCTTCGGCAGGTAAAGGCATTTCTGCTTCTTCCATAACATGAGCTAATTGAAAAACGACACTCAAAATTAATCCAGCAACATAATGCATTAAGAAAAAGCCTAATAAAATTTTCCACCAAGCGATATCCATAAAAATCATTGGAATAACAATCCACATGCCTACATAAATAACTTTTGAAATAACCAACTTACTCCAGTTTACCACTGGACTAGGAAACTTACCATAAGATAATTTTCGTTTGGTATAACGTTTCATTTGTTGCCAATCGGTTGTTATCGCCCAGTTAATGGTTAATAATCCGTAAAGTAGCACAGAATAGTAATGTTGAAATTTATGGTGCTTTTGCCATTTAGAATGTTTTGAGAATCGTAAAATACGTCCAGCTTCTAAATCTTCGTCGTGACCATGAATATTTGTATAAGTGTGATGTAGTACATTATGTTGTACTTGCCAGTTGTAAACGTTTCCAGCAAGAATATAAATACTGCTTCCCATTAATCTATTTACCCAAGGTTTGTTTGAAAACGACCCGTGATTACCATCATGCATAACGTTCATTCCAACACCTGCCATTCCAATTCCCATAATAATGGTTAGGATTAATTGTAACCAACCCGGAATATCGGAAGTAAGCATTACAAAGTAAGGCGTTAAAAATAAAGCAAACATCACAATGGTTTTTACCCAAAGCTTCCAGTTGCCAGTACGTTGAATATTGTTTTCTTTAAAATAATCGTTAACTCGTTTGTTGAGCGTGCGGAAAAATTTTGCAGAATCTGTTCTTGAAAATGTAAGTGTTTGTTTAGCCATTAAATTAGTTTTAAATAACTCAGTTAGGATGAATTAGTGTACTAAAATTTTATGGCAAATATAATTAATTAAGCGGCCTTGACTGATAATTAAATGCTAAAAATATCCACATAAAATTGTCTACTTTTGTCAAAAATTATAGAATGGATTTGATATTGAAGTATTTTCCTGATATTTCTGATTTGCAGAAAGAACATTTTGCTAAGTTAGAAGAGCTTTATAAAGATTGGAATCTTAAAATAAATGTCGTTTCTCGTAAGGATATTGATGAGTTATATCTGAGACACGTGTTGCATTCATTGGCCATCGCTAAGTTTATTCAGTTTAAAGATGGTAGTGCAGTAATGGATGTTGGTACTGGAGGCGGGTTTCCAGGTATTCCATTAGCTATTATGTTTCCAAATGTACAATTTCATTTAGTAGATAGTATTGCGAAAAAACTAAAGGTAGTGAATGAAGTTGCCGAAGGTTTAGGGTTGACAAATGTTAAAACAACTCATGGACGTGTAGAAACGGTTAATGAGCAATATGATTTTATTGTAAGTAGAGCAGTAGCAGCAATGCCAACGTTTGTCCACTGGACCAAGGGTAAGATTAAGAAGGCTCAAAACCATGATATCAAAAATGGTATAATTTATTTAAAGGGTGGTGACCTTACCGAAGAATTACAAGATTATAAATCGGCTAAGATTTATAACATCACCGATTATTTTGAAGAGTCGTTTTATGAAACAAAGAAAATAGTTCACCTTCCTATGAAGTTTCGCGGGAAGTAATAATTATAAAGCATAAAAAAAGCAGCAATTTAATTGCTGCTTTTTTTTAGTCAAGTTAGTTAGTGTGTCTTTTTAGAACGATGTAGAAAGGTTTAAAGTAAATCCTGTACTTTCAGGTACAAATCTGCAAATACCTCCCACACATAATAATCCGCCACGTTGTCTTCCATATCCAAACCCTACACTGGTTGCACCTTTTGTAAATCGGCCTCCAAAATTGTAATAGTGAATTTGTTTGTCTTCGTCATCATTTCCGAAGTTATAAATATCTGTTGCAAAGAATGAGAAGTTACGGTTAAGGTTAAACTCAAACGTACCTCCAGCCCAATCTTTCATATCATCTTTTGTACTCAGGTATTGTCCTTCCATGCGGATAGACTTTCCTTTGCCCATTTTATAAGTCGCTTCTGCCACAAATGTATTAGAGTCTACTTCACCAGATTGGTCAATGACATAACGTTTGTTGTAGAATGAATTAACATAAGTAAAAATTCCAGACCAGTCTTTAGAAAACTTCTTTCTAATTTCTAAACTCGCTTCTCTAAAATATTGTTCACCAAATCCAAAAAAGCCGTCACTTTCAAAAACTCGATTTCCAACATCAAAAGTTCCTCCTAAGCCATACCAGTTTGCAAAGTTAAAAGCTAATTTAGTGCCGTATTTACCACCTAAACTGCTCCCTTTTTTGATTTTGTAAAAGATATCTATTTGACCACCTATTTCTCCTGCTTTACCTAACGGATTAAAGCTAAGTCTTGGTTGAGATTGGTAAACGTAAATATTGGTTAAACTATAATCATGCTGCTTTGTCAAGGCAGGAACATAATTTATGATATTTTGATTGAAAATATTCGCGCTTTGGTCACGTTGGGAGTAAAATGCCATATTCTCCATACGTCTGAAGGTGGCATCAATCCCTAATCCAGATTTGGCGTACCCTGCATTTAATAAAAATGCATTACCATCAAAATATTTATCTTCAATGATATTCCCTAATTCAGTATAAACATCATCAGTTTTGTGATCGTATTCTAATCCAGCATAGAAATTTCCTGAAGAAAAATCTATTCTACCAGAATAAACACTTGTTAAACTTTCAAAATCAGGATTGCTAATATCTAAATCTTCGTCTCGTCCTACATAACTAAATCCGAAATCTAAACCTGTTTCTTCAAAATTGAATAAATCGTCTAATCCAACTTCAGCATTAAATCCATAGATATCGCCATCAGAAACACTGAAACCGTCTCGTTGTCTACCGTATAAAGCCGTGAACTCTAAAGATTGAGTTGGGCGATATTTTACATTTGCTCCTCGTATTGCGTTGTTGATTCCTAATTGGCGATCTTCCCAAGTTCTCAATGCTAAACCGCTACCAAATTGTTCGTAAAAATGACCTAATGTGAATTCAAATTTTTCCGATTTGTATCCGGCTGCAAAGGTTCCTAAGTTTACATCCTCGTATTCTGGGTAGTAATTTAATAGAGCTTGAGGTACGTATGCTTCACCTTGTATATTGGCAAACCAATTTTTGTACTCATAGCTTAATCTTAAATAGGAGTTTGATCTAAAGGGGTCATCAAATTCGAAATCACCTGTTTTCGAATCATCCACGTAATATTGTGAGTTAGATTCAAATCCGCCGCTAAAAAGTCCTTTGTCTTGGGCAAAAGAAATTAAGGGTAGGCATAGAAATATGCCTACTAAATGTAGTTTTTTCATTATAATAGAAATGGTTTATTTGGAGTGCTCCAGAATTTGTTCGAAAAGCTCATCTTCACTTCCTGGAGTATATCCTGAATGTCTAAAAATTATTTCGTTGTTTTTTACCAATAGGGTTAAAGGAACCGTTGGTGCGTTTAAAGCGCGTTTCAAATCGCTGTTGGTATCTAATAAAACATCAAATTCCCAGCCCTTACCATTAATTAAAGGTTTTACACGTTTAACTGTTCTGGCATCATCAATAGAGATGGCATATAATTTTACGTTCGTTTCATCTTGCCAATCTTCATAGACGTCATTAATAGCGTCTAATTCGTTTTTACATGGCACACACCAGGTTGCCCATAGTGAAATGACTACTAATTGATCGTCTGAAGAAAGAGATTCAAGGCTTATAGAATCACCATCTAAATTTGGTAAACTCATTTTAGGAAGTTGGTCTTGTGCAAGAGATACAGAACTTACTAATACTAAGCAGAAAAGGGCTAATAATTGTTTCATTTTGAACATTGGATTTGTGAAAAATTTCGACAAAGTTAATTTTTTTTGTGAATTATGTTGGGATTGAGATGATTAATTGAAAAATTGAAAGATTTTCAATGTTTTATATAGAAAAAAAATTATATTCGTGACTTTAAATTTTTAACCTTAATCCTAACATATGAAAATTAAAAATCTTTTTAAAGTTTTTCTTTTGGTGGCTGTAACAGCCATTTTTTCGTGTAGCTCTTCTGACGACAGTTCAGATGGGAACGGAAATGGAAACGGTAATGGAAGTGGTGCAACTTCAATTACAATTACCCCAAATGTTTTGTTTGCTGATTTTAATACAGCCTTTAGTTTTACTGTAAAAACTAATGACGGAACAGATGTAACTTCTGAGTCAACTATTTTAGTTGGAGGATCGGAAATTACAGGATCTACATTTACACCTGCTACTACAGGAGAGCATCTTGTAAATGCAACTTATGATGGTTTAACAAGTTCAAATGTAACTATAACGGTTTTACCTGTTTTAGTATCAATTGATATCGCTCCTAACGAGTCTCAAGTGGCTATTGGAGAAACTATCGAGTATACTGTTATGGGAACAGATAACGATGGTAACACAAATAATGTAACAAGTGCTGCAACAATCATGATTGACGATGCTGCAGCTGCTTTTGGAAACAAACATATTGCAAATGCAGTTGGTACTGTACAGGCTTATGCTACTTTAAGTGACATGACTTCTTCAACTGTTGATGTTGAGGTTGTAAGTAATTCAACTTTAGGTTTAGGATCTTACGGTCAAAAAGCTTTGATTGAAGATTACACTGGTACATGGTGTGGATGGTGTCCTCGTGTTTCTTACGGTATTGAATTAGTGGAAGAAGCTACAGATGACGCCGTTGTTGTTGCTGTTCACAACGATAATGAAATGGGTAATAATTTCGTGAATCAATTAAGTGGTACATTTAACCCTGGGGGATCTTACCCTACAGCTATTGTAAATAGAACTACAGAGTGGACTTACCCTGAGCCAAATAATGTAAATCAAATTACTAACCTAGCTAGTGGTACTTCTGATGTTGGATTATCTGTGAACTCTTTAGTAAATGGATCACACATTTCTGTTAGTGTAAGTGCTGGTTTTGCACAATCTACTCCAGGTGCAAAATTAGTGGTATTTGTTTTAGAGAGTGGATTAGTATATTCTCAAGAAAACTACACTGAGTATTACGGTGGTGAGGATGTTATTTCTGATTTTGTTCATAATCACGTATTACGTTATTCTTTAACTGATGTTATTGGAGATGCTATTCCTGCTGGTGATACTGCAGCTAATAGTGTATATAACGCTTCTTTTGATATGACATTACCAAATGGAACTGTGACTATTCCAAGTAATTTAGAAATTGTAGCAATGGTTGTTGGTAGTAATAACCAATTAATCAATGCACAGGCAGCTCATATTGGTGAGCATGTAGCATTCGAATAATCAATATTAGAATATTATATTTAAAAAGGAGCAATTTTTAATTGCTCCTTTTTTATGTTACATTTAATAAAAAAAAGCCTTTTCACTTAGTGAAAAGGCTTTTTAGTTTAATAAGAATATCTCCTATCCTAAGAAAGGATAGCGATAGTCCGTTGGTGTTACAAATGTCTCTTTAATCATTCGTGGTGAAACCCAACGTAATAAGTTTAATGCACTACCAGCTTTGTCATTTGTTCCAGAAGCTCTTGCACCTCCAAATGGTTGTTGTCCCACAACGGCACCAGTTGGTTTGTCATTGATATAGAAGTTACCTGCACAGTTTTGAAGTGCAGTAGTTGCCTCATCAATGGCATATCTATCAGTAGAAAGAATTGCGCCAGTTAAAGCGTATTCACTAGTTTCATCTACTAATTTTAATGTTTCAGAATATTGGTCTTCATCATAAACGTATATAGTAATTACAGGTCCAAATAACTCAGTACACATTGTGGTGTATTTTGGGTTAGTTGTTACAATTACTGTAGGTTCGATAAAGTATCCTTTTGATTTGTCATAGTTTCCTCCAACAATTATTTCAGCATCACTGTCAGATTTAGCTTGGTCAATAAAAGAAGCTAATTTGTCAAATGAACCTTCGTGAATTACAGCTGTAATGAAGTTGTTTAAATCTTCAGGAGATCCCATTTTAAATGAGTTTACGTCTTCAATAACATAGTTTTTTACATCTTCCCAAAGATTGCTTGGAACGTAAGCTCTACTTGCTGCACTACATTTTTGACCTTGGAATTCAAAAGCACCACGAGATATTGCTGTTGCCACTTGTTTAGCATTAGCTGATTTGTGAGCGACAATAAAATCTTTACCTCCAGTTTCTCCTACAATTCTTGGGTATGTTTTGTAATTATGGATATTGTTACCAATTTTTTTCCATAATTCTTTAAATATATATGTAGATCCCGTAAAGTGTAATCCAGAAAAATCAGAATGGTCCATAACCGTATCAGTAATCATTACTGGATCTCCAAATACAACATTAATGACACCATCTGGTACACCAGCTTCTTTAAATACATCCATTATAACTTTAGCAGAGTATATTTGACTGTCACTTGGTTTCCAAACCACAACATTACCCATCATTGCCATACATGTAGGTAAATTACCAGCAATAGCAGTAAAGTTAAATGGTGTTACGGCGTAGACAAAACCTTCTAACGGACGGTATTCAAGTCTATTCCATGCATCAGAAGTACTTTCTGGTTGCTCGTGATAGATATCAGTCATGAATTGCACATTAAATCTTAAGAAGTCGATTAGCTCACAGGCTGCATCTATTTCTGCTTGATGAACAGTTTTTGACTGAGCCATCATTGTAGCAGCGTTTATTTTTGCTCTATAAGGACCTGCTATTAACTCAGCAGCCTTTAAAAATATTCCAGCTCTATGCTCCCATGGAAGTAGAGACCAAGTTTTTCTTGCTTCCAAAGCAGTGCTTATAGCTTCATCTACATGTTTTTTCTCAGCTAAATGGTAAGTTCCAACAATATGCTTGTGATCGTGAGGAGGCGACATTGTTCTGGTGTTTCCAGTTGTAACATCTTTACCGTTGATATACATCGGCACATCAACTTGGCTGTTAAACATTGTTTGGTAGGCTTCTAAAACGGCTTCGCGTTCTGAGGATCCTGGAGCGAATGATTGCACTGGCTCATTTATGGCTACAGGTACATTGAAAAATCCTTTTCCCATTTCTATTTTAGGTTTAGATATTTATACTAATTTTAAGCTGCAAAGTTACAAATTTTTAACCACTAAAAGGTTTGTGGATTTGGCCTATAATAACCTTGATGGTTATAAATATTTGTTAACGAAAAATTGGATATGAATTCCTTTTTTTAAATATATCTACTTTGAATTCTGATGCTTTCATACTAGTTCTGGCATATCCCGATACCGTAGTAAGGGTGGCCGATGAATGGTATTCTCAACTTTTAAAATACGTTGGTGTAGGGAGTAAAGGTTACGTTAGAGCTGGGCACTCGGCTTTGGTCTTAATACGAAAACAGACGGGCGTTATAGAGTATTTTGATTTTGGTAGATATATTACACCTGCTCCAATGGGAAGAGTTAGATGTGGTTATACAGATTTTGAAATAAAATTTCCCTTTAAGGCTTTGGTTGAGAATGACCATATTTTGAATGTTAATGAGATTTTGAGTTTTTTGGCTAATTCACCTCGAATAACCCATGGACAAGGGAAGCTTTATGCGAGTGTGAGTTCTAACGTAAATTACAAAAAGGCAGTTCAGTTTATTAGAAAGACTCAAAAGACAGGATTAATTAGATATGGTGCGTTTATAAAAAATGCTAGCAATTGCTCGCGTTTTGTTGCAGATGTTTTAGGAGTGGCTGTAACGGATTCTATTTTAAAACGAAAGTTGAAATTGTCTAATAGATTTACACCTAGTCCGATTGGAAATGTGATAAGAGTATCAAATAATTCGGAGGTGTATTGTGTGGCTGATTCTGGAGAAATTGAATTAAAAAAAGTGTCTATGTTTCAAATAAACAAAGCAGGATTTTTAGATCGATTGCCAAAATACACTAGTACAGAATTAGGTAGTTTGTTGCCGATTCAAGTTGATAATTTGGGGCAATATGCCAAGTGGGTTCCTGGTATTGGAGCCGGAGCTTGGTTTGATTTGTATGAACAGTCAAAGAGCGGTAATTTGTTATTTAAAAGGGTTAACCCATATGGAACTGTTGATGTGCATGGGGTGTATGAGTCTCCCAAAAAAGGCTTTAGTTTAAATCGTGATTTTAAGTATGAAGGTTATGCAGATTGCCGTAGATTTTCTATCCGACAACATAATCAATTATATCATTTTAAATTGGTAGAAAGGATCAATTAGTTTAAAGCAAAAGGTGCACTTAGTTTAAATGTTGGTATAATGACCTTAAACTTATTTGTGGTAGTAAAGTTAACCATGTTAAAGTAGCCTTGCATGGCTCCAAAAGGAGAAGTAAGTAAGCAGCCAGAGTTATACGTATGAGATTCTCCGGGTTTTATTACGGGTTTTTTCCCTATGACACCTTCACCTTCTATGATTTCGGTATTGTTAAGCGCATCGTAGATATTCCAGTACCTCGAATTTAATTGAACCGAGTCCTTACTTTGGTTTTCTATGGTAATTTTATAGCCAAACGCAAAATGCACCTTATAGTTTTTATAAAAGGTGCCTTCAAATGAAGTTTCAACTGAAATCTTAATACCGCTTGTAACTTGCTGTACCATATTTGTTTAAATAAGCTTATGCTAAAATAAGACAAATTTAATTAAGGATAGTTGAGAATAGATTTTATAACATAAATATTAACAGAAATGGGATTACGATTCTGAAAATTCGGCTTCAATAATTTTAAAAAACGTATAAATATCCTGCGCCTTTAAGCTGCTATTAATGGTGACCATCCTCACAAAAGAAATAGCATTAAACTGGCCATGACCAACCATTAGTTTTGAGTTTTGATATAGAGTTGAGCAGATGGTTTTAGCGGGGATTGATTTGTAATTAAAACAAACAGAAATGGAATTTGAAGGACTGTATAGCTTGTAGTCTTTATGGTTTGAAATGTAATTTTGAGCAATTTTAGAAAGTTCAAATTGAGTGTTTACCATGCTTTCAAGTCCAATGCTTCCAATAGATTTCCACAGCGTCCAAAATTTCAATGCATCATTCCGTCGTCCACATTGAAAAGAGGTTAATCCTGGGTTATAGTCATTTGTGTCAGTTTGGTATAGATATTCAGCTTCATTAGAAAATGAAGCGTAAAGTTGTTTTTTGTGTTGGGTTACAAATATGGAGCAGGTGAGCGGCGTGCCTAACATTTTATGTGCGTTGAACGAAAAGCTATCAGAATGATTTACACCTTTGATGAGGTATTTGTGGTGTTCACTAAAGATAACCCCGCCGCAATAGGCACCATCAACATGCAGCCAAAGGTTGTGTTTTTTACTGATTTTTGCTATAGCTTCAATTGGATCAAAAACGCCTAAAACTGTTGTGCCTGCAGTTGCGTTTATGAAAGACGGATGCAATCCGTTTTTTTGATCAATACTTATTTGTGTTTCCAGCGCTTTGGCACTCATTTTTCCGTCTTCATCTACTGGAATCAACCTTATATTATCTCTTCCAACGCCTATAAAAGCTGCATTTTTTGAAATGGAGTAATGTGAAGTAGTTGAGGTATAAAATATGAGTTGTTTTGATATTCCCGATGTTTTGATTGCAGGGTCTGATTTGTCTCGAGCCATAAGCATGGCCATAAAATTACACATAGAACCTCCAGTGGCAAAGGTGCCATAGCTCTCGATTGGGTAGTCAATAAGTTGGCAAACCTTAGTTAATATTACCTTTTCTAATTCAACCATTGGACCAGCTACCTTATAGGTGTACATGCTGTTGTTGAGCATAACGGCTAAAAGATCGCCTAAAGTTGCTGCAGGTTTTCGTCCTCCAAAAAGCTGATTAAAAAAAAGTGAACTGGCTGTTTTTGGAGTGTACTTTATTAGTTGTTTTAACAACTGTATGAGTTGAGCATCATGAGAGGGCTCGTCTTTGACTTCTAAATCCAGAAAATCATGTAATTCTTCTGGCGGAATTTGTTTGCTTACACCTTCTAAAGATTCGTTTTCTAATGCATATTGAGCAAGTTCATTGAAAACTGAAAGTGTGTTTTTCATAGGTGTAAACTTCAGTAAGTTTAATTTGAAATGTTTATCGAAGATGCTTCGCCTTTACCAATTAATCGGTCATATCGCCCGCCCAAATTTCTATAGTAAACATACACATTGTAGGTGTTTTCAGTTTGGTAAAAATTACCGCTAATCGCTCCTTCTTGTAAATTGTTGTTTTCATCAACTACTACATATTTGTAGTTGTAAAACCCTTGTTTTAATGTAAGGCTGCATTCGTAAAGTTGCTTATCTTCATTAAACCACATTCTATTGCTTTCGTCTAAATTAAAACTGTTGTAGTTTCCGTAGATGTAAATATGTTGCCCTTCTTTTAATTTTGGATGTTGCAACGCAAAATGTAAAACGGTATAATCGGCTTCAATTCTAACATCGTCTGTGTCTAATGCTGTGATTAAAAAATTACCGTTAATATCAGGATTATAAGTATAGCTGGTGTTGTATCGAGGTGTGTTTATGAAGAGGAAATTGTTGTAAATGTCTAAAAGCTCAATAAATTGAACTCCTACATTCGCGCCTCTAACATCTTTGTTTTCGAAATATAAATATTCGTTTCCAGCCCAAAAACTTGAAGCTTTTGGGTATTTGTATATGAGTTGACTGCCAAGAGTGTATTGCGGCTTTAAATTAGTGATTGCAGTGTTTAGGTTGTTGTTTTGAACGACCAAAGTTTTTACAGTTTCATTCGGATTTGTTAAGGTTAGGCTTCCTGAATCTATTTTAAAATCAACCGATTGTTTTTCATTGATTGTAGATACATCTCGAGAGCGTTTAATCTCTATGCCTACATTTACCAAATCCTCATAAATCATAAATTTCTTCGAAAACATTAATTCGTCATAACTGTTATAAATCGAAATTAAATAGTTTCCCGATTTGGTTAATGCTCTGGTTTGTTCATTTGGTATTTGTAATACGTAATGTGAGTAGATTTGATAAGTGTTAAAGGAGTTTAGGTAGTCTCTAATTCTTTGGTTGTCAAAACCACGCATAAATTCGGTTTTCATTAAACGTGAAGGCGTCCAATCAAAATCAAAATGCTCTATTTTATAGTAGAAGTCGGCTTCATCACCATTAAGAGCGTCAAATTCTAAAGTAACGGGGCTTCCCATTAAAATCACAGGTAATTGACTCACTTGAGTATCCCCCTTAAAGGTGATGGTTTTTATGTAGTCAGGAGGTGTTTGTTCCTGTATTTGAGCATATAAAACCAGCTTAGAAAATAGGAGAAGAAGTAGGATTGATTTAGAGAAAGGCGTCATTCATCGATATTTGTTATGTAAATATAATCAAAAATAATACCTAAGCATTTTAAAGGGGTGAATAGGGTAAAATTCTGTCCTATTTATTATGAAATCTGAGTTATAAATTCGTATTTTTGCAGCGATTTTTAAGTCATTTAAAAATCTTAGTCAGAATAACTATTAACAAATAGATTTACATATGTCAAACGACATTAAGATTAAAAAAGGTCTGGATATAAAACTTAAAGGCGCTGCTGAGAAAGTCACAGAAAACGCTATTTTAAGTAATTATTTCCAAGTTAGACCAGAAGACTTTCACGGAATCACCCCTAAACTTGTTGTAAAAGAAGGATCTAAAATTAAGGCTGGAGAGCCTTTGTTTTATGATAAATCTAACGAAGCAGTAAAGTTTGTATCTCCAACTTCTGGAGAGGTGATAGAAATTGTCCGTGGGGAGAAGAGACGTATTTTGTCTGTGAAAATTCAAGCAGATAAATCCCAAGATTTTCAAGATTATGGTAGCTTAAATGTAGATTCTGCAAATGCAGAAGCTATTAAAGCAAGATTGTTAGAAAGTGGTTGTTGGCCATTTATCATGCAACGCCCTTACCATATTATTGCTAATCCAGAAGTGGCGCCAAAAGCAATTTTTGTATCAGCTTACGCTAGTGCACCTTTAGCTGCAGATTACGATTACGTATTGCAAGGTAAAGAAGCAGAGTTACAAGTCGCAATAACAGCTTTAGGAAAATTAACTTCAGGAAAAGTACATGTAAGTGTTGGTGCTAAATCTAATTCTCCTTTATCAGGATTGTCAGGAATTCAACTTCATAAAGTTTCTGGACCACACCCATCAGGGAATGTAGGAACACAAATTAATAAGATTGACCCTGTAAATAAAGGTGAAGTGGTTTGGACCGTTAGCCCTCAAGACTTAGTAATCATGGGAGAGCTATTGTTAACTGGTAAATTCAATGCTGAGCGTATTGTTGCTCTTGCTGGATCATCGGTTAAATCACCACGTTATTTCGTGACAAAAATTGGAGCAGAAGTAGCTACTATGGTTTACGATAAAGGTGTTGATAAAAATGATAATAGTCGTATCATCTCAGGAAATGTACTTAGTGGTAAACAGGTTAAGCCTGATGGTGCTTTAGATTATTACAGTAATGTAATTTCTGTTATTCCAGAAGGAAACGATTACGAACTTTTTGGATGGAATAAACCAATTTTTGACAAAGTATCTGTGAGTAGATCTTTTACATTCTCATGGTTATTCCCTAATAAAGAATATGCTTTAAACACTAATACTAACGGAGAGCACAGAGCTTTTGTTACCACTGGTGTGTATGAAGAAGTTTTTCCATTGGATATCTTTCCAATGCAAATTCTGAAAGCATGTATGTATAATGACTTAGACGAAATGGAAGCTTTAGGAATGTACGAAGTTGCTCCTGAAGATTTCGCGTTAACAGAATTTGTTTGCGTATCTAAGCAGCCACATCAAGATATTATTAGAAAAGGTTTGGACTTAATGATTAAAGAAATAGGATAGGCATGAGTTTAAAAAGTAATTTACATAACTTAAAAGAAAAATACAAAGGCACTAAAATGGCCCCTGCATTTAATGCAATCCATACCTTTTTGTATTTGCCAAATGAGACCACTCATAATGGTACTCATATTAAAGCAGCCGACGATTTAAAACGTACAATGAATATTGTAATCATGGCATTAGTACCATGTTTAATATTTGGTATGTTTAATGCCGGTTACCAACATTTCAATGCCTTAGGTACGCCTGTAGAGTTTTTATCTTGGGATGCATTTTGGATTGGAATTGTAAAGGTTTTACCATTAGTAATCGTGTCTTACGGTGTTGGTTTAGCGATCGAATTTTTATTCGCAGTAATTAAAAAACACGAAGTAGAAGAAGGATACTTAGTTACGGGTATGTTAGTACCTTTAATTGTGCCTATTGACACACCCTTATGGATGTTAGCTGTTGCAGTTGCATTTGGTGTAGTAATCGGTAAAGAAGTATTTGGTGGTACAGGAATGAATATCTTAAATCCTGCACTTACAATTAGAGCATTTTTATTCTTTGCATATCCAACTTGGATGTCTGGAGATAAAGTGTGGGTTCACGGTGCTGTTGAGCGTGCAAACGAAGTAGCAGGTGGAGCACAATTAGATGCTATTTCTGGTGAAACTATTTTAGGTAGTTTGGCTCAGAATAACGATGTGTCTTATAGTATTTCTGATATGTTCTTCGGATATATTCCTGGTTCAATTGGAGAGACCTCTACATTCTTAATCTTATTAGGTGGTTTGTTCTTAATCTTTTCTAAGGTTGGAAGCTGGAGAATTATGTTGTCTTCAGTGATAGGAGCTTTAGTAATGGGATTAATCTTTAACGGCGTAGTGTCTTCAGGATGGATCACAGAATCAAGTAAGTTTTACAGTTTAATGAGCACAGAATTCTGGCATCACCTATTAATTGGTGGATTTGCTTTTGGTACTGTGTTTATGGCTACAGACCCAGTTACAGCTTCTCAAACAAATAAAGGGAAATGGATATATGGTTTCTTAGTAGGATTTATTTCTATTATGATACGTGTATTTAATCCTGCATATCCAGAAGGTGTAATGTTAGCAATTTTATTAATGAATGTGTTCGCACCAACTATTGATCATTACATCGTTCAAGGTAATGTTAAGCGAAGACTAAAACGTTTAAAAGCAAAAACGGCATAACGATGGAAAAGAGAACAGATAAAAATTCATATACTATAATTTTTGCCATCGGAATGGTGGTAATTGTAGGTTCGTTATTGGCTTTTGCAGCATCTTCTTTACAACCTAATATTTCTGAAAATAAACGTTTAGAAAAGCAGCAAAACATTTTGTATGCTATGGGTGTAAACGAAAACGATGAAAGTAGTGCAACTTTTGTATCTACAGATGTTGTTGCTGAAAAGTTTGACAAATACATTACTAAACAATTAGTAATTGAAGGTAATAAGCAAACAGAGGATGAAAATGCTTATTTAATTGATATCAAGAAGGAAAAAGCTGCAGCTAAAGATCCTTCTTACACAAGACGTTTACCTTTGTTTATTGGTGAGAAAGACGGTAATACGTTTTACATCGCACCAATTAGAGGTAAAGGATTATGGGATGCAATTTGGGCTTATGTAGCTATGGATGAAAACATGGTTGTTCAAGGTGCTTATTTTGACCATAAAGGAGAAACACCAGGATTAGGGGCTAACATCAAACAACGTTTCTTTATGGACGATTTTATTGGTGAGAACTTAAAATCTAATGGTGTGTTTAAAGGGATTACTGTTGCAAAAGGTAATGCTGATCCAAAGAACAATGACAAGACAGATAATGAGGTTGATGCAATTGCAGGAGCTACAATTACTGGTGATGGTGTAACTGCCATGATTAAAAGTGATTTGAAACTTTACGAGCCTTATTTTAATACTTTAAAAAACAACAATTAATTTATGGGACTTTTATCAAAGAAAGACAGCAAATTAATATTAGATCCATTAGCGGATAATAACCCAATAACTATTCAAGTATTAGGTATTTGTTCTGCATTAGCAATTACAGCCGAGTTAAAGGCGTCAATTGTAATGGCAATTTCGGTATTGTTTGTTTTAGGAATAGGAAACGTAGTGATTTCATTAATTAGAAACATTATACCTTCTAAGATTAGAATTATTGTTCAACTAATTGTTGTTGCAACCTTAGTAATTATAGTTGATTTAGTATTAAAAGCTTTTGCTTACGAATTGAGTAAAACACTTTCTGTATTCGTTGGTTTAATTATTACCAACTGTATTATTATGGGACGTTTTGAAGCCTTTGCATTAGGTAACGGACCTTGGCGTTCATTCCTTGATGGAATTGGAAATTCGTTAGGATACGGTGTAATTTTGATTATGGTAGGTTTCTTTAGAGAATTATTAGGTTCTGGTACGTTATTAGGATTTAAAGTTCTTGGTGATCCTATTGAGAAAACAGGATTGTATGCACTTGGATATGAAAACAACGGATTTATGTTATTGTCACCAATGGCTTTAATTGTTGTGGGAATCATTATTTGGGTACAACGTAGTAGAAACAAAGCATTAATCGAAGATCATTAATCGTTAGGGCTCACTTAATTTTTGAATTAAGTGGTACTCTAAATACCAAAAATATATGGAACATTTAGAATTATTTTTCAAATCAATATTTATAGACAACATGGTATTTGCCACGTTCTTAGGGATGTGTTCTTACCTTGCAGTATCTAAAAAAGTTAGTACTGCTGTTGGACTTGGAGCCGCTGTAATATTTGTATTGGCTATTACTGTGCCTTTAAACTGGTTGTTAGATCAGTATTTATTACAAGAAGGTGCTTTAAGATGGTTAGGCCCAGAATATGAAGCCTACGATTTAAGTTTCTTATCGTTTATTATGTTCATTGCTACTATTGCAACAATGGTACAATTAGTAGAAATCATAGTAGAGAAATTTTCACCTTCGTTATATAACTCACTTGGTATCTTTTTACCATTAATTGCTGTTAACTGTGCCATTTTAGGTGGTTCGTTATTTATGCAATCACGTGAAATACCAACTTTAGGTCTGGCTACAACTTACGGTATCGGTTCTGGTATCGGATGGTTTTTAGCAATTTTGGCAATTGCTGCTATCCGTGAGAAAATTAGATACTCAAACGTACCTGCACCTTTAAGAGGTCTTGGTATTACTTTTATTATTACTGGTTTAATGGCTATCGGCTTTATGAGTTTTGGTGGGATGTTAACTGGTGGTGATGAAGCACCAAAGGAAGAAGTTGAAACCGCTGTTGTAAAAGAAGCGGAAACTAGTGAAGCAAAAGAATTAAAAACCTTAGCTAATAATACTAAAGTAAATGAATAATATGATTTTAGCAGCAGGAACAACAGGAACTATTGTAACAACTGTAGTAGCTTTTTTAATTATTACCTTAGTATTGGTATCGCTATTATTATTTGTTAAGCAAAAATTATCACCTTCAGGTCCAGTAAAAATTAAAATTAATGGAGAGAAAGAAATTGAAGTAGCTTCAGGAGGTACTTTACTTTCAACTTTAGGTAATGAGAAAATATTTTTACCATCAGCTTGTGGTGGTGGAGGTACATGTATTCAATGTGAATGTCATGTTTTAGCTGGTGGAGGTGAAGCGCTTCCAACAGAAACACCTCACTTTACAAGAAAAGAATTGCAACATGGTGCACGTTTATCATGTCAGGTAAAAGTAAAACAGGATATGGAAATTACCATTCCTGAAGAAGTATTCGGTATTAAAAAATGGGATGCAGTTGTAGTAAGAAACTATAATGTAGCTTCATTTATTAAGGAGTTTGTAGTAGAGATTCCTGAAGATATGGGATATAAAGCAGGTGGATATATTCAAATTGAAATTCCTCCATGTGAAGTGAACTTTAAGGATATGGATATTACTGCACATCCTGAAGAACATGATACTCCAGACAAGTTTAAAGCAGAGTGGGACAAGTTTAATCTTTGGCCACTTGTGATGAAAAATGACGAGTTGGTAGAACGTGCATATTCTATGGCTTCTTTCCCTGCAGAAGGGCGTGAAATCATGCTTAACGTGCGTATTGCAACTCCGCCATGGGATCGTGCTAAAAACGGTTGGATGGATGTAAATCCAGGTGTAGCATCATCTTATATCTTTAACCTTAAAAAAGGTGATAAGTGCGTTATTTCTGGGCCTTATGGTGAATTCTTTATTAATGAATCTGATGCCGAGATGTTATATGTTGGTGGTGGAGCAGGTATGGCGCCAATGCGTTCTCACTTATACCACTTATTCAGAACATTAAAAACTGGAAGAAAAGTAACATATTGGTACGGTGGACGTTCTAAAGCAGAGCTGTTCTATATCGAGCACTTTAGAGCATTAGAAAGAGATTTCCCTAACTTTAAGTTCTTTATCGCATTATCAGATCCATTAGAGGCTGATAACTGGAAAGTTAAAAAGGATATTAATGATACAGAAGGCGATGGTTTTGTTGGATTTATACACAACTGTGTGATAGAAAACTATTTAGATCATCACGAAGCTCCTGAAGATCTTGAATTGTATTTCTGTGGGCCGCCATTAATGAACAACGCTGTTCAGAAAATGGGTGAAGATTTTGGTCTTGCCGATGAGAATATTAGATTCGATGATTTTGGAGGATAGTCTTCAAGAGTTATAAAATTAAAAGCCCAACAGTAATGTTGGGTTTTTTTATGGTCGAGTTTTATGTTGATTTGTTTTTGGCTTAAATTTTAGGGCTAGACAATGCAGAACATTTAATTATGTAGTAATTTTGCAATATGAGTAAACCATTATCGAAACAGGAATTACATAATCTTGCCATGAATCATGTGGGTAAAGATTTAGAAAAACGGGGATTTGAGTTTGTAGCTATAAATAGTACCTTAAAAAGGCATCCCCAATTTGTTTGTATTGATAAAAATAACCAATATTACTTTGTCATTGTCAAGGCTGTAATCCTTCCTGAAAATCCAAATAATTACGATGTGATTTGGATGGAAACCTTTAAAAAACATGCGCATGAAAAGGATGCCAAGGTATTGTATGCAGGGGTAGGCTTGGGTAATCCTGATGGAGAAGATTTGCCAATTTATTTAAATCAAGTGTATTTACTTGAATACAATGGCATTCAAGTAGTAGAAACAAATCTGAATTAAAATGAAGCATTTTTGGGTCTATTTTACATTTTGTTTTGTTCTATTTAGTTGTTCAGAAACTCATAAGAATATAAAGGTTCATGGAGCCGTTTTTGGGACGAGTTATGCTGTTATTTATGAAGGTGATGCTATCATAGATTTTCAAGACCAATTAGAGCAGTTGTTTGATGAGATCAATAAATCAATGTCAACCTATCAATCTAATAGTTTAATTTCTCAAATTAACCGAAATGAGTCAGATGTAGTCGATGAGCATTTTATAAAAGTGTTTAATGCTTCAGAGAAAATACATCAATTGACTAATGGTCATTTTGATCCTACTATCGGACCTTTGGTTAATGCCTGGGATTTTGGTCCAGAACAACCTATTTCGGCTTTAAATGGTAAGCAAATTGACAGCTTGATGCAGTTTGTAGGCTTCGAGAGTTTAAAATTGACTTCAAATAAAATTACAAAAACATATCCCCAAACGTTTGTAGATTTTAATGCCATTGCAAAAGGATATGGCGTAGATGCCGTAGCGCAATTACTCAAAGAAAACCATAAGACTAATTTTTTGGTTGAAATTGGTGGAGAAATCCGATCCAGTGGAATTAACATTGAAAAGGACAAGTCATGGAAAGTTGGTGTTGAGGCACCTAACTTTGATGATTCACAAAGCATTTTAAAGGCCATAGAATTGTCTAATTCTGCTATGGCTACTTCGGGTACATATCGTAAATATAAAACCGATAAAGACGGCAATAGGTATGCTCATATTATAAACGCCAAAACGGGTTACCCGAGTAAAACATCAATACTAAGTGCATCGGTAATTATGGATAATTGTATGGAGGCGGATGCATACGCGACAGCGTTTAAGGCAATGGGGGTAAATGGAGTTTCAGAATTTTGTAAAGCCCATCCCGAAATTAAGGTGTTTTTGATTTATGAAACAGAATCTAAAGGAATAGAAACCTTATCACTGAATAATTTTCCAGAATAAATTATTTATAGCAAACAGGCAATAATTCACCATCAGCCAAACGGTATTTGTCAACCTGTTCAGCCGTTAGTTTTTCTGAATAATTAATAGCATTTACTTTAAAACCAACCGCTTCTAATTTTTTAAAATAATCTCTACCATACACTCGCACATGGTCATATTGTCCAAAAATTCTAGCACGCTCTTTCTTATCTGTAATAGAATCGTCTTCAAAAGTGAATTCTCTATTTAAATCTTGGGGGATTTGAAAAACACCCATACCACCAGGCTTTAAAATTCTGTACAATTCTTGCATGGCTTTCTTATCATCTGGGATATGTTCTAACACATGATTACAAAGAATAACGTCAAAACTATTGTCTTCAAACGGAAGGTTACAAATATCTGCCATAACATCTGCCAACGGCGATTCTAAATCGGTAGTGACATAGTCTAAGTTATCCATTGTTCTAAAACGTTTATAAAACGCTTGCTCAGGTGCAAAGTGTAAAACCTTTAATGGCGCTGTAAAGAAATTGGTAGACCCTTTTAAATATAACCATAACAACCTATGTCGCTCTAAACTTAAAGTTGAAGGCGATAATACATTTGCTCGTTGGGTCTCGTAGCCGTAAGGTAGGAATGATTTGAAAGATCTGCCATCAATAGGGTCAGTGTACCTGTCACCTCTTAAGGTAAAGGCAAATATTGGTCTAACGATATAGCTAAGTCTAATTAGAATAGGCCTTGGTAAAAGCCCTAAAAAGAATTTAAAGAGACGTTTCAAATAACTTTATTTATACGATTAAAGCACAAATGCTTTTTGTCTAAATTCATTTTCCTCTTCACTTTCTATTCCTAATGCGTCATAGATGTATGCAAAGGTTGATAACAATTCAGGTTTACCATCAATAATGGCAACATCATGTTCAAAATGCGCACTTGGTTTATTATCTAAAGTTGTAATGGTCCAGCCATCCTTATGTTGCTTTATTCTATGTGTACCCATGTTTATCATTGGTTCAATAGCAACAACCATTCCTTCTACAAACTTCTTTCCTCGTCCGCGTCTCCCGTAGTTTGGCATTTCTGGATCTTCGTGCATTTTTCTACCAAGTCCGTGACCAACAAGTTCTCTTACCACTCCATAACCATGAGCTTCACAATAGTTTTGGATTGCAAAACCAACATCACCAACACGCTTACCCACACGTAGTTCTCTAATACCTGCATAAAGAGATTCTTTAGTCACTTGAAGTAGTTTTTCAGTTTCAGGTGCAATTTCACCAACAGCAAAGGTGTAAGCGTGATCCCCGTAAAAATCATTTTTAATAGCGCCACAATCTATAGAAATAATATCCCCTTCAACCAAAGGCTCATTGGTCGGGAACCCATGAACAACCTGAGTGTTTGGACTCATGCATAGGGTATTAGGGAAATCATATAATCCTAAGAAACCCGGAATAGCGCCTTGCTCTCTAATAAACTCTTCAGCCATTTTATCCAGCTGTAAAGTGGTAACACCAGGCTTAACTTCTTTAGCAAGCATTCCTAAAGTTTTTGACACTACTAATGCGCTTTCGCGCATCAATTCGATTTCTTCTCTTGTTTTAACTACGATCATAGGGTAAAAAATATGGGCAAAGATACTGAAAATTAAATTCTAATAAATTCGAATTTTATGACTTTCGACATTTTTTTCAAGTTAATTTGGTCTTAATTTCGTACATTATTAAAAACAAAAATATGTACAAATCTGTAAGTGCCGAAGAAGCTGTTAAAGCTATCAAATCTAATGATAGAGTTTATATTCAGGCCGCTGCAGCAGCTCCTCAAGCGCTGGTGAAAGCAATGTCTAATAGACATGAGGAGTTAAGAAATGTAGAAATATGCCAATTACATACTGAGGGAGTTGCGCCTTACGCCGATGTAAAATATAAAGATAGTTTCCATGTTAATTCTTTTTTTATTGGGAAGAATGTGAGACACACCTTGAAGGCTGGGAACGGTTCGTATACCCCTGTTTTTTTAAGTGAAGTTCCGTTATTATTTAAGCGAAATATAGTAGATCTTGATGTGGTTTTAATTCATGTGTCTGTGCCTGACATTCATGGATATTGTTCGTTGGGAGTGTCTGTGGAGGCGACACTATCGGCAATTGATAATGCTACAACAGTAATTGCTCAGGTTAATAAACATATGCCAAGAACTTTTGGTGACGGTATTATTCATGTTAAAGAAATAGATTTATTTGTTGAGCATAACGAGTATTTGCCAACCCATGATATTCCTGCGCCAAGTGAGAAGGAAAATAAAATAGGAGATTATGTTGCTGAGTTAATTGATGATCGCAGCACCTTACAAATGGGGATTGGAGTGATTCCTAATGCAGTACTTAGTAAATTAAATAATCACAAAGATTTAGGATTGCACACTGAGATGTTTTCTGATGGAGTAATCGAACTCATTTTAAATAATGTTGTTACAGGTAATCATAAAGGGGTTGACCCAGGACGTGCTTTAGCTACTTTTTTAATGGGGTCTCAAAAGTTATATGATTATGTAGATGATAACCCTTTTGTCGAGTTACGTTCGTCTGATTATGTGAATGACGTGTCTGTAATAAAACAGAACCCTAAAATGGTGGCCATTAATTCTGCAATTGAAGTAGATGTCACTGGCCAAGTTTGTGCCGATTCTATTGGGTCTAATATGTATTCTGGTGTTGGTGGTCAAATGGATTATATTCGAGGGGCATCTTTAAGCGAAGGTGGGAAGGCGATTATTGCTTTACCTTCTGCTACTAAATCTGGAATTAGTAGAATTGTGCCAAGTTTAAAACCTGGAGCTGGTGTTGTAACAACACGATCCCATGTGCATTATGTCGTGACAGAATACGGAATAGCAAACTTATACGGGAAAACCATTCAGGAGCGTGTTAAGGCACTTGTGAATATTGCCCATCCTGATCATAGAGAAAGTATTGACAAATCTTATTTTGAATTAATAAGAGGTTAATTATTAAATCCGAATGAAAAAGGCTATTCAGTTTTGAATAGCCTTTTTTTATGTTAGATTAACGAATGTCTAGTCATTGCTTCGGGTTGTTCAATACCCATTAGCTTTAGAATGGTTGGAGCCATATCTCCTAAAACACCATCATCTATGTTCTTTAAATCTTTATCTATTAAAATTACAGGCACAGGATTAGTAGTGTGGGCTGTATGAGGGCTACCATCAGGATTAACCATAGTTTCACAGTTACCATGATCGGCAATTAATAATGTGGTATAATCATTTTCTAACGCGGCATCGATAACATCTTTTACACAAATATCAACAGCTTCACATGCTTGTATCGCAGCTTCCATAACACCGGTATGACCTACCATATCTCCATTTGCAAAATTCAAACAAACAAAATCTACATCGCCTTTTTGTAATTCAGGCACCAAAGCATCTCTTAACTCATAAGCACTCATTTCAGGCTTTAGGTCGTAGGTTGCTACTTTAGGTGAATTTCTTAAAATTCTTGATTCGCCTTTAAACTCGTCTTCCTGTCCCCCCGAAAAGAAAAAAGTAACATGTGGGTATTTTTCTGTTTCGGCAATTCTAATTTGTTTCTTATTGTTTTTCTCTAAAACTTCACCTAAGGTTTCTTTAAGGTTGTCTTTTTCAAAAATTATATTAATACCATTAAAAGCATCGTCATAATTTGTCATGGTAACATAATACAAATCTAACTTGTGCATGTTTTGTTCATGAAAATCATTTTGAGAAAGGGCATCGGTAAGTTGGCGACCTCTATCGGTTCTAAAGTTGAAAAAGATCACAACATCTCCATTTTGAATTGTTGAAACTGGCGCATTATTATCATCAACCATTATTATTGGTTTGATAAACTCATCAGTCACGTTGTTGTCATAACTTTCTTGAACAGCTGCAGTAGCGTCTTGGGTATGTGTGCCTTCACCATTAACAATGGCATCATAAGCTAATTTAACACGTTCCCATCTTTTATCTCTGTCCATAGCATAATAGCGACCAGTAACAGAAGCTAATTTTGCATGCTTGTCTTTAATTTCAGATTCTAAATCGGCAATGAATCCTTTTCCAGATTTTGGATCTACATCACGACCATCGGTAAAGGCATGAACAAAAACTTGATCTAAACCGTAATTTTCGGCAGCATTTAATAATCCAAACAAATGATTGCTATGTGAGTGCACTCCACCATCACTTAAAAGCCCCAGGAAGTGTACCTTTTTATTATGGTCTTTTGCAAATTTAAAAGCATCAACTAATACCTTTTCATCTTTTAAAGTATCGTTTTTGAGTGCTAAATTAATTTTAGCCAAATCTTGATATACAATACGTCCAGCACCTAAATTCATATGCCCCACTTCGCTGTTTCCCATTTGGCCGTCAGGAAGACCAACATTTAACCCATCTGTGCGCAATGCTGCATTAGGATAAGAAGTATATAATGAGTCTATAAATGGAGTGTTAGCGTTGTCAATGGCTGATACCTTAGGATCAGGAGAAGTTCCCCAACCGTCAAGGATCATTAGAATTACTTTTTTATTCATATCTAAATTACTTTAAATACAAAGATAATTGTTTAAAAAGCGATTTCATAGTACAGAGCAAACAAAGCTAATTTCAATAAAAGAATTTGTGATTAATTAACAATTTGACTGATTTTTAGTCTGTTAACACTCGTTATGTTAAATAGTTAAATAAATGTTATATAGTATTTTTTTGTGTAACAGATTGTGAAATTTATCGTCTCTTTATTACAATCAAAAAATCAATTATTAAAACATTCATCATGAAAAAAACATCAGTAATTATTGCATTGGCATTAAGCATGACAGCTACAGCTGCCTTTGCATCAAACGGGGAAATTACAGAATCTACAGCTATTGAAGTTGTAGATTTTAAGGTTAAAGTAAATCCATTTTGTACCTCAATTGCAAAAGGAGACATTCAAACGGTAAAGAAATTAATTGATATGGGAGCTGACGTCAACCAAAAGTCTAATGGGATGACACCAGCAATGTATGCAGCTAAATTTAACCGTGTTGAAATTTTAAAGCTTTTAGTTGAAAATGGAGCTAAATTAGATCGAAAGTCTGATATAGGTTTAACTGCTGAAAAGTATGCTAAACAAACAAATGCCAAAGATGCATTAGAGGTTATCAAACATTTTACTACTAAAAAAAATAAGAAGGCTTAATTAGTCTTTTATTTAAGTTGATGTAGGGCGCTTTTAGCGCCCTTTTTTATTTTACAGCTTTTTATACATGCATAAATGCGGCCCTACATTAGGGATGTCGAATTCATCACCTAGTTGTATAAACCCATTTTTGATATAAAATTGAGCAGCATGTGTACGCGCATTACACCACAATAAATTGATGTTTAATTGTGCCAATTGATTTTGAATATGTTTGACTAATGCTTCTCCAAATCCGTAACCTTGATAGTTTTCTAAAATGGCCATTCCTCTTAATTGATAGGCATTGGTTTCTTTTAAATTGGCTTGAGATTGTTGTAGGACTGTAGCAATACCGCAAATATTGCTATTGTAAAACAGGCCAAAATGAAATGTATTTGAAAGCTCGTCACCATTAAATATGCAAGTAGACAGCGGTTTCCCTTGACGTAATACGGCATGTCTAATTGCGTAAGTTTCACTTGCTGCGATGGGTTTAATTTCAAAAGCATTGGTTTTTAAACGATATAGCTTTGCAGGCATGCTATCATAAATTCCTTCATTTAAAAATTGTAACCCGCACTTTTCAATAACTTTTTGTGATGCTAAATTATCAATATGCGTATGAGCATAAATTTCTTTCAGTTTTAAAGTGTCAAATCCATATTTGATTGAAGCTAAAGCGCTTTCAGTAGCATACCCTTTGTTCCAATGCTGTTGATAAAACCGGAAACCGACTTCAACGATATTAGAATCTTTATGATATTTTAATCCACACCAACCCAAAAAATCATTATTGTTTTTTAGGCAAACTGCCCATCTACCCAAGTTATACAGTTTATATTGATTATAATTTAAAATCAAATTTTGAGCATCCTTTAAACTTTTAAAAGCGGAATCTCCCGTGTATTTAATTACTTCTGAATTGTTGTTGAGTTCAAAAAGAAATTTGGCATCAGACAATTTAAACTCTCTTAAATAAAGTCGATCTGTAGTTAATTTAAATTCAGACATTATAATTTATACTTGGTAATGGCCCCAAACTTACTTAAAATTTGGGCAAGAATTAAAATAAATAAAAATGAAATCCATGCCCGTTATTATTGAAGTTTCTTGGGTAATTGCTTGATTGTTAAGGTGAAGTGTGTAATACAATGAAAGGCGAGATAGATGCGCGATTTAAGATTAAGTTCCTAATGTAAATTTTGAAATAAAAACTCTATGAAAATGTTTCCAGAATTAAATTGTTTGTATATATTTGCACTCGGAAATGCGAGAGTAGCTCAGTTGGTAGAGCGTCAGCCTTCCAAGCTGAATGTCGCCGGTTCGAACCCGGTCTCTCGCTCTAAAAAGCTTCATATTTTATGAAGCTTTTTTTATTTTAAATCGGTTAGGTCTGTACCGGTTTCAAGTTCACTTATAGCATTTGAAGATTTGAAAAGTCTCGCTTTTAATTCTCCTTTTAGTGTAATAATCTGTCCGTTTACATCTAACCAAGATCCTTCTCTAAGTCCTAATACTGGAACATTGTTATAAGCATGAAATTCCTTTATTCGTGTTTCTCGGGTTTCCCCCATATGAGTACTATTGGTGTCAGGATCTAAATAATGCGGGTTAAGGTTAAATGATAATACACCTAATGCTTTAAAACTTGGTGGATAAACAATTGGCATGTCATTGGTAGTATTGACAGTTAGTCCACAAATGTTACTTCCTGCACTGGTCCCTAGGTAAGGCGTTCCGTTTAGTATGGCTTCCTTTAAAGGAGTAATTAAGTTTTGTTTATAAAGTTGGCTTAAAAGTACAAAAGTGTTACCGCCGCCTGTAAATAATCCTTTAGCTTCTGATAATGCATGTATCGGGTTTTCAAATTCATGCAGTCCTTTTACGTTAATCCCAATAGTTTGAAATGCTTTGTTAGCTATGGCTGTGTATTCATCATGAGATATTCCTCCAGGTCTGGCGAATGGTATAAATACTATTTCTTTAACGCCTCCAAACAAGTGCTTTAATTCTGGGAGCAGGTATTCTAAATAACCACTTCCGTGTACCGTTGAAGTACTTGCGATAATCATTTTAGCCATATCAATAAACTTTTAGGATTTAGGACAAATTTAATCGATAAAAAGTCCTTTAAATTTTGTAAATTTAATTAAATCTGTCCTTTAACAAAAGTTTATACTCAATACCTTTTTTAACCCGCTATGAATGAGTTTCTTTAGGTATTAAAATCGAAAAGCTATGAAAACCTATTTCTTTTTTATAATGTCATTTTTTATGATTTCCCTAACTCAAGCACAAGAGGTTGAGCGTATAATTGTTTCTGGAAAAATTTCTGTAAAAGGAAATGATGACATTGCTGGCGTTACTATTTATAATACGTACTCTAAGCAAGGAACAGCAACAAATGATGCAGGTAAGTTTGAAATTGCAGTTGCCCTAAATGATATTATAGAAGTGAGATCTTTGCAATTTGAAGATTATCTATTCACTATTAATCAAAAGATTATAGAATCGAGACAGTTAACAATTATGTTAGTTGAGCAGGTTAACCAATTAAAAGAGATTGTTATTTTGCCTTATGATTTGACGGGTAATTTAATTGTGGATTCAGGAAATGTGAAAACATTTGATCCCGATAGAAATGCCATTGAATATGGTATTAAGCATTTGGATGAATATGAGTTTGATATTGACCATAAAACGGCTGTTGAGAATAATGTGATGCATTCTCAGAGTGTTGCAATGAAAAATGGATTGAATGTCGCTAATATTTTGAAGTTAATGGCAAGCCCATTGACTAAAAATAAAAAAACTAAGGCAGAAAAACGTCAAGAAAAAGTAGATGCTATACCTGTAAACGTTTTGACTGAAGAACAGCTGGTGAATGGTAAAAATTTCTTATCTGAAAACTATAATATTCCGCAAGATGCGGTTGATGAGTTTATTATTTTTCTAAGAAACAATGGTTTTGATCAAGCGCTATTGGAACCTGGAAAAGAATTTGAATTATTAGAATTTATAGGAGAAAAAAGTAAGCTGTTTCTAAATAATGAACTTCAGAAAAATTAGGTTACTCTTTATTGTTGCTTTGTTGTTTGGTTGCAGTAGTTTGTTTTCTCAGTCTATCGAGCTAAGCGGGAATGTAATAGCATCTGGTGACGTTGAAGGGATACATGTTATAAACGTTTCTTATAGCCGCTTTACAACTACAAATGAGTTTGGTGAATTTACTATCCCTGCACGAGTAAACGATACTTTAAAATTTACAGGTATAAAATATGAAGTAGCGGTGGTCGTTTTATCCCCTCTATTGTATCAAACTAAAACCTTAGAAGTGGTCTTGAAAGATAATATCAATGTTTTAGATGAAGTCATAATTGGTGAAATATTAACAGGAGATCTTCTTTTAGATTTAGAAAATTCAGATGCCAAGCCAGGTATTAATTTTTACGACTTAGGATTGCCAGGATATAAGGGTAAACCAAAAACTCAAAGTGAACGTCGATTGTTTGAAGCAACATCTGGAGGCGGGTTTATTCCTTTAAATCCAATTTTAAATGGCATTTCAGGCCGAACTAAAATGTTGAAAAATCAAGTAAGGCTTGAACGTCAGGATAAATGTATGAACGCCATGAGGTCTGAATTTTCAGAGATTTTATTTCGAGATAATTATTTGGAAGAGGATTTACGTTCAGAGTATTTTTATTTCTGTGCGGACCACGAAGATTTTAGATCTCTATGTGATATCGATAATGAAATGGAAATATTGATGTTTCTTCAAAATCAACTCAAAGCTTATAAAGCCAACAGAGCTGAATCTCGTGACAATTGAATAAAGTTTAACTATTGTATCCTAATAAAAAGGCTATTTTTACCGCTCAAAATTTAATATATGACAGCCCTTAAAGTTTTTGTTTTGTTATTAGCAATGCCATTTTTAACTAATGATTTGGCTCATGAGTATTACGTTAGTGTGACTCAGGTAGAATATGTGAAAGAGGAACAAACTATTCAATGTATTTCAAGATTGTTTATTGATGATATTGAAAAGGCACTGCGTGAACGCTATGACGAATCGATTGTATTGGCTGGAGCTTCAGAAGCCGAAGAAATAGATTTATATGTTGAACGCTATTTAAGATCTAAAATAGAGCTTATAGTTAATGATAATACGCTTCCTTTTAAATTTGTAGGGCGAAAATATGAAGATGATATCATGTTATGTTTTTTTGAAGTTGAAAATGTTCAAGAAATTTCAAAATTTGAAATTATAAATCGACTGTTTTTTGATATTTACCCACAGCAACAAAATATTATTAAAACTAAAATCAACGATACTTCTAATAGCTTGATTCTCATATCTGAGAATGATAAAGGTTTGTTAAAATTTTAACAGAGCCTGAATTAAACTTTTTATTTATTTATTTTCCGCAATTATTTACTAATCTATCTAAGATGAAAAGAATTAACTTTTTACTACTTGCATTGGCTTTTATGTCGTTTAATGCATGGGCTCAAGAGCCTGCAGAAAGGCAACAAGGCCATACCAATAACAACAAATTTAAACAGTTGTATGATGAGTTCTCAACACCAAACATGTTTAGAACTGGTTCTGGTGCTCCAGGACCTGCTTACTACCAGCAGCAGGCCGATTACAAAATGGACATCGAAATTAACGATAAGGATGCCAAATTATTAGGGTATGAAACAATTACTTATACTAATAATTCTCCTGACGATTTAAAATACTTATGGGTTCAGTTAGACCAAAACGTAAGAGCACGTGATTCTAAATCGCCAGCAATTGAAGGTGGGGGAGTAGCTCCTGTGCAAAGACCGTCTTCATTTACAAATTCTTATATGACTGAAGGATTTGATGGAGGTTTCCGTATTGAGGAGGTTTCTGATTCTAAAGGGAATGCTTTAGCACATATGATTAACAGAACAATGATGCGTGTTGAAATGCCAAAGGTTTTAAAATCTGGAGAGCAGTTTTCATTCAACATTAAATGGTGGTATAATATTAATGATCACGTTAATGACGGTGGTCGTTCTGGTTATGAATTCTTTCCTAAAGATGGAAACAGAACTTACGTTATAGCACAATTCTACCCTAGAATGGCAGTTTATAATGACGTTGAAGGGTGGCAAAATTCTCAGTTCTGGGGACGTGATGAATTTGCATTACCATTTGGAAACTTTGAAGTAAACATTACTGTACCTGCAGATCACATTTTAGATGGAACTGGAGAACTTACAAATAGAAAAGACGTTTTCTCTAAAGAGATGATGCAACGTTATGAAAAGGCAAAAACATCGTATGATGAGCCGGTTGTAATTGTGACTCAAGAAGAAGCTGAAGCTGCCGAAAAAGGATTTAGTGATAAGACTAAAACTTGGAAATTATACGCTGAGAATGTACGTGATTTTGGTTTTGCAACTTCAAGAAAGTACATCTGGGATATGATGGCTGTTAAAATTGGAAGTAAAGATGTAATGGCTGTGTCATTATATGCTAAAGAAGGAAACCCACTTTGGGAGCAATGGTCAACTAAGGCTGTAGCAAGTACATTAAAGTCTTACTCAAGAATGACTTTTGATTACCCTTACCACAAAGCGATTTCTGTGCATGCAAAACAACAAGGGATGGAATACCCAATGATTTGCTGGAACTACGGTCGCCCTGATGAAGATGGTAACTATAGTGACCGTGTTAAATACGGTATGATGAGTGTAATCATTCATGAGGTAGGTCACAACTTCTTTCCAATGATTGTGAATAGTGATGAGCGTCAATGGACTTGGATGGATGAAGGATTAAATACATTTTTACAATATGTTGCTGAGCAAGATTTTGGTGAGTGGTATCCTGGAGCCTTATCTGAAGACCATAAAGCATACCCTTCAAGAAGAGGTCCTGCAGCTAAGATTGTACCTTATATGGGAGGAAATCAAGATTTCATCGCTCCGATTATGACTAAAGGATTAAATACGTACCAATTTGGTAGTAATGCCTATAGTAAGCCTGCTACAGCGCTTAATATTTTAAGAGAGACTGTAATGGGTAAAGAGTTGTTTGACTATGCTTTTAAAGAGTATACTCACCGTTGGATGTTTAAACATCCAACTCCTGAAGATTTCTTTAGAACTATGGAAGATGCTTCAGCATTTGATTTAGATTGGTACTGGAGAGGATGGTTCTATACTACAGATTACGTTGATATGGGTGTAAAAGAAGTTAAAAAATACTACGTATCAAACGAGCCAAACCAATATGTAAAAGACTTGGCACAACGTCGTGGTATGAGCTTAGATCAATTGCCTCCATTAGTTTATATGGTAGAAGAAGGTAGTGATGAGTACAATGCTGAAATTGCTAAAAATGCTGCTGTAGATAATTCGGCGACATTAAAAGAATACTTAATGGATAACTTTACTGCAGATGAGCGTAAATCGATTAAGGCACCAAAGTATTTCTACAACATTACTTTTGAAAAGCCAGGAGGATTGGTAATGCCAATTATCGTGGAGTATAAGTACGCAGATGGTACTTCAAAAACTGAAACATACCCAGCTCAAATTTGGAGAAAAAATGATAACGAGATAAGTAAAGCAGTGGCTTCTGAAAAAGAAATTGTTTCAATAGTAGTTGATCCAAAATTAGAAACTGCCGATGTAGATACTTCAAATAACTCTTGGCCTAAAGAAATTAAGCAAAGTGAATTTGATAAATTCAAATCTGAAGTTAAAAATTAAGAGAATAGATTTAATAAAAAGCCGACTTTATAGTCGGCTTTTTTTATTCTCAACAAACAACTTAGTATATTTGCAACGTGATACATCAAGCAACATTTTTATTTATTAGTGGTACAGAAATTACCTTTATTCTATTTATAGTTATAATGGTGTTTGGTGCCGATAAAATTCCTGAAATAGCAAGAGGTTTGGGTAAGGGTATGAAGACGCTTAAAAACGCTACAAACGATTTAAAGCATGAAATCACTAAAACTGCCGAAGATCAAGGAATAGATACTGATGTTACTAAAAACATAACTCAGGAAATAAATAAAGTGAAAGACGATTTAGAGCAGTTTACAGGTTCTGTTAAGCGAAAACTTTAAGGTTTCTTTCTACTAATGGTTAAACCGTCTCTTATAGAAAGCAACACGGTTTCTAATCGGTCATCTTCTTTTAGTAATTTGTTATAATCTAACACAGCCTTAGTCGATTTGTCTTTAGGGTCTAAAGGCTCAATTACTTTTCCGCTCCACAATACATTATCAGATAATAAAATACCTCCAGGATTTAATTTCTCAATTAATAGTTTGAAATACTCAGGGTAGTTAGGTTTGTCTGCATCAATAAATATGAGGTCAAAAGTGTTGGTTAGTGTCGGAATTACATCAATGGCATTTCCTAAATGCTGAATGATTTGTGGTCCAAACTCTGAACGATCAAAAAAGGACCGTTGAAAATCAAATAACTCTTCATTTATGTCAATAGTATGCAATGTACCTTCGTTTTGCATGCCTTCGCACAAACACAATGCTGAGTAGCCTGTGTAAGTCCCGATTTCAAGAATGTTTTTAGGATTAACCAATTTTGAAATCATACTCAAAATCCGTCCTTGGTAATGCCCGCTGAGCATACGAGGTTGCAGAATTTTTTGGTAAGTTTCTCTGGTTAATTTTTGAAGTAACAACGGTTCGTCTTCGCTGTGTTTTACAACATAATCATCTAAAGCTTCGGGAATAAAATGCATTACGACATAATCTTAGTTATTAAATCTTGCTTTGCTTTATCATCTGCACCAAATAACCATCTTAGGGTATTGTCCTCCCAAATCTCATCATACTGCGTCTGATTGATAACTTCTTTTTCAATGGCTAAATCTAACAGTTTACCTGGGTAAGACGATTGCGCATCACTTTCCATTTCTCCTAATGGATACGGATCATCAAGTCCCATAATAACTTGATTAGAGCCTTGTCTTTCGATCATTAGCTTTAACGAGTCGGTATCGTGCACTAAGGTGTCAAAGTAAATGTTAGGGTGTCCCACGGCCTTTCTTGGATGTGTTTTACCTTCAAATAAATCTGGACGACCATCAAACCCTTGGATACGACGTCCTAAGTTCATCTGTGCTAATTGTCCGCCATGAGCAAAACACGTTCTGATATTTGGATAGCGTTCTTGCATCCCGTTTAAGGTGTAAAAGTGATAAGCATCACCACATTGGGCTAACATCCAGATGAGGTGAAAACGCCAAGCTGTATTTTCTAAACTTATCATCTTATCACCATCATAGGGGTGAATTTCAATAGCAAGATTGTATTTGTTGGCCAATTCGAAAATGGGATCATTTTCTTTATCGAAAACAGAGCGCCATTGCCCAATAGAGTCCATAAAGTGTGTTGGTAAACACAGTACTTTTAAGTCTAATTGTTCAACACAACGTTCAATTTCCCATAGGGCACCTTGTATAAAACCGGGATGAATCACGAAACCACAAGTAAACTTGCTGGTGTTGTCGTGCTGAACTTTGGCATTAAAATCATTTTGGAAACGTAAGGCTTTCTTCATTTCTTCCAATCTCAAACCATTACCATATAGCTGAGATAGGTTTAAAACTACCGCATGGTCTAAGTTGTTTTTCTCCATCCATTCTAATTTTTCATTTAAGAAGAAACTAGAATCTGTTACCGGACGTTTCCATCCTTTCTGGAGCATGTATTTACGTTCGTCATCCACCCAGAATATTTCTTTTTCCTTCATAAACTGAGGGATTTGTTCTGGGTAAGGAAGTAAATGTGAGTGACCGTTAATACGAAGTTTACGTTTCATAGATGCCATTATTTTAATTTAGTAGGAGGTGCCATTACAGATTGGCAGTTAGAGCATGTTCTTTTTGATTCATCACCGTAATAGGCATCAAAAATAATAGGCATGTCGGTTTCAATATTGTCTAAAGCAAAAGGTTCTCTATAAAGTTGTGTATTGCAATTTTCACAATACCACTCTAAAGCATCCATCATGTTTTCATCTCTTGGATATTCGATTACTAATCCTACTGTATTCGCTCCTCGTTGCGGAGAATGCGGCACTTTAGGAGGTAATAGGTAAATGTCACCTTCTTTGATATGAACATCAACAGGTTTGCCTTGATCAATTATTTTAAGCACCATATCACCTTCAACTTGATAGAAAAATTCAGGTGTTTCGTTATAATGGTAGTCTTTTCTGCTATTTGGACCTCCAACAACCATAACTATAAAATCACCATCCTTCCAAACACATTTATTCCCTACAGGTGGTTTTAGAAGATGTCTGTTTTCATCGATCCAAGCTTTAAAATTTAATGGAGAAACTAATTTGCTCATGTTTTTAATTTTAAATAAAGTTAGTAAATATTACGATGTTGGAACTTTTATAATGATTTCGTTCTTCCGCCATCAACAGGAAGGTTTACACCATTAATGTAAGCTGCGGCACCACTGGATAAAAAAGTAATTGCATTTGCAATTTCTTCAGGCTTGGCAAATCGCTTAGCAGGTACTGCTTGCTTCATGCCATTTGCAGCGTCTTCAACTGTAATATTTAACTTGGTACTCTTGTTTTTTAAGATTTCATCTAAACGTTCAGTTCCAGTGGCTCCCGGTAATACATTGTTTACCGTGATTCCAAACTGACCTAATTCGTTTGCAAGGGTTTTACTCCAATTTGCAACAGCACCACGAATGGTATTACTCACGCCTAAGCCATCTAAAGGTTGTTTTACAGAGGTAGAAATTACATTTACAATACGTCCATAACCATTGGCTTTCATGTTTGGAACAACAGCTTGAGCTAACACATGATTACACTTTAAGTGCTGTGTAAACGCCGCAGTAAATTCTTCGACATCGGCATTAAAAACTGGTCCACCTTTTGGTCCACCTGTATTATTTACAAGAATGTCAAATCCATGGTTTTTAGAAATATACTCTGTAACCACTTTTGATAAGGCTTCTGGCTTAGAAAAGTCTGCAACAATATAATCATGGTTTCTTTGTGCAGGTAATTCTGCTAAAACAGATTTAAGTTTGTCTTCGTTGCGCGCTATTAGAGTTACAGTACATCCTTCGGCAGCTAAAGCCATTGCAGTTGCTTTTCCTATTCCTTGTGTGCTTCCACATACTAAGGCATGCTTGTCATTTAGATTGAATTCCATTTATATCTTGTCTAATTAGACTGTTTTTTTAATTAATATTTTATACATACGTTTTTAGGTTCTGTAAAAAACCTTAAGGCTTCAAATCCACCTTCTCGACCCACGCCTGATTCTTTTACGCCACCAAAAGGTGTTCGTAAATCACGCATCATCCAAGTGTTAACCCAAACAATTCCTGCTTGTAAACTTTGGCTCATGCGCATAGTACGCTTTAAGTTGTTGGTCCAAAGTGTAGCGGATAATCCGTATTTTACTTTATTGGCCATTTGTAATACCTCGTCTTCAGAAGTAAAAGGCATTATTGTTACAACAGGGCCAAAAATTTCCTCTTGATTCACACGACATTCGTCAGATGAAACTTCTATTACTGTTGGAGCTAAATAATAACCGTTTTCAAATCCGTCTACAGTTACTTCTTCACCTCCAGCGAGCACCTTACCATTTTCAGATTTGGCAATATCTATATATGATTTCACCTTTTCTAAATGAGATTTAGAGACTAACGCTCCAATGTTGGTGTCTTCTTTACTCGGGTGCCCTACTTTCAAAGCGTTTACTTTTTCTACGAAATCAGTTTTAAACTTTTCATAAATAGAAGCTTCAACAAATATTCTACTTCCGCATAAACAAATTTGACCTTGATTTGCAAACGACGATCTTACAGTTGTTTGCAGCATATCATCATAATCGCAGTCTGCAAAAATGATATTTGGATTTTTCCCTCCTAATTCTAAAGATAGTTTTTTGAACATTGGTGCTGCAATACGAGCAATATGTGCTCCGGTTGCAGTTCCACCAGTAAAGGAAATGGCTTTAATTTTTGGATGCTCTGTAATTGCTTGCCCGGTACTTCCTCCCAAACCATGCACAATATTCAATACACCTTCAGGTAAGCCAGCTTGCGTACAAATTTCACCTAAAAGATAGGCCGTCATTGGTGTGACTTCACTAGGTTTAGCTACGACACAGTTTCCAGCAGCAATTGCAGGAGCAATTTTCCAAGTAAAAAGGTAAAGTGGGAGGTTCCATGGCGAAATACAACCTACGACTCCAATAGGCTGTCTTAGTGTGAAATTAACGGCATTTAGGCCTGTACTTTCATGACTTTCGCTTGAAAATTGAGTTATTGCATTCCCGAAGAATCTAAAGTTGCTTGCAGCTCTTGGTATATCAACAACTTTCGCTAATGATACCGGCTTACCATTGTCTTTACTTTCTGCTTCAGCAAACTTTTGAAGATTCTCATCTAAAAGTTCAGCAATTCTCAGCATGATTTTACTGCGCTCTTCTAATGTAGATGTTGACCACTCAGGAAAAGCGGTTTCTGCAGCTTTATAGGCTGCTTGTACATCGCTTGCATCAGAATCAGGAATATCTCCATAAATAGCTCCATCAGATGGATTATAATTTGGGATATATGAATTGGTTAATGGCGCCTGATACTGCCCATTTATGTAGTTAGCAATACGAATCATTATTGTTTTTTATAAGCCGTTACTTTAATCTCTACTACCAAATCGGGGTGAGGTAGTTGATGTACTGCAACGGTAGTTCTTGTTGGTCCTGTTTCCTTACTAAAAAACTGACCGTAAACTTCATTGTATCCGGCAAAGTCGTTCATATTTACTAAAAAAGTAGAAACGTCAACAACATCTTCTAAGGTAGCACCTACCTTTGCAAGGTTACTTTCAATATTTTCAATTACAGCTTTTGTTTGAGCTCTAATGTCCAGTTCTTTTGTGCCCATTTCATCAATAACTGTCACTCCAATAAGGCTATTATCTGGACGACGTGAACTTGTGCCAGAAACAAAAATAAAATCTCCAACAACTTTAGTGTGTGGGTAGGCCCCTCTAGGTGTTACAATTTTGTTACTCATAGTTTATGGTTTAGTGATTCATGGTTTTGGCTACCCGATCTTCATCTAATAGCTCTTTGGTTTCTTCTAAAATTTGATTTAGAATAGATTTTAAATCGCTGTTTAAATCTATTTCTTTATCAGCAATCATATTTAATATAGCTTTGTCTTGGGCTCTTCCAGTAACCATAGCTTCATTATATCCCATGTCTTCATTGAAAGTTACCATAGAATATTTTGATGCATATTGACTTGGGAATTGGTTCTCCAAGGCCATTTCAATTTTTCTTTTTTCCTGAAACATAGGATTTGCAACGTGATCTCTCATTTCAAAGAAATTATCAATAGCTAAATCGGCTATAGCATCAGTATCAATTTTTCTACTTTTTTCATAGTTTTTAAAAGTAGTTTCCCAATTGCCATCATGCTTATCTAAGAAATTGTCAAACTCAACAACATCTTCAAAAGAAGCGTTCATCCCCTGACCATAAAATGGTACAATGGCATGAGCTGCATCACCCATTAAAAGCGTGTTGCCTTTGTAATGCCATGGCGAACATTTAACTGTTCCTAAGGCAGCTGTTGGGTTGTCAAAGAAATCTTCAATTAAATTTGGCATTAACGCTAAGGCATCAGGGAATTCTTTCGTAAAGAACTCCGTTACAATTTCCGGTGTATTTAAGTTGTTGAAATTATATGCGCCATCTTCAAAACTTAAAAATAATGTGACCGTAAAACTACCATCTAAATTTGGTAATGCAATTAGCATAAAGTCGCCTCTTGGCCAAATGTGCAATGCATTTTTATAGGTTTTAAAGCTGCCATCATTTGCAGGAAGAATACAAAGTTCCTTATAGCCATGAGTTAAGTAGTTTTGAGAAAAACTGAATAAGAACTTACGTTCTAAAAAGTAGCTCTTTCTCAATACAGAACCGGCACCATCTGTTCCAAAAATAATATCGGCAGTTTTGATGGTTTCTTCTTTGGTTATGGCATTTTTAAATGTTGCTGTTTTATTTTCAAAATCTACATGTGTACATGGTTCATTAAAAACAATAGTAACATTATCAAGAGCTTCGGCTTCGGTTAATAACAAAGCGTTTAGTCCTCCTCTTGAAATAGAGTTGATATATTCATCTTCTCTTCCGCTATAGGGCGATAAAAATGGTTCTCCCGTAGTTGGGTGAATCATCCGGCCATTCATAGGGATGCAAAGTTCTTCAACCTTAGATTGCAACCCAACCATATTCATGGCTTTAATACCGCGGTCAGAAAACGCGAGGTTAATTGAGCGACCAGCGCTTATGTCTGTAGTTCGTAAATCGGGTCTACTTTCAACAAGAGTTACGTTGTATCCTCTTTGCCCTAATCTTAGTCCAAGTAATGAGCCACAAAGACCAGCGCCTATAATTAATATGTTATCAGAATTAGTCATTTAAGCAAACTTTTAATTTTTCAACCATGTTATATACATCTTCAAACGAGTTGTAAAGTGGTACAGGAGCACAACGAATTACATCTGGTTCTCTCCAATCACTAATTACACCAGCTTCGGTTAGCTTATTGTGCAAAGTTTTATCGGCGTTTTTAACTTGAATTGAAAGTTGGCAACCTCTTTGAGAGTCTTCCAACGGTGTTATTATTTTTATGTCTTGGTTGTTTAATGAAGAAATTAAAAATTCAAAATAACCAGTTAGTAATCTTGATTTTTTAGTTAAAGCTTCAATTCCAACTTCGTTAAATATGTCTAAAGATGCTTTTATTGCCGCCATAGATAGAATAGGAGGGTTGCTCAATTGCCAACCTTCTGCACCAGGAAGTACATCAAACTCGTGACGCATATTAAAGCGCGTTTGCTTGTTATGACTCCACCAACCTGTAAAACGGTTTAAGGTTTTATCATGAGCATGTTTTTCATGAACAAAACAGCCGCTTAAACTACCAGGTCCAGAATTTAAATATTTATAGGTACACCAAACGGCAAAATCAGCCCCGCTTTCATGTAAGTTTAATTGGACGTTACCAGCGCCATGTGCACAATCAAATCCGACCATACAGCCATAACTATGTCCTAAATCTGCAATGCGTTTTAAATCAAAATATTGTCCTGTGTAATAGTTGACACCACCAATCATAACAAGAGCAATCTCATCGCCATGAGCTTTTAAAATTGCTTCTAGGTCGTCATAATTCGCTAATTCTTCACCTTCTCTGGCTTTCCATAAAATCAAACCTTCTTTATCGTCATAACCATGATGACGTAGTTGTGATTCAACCGCATATTTGTCTGAAGGAAAGGCATCTGCCTCAATAAGAATTTTGTATCGTTTTGGTGTTGGCTTGTAAAACGAAACCATCATAAAGTGAAGGTTTGCAGTCAAGGTATTCATTACAACAACCTCCAAAGGTTTTGCACCTACCAACTTAGCCATACTTTCGGTAAGAAACTCGTGATAAGGTAACCACGGGTTTTTAGCTTCGGTATGCCCTTCAACACCAAGATTTGCCCAATCTTCTAATTCTTGGTTGATATATTCTTTAGTTGACTTTGGTTGAAGCCCGAGCGAATTTCCACATAAATATATGAGGTCTTCACCGGTCTTGTTTTTTGGGATATGAAATTGTTCTCTGTATTTTCTTAGGGGGTCTAATTTGTCTTGTTCTAATGCGAATTCAAGACCAGATTTATAGTTAGGCACAGGGTTAGTATTTTATTGGATTTTCACAAAAATAGGAATTAATTGCAAAGTTTGAAGCAATTAAAAGAGAGATAATCTTAAAGTTTTGATTTTTGTATATTTAACAAAATCGATTCGAGATGGGGACTGTGAAAACATACGAAACAGAGAATGTAAAAGTGATTTGGAAACCTGGAAGCTGTATTCATTCGGCAAAATGTGTTGAGGGTTTACCTGGAGTATTTAAACCAAAGGAAAAACCTTGGATAAATCTTGAAGATTGTGATGAAAAAATGTTGATGAAAACCATCGATAAATGCCCCTCAGGAGCATTGACTTATGAACTTAAAACAGAAAATAAAAAGGTTATGGATTCAAATGATAATATAAAAATTAATGTAATGGAAAATGGACCAGTATTGGTACATGGTGAAATAAGCTTAACCTTGTCTGACGGGAGTGCTGTTTCAAAATCTAAGGTTACTGCATTTTGTAGATGTGGCGCATCTAAAAACAAGCCTTTCTGTGATGGGATGCATAAAGATATAAATTTTAAGGCTGAATGAAAACATCAAATGAAAGCATGTACTTTCAGACTAATCGAGATACTTGGAATGCAAAAGTAAATGTACATGTAGAAAGTGACATGTATGATTTACAAGATTTTATCAAGGGAAAATCTTCTTTAAATAAATTTGAATTAAACGCTTTAGGTGATGTAAATGGTAAATCATTATTGCATTTACAATGTCATTTTGGTCAAGACACTTTAAGTTGGAGTAGGTTGGGAGCTAAATGTACTGGTGTCGATTTAAGTGATGCCGGAATAGAAAAAGCAAAGGAATTAAACGAGCAATTGAATTTAGATGCCAAGTTTGTGCGTTGCAATGTTTATGATACCTCTTCTCACGTCAATGATAACTTTGATATTGTATTTACAAGCTATGGGGTTATTGGTTGGCTTCCTGATTTAAAGCCTTGGGCTCAGATGATTTCGGAGCGACTAAAACCGGGAGGTGTATTTTATATGGCAGAATTTCATCCTATTGTTTGGATGTTTGACTATACCCAAAATCCTGCTCAAATGAAATACGGTTACAAACAAGATGACGTTATTTATGAAGAGTATACTGGAACCTATGCTAATGAAAATTCAGAAATGACAAGCAAAGAGTATTCTTGGAATCATGGATTAAGTGAAGTTGTTAATGCCTTAATAGAAGTCGGTTTAAGAATTGAATTTTTAAACGAGTACAATGAAAGCCCTTATAATGTATTACCGGATCTAATCCCTAATAATAATGGTAATTTCACCCTAAAGTCTGACTTGTACCCGCTCATCTATGACATAAAAGCAACTAAGCTTTAGTGATTGCTTTTTATTAATTCAGGAAACTTTCTCTTAAACCGATTTAATCTCGGAACAGATATCGCTTTGATGTAAGATTGGTTAGGATGTAACCTTTCATAGTTTTGATGATAGTCTTCGGCTATCCAAAATTTTTGAAACGGATACACTTCTGCAGCTACAGGTTTTCCTAATTGTTTAGAAAGTTCAGATTTTTTAGATTCTATAATTTTCTTCTCCTCTGCATTTTGAAAAAATACAATAGATCTGTATTGAGAGCCATTGTCAGGGCCTTGGCCGTTAACTTGTAGCGGATTTTGAGAACCGAAGTACACATCTACTAAAGTGGCGAAACTTACTATGTTTGGATCATATATAACCTCAACAGCTTCGGCATGTCCTGTTCGGCCAGTGTTACTTTTTTCGTAAGTTGGTTTTTCTGTAAATCCACCAGAATATCCGCTTATGGCTTCTGTTACACCGTTTACGCTTTCGTAGATGGCTTCTACACACCAAAAACAACCACTTGCAAAGTAGGCTTTGGCTAATCCGTTTTCCAATGGAACCTGAATCGGTTCAGCACTAATAACTGACTGTTGTTTGTCGTTGAGATTTTGAGCGTTTTGTTGACAGCTAAAAAGTAAAGCTAAGCTTAAACTTAGTGCCAGTTGTTTTGTGAGTAAGTTCATGAAGTGTTGAGTTTTGGCAGTTGGTCGTTGATACCGTCTTATTCATTACAAGTTTTTGCAAAAAAAAAAAGCCTTTGCAATTTGCAAAGGCTTTAGTATGATGTTTTAAAATGATTACAATTTAGCAAACATTTTTTCCATTTTTTCTTTTTGTTCAGTAGCTAAAGCAGCATCAACTAAAATACGACCAGAATGCTCATCAGTAATAATCTTTTTACGTGAAGCAATTTCTACTTGTACTTGTGGTGGAATAGTGAAGAAAGACCCTCCAGATGCACCTCTTTCAATCGGTACAACAGCTAATCCATTCTTTACGCTGGCTCTAATTCTTAAATACGCCTTAACTAAACGCGCATCAATTTCTTTTTGGTAATCATCAGACTTTTTAATTAAAGCGTTTTCTTCTTTTTCAGTTTCTGCTAAAATTGCATCTAATTCACTTTTCTTGTGTTTTAAATGTGCTTGTCTGCTTTTTAATTTTTCTTTAGTATCTCCAATTATTTCCTTCTTTTGCTCGATTTGAACTTTGAATTCTTTAATGTGCTTTTCAGCCAATTGGATTTCTAAATCTTGGAATTCAATTTCTTTTGTTAAAGAATTGTATTCTCTGTTATTTCTAACGTTCTCTTGTTGTTCGGAGTATTTTTTAATTAATGCCTTTGCTTCTTCAATTAAATTTTTTCTTGATTTAATATCTTCATCGATTAATTCAAGATTAGCATTTAATTTTTCAAGTCTTGTATTTAGACCTTCAACCTCATCTTCTAAATCTCTTACTTCTAAAGGAAGTTCCCCTCTTATATTTCTAATTTCGTCTACTCTTGAATCGATTAATTGTAAATTATATAGTGCTCTTAATCGTTCCTCAATAGAAACTTCAACTTTTTTTGCCATAATTATAAATACTTTACCGGATTTGTATTTGTCATTGATAAAACGATTGCAAAATTAGTAATTTTTTTCGAGAGATAGTCTGCTAAATAGTTTTTTGTGTACTGTTCGCTTTCATAATGACCAATGTCTGCTAAAATTATTTTGTTTTCTGCTCTAAAGAAGTCGTGATATTTCAAATCGGCTGTAATATAGACATCGGCAGATGCATTAATAGCCGCTTCTATTGCAAAGCTACCTGAGCCTCCTAATAGTGCAACTTTTTTAATGGGTTTGTCTAATAGCTTAGAATGCCTAATAGCTGGTGTTTTAAATTTTAATTTTAAATCTTGCAGAAATGAAGTACTGTCTGCTGATTCAGGTAATACCCCAACAATTCCCATTCCAATATTTTGATTGGTATTTTCTAAGGATACAATCTCATAGGCTACTTCTTCATAACTATGCGCATTAAATAGCGCAGAAAGGACTTTCGATTTTAAGTGTTTAGGGAATGTGACTGAAATTTTAGATTCTTCTTCTGAATGGCGTTTTCCTTTTTCGCCAATACTTGGATTTGCAGCTTCATTAGCCTTAAAAGTACCAATGCCATTAGTGGCAAAGCTACAATTGTCATAATTTCCTATCGTTCCAGCTCCTGCATTAAACAGGGCATTCTTGATGCTTTCTGCTTCATTAATTGGAGCGTAAGTAGTGAGTTTTAAAATGGTTGATTTTTTAGGCAATAATATATTTTGATTCGTTAAACCCAATTTGTTAGCCATAATTGCACTAACACCTATATGAGAATTGTCTAATGCAGTATGCATGCTGTAAATTGCAATGTCATGTTTGATGGCTTTAATAGCTACTCGCTCAACATAATTACTACCATTAAGACGTTTTAAACCTTTAAAGATTATGGGGTGAAAACTAACTACCAAATTGCAGTTGTTCTCAATGGCTTCGTCTACAACAGCTTCGGTTGTGTCAAGAGTAACTAAAACCCCTTTTAGTTTGGTAGACTTGTCACCTACCAATAGTCCTACATTATCAAAATCTTCAGCATAGTTTAAAGGAGCTAAAGTTTCTAAATGATTTATGACGTCTTTTACAATCATTCCTATTAAGTTTGCTTCAAAGATAAAATATTATACATTCGTTATATGAACTTGCTTCGAAAATTGTTATTCCCTATTGTTCCAGTTTACTACTTTGTAACTTGGATGAGGAATTACTTTTATGATAAAGGTATTTATAAATCTAAATCATATAATGTACCCATAATTGCGGTTGGAAATTTGAGTGTAGGAGGTACTGGAAAAACGCCTTTGATCGAGTTGCTTATTAGAACCTTTAAGGACGACTATAAACTTGCTACTTTAAGTAGAGGATATAAACGAAAAACGAGTGGTTTTGTTTTAGCGGGAGAAGCAGATACGGCTTTAACCTTGGGAGATGAGCCTTTTCAATTTCATTCAAAATTTCAGGATATAAAGGTAAGTGTTGATGCTAACCGGCAAGAAGGTATTGAGTTGTTGATGCAGCAACCTGATGCTCCAAACTTGATTTTGTTGGATGATGCTTATCAGCATAGAAAGGTAACAGCAGGTTATTATGTTTTATTAAGTAGCTATGAGAAGCTATACACTCGTGATATGTTATTACCCACTGGTGATTTACGTGAACCAATAAGTGGTGCTAAAAGAGCTAAAAGTATTGTAATTACAAAGTGTCCACCATCTCTTACTTTAAAAGATAAGCAGAAAATAATTTCAGAGCTTAAGCCACAACCAGAGCAGAATGTGTTTTTTAGTTGGATTAGTTATTCTGATGTCATTAAAAATAATCAATCTGAAAAAAACTTAATGGATTTAAAGAGCACCAATTTTAAGTTGGTTACTGGTATAGCAAATCCAAAACCATTGCTTGAGTTTTTAAATTTAAAAGGATTGAAATTTGAGCACCTTGAATTTAATGATCATCATGATTTCTCTGAAAAAGAAATAGAGCAATTAAAGACTTTGGATTGTATTTTAACTACAGAAAAAGATTACGTAAGGCTAAGTCCGCATTTCAAGAATTCTGACCAATTATTCTATCTACCAATTTCTTTTGAAATTGATAGATTAAATGATTTTAAATCTGATTTGAAATCGTATATAGATAGCGCTAAGCAATCTTAGAAGCTTTATCTTTATTGCTCAATAAGGCTTGATAAAGTTTCTTCTCGAAATCGGCCTGCTTAAAGGGCTTAGAAATAATATCGTTAAACCCGGCTTCATCAAATTCATGCATTTTATCGTCTAAAGTTACAGCCGTAAGTGCAAAAATGGTTAGTTCTTTATTAAAGACTCTAATGCGTTTTGTTGCTTCTAATCCGCTAATACCAGGCATATGAATATCCATTAAAACAATGTCGTAGTTATTGTTCTTAACATTTTCGACAGCGGCTTCACCATTGTCAACCACATCACACTTAAGTTTCATTTTGGTTAAAATCTTCTTAGTAATCATTTGGTTAATCTTATTGTCTTCAACAACCAAAATTCTAATATTGTCTGTATCTAAAGCTTCAATTTCTGGATTGATTTTAGGCACAACTTTCTTTATTTTCTTATCAGAATATTCTAAAGGAATTTCAAAGAAAAAAGTAGAACCTTTACCCAGTTCACTTTTAAGGTAGATTTTTCCTTTTAATATTTTAATTAGTCCTTTTACGATGGATAACCCAAGTCCTGTACCACCGTACTTTCTGTTAATTTGGATAGAGCCTTGATTGAAACTTTCAAACATACTTTCTTGTTTCTCCTTAGAGATACCAATACCGTTGTCTTCAATCTCAAAACGAACATTAAAGATGCCGTTTTCTTCTGATACCTTATAAACTCTTACCCAAATATCGCCATCCTTTGTAAACTTAATAGCGTTACCAATTAGGTTAATTAAAATCTGAGAGATTTTTAGTTGATCAGCAACAAAATTTTCTGGTAGATTAGCATCATACTCAAAATGCATAATAATATTGTTGTCTAGTGCCGAGTTGTTTAAAGCAGCAATAACATTTTCAACTTTTTTATGTAAACTGAATAATTCAGGATCGACTTCTACTTTATTGGCTTCAATTTTATTGACTTGTAAAATATCATTAATAAAGGTAAGCAAGTAATCCCCAGAAAATTTAAGCGATTTTAAATGCTTTACTTGATCTGGTTTTGGGCTTTCATCTAATAGCATATTTGTAAGACCTGTTACAGCATAGAGCGGTGTTCTTAGCTCGTGAGTAACTGTAGATAAAAAGTTAGCCTTTGTTTGTGATGCTAATTCGGCCTTTTCCTTGGCAACAACCAATTCATCATTCTTTTTATGAAGCATGGTGTTGGTCTTTAACCTAATGTTATTGTTCTTGTATAAGGACAAGGTTAGCAATGAAAGAATAGTAATTAATGCAATACTTAAAATGGTAGTAATACGTGTCAAGTTACTATCGGCTTCTTTTTCGTTTATGGTTGCCTTTAATTCTTCATTTTTGGCCTCTTGATAGTTTTGAATGTACTGTACATTCTTCTCTTCTGTCAGGTGGTCTCGTTTAATGTCTAAAATTGAATCTGAAAGTTGGACGTGTAATTTTAGATATTCATTTGAAAGTTTATATTCATTTTTTTCTTCGTAAATATCACTTAATGTCACATAGCTCTCATTAAGCAATGAAGCATTTTTTTGAGTTTTTGCGATTTCTAACCCTTCTAACGATTGATTTAATCCTTGTTCGTGATTTCCTAACTTACTTAACACTAAGCCAGATAGTGTTAGTGAAGTACTAAGGAAGTCTTGTTGGTTGTACTTTTTAGAAAGTATGGTGCTTTGCTCTAAAAGAGCTTTGGCATCATTGTATTGTTCAAGCGTAATATATACTCTGGCTTCGTTAAGCGAAACTTCTGCAATATGGTCTTCTAGGCCTTGCTCTTCAAGTTTGTTTTTTGAAGAATTATAATAATCTAAGGCGTCTTGATACTCGCCGTTGTAAGCATGAAGCATCCCTCTTACATTGTAGGTGTAGGCAAGGTTGGCTTCATCGTTAATTTCTCTTTGAATTTCGGCAGCTTTGGTTAGTGATACCAATGCTTTTTCAGGCTCTTTTATAGCGTATCTAAACTTGGCTATTTGAGTGTGAATTATACCCTGTTGTTTTTTATTATCAATTTGAATGGCAATTTCTAACGCTCTATCAAGATTTCCTTTGGCTTTGTAGAATTCACCTCTTTGGCTTTCGAAATCGGCCTGAGTAATCATGTTTTGTACTCGCATTTCTAAAATGTCTACATCCTCATTGTTTGGAGTTTGTGCATTTAAAATGCAAGAAACACTTAAAAATAATGCTAATATATATAGGTTAAATCGGGGCATTTCACAGTTGTTTAATAGACAAATATAGTTATTTATCCGATAAAAGCTATGATTTATCCGATAAATTACATATCATGTCCACGATTCTACTGCTGTATCCTGTTTCATTATCGTACCACCCAACAATCTTTACCATTTGACCAATAACAGATGTCATTTGTGAGTCAAAAATGCAAGAATTACTGTTCCCAACAATGTCAATGGAAACAATAGGATCTTCGGTATATTCAAGGATACCATTTAAATGCGACTGAGCGGCAGATTTAAAAGCGTTGTTAATGGTTTCAATATTAATATCGCCTTCAATGTGAAAAGTGATATCGGTTAAAGATCCATTTGCTACAGGGACTCTTATGCCGCAACCTCCAATTACGTTTGAAAGCTCAGGGAAGATCTTTGTTAAAGCTTTAGCAGCCCCCGTTGTAGTAGGAACAATTGATTGTCCAGCTGCTCTAGCGCGCCTTAAGTCTTTATGAGGTTGATCATGTAAACTTTGGTCTGTAGTATATGAATGCACCGTGGTGATATAGGCTTCTTTAATCTTACATAGCGATTTTATTATCGCGATCATTGGTGCTGCATTATTAGTCGTGCAAGATGCATTAGAAATAATGGTTTCACTGCCATCAATTTCATTGTCATTAATACCTAATACTACAGTTTTTATATCATCGCCAACAGGAGGTACGGTTAAAATTACCTTTTTTGCACCATTAGCGATATGAAATTCTAAGGTTTCTTTTTCTTTAAACTGACCACTTGATTCTATTACAAAATCCACATTATAGGGTGTCCAGTCTATTTTAGAAGGGTGATCTTCGTTTAAAAGTGTGATGCTTTTATTGTTAACAATAATATGTTCAGAATCAAAAGAAACATCCTGATTAAAAATACCATGAATACTATCGTACTTTAATAAATGACTTAGCGTTTTAGTGTCAGCCAAATCATTTATCACAACAACATTAATGTTGTCTTGAGATTGTAATAATCTAAATACGCGTCGACCAATTCGACCAAAGCCATTAATGGCAACATTAATCATTTTAATTAATGTGTTTTTGTGCTTTATAAGATGATCTTACCAAAGCATTACTCTCAACATGTCTAAAGCCAAGATCTAAACCAATAGTTTCGTATTCTTTAAATTGATCTGGAGTGATAAATTGTTGCACAGGTAAGTGTTTCTTACTAGGTTGAAGATATTGACCAATGGTAACAACATCAACATGAGCAGCTTTCAAATCGTGCAAAGTTTCAATCACTTCTTCACGGGTTTCTCCTAAGCCTAACATAATACCAGATTTAGTACGACGTTGTCCTTGGTCTTTTAAATATTTTAAAACCCCTAAACTTCTATCGTATTTTGCTTGAATTCTAACCTCTCTCGTTAATCGTCTTACTGTTTCCATATTGTGGCTAACGACCTCTGGAGCGACCTCAATTATTCTGTCGATATGCTGTTCTAATCCTTGAAAATCTGGAATTAGCGTTTCTAAAGTGGTTTCCGGATTCATACGTCTAACCGCTTTAATTGTTTCCGCCCACATGATGCTTCCCATATCTTTTAAATCGTCTCTATCAACGCTTGTTAGTACGGCATGTTTAATTTTCATGAGTTTAATAGAACGTGCAACTTTTTCTGGTTCGTCCCAATCTACATTTTCAGGTCGTCCAGTTTTTACACCACAAAATCCACAAGATCTTGTGCATACGTTACCAAGAATCATAAATGTAGCAGTACCTTCTCCCCAGCATTCTCCCATATTTGGGCAACTACCTGAAGTACAAATGGTGTTTAGATTGTATTTGTCTACTAACCCTCTTAGCTCTGTGTATTTTTTACCAGTTGGTAATTTTACTCTTAGCCATTTTGGTTTAGGTTTTCTTTCAGGTAATATGTTAGAGGTTGTATCTGTGTTCATTTGTATAAAATTCAGTTAGCAAAGATACAAAGTAAAATCTTAAAATTATCCTATAAAGCCATTGTATACCAAACACTAAAGCCTATCAAAAAAAGAAACCCAGCCCAACTCCAAATATGCATCAATTTTGATGGTTTGTATTGCTCGGAAACCTCATTACCTGTAATCGCCAAATAGTTGATTAGAGCATAAAAAGGCGCGGTTAGAAAGGAAAGAATAGTTGCTATTTTAATTAATAATCCCATCTCCGCTTGAAAAAATAATAGGATAATTATGGTGCCCAGCATGAGGGTAGACATCCAAAATTTGTATCCTAAAGTATTGGTTTTTGAAAATAGAAGTTTACTTGTTTGTGCCAATGCTCTTGGTGAGGCATCTAAGGTGGTGATAGTTGTGCTAAACATAGTGGTAAAAGCAGCAATTCCTATTATTAGTTTTGCCCAATTTCCTATACCTTCAGTATACATGTTGATAAGTTGAGTTGCAAATACGCTTGCCTTTGAGCTGAAGGCATTACCACTTTCGAATAGTATTAGAGCTCCAATACTAACAAATGCAATTCCTAATATAATTGTGGTAATATACCCGATGTTAAAATCGAAAATACTTTGTTTGAGCTTAATGTTTGTTGAGGTTTTTTGTTTTTCAATTGCCCAAAGGCTATGCCAAACCGAAATGTCTAAAGGAGCTGGCATCCAACCCATAAATGCTATTAGGAAAATTACTTGCTCACTGTTTTTTGGCCAAACTTGAGTTAGATTAATGGAGGTAGATTTTGACTTTAATGCTGTGATTACCGCAATAAGTGTAGTGATACTTAGCGTAATAATTATAATTTTCATGAGTTGGTCTAAAACTTTGTATTTACCTCTAATTAATATGGTAAAACAAAAGAATAGAATAATCACACTCCAGATGTTATAAGGTAAATTAATACCGAACAAGGTTGTAGCTAAACCGGCTGTTACCGAAGTTACAGCTGTTTGTATGGTGAACATTGTAGCTATTGTCAATATGAAGTAGGCAATTAGAACGCTTTTGTGAAGCTTTAAGTAACCTTCTAATAAACTTGTTTTAGTGGCGTAGGCGTATCTCGGTCCAAATTGAAAAAATGGGTATTTAAAAAAGTTAACAATAAGAATGGCCCAAATTAAACCAAAACCGAAATCTGCTCCAGCTTTAGTTGATTGTACCAGATGAGAAACACCAATAGCAGCCCCAGCAAATAATAATCCAGGACCGAGCTTGGAAAATTTAAAAGTCATTGGGCCTTGTGATAATTTCTGCCAATAGTTTTTTTGCTCTAAGTAGTTTGACCTTAATATTGTTTATGGGTTCATTAAGTTCATTAGAAATTTCTTTATAGCTCATTTCTTGAAAATAACGCAGCATAATAACTTGTTGGTAATGTGGTTTTAACTGCTTAATATCTCGTAGTAAGTTGGCAAGGTTTTGTTCGGTAATTAATTTGTCTTCAACCGTTGGTGCATCATCAGCTATGTTTAAATAGGTGTGATCTGGATTGTTTTGAACTTTAGAGATTGATGATTTTTGTTTCCGTATTAAATCAACATGAAGGTTTTTGGAAATGGTAATCAACCAGGTTTTGAATTTATACTGATCGTTGTAGGTGTTTATTTTATCAAAAGCTTTTGAAAATGTTTGAATTGTAATGTCTTCAGCATCATTTTCATTTTGTGTTCGCTTTAATTGAAATAAGTACACATCATTCCAAAAAGTGTCTAACAAAAAATTGAAGGCCTTTTGGTCATTCTTTTTTGCCTTTAAAATCGCCTCTGCTATTTCCAATGATTAGGTTTTGAAACTTTATTAGTTATAAATATAGAGAATTGCGATAAAATTAAAAATAGTTCAAGAAAAGGAAAAATTAAAATAAGATCTGTTTCTCCAAATTTCTTAGCAGAGCTATACATGCTAATGCCTTGAACTAAAAAGCGAAATATAACAAGTGCTAAAACAAAATTTAGCATAAAAGTGTTGGCCAATAATACAATAGCTAAAATCCAGAATAGTAATTGTGAGCAATAAAATAACCCTAATAGAAACTTATGTTTTTGTTTGTAGAATTTTGATGTGCTAACGTGTCTGCGTTTTTGTCTAAACCAAGAAGTGATTGAGGTTTCTGGTTTTGAAACTGTAAATCCTTTTTGAGCATCGCATAAGGCAGTATTGCTTTTTGTTGCCACTTGATTTATAAACAAATCGTCGTCGCCAGATTTTATATCCATATGGTCCATAAACCCTCTAGCTTTAAAAAACTCTTCTCTTCTGTAAGCTAAGTTTCTGCCAACTCCCATATAAGGCATTCCAATTTTTGCAAATGAAAAATATTGCGTTGCGGCTAATAAAGTTTCAAATCTAATTAACGCATTTAAAAACGAATATTTCTTTTTCTCATAGCCACCGTAACCCAATACAATGGTTTTTTCTTTTGAAAAATGGCAAGACATATTGCTTATCCATTGCGATGAAACAGGTTTGCAATCTGCGTCAGTAAAAAGAAGAGTGTTATGTTTTGCTGCTTTTATGCCTAAGGTTAGCGCATATTTTTTATTACCCCAAAAGGCTTCAATGCTCTTAACGTTAACAATTTTAATGTTATCGTGTTTTGAAGCAAAGCCTTCCATAATTTCTAAAGTGTTATCAGTACTGCAATCATTGATAAGTACAACTTCAAAATTTGGATAGTTTTGAGAAAGAATAGAGGGTAAAAAATCTTGTAGGTTTTTACTCTCATTTTTGCAACAAACAATTACGGATACCGATTTATTAATTGAGGTGCTTTTTGTGGGTTTGCTAAAAACAAAAGACCCAAATACACCCAAGTAATAGATTGCTTGAATACAAATTATTGCTACAAAAAAATAGAAGAGGAAGGTTAAGATTGTCACTTATTCTTAAGAGTGTTCTGGTTCATTGCAATTTTCAAATTGGTCTGGTGTTTTTCCACAGAAACCACATGCTTCACCTTCAGTATTTAGCATTGGGTTTTGACTGGCACAAGTACCTGCAAATTTACCGTCTTTTTTAGCCCAAATTTTTATTGCTATTCCTGCAATTGCAATAGCTAAAAGTGATAGTGTTAGTATTACAAGTTTCATATCATAAGAATTTGTGCAAAGATACGAGAATTGAGATTAATTAACTTAATTATTTTAATCAGATTTCTTTTGAGAAAATAGAATTTCACATTGAATTATTGAATAATAATATTCAGAAAACTCTTATTTAATTATATTTTATTAAATTCATATAATTAACTAATTATTAATCTGTTATGAGAAAATTATTTGCTGAGTTTTTCGGCACCTTTTGGTTAGTGTTTGGTGGCTGTGGTAGTGCAATTTATGCGGCTGGCATTCCAGATGTTGGAATAGGCTATATGGGTGTGGCCTTAGCGTTTGGATTAACTGTTTTAACTATGGCTTACGCTGTTGGACATATTTCTGGAGGTCATTTTAATCCAGCCGTTACTTTAGGGTTGTGGTCTGCGGGGAAATTTGAATCTAAAGGGATATTGGGATATATTGGTGCGCAACTGGTTGGGGCTATTGCCGCTGCTGCAATGTTGTATATTATTTTTTCAGGCAAATCAGATTTTGAAGCCATTGGTGGTTTTGCCGCTAACGGTTATGGTCATTTGTCCCCGAGTGGTTATTCGATGTTGTCTGCTTTTATAACAGAGTTTGTTTTAACAGCGTTCTTTTTGCTAATAATTTTAGGAAGCACAAATGAAAAAGCGCCAAAAGGGTTTGCGCCGATAGCAATAGGGTTGGGATTAACACTTATTCATCTAATAAGTATTCCAATAACAAATACCTCTGTTAATCCTGCAAGGTCTATGAGTCAGGCTATATTCGCTCAAGGTGATTATTTGACGCAAACTTGGTTGTTTTGGATTGCTCCCATATTAGGAGCCATAGTTGCTGGTTTTATTCATAAAACCATGTTCGATAAACCCATTGAAGAATAGGAAGAATAAAAAAATGCTCAACTTTAGTTGAGCATTTTTTTATTCTTTATTTATTGTGATCTAAAGTTACCTCGGCAACTTCATTATCAGAAAATCGACTATTCGGATTTCCTTTGGGTTCAATAGTGATACTTAAACTTAGAGCATCTTCCATGTATGGGATTTGTTTAAGTCTTCTCTTAGAATTGTCTAAAATACCAAGATTAACCATTTTGTCTTGCAACTCAGCCCAAATGTGATAACATTCTTCATCTGGAAGCTGTGGTAATGACACAACATCTATCATCGATGTTTTATCAGCGGCATTTATATAAGCTACCGTTTTTAGATTTTTTGCTCTTTCGTTTCCTCTAATAACGTATTTTTCAGTTTCTGGGTTGTTAAGTTTAATAAACTGTTTCATTAGGTTATCAAGCTTATCGTTGTTGTTTTTAATGTCTCCTCTTAAATCAAATATCTCATCAACAACCAATTGGTTTTCTTGTTGTAATACCATTGATTTTTGATAGAAAAATATAGCAACCATTGCACAAACAACTGCAGCAACGCTAACAGCTGTACTGTACCAAGAGCCTTTTGATGAGGTTTTTAAAGTAATTACCGAAGGATTATTTTTAGATAATTCTTCAGAAATAGCTTTTAACGTTTTAGCAGGTGCCTTGACACCTTTTACTTGAGAAATTAATTCCAAACTGTTTTGCAGCTCTAAATACTGCTTTTTAACTTCGGGGTACTTTGAAATCATTTGTTCAATTTCAAAGTTTTCGGTAAAAGTTGTGTCCCCAATAACATACTTTTCCAATAATCCAGAATTCAAAAATGTAGAAATTTTAGTATCCATGATTTTATAGTTTAAGGATTGTAAATTTTTTTTAGTTCTCTCAATCCAATTTTTAGTCTTGATTTAATTGTGCCTAACGGAATATTTAATTCCTCACTTGCTTCTTGTTGGGTCATGCCTTCAAAATAAAGTGCCTTAAGTACAATTTGATATTTTTGGTCTATGCTGGCTAAGTGTTTTTTTAAATCTATGACATCTTGGTTTAAATTAGATGTCGGTAAAATATATACGTCAGATTTATCGATTTGGACTTCTTTGTCAAATCGCTTCTTATAACTTCTTAATTTATCGATTGCCGTATTTCTTGCAATTCGATATAACCAAGTGAATAATTTTGATTTTTTTGAATCGTATGATTTAGCATTTTTCCAGATCTTTACGAAGGTTTCTTGAAGTGCATCTTCTGCAATTTCTTCGTGAATAGTAATTTTTAAAATCACACCATAAAGGCTGTCAGCATAGTTTTCGTATAATAAATTTATAGCTGATGAATCTTCCTTTTCAAGAAGTTGAACAATATGTTCTTCTAAGGGTGTACGCAAAAGAAATTATTTAAGGTAGACGATGGTTTATGAGGCTAATGCTGAAAAATCAGAATGTTATAAATTTAGTGAATAATAACTAAACGGGATTATTTTCAATCTATTACCTCAGTAATTTAATTGTTAAATTACATTTACTTCCATATCAATTGTAATGCCAAACAATCTGAATATCGTCTTTTGAATGAATTTTGCCAATTCAAAAATGTCTTGCCCGTTTGCATCATCGTAATTCACTAAGACTAGTGCTTGTTTTTTGTGAACACCATAATTGCCTAAGGTTTTTCCTTTAAATCCCGCATGCTCAATTAGCCAGCCTGCTGGCACTTTAACCTGAGTTTGAGATACCTTATAGCATGGCATGTTGGGAAAGTTGATTAATAATTGCTCGTATTGCTCTTTGTTAATTACAGGGTTTTTGAAAAAACTTCCGCTATTTCCTATTTTTTTAGGGTCAGGTAATTTGCTTTCTCGAATGGCAATAACTGCATCAGAAATTGAAGATATAGTAGGTGTACTAATCTTCATAGCTTCTAATTGATCGGTAATGGCCCCGTATGATGTTTTTAATTGATGAGAATTAGAAGTTAAGCAAAGAGTGACCTCAGTAATGATGTATTGCCCTTTTAGGTCTTGTTTAAAAACAGACTCCCTATAACCAAATTTGCAATCTTCTTTGGTGAAGGTTTTTAAAGATTTACTTTCAATATGAATGGCTTGACAAGAATGGAACACATCTTTAAGTTCAACGCCATATGCTCCGATATTTTGAATAGGAGCGGTGCCTATATTTCCTGGGATTAGGGATAGATTTTCAATCCCTCCAAAATTTTGATTTAAACACCACAACACAAATTCATGCCAGTTTTCACCTGCCTGAGCAGTAACTAATACGTGTTTATCATCGTGGTGTTTAAATGTAATTCCTTTGGTGTTGATATGTAATACTAAGGCGTCTATATCTTGAGTTAAAAGCATGTTGCTGCCTCCTCCTAAAACAAACGGTTTTTCATTGCAGTTATTTAAGATGCTAAGCAATTGAGCAGTAGAACTAACTGAAGCAAATTGCTTGGCTATAACCTCGATTCCGAAGGTGTTATAAGGTTTTAAAGATATATTTTCCTGTATTTGCATATTAATCTTGATACACTTTTAATGCCTCTTTTAGAATATTAACAGCCTTCTTAAGGCTATCGTTGTTTAAAACATAGGCAATTCTAATTTGATTTAAGCCAACTCCTGGTGTTGAATAAAATCCTGCAGCCGGAGCCACCATGACAGTTTCTCCATCTACATCGAAATGCTCCAAAAGCCATCTTGCAAAATCATCGGCGTTTTTCACTGGTAATTCTGCTATGCAATAAAATGCACCATTAGGGTTTGCAACTTTTACATTGTCAATTTTTTCTAACTCCGTTATAAGTGTGTTTCTTCTTAAAACGTATTCTTCAATAACTTCAGTGAAATAAGACTGCGGAGTGTCTAAGGCGGCTTCACCTGCAATTTGAGCTAAGGTTGGCGGGCTCAATCTTGCTTGGGCAAATTTTAAAGCCGTTTGAATAAATGTTTTATTTCTTGATACCAGGTAACCAATTCTTGCACCACACATGCTGTAACGTTTAGAAACAGAATCAATCATTATAGCATGATCTTCTAATCCTGCTTCTTGCATGATGGAGTAGAATGTGTTGTTGTCATAAACAAACTCTCTATATACTTCGTCTGCGATTAAATATAAGTCATGTTTTTTGACAATAGCAGCAAGCTTTTTAATCTCTTCTTTAGAATATAAGTATCCTGTCGGATTTCCAGGGTTACAGATTAAAATGGCCTTAGTTTTAGGAGTAATTAAGGCTTCAAAAGCATCAATTGGAGGTAAGGCAAAATTATCTTCAATTTTAGAAATTACTGGAACAATGTTTATGCCAGAAGCTTTTGAGAATCCATTGTAATTGGCATAAAATGGTTCTGGTATAATAATTTCGTCATCGCTATCCATAATACTTCCAAAGGCAAAAAGAAGTGCTTCACTACCTCCAGTGGTTACTATTATGTCGTTATGAGATACATTAATATTGTTCTTCTTGTAGTAATCAGCTATTTTCAATCGGTAGGTTTCAGAACCTTCAGATCTACTATAAGCTAAGGTTTCAATATCAGCGTTTTTTATAGCTTCAATTGCAACTTCAGGAGTTTTAATATCTGGTTGACCAATGTTTAAATGGTATACTTTTTTACCAGCCTTGTAAGCCAGTTCAGAATAAGGAACTAATTTTCTTATCGGTGATTCAGGCATTGATTGCCCCTTAGATGATATATGCGGCATTTTTTGATAAATTTAAAAGGCAAAGTTCTGAAATTTATCTTAAAGTTTTTTTAAAAAAAGCGACTAATTAAATGAGTTCATTTAAAGATTTGTAACTTGTTAGTAGTCGGTTGGTTATGTGCTATGAGAAAGATTCTATTTTATACCGTTTTGTGGTGTGTTTGTGCAACAAGTTTTGCACAGGGTAACTTCACTATGAGGCACCATAGTAGCGATAAAATAAAATTTGAGCTGATAAACAATTTGATAATTATTCCTGTTGAAGTTAACGGATTAAAGTTGTCATTTTTATTAGATTCAGGTGTAAGCAAGCCTATACTTTTTAATATTAACGGCGTATCAGATACTCTTAAAATGGATAACGTAGAGGTTTTTACGCTACGAGGGTTAGGCGCTGATGGATCTATTGAAGCTTTAAAATCTAAAAACAATTTTGTTAGGGTAGGAGATGCTATAAATGTTCATCAAGATATTTATGTTGTTCAAGATGAATCTATAAATTTCGCTCCTCGATTGGGCGTCCCTATACATGGTATAATCGGCTATGATCTCTTAAAAGATTTTGTGGTCGAAATTAATTATTCTTCTAAGTATTTAAGGTTCAGTAATCCTAAAACATACAAGTATAAAAATTGTAAACGTTGCAAGGCTTTTGATTTGACCCTATATAAAAACAAACCTTACATTGATGCTATTGTTGGTGTTCATGGTAAAGATGTACCGGTAAAGTTATTAATAGATTCGGGAGGGTCTGATGCCTTATGGTTATTTAATGATAAAGAACAAGGGTTGTTTCCTCATGAGGAAATGTTTTTTGCAGATTATTTAGGGAAAGGGTTAAGTGGTGATTTGCATGGCAAACGCTCGAAGGTAAATACGTTTTCCTTAAATGATTTTAAACTAAAGAATGTTAATGTGGCTTATCCAGACTCGTCCTCTATTAGTTTAGCTAGGCGATTTAAAGCAAGAAGCGGGAGTATGTCAGGTGAATTGTTAAAACGATTTAATGTCATATTTGATTACCCGAGCAAAAAAATCACACTGAAGCCCAATGGCAATTTTAGAGATCCGTTTTATTATAATAAAAGCGGTATCGTACTTGAACAAGAAGGACTAAGGGTGGTAAAAATGAAAGAGAAGCCTGTTATGGTTGAGAATTTTGGGACTTCCACTAATACAGGTAACAATCTTACAGTTTATAATACTGCAGGCTATAGTTTTCACATAAAACCAGCTTTTAGAATTGTTGAATTAAGACTAGATTCACCAGCAGACAAAGCAGGTTTGTTAAAAGATGATGTGATATTGGCAATAAACAATAAAGATACACACGACTTAAAGCTTCAAGAAGTGAATCAAATGTTTAGGGCAGAAGACGGCAAATTAATTAAGCTTAAAGTAGATAGAGAAGGTCGGATTATGGATTTTCAATTCAAATTAGAAAATGTATTTAAACAAAAAAGCTCTCAATAATTGAGAGCTTTTTTGTTTTATTAAAGAATAAAATCTATTGTTCCATTACGCTTTTGTTTTTCTTTTCAAGTACATTCTTTTTACTTGAATCGACAACCAAACCTTTAATTTTTAAAGCTACAGTTGGAGTTTCTGCGTTAGAAATAACAGTTATTGTTTTTCTAATAGGGTTAACTCTATTGGTGTCGTATTTCACCTCAATTTCTCCTGTTTGTCCAGGTAAAATAGGTTCTTTTGGCTTTTTAGGAACCGTACAACCACAAGATGATTTTACTTTTGAAATTATTAACGGCGCATCTCCCGTGTTTGTGAATTTAAACACACGAACACCATCTGCTCCTTTTTCTATTGTTCCGTAATCAATTGTTTTTTCTTCAAATTCTATTTTTGCCACCTTATCTTGAGCAAAGGCTCCAAGGCTAATAAAAGCAACAACTAATAATAATGTAAACTTTTTCATGTCATTTATTTTTAAAAGATACCTCCAAAACTAATTACTTTTAATATCACTGCAAAATAAATTAGCTGTATTGCTATAGTATTTTAACATAAATCAAAAAAAATAGCTCAGTTAATCTTATGATTTATTCCTCAAAAAAAGAAATATAAGTACTTTTGCTTGTTATTATACAAAAACAATTCCAAAATGGAGATTCCAAATATATATTCAGCATTAGACGTAGAACAAAAGTGGTATGACTACTGGATGAAACATGATTATTTTCATTCAGAGCCAGATGAAAGAGAGCCTTATACTATTGTAATTCCTCCTCCAAACGTGACGGGAGTCTTACATATGGGACATATGCTAAATAACACGATTCAAGATGTTTTGATTCGTCGTGCGAGATTACAAGGTAAAAACGCATGTTGGGTACCAGGAACAGATCATGCTTCTATTGCAACCGAAGCTAAAGTTGTAGCACGATTAAAGGAGCAAGGAATTGATAAAAACGACCTGACAAGAGCTGAGTTTTTAGAGCATGCTTGGGAATGGACAGATGAGTACGGTGGAGTAATCTTAGAACAATTAAAGAAATTAGGTTGTTCTTGTGATTGGGATCGTACAAAATTCACCATGGATGACGATATGAGTGAAGCTGTAATCAAAGTATTTGTTGATTTGTATAACAAAGGTTTGATTTATAGAGGATACCGAATGGTAAATTGGGATCCAGAAGCGAAAACAACCTTATCTGATGAAGAAGTTATCCATGAAGAGCGTCAAGGCTTATTGTATTATATCAATTACAAAGTTGAAGGTTCTGATGAAACATTAACTATAGCAACTACAAGACCTGAAACTATTTTCGGAGATACTGCCATTTGTATTAATCCTAATGATGAAAGGTTTACCCACCTAAAAGGAAAGAAGGCCATTGTACCTATATGCCATAGAGTGATTCCAATTATAGAAGATGAATATGTAGATGTTGAGTTTGGTACTGGATGTTTAAAAGTAACACCGGCACACGACGAAAACGATAAAAATTTAGGAGATAAACACAAGTTAGAAGTTGTTGATATTTTTAATGAGGATGCAACTTTAAATTCATTTGGATTACAATTTGAAGGTCAAGATAGATTTGTTGCGCGAAAAGCGGTTGCTAAAGCTTTAGAAGCCGAACATATATTAGTAAAAACAGAAACTCACCTTAATAAAGTAGGAACATCTGAGCGTACCAAAGCAGTGATTGAACCGAGATTGAGTGATCAGTGGTTTTTGAAAATGGAAGAGCTGGTTAAGCCTGCCATTGAAGCTGTGCTGGGAGAAGAAGCTGAAATTAAATTGTTCCCTAAAAAGTTTGAAAACACCTATAGACACTGGATGGAGAATATTAGAGATTGGAACATCTCTCGACAGTTGCTATGGGGACAACAAATTCCGGCTTTCTTTTATGGAGACGGAAAGGAAGATTTTGTGGTAGCAGAAACTATTGCAGAAGCTTTAGAGTTGGCTAAAACAAAAACAGGAAATAACAAACTAACAGCTAAAGATTTAACTCAAGATACAGATGCATTAGACACTTGGTTTTCATCTTGGTTATGGCCAATGAGCGTTTTTGATGGCATTAGAAATCCTGAAAACGAAGAAATTAATTATTACTATCCTACAAACGATTTGGTTACTGGACCAGATATTTTATTCTTCTGGGTTGCAAGAATGATCATTGCCGGATATGAGTATAAAGATCAAAAACCATTTAACAATGTGTATTTAACAGGATTGGTTAGAGATAAGCAACGTCGTAAGATGAGTAAATCTTTAGGTAATTCTCCTGATGCATTAAAGTTAATAGAAGAGTACTCTGCAGATGGTGTTCGTGTAGGGCTACTATTAAGTAGTGCAGCAGGAAACGATTTAATGTTTGATGAGGCGTTATGCCAACAAGGAAAAGGTTTTGGGAATAAAATCTGGAATGCCTTTAGACTGGTAAGCGGTTGGGAAGTTGATAAAACAATCACGCAGCCAGAATCAAGTGCGATCGCTGTAAAATGGTTTGAGTCTAAATTTCAAAAAGCGCTTTTAGAAATAGAAGATCACTTTAGTAAATACAGATTAAGTGATGCGCTAATGTGTATCTATAAACTTATTTACGATGATTTTTGTGGTTGGATGTTAGAAATGGTAAAACCAGGATACCAACAACCAATTGATGAGAAAACGCTAAACAGTGTGTTAGCTATTTTTGAGGACAACTTAAAAATTGTTCATCCATTTATGCCTTTCTTGACAGAAGAAATTTGGCATTATATCGCTGATAGATCTTCAGATGAAGCATTAATTATTTCAGAATGGCCAAAAGCTAAGCCTATTGATGAAACTATAATTACTGAATTTGAATTTGCATCAGAAGTTATTTCAGGGATTAGAAATCTAAGAAAGCAAAAGAATATAGCGTTTAAAGATGCTATTCCGTTTTTGGCAATTAATAACGAAAAGACTTCAAATGCATTTGATTCTATAATTCAGAAGTTAGGTAATTTGGAAGCTATTGAGTATGTAGATGCTGCAGTAGAAGGCGCCTTGACCTTTAGAGTAAAGTCTAATGAGTATTTTGTGCCAATGCAAGGCAGTATTGATGTAGAAGCTGAAATGAAGAAGTTAACAGAAGAGTTAAACTACACTGAAGGCTTTTTAAAATCTGTACAAAAGAAACTGTCTAACGAACGATTTGTGGCAGGAGCCCCTGAGCAAGTTGTTGCCAGTGAAAAGAAAAAGGAAGTTGATGCTTTGGCTAAAATAGAAACTATTAAAGCAAGTTTAAACAGTTTGAAATAGTGTAGAAATACAATCATAAAAAAAGCCTTCAGGAAACTGAAGGCTTTTTTTTATTTCACTCCTTGTTTAAAGCAGTACTCAATAAAATCGGTGTAGGTTTGTTTACCTCTTAATAGCACTTTAATTTCCAAACGTTCATTTTGACTATGGATGCGCTCAATATATTTGCGCTCCATAATAATTGGTACTGTAGAATAAGCATTAACACCTTTGGCTCTAAATGCACCAACATCATTGTAGTTTGGTAACATGGCAATAACCACTTTGCCTTCAGGGTAATTCTCTTCAATAGATTTTTGAAAACCGTTATAAAAAATATTGTTTTCATCAGAGAATCCGGTGTCATGGGATTGTCCAACAATAGTTATTTTGATATCATCGTTTTTAAGTCTCTTTTTTAAATCAGCAATAAAGTCTTCGCTTGATTCACCCGGTAACAAACGACAATCTAAAGTAGCAGTCACCTTTTCCGGAATTGTATTAATAGCATTGGTGTTGCAGCTAATACCAGTAAGTGTTATGGTATTTGAGAAAATTGAAAATAATTCTGGTTCTTTTTTCAGTTCTTTTTTAATGAGGCCCTTAAAGGTTTTAGGATGTTTTAATGCTAATTTTGTTGCTCCTGATTCTAAACGACCTAAGGCTTTAAGCATTTTTGTATTTACATCATTAAAGATGAGTTTTGGTTTTCGCTTTAAAACATTGTTTAATGCCATAACCATTTCTTTGTTGGAATAGGATTCAGGTGTTACTGATGCGTGACCAAACGATTTTATTGAAAGCTCTAACTCCAGCCATAAAAACTTTTTGTGAGCTGTTGAAATACCAAATACAGGTGTTTCAGGAGTTTTTGATAGTATTTCTCGAATCCCAAACGGGCCTTCTCCAAAAACAACTATCGGATTTAAATCATCTAAATAATTATTGACAACATGTTGTACACCGTTTTCACCACATTCACCTTCTTCACATGAAACCGAAAGTAAGGTGACATTATACGGCATGTCTTTATCCCCATAAGATTTTAAAAGATCAATCATACTATAGAGTTGCATCACTGCAACGCCTTTGTTGTCATAAGAGCCTCTGCCCCAAATTTCGGTATCTGTTACCGCACCCGAAAATGGAGGGTAGGTCCAATTTTCTAAATTTTCTGCAGGAACCACATCTATATGATGAAGGAAAATAATATTAGGTAATTGCTTTGAAAGTGGATAAAGTGAAGCCGAAAAATTAAAATTGCCTTCGCCTGTTCCCATTTGTTGGGTGTAAAACCCTTGAGATTCACACAGTTCTTTTAGCCAAAGACCGGCTTCTGTTTCTTCACCTGTAACCGACTCAAATTGAATATACTTACTTAGGGTTTCAACCATTTCAGATTCTTCAGGGCTTTGAGGTTTATAATCCTCTGAAATTTGACCAAAAGAGCTAACAAATGCTAAAATAAATAGGCATAGAGAAAGATGTAATTTTTGCATTAATACAGTATTTAATTAATTATTGGGGTGCCTCATTTCAACTGAAAAAAAACTTCATTTGGTGATTCCCTAATAATGTAACCAAATTGTAATCCAAAAGGCGAACAAATATACTAAATACTATCGGTAGAAAATAGGTATGAGAAAATTACCATTCATTAATTTTATTCGAATCTAACTTCACAAAAATGAATAATAAAATGGTGAAGCCCCAAAGGCCTGAGCCACCGTAACTAAAAAACGGAAAAGGGATTCCAATCGTTGGTATAAGTCCCATGACCATACCAGTATTAATCAAGAAATGAATGAAAAATATAGAGGCCACACAGTAGCCGTAGACTCGGCTAAATTGATTTTTTTGGGATTCTGCCAAATACAATATTCGGGTAAGTAAAATTACAAATAGAATCACAACCATACTGCTACCTAAAAAACCCCATTCTTCTGCAACGGTACTAAAAATGTAATCGGTATGTTGTTCTGGAACAAATTTACCTTTAGTACGTGTGCCTTCTAAAAAGCCTTTTCCAAATAAGCCTCCAGAACTTATAGCTTTTTCAGATTGGTTGAGGTTGTAAAGAATGGTTTGTTTCATTTGCCTCAGCTTTTCAGGATCTTTTTCTAATCGAAGCCATAAACTGATTCTGTTTTGTTGATGCGGTTTTAAAATGCTGCTATAGAAATATTTTACTCCAAATGAAAACCCAATGCAAATTGTAAGAATGGCCAAAGGTTGTAAAATAGATGGTTTTTTCTTTTTCTTAAAAATATAGAGTCCAGCTAAAACTACGGCAGCAACAATTGTGGTAATAAGTACGCCAAATTTTAAAGTAATAATTGCTAAGGCAATAATAATAACGGCAAAAATTAAATAGACTTGCTGAATCCCCTCACGATAAAAAACGAAGAAAAAGGAAGCGTAAACTAGGGATGATCCTGCGTCATTTTGAAGTAAAATTAACATAGCAGGAATGGCAATTATTAAAACCGACCGCAATTGATCTCTTAGTGTTTTTAAGTTTGTTTGTATGTCGCTGAGGTACTTAGCGACAGCAAGAGATGTGGCTAATTTTGCAAACTCACTTGGTTGTATGGTCATTCCGCCAATGGCATACCAAGAGGTGGCCCCATTTACATTTTTTCCAAATAGAAACAGGCCAATGAGAGAAGCTATTGAAACCATGTATATCACACTGGAAAACCGTTCATAAAACTTAGCTTCTATTGAGAGAATTAAAACTATGAGAACAAAAGTTAGTAGTATAAAAACAAGTTGTTTGCCGTAAGGCTGGGACAAATCAAAATAATCGGTAACCACACCTTCTTGGGAAGCTGATAATATATTAACCCAGCCAAAACCCACCAGTAATAAAAATATTACAATGGTAATCCAATCAAATTTATGGCCTTTTCTGTGGTCGTTGTACATTAGTCGTGATAGGTTAATTTAAAATTGAATTGTGTTGTTTGTCATAGTCTGATTTTAGCATGATTTGGGCATCACCATTAATATCAAATGGTTGTCCTGATAAAGGTTTGTCGTATTCGTGCTCCAGAGTGTGATTTAATATCCACGTTTCTAAATCGGTTCTTGTAATATCTCCTTTAATGTATTTTTCAATCATTAAACTCGCTATTTTTCCTGCGAATCTACTTCCCCAATACCCATTTTCAACAAAAACAGCAATGGCTATTTTCGGGTTATCCATTGGAGCAAATGCAACAAAAATGGAGTGGTCTGTTAATTGCGTTCTCTTGCCATTAATTTTGGTATAGTTCTCTGCAGTACCCGTTTTTCCGCATATTTCTATTCCAGGAATTTGAACATACTTTGCGGTACCTTTGGTATAAACATCCCTCATGCCTTGAACTACAGGTTCAAAATGCGTTTTATCTATAGTTGTATGTTTGGCTGTTGTGAAATTAGATGGTAAAGTGTCGTTTTCGATATGCTTAATAATATGAGGGGTAAAGTAATGTCCTCTGTTAGCAATAGCCGCACTCAAGTTTGCAAGTTGAATTGGTGTTGCTAATATTTCGCCTTGTCCAATAGCATTTGATAGGGTGTAGGTAGTGCTCCATCTACTTTTTCCATAAGCGGCATTGTATGTTCTTGATGAAGGGACTTTACCAGGTTGACCTACAGATAAATCGTTGTTTAAATAATTACCCAATCCAAAACTTTTAACATGCTCTGACCAGGCATCCATTCCAACGCCTGGAGTTTCGAAATTGTCAATGACTCTTCGATAAACGTTGGCGAAATAAGCATTGCAAGATTCGTATATCCCAAGGTTCATGTTTGCAGGACTACGATGTGCATGGCATCCCATTTTTCGGTTTCCATACCTGTACCCCATAGAGCAACTAAATTTTTCATTGGGATTAACTACACCTTCCTGAAGGCCAATTAAAGCATTTAAAGTTTTGAAAGGGGAGCCTGGAGGGTACATGGCTTGAAGACCTCTGTCGTATAATGGTCTTGCAATTGTATCATTGTATAATACTGTAAAGTTTTTAGATCGTTCTCGTCCTACTAATAAATTAGGATTATAAGTTGGAGCAGAAATCATTGCCAATATTTCTCCCGTACTTGGTTCTATCGCAACGATTCCGCCTCGTTTGTTTTGCATTAGAAGCTCCCCATACTCTTGTAGCTTACTGTCAATTGTAATCGTAATGTCTTTTCCAGGAACTGGTAGCGTGTCATTTAAGCCTTCTTTGTAAGGGCCAATGTCCCTGTTCAGGTAATCTTTTTGAATAAATTTAATTCCCTTTTGGCCGCGTAATGTTTTTTCATAAGATATCTCAATACCTTGCTTCCCTATCAGATCTCCCATTTGGTAGTAGGAATCCTTGTTGATGTTAAACTCGTTTACCTCTCCAATATCTCCTAAAACATTAGCGCCAATAGTTGTTTGATAGGATCTGATTGCTCTTTTCTGAATATAAAACCCTTCAAATTTTCTCATTTTTTCTTGAAGAGCAGCATAATCTTCCTTTGCCAAATGCTTTAATAGTGGAGAAGGTAGCCATGGAGAATATACTCTTGCCTTTCTAAGTTTCTTTTTAAATTCAGAGGTGTCAATTTTTAAGAGATTACAAAATTCTAAGGTGTCTAAGGGTTTAACCTTTGAAGGAATTACCATTACGTCATAAGACGATTGGTTGGCTACTAGTAAATCACCATTTCTGTCATAAACATAGCCACGCTTTGGGTAAACAAACACCTTTTTTATGGCGTTATCTTTATGAATGTTGTATCGGTCTTTATTGTAAACTTGTAGGTAAAACAAACGAGCAATAAATATGATACCAACAATAATTATGGTACTAAAAAGTAATAGTTTTCTCATTTGGTTTTCTTGCTAAATAGAACAGTAAATAGTAAACAGATGAAAATTGTAAATAGACTAGAAAATAACGTTTTTTTGAGTACTAATAGTATTTCTGAAAACTTAAATACTTCTAATGAGAAAAGAATGAGATGGTGTAAGACTACGAGAAGAGTAAAATAACCTATTCTACTGCCAATTTCGGTGTTGCTAAATTTTATGGTTTGGTAGTCATACATTGCCCCAAACGAAAACTTTAAAACTGGAGGTCTAAAATACGCCAATGCAACTGTAGCTGCTGCGTGAACTCCCCCGGAGTCGGAGAAAATATCAACGCACAGTCCCAATAAAAAACTTAGAAACAGAAATAATTGACGGTTAACATTAATCGGGAAAACCAATACAAACAATACGTATACGTAAGGGTTAATATAGCCTAAAAAGTTGATGTTATTACAGATGGTGACTTGTAATAATAGTAACCCCAAGAATCGTAATATTTGCGTTGAGGTGTTATTCATTAGGCAAGTTGTTTTGTAATGCTTTAATTTCTTGTTTGTCTTTATTTGTAACAATATAAACATGGCCAATGTTTGTCATATCATTAAATAGAGTTACGTTAATATTATAGGTGTCACCGCCTTGATCATCTTTGAAATCTAAAATTGTACCTATAGGAATACCTTCAGGGAAAATTGAAGATTGGCCTCCTGTTTCGATGGTATCTCCTATTTTGATATTGGCAAATTTTGAAACATCTACAAGTTGCACCGTATTTGGTGCTTTGGTGTTCCAAATAAGAGAACCTATATGGTAACTTGATTTTAATTTTGCGTTTACTCGACTTTGAGAGTTTAATATGGACAATACTCTTGAGTAGTTGTTTGATGTTTTATCAATGATACCAACAATCCCTTTTGAGGTAATGACTCCTAAATCTTCTGTAATACTATCTTTTGTACCTGCTTTTATGGTTAGGTAGTTGTCTTGAGCCGAATAACTATTTTTAACCACCTTGGCACCAATAACGGAGTATTGTAAGTGTTGAGGGTCAATTATTGAATCATTAATATCTAAATTGAACAGTAATGATTTTAAGGCTTTGTTATCCTCTAACAGTAATTCGTTTTCTGTTTTAAGGTGAAAATATTGATCGATTGAATTTACCGAATTATACACACCGCCCGAAACACTATTAGCAGAATTTATAAACTTGCTTTTGTGATAAGAATGCGATTGAATGGTCAATCCTAAGCCAATAGAAAACAGCAACAAAAACAAAAGAAAGGATTTGTTTCTTAAAACAAAATTAATGATTTGTTGCATCTGGGCTTATTATTTTATCAATACACTTTTAAATTTTGGAAGGTTTTTAAGTACTATACCGGTACCTCTAACTACAGCTCTAAGCGGGTCTTCAGCAATATAAACCGGTAAGTCTGTTTTTTGAGACAGACGTTTGTCTAATCCTCTAAGCATAGACCCACCACCTGCTAAATAAATACCTGTGTTGTAAATGTCTGCTGCCAATTCTGGTGGCGTTTGAGAAAGGGTTTCCATTACAGAATCTTCAATTCTTAAAATTGATTTATCTAAAGCCTTAGCAATTTCTCTATACGATATTTGTACCTGCTTAGGTTTACCAGTTAATAAATCACGTCCTTGAACGCTCATCTCTTCTGGAGGTAACTCTAAATCTTCAGTAGCGGCACCTATTTGAATTTTAATTTTTTCAGCTGTACGATCACCAACATAAAGGTTGTGTTGTGTGCGCATGTAATATATAATATCATTTGTGAAAACATCACCGGCTACCTTAACCGATTTGTCACAAACAATACCGCCTAAAGCAATAACAGCAATTTCAGTAGTACCACCACCAATATCAACAATCATATTTCCTTTAGGTTGCATAATGTCTATCCCAATACCAATGGCCGCGGCCATTGGTTCATGGATTAGATATACTTCTTTACCATTTACACGCTCACAAGACTCCTTAACTGCTCGCATTTCTACTTCTGTAATACCAGACGGAATACAAACCACCATGCGAAGTGCAGGTGTAAACAATTTTTTACGTAAGGCAGGAATGTTTTTGATGAATAGATTAATCATCTTTTCTGACGCATCAAAATCTGCAATTACACCATCTTTCAACGGTCTAATAGTTTTAATGTTTTCATGCGTTTTTCCTTGCATCATATTGGCCTCTTGACCTACAGCAATAATTTTACCCGATATACGATCTCTAGCAACTATGGATGGACTATCAACAACTACCTTGTCATTATGAATAATAAGTGTGTTTGCTGTCCCTAAATCGATGGCTATTTCCTCTGTAAGGAAGTCAAAAAATCCCATAGGCTATTAAAAATTGTTTAAGTTCTGAATTGTTTTTGGTGTCTTTGGTAAATGTAATAAAAATTAATGTTTAAAATGACGGGTTCCAGTAAATACCATTGCAATATTATTTTCATTACAATAATCAATACTTAACTGATCTTTGATTGATCCTCCTGGTTGAATTACAGCAGAAATACCTGCGTTATCTGCAATCTCAACACAGTCTGGGAAAGGGAAAAAGGCATCACTTGCCATTACCGCTCCCTTTAAATCAAAATTAAATGTGCCTGCTTTATGGATGGCTTGATTCAAGGCATCAACACGACTTGTTTGTCCTGTTCCGCTTGCACATAACTGTTTGTTTTTAGCTAAAACAATAGTGTTAGATTTTGTGTGCTTACAAATTTTTGATGCAAAAATAAGATCTTCTAACTCGTCTGCATTAGGTACCCCATTTGTTGCGTTTGATAAACCTTCAACACTATCTGTAATATTGTCTTTATCTTGAACTAAGATTCCGTTTAAACAAGTTCTAACATTTGTCTTAGGAAGTTCAATGTCTTTTAGAATTAATAAAATTCTATTCTTTTTTCCTTTTAAAATTTCAAGAGCCTCATCTGAGAATGATGGTGCAATAACGACTTCACAAAATAAAGTGTGAATTTGTTCTGCAGTAGCAGCATCAATTTCTGTATTCGAGATTAGAATTCCACCAAAAGCAGAAACAGGGTCACCTTGTAGGGCATCTGCATATGCTAGGCTAATAGTTGGTCTTGTTGCTATACCACACGCATTGTTGTGTTTTAAGATTGCAAAGGTTGGTAGGTCCTCTTTAAATTCATTCATTAAGTTCACTGCAGCATCAACATCTAAAAGGTTGTTATAGCTCAGTTCTTTACCGTGAAGTTTAGTGAAGATGTCATCAAAGTTGCCAAAGAAAGTTCCTTTTTGATGCGGGTTTTCTCCATATCTCAAAGCCTTTCCGTTTGTTTCACTAATCTTTAAAACAGTTTCTTGTTGATCTGAATTAAAATAGTTAAAAATTGCACTGTCATAATGTGAAGACACGTTGAACGATTTTGCAGCAAATGCTTTTCTATCGGCTTCAGAAGTTTCTCCGTTTTTAGTTTCTAATAATTCTAAAACCGATGCATAATCGTTTACAGATGACACGCAAAGTACATCGGCATAGTTTTTAGCCGCAGCTCTAATTAATGAAATTCCACCGATATCAATTTTCTCAATAATATCTGCATTACTTGCTCCAGAAGCAACTGTCTTTTCAAAAGGATATAAATCCACAATAACTAAATCAATTTGAGGGATCTCAAACTCTTCTAATTCTGCAACATCGCTATCGTTATGTTGACGGTTTAAAATACCTCCAAATACTTTTGGGTGTAATGTTTTTACTCTTCCGCCTAAAATTGATGGGTAAGATGTAACATCTTCTACAGGGATTACATTTATACCTAAATCTTTAATAAATTTTTCGGTACCACCAGTAGAGTAAATCACTACTCCTAACTGGTCTAATTGTTTTACAATTGGTTCTAATCCGTCTTTGCTAAATACTGAGATTAAAGCCGATTTGATAGTCTTGTTGTTGTTCATTGTGTTGTTGTGTGATTTTAAGCTGCAAAAGTAATCATTAATGAAAAATAGTGAAGCCAAAACAGTCTTAATTTTTAATAATTTGTAACAAAGTTTTGTTAGAAACGACCTATCTTTAATCAGCATAAAAACTGCTTTAATTTCATGATAGTTTACATTCGATTATTTAAAGAGGGATTCGCATTTGCTTTAAACGCTTTACGCAATAATAAATTGCGTACTTTTTTATCGCTTTTAGGAGTTACAATTGGTATTTTTTCTATCATAGCTGTACTTGCAGCAGTTGATTCTTTAGATAGAAATATTAAGGACAGTTTATCAGGTTTAGATAAAAACACCATGTATTTGACCAAGTATTCATTTGGTCCAACTTCAGTACCAAGATGGAAGCGCGATAACTTTCCTCAGACCGAGTATAGTGACTACGAGTTTATAAAACGAAACGTGCCTGGTATTGAAAATGTAGCCTATGTGATTTTTGGAGGTTCTGAGATCGTGAAGTACGAAGGAGAATCTATTGAAGGCGTTGAGGTTACACCAGTATCAAGCGAAATTTATGAAATTGAAGATTTTAAGGTGGAATTTGGGCGTTTCTATACCGAGTCTGAATCTGCTTCAGGTGCACCTGTAATTGTTTTGGGATACGAAATAGCAGAAAATCTTTTTGGAAATTTAAATCCAATCAATAAGCAAATAAGAGTTTACGGAAGAAAATTAACCGTAATTGGAGTGCTCAAGAAATTTGGAGCTACACTATTTGATTCCCCTGATAATAAGGCTTATGTACCAGCAAATTTTGTGAGACGTTTTAACAATGGTGGAGTAAATGGTTTACCTGGGGCTATTATTCTTGATCCTGAAGATGATCAAGATATTGACGCTTTTGAAGGTATTATGATTCAGAAATTCAGAAACTATAGAGGGTTAAAGGCAGGAGATGATAACGATTTTTTTGTGAATAAAATGTCAGGAATGGCAGATGCTATTAATGGTATAATCTCCATGCTTAATTCTATTGGTTGGGTGATTAGTGGATTTTCATTATTAGTTGGTGGATTTGGAATCGCGAATATTATGTTTGTTAGTGTAAAGGAGCGCACAAACTTAATTGGTATTCAAAAATCACTAGGAGCAAAAAACAAGTTTATCCTATTACAATTCTTATCTGAAGCCGTAATATTAGCCGTAATAGGAGGTGTAATTGGATTAATTCTGGTCTGGCTATGCACACTCATAGGCTCCCAATTTTCTGGAGATTTTGAATTTGTGCTTTCCTTTGAAAATATGCTATTAGGCTTTTCTTTATCTTCTGTTATCGGATTGATTTCTGGTGTAATTCCAGCAATTTCAGCTTCAAAATTAGATCCAGTAGAAGCTATTAGAACGGGGATGTAATTGTGATTACAGAATTGAAGCCACTTGAGAACATACAAATTCTAAAAAGCGCTCGTCTTCTTCACTGAATGGGTCTGGAGTATTAGAGTCAATGTCTATTTGTCCAATGTTTTCACCATTTACAAAAATTGGTATTACAATTTCTGCTTTAACCGTAATGCTACAAGCAATATAATTGTCTTGAGCTGCAACATCTGGGACAACAAAATTTTCATTGCTCACCGCTACTTGTCCGCATATGCCTTTACCAAAAGGGATTATAGTGTGGTCTGTAGGCTCTCCAACATATGGACCCAATTTCAATTCGTTTTTATCTCCATTTTTAAAATAGAATCCAACCCAGTTGTAATACGAAATGTTAGACTCTAAGACCTCACAAATTTCTAATAACTTTTCATTTTTAGAGTTGTTATTTGTGATAATTGCCTGAACCTGTGGTTGTAATTCTTGAAATGTCATAACCCAATTTTTTTTGCAAAAGTATTTAAAAAAGGACTAATTAACTTATAACAAAATGTATATTTTTACAAGTGCTATAAATTGATGCCAAGTTTGAAACAATTACTTTCTAAATACAAATCTGTTGTAAAGTTTATCTTGACATTTTTTATCGTATACGGAGTTTTGACTTTGGCTTATAAGGGGTACTTATCTTATAGTAATGGCAAAGAACCATTTCCAGATTTTTTCACCAATACGGTAGCGCATCAAAGTGTATCAGTTTTAAATGCACTGGGTTTTCATTCTGAAGCTATTGTTCATACCGAGGAGCCTTCGCTTAAATTGTTAGTTGATGGCAATTATGTGGCCCGCGTGGTTGAAGGCTGTAACTCTATTAGTGTCATAATTTTGTTTGTGGCTTTTATAGTGGCTTTTTCAGGACGGTTTAAATCTACTTTTCTTTATATCTGTTTTGGGATAATAATTATTTATATTTCTAATATTTTACGGATTTCATTATTGACCATTAGTATTTATAAATACCCAGGGTATATATATTTTGTTCATGACATCGTTTTTCCCTTGGTTATTTATGGAGTTGTCTTTTTGTTGTGGGTGTATTGGGTAAACAAATTGGGTAATCAAGAATTGACTGATGACAAAAAATAAGCTATACAGGGTTTTAGGAATCGGTGTTTTTGTGCTCCTCCTAATTTTAATCAGGTTTTTTGAAGACCAATTATTTTACGATCCCTATTTACAGTTTTTTGAAAATGACTATTTGTATATCGATAACCCAAGAAGAGAAGTGTTCAAGCTTACTTTTTTTACCAGTTTGAGATTTGTCCTCAATTCTGTAATTTCTGTTTTTATAATTTATCTGTGTTTTTTGGATAAGCAAATCGTTAAATTCTCATGTTTTGTTTATGCGGTAGGATATGTGCTTTTAATTATTCCATTCCTGTATTTTGTAATAAAACCTGATAAAGCAGATTATTATTTGTTCTTTAATATTAGAAGATTTTTTATTCAGCCCATAATGTTACTGGTATTACTCCCAGCTTTTTATTATCAAAAAATTAAAAGTTAAATGTTAATTACGTTCTAAAAATTATGGCAATTTGGCTTTTTTGTTAATTTTGTGCTATGCTTAAGAAAGTGTTTTATAAACTTAGTGCGATGATGTTGGCCATTGTCGTGTTGTTTTCATCGGTGTCTTTTACTGTTGATAAGCATTTCTGTGCGGGTAACTTAATAGATGTTTCAATTTTATCTTCTGTAGAACGTTGTGGCGGTGATGCAATGAAGAGCTATGAAAGTGAGCATCAAAGTTTAACCAAAGGCTGCTGTAAGGATGTACGAGAAATAGTTGAAGGCGTTGATGTTTTAAATATAAAACCGTCTTTAAAATATGTGTTTTCCGTTTGTGATTTGCCGCAAGACTTAAATTTTGAATTCAATAGTTTTGTCGCGCCTCAATCTAAAAAGCAATTTGTTTTAGGACTCTATAATGGTCCTCCAAAAGCACCAAATCTTCAGGTGCTCTACCAATCATTTCTTATTTGATATTGTTTCTCTTCTTAATTAGGGGATAAATTTAGTATGTGTTTAGGTGATTGAGAATTTGATTCTCAAATATTCGCTTAACAATCAATTCAACTTATTAATACGTTCTGTTTAAGCGATTATGCGCATTCAGAATGATGAAAATATTAAATAATGAAATTTTTAAAATATGCATTGTTTATAATACTGCCAGTTTGTGCTTGGTCACAAGAAAAGCTAACGGGTATTATTTATGATGGAAGTGCAGTAGAAAATAACATACCACTCGGTGGTGCCAATGTATATTGGTTAAATACAAGTATAGGTGCTGTCACCGATTTTGATGGAAAATTTACCATCAACTATACTAAAGATTACAAGCAATTAGTAGTGAGTTACGTGGGGTATAAAACAGATACCATTCAAGTGAATTCTGTGGCTTCTATTACTCATAGACTGGCTCCAACAAGTGAGTTAGATGAGGTTGCAGTAGTAGCAAGAAAACAAGCTACTTCTAAATCTTATTTACAAGCTAAGAATATTATTAACGTGAGTAGTGAAGAGCTCTTAAAGGCGGCTTGTTGTAATCTTTCAGAGAGTTTTGAAACTAACCCGTCTATTGATGTAAATTTCGCTGACGCCATTACAGGGACAAGGCAAATAAAAATGTTGGGACTATCGAGTCCTTATATATTGATTACAACAGAAAATGTACCTTCTATACGTGGGGCTTCTCAAGCATATGGGATGAGCTTTATTCCTGGAACATGGGTGGAGAGTATTCAAATTACTAAGGGAGCAGGAAGTGTAGTCAATGGATTTGAAAGTATTTCAGGTCAAATTAATGCGGAGTTGGTTAAGCCAACGACCGATAATAAATTCTTTGTAAATGCTTACGGAAATGCCAATGGTAGAATGGAGCTAAACACTCATTTTAATATTAAAATCGACGATTCATGGAGTACAGGGATTTATGCGCATGGAAATTTGAGAAATGAGAAGTTTGATAATAATGATGATACTTTTCTTGATATGCCATTAGCAAATCAAATAAATGTTATGAATCGTTGGCAATACACAGATACCAAACATGGGTTTGTGAGTTTTTTTAATTTAAGATTCTTAAACGACGAAAAGCAAACGGGACAAACCTTTTTTGATCCAAACACAGATAGAGGAACAACTAATGCTTGGGGTAGTGAAATAGATACACAACGCATGGAGTTTTCAGGTAAGTTAGGATATGTTAATCCAGACATGCCTTGGCAGAGTGTTGGGCTTCAACTTGCAGCAAGTACTCATGATCAGGATTCTTATTTTGGGTTAAACACCTATAACATCGTGCATGATAGTTTTTATGCAAATGCCGTTTATAACTCCATCATCGGGGATTCACGTCATAAAATTAAAACCGGATTAAATTATAGTTTTGATGATTATGATGAAATGGTAAATAACTTAGATTACGGACGAAAAGAGAGCTCTTTAGGAGGGTTTTTTGAGTATGCTTATGACGATTTAGATAAACTTAACCTAACCGCAGGAGTGAGGGTAGATGCCAGTAATATTTTAGGCGTGTTTGTATCTCCAAGATTACATATGCGCTATACGCCATGGGGGCGTTCGGCATTAAAATTGTCTGCCGGTAGAGGAAAACGTAGTGCTAATATTTTTGCTGAAAATCAAAACATGTTTTCTACGTCAAGACAAATAATTATTAATGACGTAGGAGGCGAAGTTTACGGTTTAGATCCTGAAATTGCATGGAATTATGGTGTGTCCTTTTTACAAGGCTTTAACCTGTTTGGACATTCAGCAGATATTACCGTTGATTTTTATAGAACAGATTTTACAAACCAAATTGTTGTAGATTATGAAACGCCAACCGAGGTTAGTTTTTATAATTTAGAAGGAAATAGTTATGCAAATAGCTTTCAATTTGAATTCAGTGCCTCACTATTTCATGGGTTTGATGCCCGATTGGCATACAAGTATTATGATGTAAAAACAACCTACGCTTCAGGAGAGCTTGAAAAACCAATGACACCACAACATCGTTTTTTTGCAAATGCATCTTACGAAACAGAAGTGAAACCTAATGGTGCCAATTGGAAATTTGATGCGACTTTTAATTATTTAGGTAAACAACGTTATGCTTCAACAGCATTAAACCCTATCGAATTTCAATTGGATGACTATACGCCAACATTAGGAACCTTAAATGCGCAAGTTACCCGCGTGTTTTCCCCTCAATTTGAAGTATATTTAGGCGCAGAGAATATTACTAACCAAAAACAAGATAACCCGATTCTAAGTAGTGAGAACCCATTCGGACCTAATTTTGACACAACTTTTGTGTACGGCCCAATTTTTGGAGCTTCTTATTATGCTGGATTAAGATTAAAATTAAATTAAAGATGAAAAACCTAATTGTAATAGCAATGTTATTGCTTGGAGTAACTACAGTTGCTCAAAACAAAAGTGAAAAAGCGACATTAGAAGTTGATGGCGTATGTATGATGTGTAAATCACGTATCGAAAAAGCGGCGATTAAAACCAAAGGTGTGAAATCTGCTGTTTGGAATTTAGAAACTCATGAGTTAAGTCTGATTTATGATGCTCGAAAAACGACCTTAGATAGTATTCAAAACAATATTTTAGCTGTTGGTCATGATGTAAAAGATCTTAAAGCTTCAGATGAAGCCTATGCTTCTGTTCATCCGTGTTGTAAATATAGAGATGATGAAGTGGTTGGTGACCACGATAAGGGTAACTAATTATTCTTTATAAAAATTAAAAAAGCCTCAATACAATTGAGGCTTTTTTCTTGGTATTAAATAAGGAAATAACCTACATTTTTGGCATGATAATTGTGATGTTGAGTGAGTTAACACTAAAGCAATAATCAACATTATGAAAAACTCTATCAAGCTTATCTGTTCTATTTTTATGCTAATCAATTTAGTCTCCTGTGAAAATGAATCAATCAATGTTCCTGTTGAAGATCAATCTGCGGCAGATTTGATTGAAATTATAGAGATTGGAACAGTTGAAGGCTCTCCCTTCATATCGACTCAATATACAATTGAAGAAGGAGAAAATACGGAAATTATTCAGGAGTCTGGATATAATATTAATCAGGTATTCTCAGACGGTAAAATGGTTTTAGCCGAACATACATACCTTGGGGAGCTATCAAAAAATGTGACTTATAAGTACGATGAAGAAGATAGACTTCTAACTGTTGAAACAACAGATTTCTATCAAAATAGAATTGTATTAGCAGAATATAACTATTTGGCTAATAGTATTGAAGGGACCGAGAAAATGACTGATTTTGATAACAATGTAATATATCTCAAAACATTTAATTTTTTGTTAGATAGTAGTAATCGTATAATTCGTTATCAAAATGAAGATAATACGGAGGCTTGGGAGGCAGTTTATAACGGTGGAAACCTCCTGTCTTGTACAAATATTGGTTATGGACAAGAAGATGGCACCGTTACCTTCGAGTATACGTCGGAGTTGGCAACTGCTCCTTATCAAAAAGATAAGTTTAGGTTTGGTAGTGAATGGCGTAATAATTTAATGCTTGGTAAAAGAGGGCATTATGCTTTTAAAACTTTAGCCGACTTGGGGGAAAACTACCTGCAGAGTTATGTGTTTGTTAGAGATTTAGATGGTGCTGAAATAACAATGTCTATGGATTATGAATTTGACAATGAAAATAGGTTAATAAAACATACTGCTAATAAAATTTATTATTCGACTTCAATAATAGGAGAGTATAACTATGTGTATCAATAGTCTTTAAAACAAGAAAAGCCTCAATTGTATTGAGGCTTTTCTTATATAGAAGTTCATGTATTTTAATTACATCATTCCTGGCATTCCGCCTCCCATTGGTGGCATACCTGCAGCAGGTGCATCTTCTTTAATATCAATAAGAGCACACTCTGTTGTTAGAATCATTCCAGCTACAGATGCAGCATTTTCTAATGCAATACGAGTTACTTTCTTAGGGTCAATAATACCCGCTTCAAGCATGTTTACATAAGCATCAGATTTTGCGTCGTAACCAAAGTCGCCTTTGCCTTCAAGAATTTTTGCTACAACAACACTTCCTTCTCCACCAGCATTTTCAACGATGGTACGTATTGGAGATTCAATGGCACGAGCAACAATTTGAATTCCTGTTACTTCGTCTAAGTTTTCAGTTGTAATAGATTCTAATAGTGATTTAGCTCTTACTAAAGCAACACCACCACCAGCAACGATACCTTCTTCTACTGCCGCTCTTGTTGCGTGTAAAGCATCGTCAACTCTATCTTTCTTTTCTTTCATTTCTACTTCTGAAGCTGCTCCAACATAAAGAACTGCAACACCACCAGCTAATTTTGCCAGCCGCTCTTGTAGTTTCTCTTTGTCGTAATCACTTGTAGTCGTTTCAATTTGAGCTTTAATCTGGTTAACTCGACCTTTAATAATTTCAGCATCACCACTACCATTTACAATTGTAGTATTGTCTTTGTCAATTGTAACTGTTTCAGCTGTACCTAACATAGATAAATCGGCGTTTTCTAAAGAGAAACCTCTTTCTTCAGAAATAACTGTACCTCCAGTTAGGATGGCTATATCTTCTAACATGGCTTTACGTCTGTCTCCAAATCCTGGAGCTTTCACAGCAGCAATTTTTAATCCACCTCTTAATTTGTTTACAACCAATGTTGCTAAGGCTTGACCATCTACATCTTCAGCGATAATTAATAATGGACGACCTGATTGAGCTACGGGCTCTAAGATTGGTAAAATCTCTTGTAGGTTAGATATCTTTTTGTCAAATAATAAAATGTATGGATTTTCTAAATCAGCAATCATTTTATCAGCATCAGTTACAAAGTAAGGTGATAAATATCCTCTGTCAAATTGCATACCTTCAACAACATCTACATAAGTATCTGTTCCTTTAGCTTCTTCAACTGTGATAACACCTTCTTTACCAACTTTTCCAAAAGCAGTAGCGATTAAATCACCAATTGTTTTGTCGTTGTTCGCAGAGATAGACGCAACTTGTTGAATTTTATCTGAAGAATTTCCAACCTTTTGAGCTTGTTCTTCTAAGTTTTCTGTAATAGCAGAAACAGCTTTATCAATCCCACGTTTTAAATCCATTGGATTCGCACCAGCAGCAACGTTTTTTAAGCCTTCTTTTACAATAGCTTGAGCTAAAACAGTTGCAGTTGTTGTTCCGTCACCTGCTAAATCGTTGGTTTTAGAAGCTACTTCTTTTACCATTTGAGCGCCCATGTTTTCGTGCTCGTTTTCAAGCTCTACTTCTTTAGCTACAGAAACTCCATCTTTTGTGACTTGAGGAGCGCCAAATGATTTACTGATAATTACATTACGTCCTTTTGGTCCTAAAGTAACTTTAACTGCGTTTGCTAATGCATCAACACCACGTTTTAATCCGTCACGTGCTTCGATGTCAAATTTTATATCTTTTGCCATTTTTTTATGTGTTTTTAATGAAAATTAAACAATTGCAAGAATGTCACTTTCTCGCATAATTAAGTAATCTTTACCTTCAAATTTAAGTTCTGTTCCTGCGTATTTTCCGTATAATACAGAATCCCCAACACTAACGGTTAAAGGCTCATCTTTTGTTCCGTTACCAACAGCAACAACAGTACCTTTTTGAGGTTTTTCTTTTGCGTTATCAGGAATAATAATCCCAGAAGCTGTAGTTGTTTCAGCCTGTACAGGTTCTATAAGAACACGATCTGCTAAAGGTTTAATGTTTAAGCTCATTGTTTATGTATTTAGTATTTAAAATTGTGATTTTCTGTTTTCTCTATTTCGAAAATTATGCCAACCAAATTAGACTGACAAAGTTTCAGTTTTCAAGATACAAAAAAGCCAACCTTTTAAGGTTGGCTTTTACTGTTGTATATGTTGTACTAATTAGTTAGCACCATCTTCTGAACTTGGAACAGTTGTGCTCGTCTCAGTTTGATCTAAAGCTTTAGACTCTGTACTCGCTTGACCACTATCGATGGCAACATTAGATAATAATATTAATACCAATAATAATGTTGCTAAAGCCCAAGTACTTTTGTCTAAAAAGTCTGTTGTTTTCTTTACACCACCTAATTGTTGAGTGCCTCCACCGCCAAAAGAAGAAGATAATCCTCCACCTTTAGGATTTTGTACCATAATTACGGTAATTAATAAAAAGGCAACTACCACGATAAGGATTAAAAATATTGTAAACGTACTCATTTTGATTTAGTATTATTGTCTTGTAATTGTTTTACTGCTTTAATTTGGTCTGCAAAGAAACCACTTTTTTCTGGATATTTCAAACTTAATATTTTATATGACTGAATTGCCTTATCAAAGTTTTTTTGTTCCAGATAAATACGCGCCAAAGTTTCTGTCATAAGTTCGTCTTGTGGCGCAGTATTACTACTGCTCAAGTCTATGGATCCGGTATAATCTTTTACAGGTTTAATTTTTTGTGAGCTACTTAAAAATTTATCAATTAAATCTAATTTTCGCTCCTTTTTAGTTGTTGGTACTTCTTTTGTTTCAATAGTAGGTTCTTCTTCTATTTTTACCTCGTTAGAGGTTGAAGAGTCATCACGCTCAATAGGTTTAAAACTGGTTATTTTTAGCCATTCAGAAAACGAATGCGTCTCCGATTTGTCGAAATTTAATGGTTTTCCCAGCTCTAATTGATCTTCAGGTTGAGGTTCAATTTCAGAAGCTTCAACTTCAAACTGAATGTCTGGGGGGATTTCTTGGTCTGAAGTTGAGGATTCGGGTTTAATCGAATCTTCTTCAGATATTTTTTCAAATAATTTTGGGTCTAAAACACCTTGAGTGTCTTCAATTTGTTGTTTAAGTGTGTCATCAATTTCAACTTTATGATGAATTGAAATATCACTTTCATCTTCTACTTCAATCTCCTTTAAATAAGCAGAATTCTTTTTGATTTGAGTAGAAATTTCGTTTTGATTAAATCCTTCAGAAGTAATAAAGTCAAAGAGAATACTACGGTCTGCAGTATAAGCTGCGGTTACTTTTAGCTCATTATTATACTTAAAGCTTTCTTTGTTTTTTAGGCCTTTTAAATAAATGGCTCGAGCTGCTTGGAAATAGGGGTAACGGTCAACAATGGTTGAAACATCCAACGTTTGGGTTGCATTAATTTGCCCAGGTTGTTGTAATAATTCTATAAATTGATGTTTGTCCATAGGTTTACCAGTCCGCCAAAGAAGCGTTAAAAATGTCTTGTGTTATACGTTCAAAAATTTCTTCATGCGCTGTGTCTTTTTGCCCACCAACTAATTGCGCACTGCCATCAAAATCATAAAAGAACGAAAATCTGTTTTCAAAGTCTTTTTCTTCATTTTTGGTATCATAATACCTCACATTTACTGTTATGGTTAATCGGTTTTGTGCGGCAGTATTTTGTGCAGTAGCTGTAGTAGGTGAGATTCGATATTCTGTAATTTCACCTTCATAAATCAAGTCTCCGCCAGATTTCACCAAATCTAAACTTGTTTGGTTTAAAATTAAATCTTGAAGAGCAAGTGTAAAATCTCTATCTAAACCGGGTTCTACTAAGTTAGCGGTATTCTGAAAGAAATTAACCTGATAAGTTTTTGTGCCTTCAGGAATTGAAGCTCCGGTAAACGAGTACGAGCCACAGCCAAAAAGCACTACAAATAAACCAAGAGTTAAAATTCTAAAAATGTATTTCATAGTATTTAATACGTGTTAGGGCGTTTCATTGTAATAAACGCATAAATGTAACCAGCATTGTCTGCAACTTCAAACGAGGCCGAAATCAACCTGTAGCCTTTATAATGTTTGTCATTAATAAAATCTTCAGCTTCTTTTCTAAGGGCTTCAGAGCTTTCTCTGCCAAACGTACGTCTTAATCTAAAAATTTCTACTGCTTTCATTAAGCCAATATATAAATTATAGATTGTATTGTTTTATCTTTCTGTATAAAGTACGCTCACTAATACCCAATTCGGCAGCTGCAAGTTTACGTTTGCCTTTATGACGTTCTAAAGATTTTTTAATTAATTCTAATTCTTTATCATGAAGAGATAAAGGTTCTTCCTCCTCAATTTCTTCGGCAAAGTGATATTTGTCTTCTGTAATTGAAGGTTGCTGAACGGTTTCGATTGGAGTGACAGAAGCGACAGAAGTCTCTGGGATAGAAAGCACCTCTAAATTGGTGTTTGTATCTTCCGACTTTGCATCATCTTCTCCGTATATTTTTTGAATTAATCCCTCATTGTCTTTTTGAACTTCTGAGGCGTTTCCACTTTTCATCAGTTCTAAGGTTAATTTTTTAAGATCGTTTAGATCCCCTTTCATATCAAACAAGACTTTGTATAATATCTCTCGTTCACTACTAAAATCAGATTCGCTTTTAGTTGAATTGATAACGGCAGGAAGATTTTGACCAGAATCAGGAAGATAATTTCTCAGGCCAACAGTATCGATACTTCTGTTATGCTCTAAAACCGAAATTTGTTCTGCCACATTACGCAATTGTCTAATGTTACCATTCCATCTGTACTTGATAAGCATTTGTACCGCATCATCAGTAAGTTTGATCGTTGGCATTTTATATTTTAAGGCAAAATCACTGGCAAATTTTCGAAACAAAAGGTGAATATCGTCTTTGCGCTCACGCAGTGCCGGAAGGTTTATTTCTATGGTACTTAATCTATAATATAAATCTTCTCTAAACTTCTCCTTTTTAATGGCCTCAAACATATTGACATTTGTAGCGGCAACAATTCTAACGTCTGTTTTCTGAACCTTACTTGAACCTACTTTAATAAACTCACCATTTTCTAATACACGTAGCAATCTAACTTGTGTAGTTAACGGGAGTTCGCCAACTTCATCCAAAAAAATGGTTCCGCCATCGGCAACTTCAAAATATCCTGATCGCGTTTGTGTTGCTCCCGTAAATGCACCTTTTTCGTGACCAAAAAGTTCACTGTCAATAGTGCCTTCAGGAATCGCACCACAGTTAACGGCAATGTATTTTCCGTGTTTTCTGTGTGATAATTGGTGAATGATTTTTGGAATACTTTCTTTACCAACACCACTTTCTCCAGTAACCAGAACAGATATATCTGTAGCGGCCACTTGCATAGCTTTTTCAATGGCTCTATTTAATTTGGGATCGTTTCCAATGATACCAAAGCGTTGTTTTATTGCTTGAATTGATTCCATAGTGTTAATTAGTTTTGTGAATACCCAACAGCGGTTCCAATGAGCGTTGCTTTGGTGCAGTCTGATATTTTTACATTTACCAAATCACCAACTTTGTAATTTTCCTTTGGAAAAACAGCTACTAAGTTTTGAGGTGTACGGCCAGACCACTGATCTTTAGATTTTTTTGATTCGCGCTCAATCAAAATCTCAACTGTTTGCCCTAATCGCTCACGAGTTCTTAAATGGCTATGCTCTTGTTGTACTTCAATTATTTCTGCCAAGCGTCTTTTTTTAGTAGCTTCGGGAATATCGTCATCCAATTTTCTTTCTGCCATCGTCCCTGGACGTTCTGAATACGTAAACATATACCCAAAGTTGTATTTTACGTAATGCATAAGGCTAATGGTATCTTGGTGATCTTCTTCGGTTTCGGTAGGGAATCCCGCGATCATGTCTTGACTGATAGCGCAATCAGGGATTATCCTTTTAATATTATCGATAAGCTCAAAATATTCTTCTCTTGTATGAAGTCTATTCATGGCTTTTAAAATTCTATTACTTCCACTTTGTACCGGTAAGTGAATATGATTACATATATTATGGTGTTTGGCCATGCTTTCAACAACATCTAAGGTTAAATCCTGTGGGTTAGATGTTGAAAATCTAATTCTCATTTTTGGCTGAGCAATGGCACATAAATCTAAAAGCTGAGCAAAATTTACCGCTGTAGCCTTTTGTAATTCTGATGCTTTTTCAAAATTTTTCTTAAGGCCTCCACCATACCAAAGGTAGCTGTCCACATTTTGACCAAGAAGTGTAATTTCTTTAAAACCTTTAGCCCATAAATCGTTGATTTCTTCTAAAATACTCTGCGGATCTCTACTGCGTTCTCGTCCTCTTGTAAAGGGAACAACACAAAATGTACACATGTTATCGCATCCTCTTGTAATAGAAACAAAAGCTGTTACCCCATTACTATTTAATCTCACTGGCGAAATATCACCATAGGTTTCATCCTTTGATAAGATGACGTTAACAGCGTTTCTGCCATCTTCTACTTCGGCAATAAGGTTAGGCAAATCTTTATAAGCATCGGGGCCTACAACCAGGTCTACAATTTTCTCTTCCTCTAAAAACTTACTTTTTAAGCGTTCTGCCATGCAGCCCAAAACCCCAACCTTCATTTTAGGATTGGTACGTTTAACAGCATTGTATTTTTCTAAACGTTTTCTAACCGTTTGTTCGGCTTTGTCTCGAATTGAGCATGTATTTACCAGAACCAAATCGGCATCTTCTAATTGGGTTGTGGTATTAAACCCCTGTTCCGATAAAATAGAAGCTACAATTTCACTATCGCTAAAATTCATTGAGCAACCGTAGCTTTCGATAAAAAGTTTTTTCGAATTCTCTTCTTTATGTTCTAATACAAGGTTATTTCCTTGTTTGCTTTCGTCTATTGTTTTTTCCATAAGTATACAGCATCGTCTAACGACAATAAGTGTGCAAAGATACGATTATTTTAAAGTTTATGACAATTTGACATATTATAATTGTGCCCGTTTTTAGTGCGGTTTTTAATCGTTTTACGTCTGAATGTCCTATGAAATAAGGGCTGAATTTAAACCAGATCAATTAATTATTAGGATGATTTCTTTTTTTTCGATTACATTTGTAGCCTTAAAAAATGAAAAATGGCGAAGAATTTAGTAATTGTTGAGTCACCTGCAAAAGCGAAAACTATTGAGAAATTTTTGGGAAAAGATTTTAAAGTAGAATCGAGCTTTGGTCATATTGCCGACCTTCCTTCTAAAGAATTAGGAGTTGATGTTGATGGCGATTTTAAACCAAAGTATGAGGTGTCGAAAGACAAAAAAGCGGTGGTTAAAAAACTTAAGGATTTAGCTAAAAAATCTGAAATGGTTTGGTTAGCGAGTGATGAGGATCGTGAAGGAGAGGCTATTGCTTGGCATTTGGCAGAAACCCTAAAGTTAGACAAAGACAGAACTAAAAGAATTGTTTTTCATGAGATTACTAAGTCGGCTATAAAAAAAGCTGTTGACAATCCTAGAGGAATAGATTACGATTTGGTCGATGCACAACAAGCAAGACGTGTATTAGATAGAATTGTAGGTTATGAGCTATCTCCAGTATTATGGAGAAAAGTAAAAGGAGGTTTATCTGCTGGTCGTGTGCAATCTGTTTCTGTGAGATTAATTGTGGAACGTGAGCGTGAGATTCAAAAGTTTCAACCAGTGGCTTCTTATAAAATAGATGCCGAGTTCTCAAATGAATCTGGACAGACTTTTAAGGCAAAATTACCTAAACCATTTGCGTCTAAGGAAGAGGCAATGGCATTTTTGAAAGCCAATTTGTCGGCAGATTTTAAGGTTAATAACCTTGAGAAGAAGCCTGCAAAGAAATCGCCTGCGGCTCCGTTTACAACCTCTACCTTACAGCAAGAGGCTTCTCGTAAATTGTACTTTTCAGTGAGTAAAACAATGACAATGGCGCAACGTTTGTATGAAGCCGGTCTTATTACTTATATGAGAACGGATAGTGTAAACTTATCTCAAGATGCTCGTGATGCGGCTAAGATTGAAATTGCTCAAGCTTACGGTGAAAATTATAGCACGCCAAGAAATTATAAAGGTAAAGCTAAAGGCGCACAAGAAGCGCATGAGGCTATTAGACCAACCGATTTTTCAAAACACTCGGTTGATATTGATAGAGATCAAGCAAGATTGTATGAGCTAATTTGGAAACGTGCAATCGCTTCTCAAATGAGTGATGCAAAATTAGAACGCACCAATGTTAAGATTGGAGCAAATACACATAAACAAATATTTACAGCCAACGGTGAGGTCATTACTTTCGATGGATTTTTAAAGGTGTACTTAGAAGGTACAGATGATGAAGATTTATCAGAACAAGAAGGAATGTTACCTGCGCTTAAAGTTGATGAGACGTTGTTAAATTCGTTTATATCTGCAACCGAGAGATACACAAGACCTCCATATAGATATTCTGAAGCTTCTTTAGTTAAGAAATTAGAAGAGTTAGGTATTGGTAGACCGTCTACTTACGCCCCAACAATTTCTACGATCCAAAATAGAAATTATGTTGAAAAAGGAGCTGTTGAAGGTGTTGAGCGTAACTATTCGCAATTAAAATTACAAGCGGGAGCAATTACCGATACAGAATTAACTGAGAAGGTAGGTTCTGATAAAGGTAAATTGGTGCCTACAGATATAGGAATGATTGTTACTGACTTTTTGGTAAATCATTTTGAAACCATTTTAGATTACAATTTTACGGCCAAAGTAGAAGAGGATTTTGATAATATTGCGGCAGGTAAAGAAGATTGGACTAAGATGATGAAAGACTTCTATAAAGATTTTCATCCGCATGTAGAAGATGTTCAAGCTAATGCCGAACGCGAATCTGGAGAACGTATTTTAGGTAAGGATCCTAAAACGGGAAAACAGGTAAGTGTAAGGTTAGGTCGTTTTGGACCAATGGTTCAAATTGGTACTGTTGATGATGAAGAGAAACCTCAGTTTGCGAGTTTATCTCCAGATCAACAATTGACGACTATAACGTTTGAAGAAGCCATGGATTTGTTCCAACTTCCAAAAAATTTAGGGGTTTATTTATCTGAAGATGTGGAGGTTAACAACGGGCGTTTTGGTCCCTATGTGAAATATGGAAAAAAATATGTATCCTTGCCATCCGGAACCGATCCTTTAAGTGTTGATTTAGACTTTGCGATAGAGTTAATTAAGGAAAAAGAAAAGGCTGATGCGCCTATTTATGAGTACCAAGATTTACCTGTTCAAAAAGGAAAAGGCCGTTTTGGTCCATTTATAAAATGGAACAATATGTTTATTAACGTAAACAAAAAATACGATTGGGATAATTTATCAGATTCAGATATTGTCACTCTTATAGAAGATAAAATTCAAAAGGAGAAAGATAAACTGATTCATAGTTGGGAAAGCGAAGGAATTCGTGTTGAAAAAGCCAGATGGGGTAGACATAATGTTATAAAAGGTAAAATAAAAGTAGAATTACCTAAAACAGTTGATGTCTCTGAGATGACTTTAGAAGAAGCTCAAAAAATTATAGCCGATAAAACGCCAAAGAAAAAGGCGACAAAAAGAAAAACGACTAAAAAGAAATAATTCATGAACTTTAATTTCCTTGAGCCTGTATCGGATGTTGTGTTAGCTCACAACGAGTTACTTTCCCAGCAGGCGCTTGGGCCAAAAATTAGAGTTCATTCTAAGCAAAACGGTATACCAGATTTAGAAGGTGTTCGTGTTGCAATATTAGGGGTTTGTGAAAACAGAAACGACATCAATTATATCGGAGACGATTTAAATTTTGATGAAGTAAGAAAATGTTTTTATAGCCTCTTCCCAGGAAATTGGTTTACCGAAATAGCAGACTTGGGTGATATTGTCCAAGGCAACAGTATTCAAGATACGTATTTCGCACTTCGTACTTCGGTAGAATCTTTATTACAACAAAAAATCATTCCTATTATATTGGGAGGTGGACAAGATCTAACCTTTTCTATATATAGGGCGTATGACAATGTTCAGCCTATGGTGAATATGGTTAACGTTGATAGTAATTTTGATTTAGGTGATGCTAATCAACCGATAAAAAATAATAGCTTTTTTAGTAAAATTATACTGGAACAACCATTCAACCTATTTAATTACTCAGCGGTAGGGTATCAAACCTATTTCAACTCTCAAGAAGAAATAGACTTGATGGATCGCTTGTTTTTTGAAGCTTATAGGTTAGGAGAGGTTTCAAACGATATTCATCTAGTAGAGCCGGTTATGAGAGATGCTCATATAGTGAGTATTGATTTAAAATCGATAAAAGGTTCCGAAGTAGGGGCGAAGCAACACTATTCTCCAAATGGATTAGATGGCAAAGAAATTTGTGCCATAGCGAGATATGCAGGCATAAGTAATAAGGTGTCTTCTTTTGGGATATTTGAGTACAAACCAAATTCTGATGACGCTCTAACACCTATGTTAATGGGGCAAATGATGTGGTACTTTGTTGAAGGGGTTAACTGTAGAGTGAGTGACGACCAGTTTAACGATGAAAATAGTTATTTAAAGTATAATGTAATGATAGAGAATGAGGAGCTCATTTTCTTTAAGAGTACAAAAACAGGACGCTGGTGGATAGAAATACCATTTTTGCCAAATGTTAATAATAAATTAAAAAAACACACGTTATTACCTTGCACTTACGATGATTACGTGCAGGCTAGTAATGGTAAAATACCTGAGAGATGGTATAAGGCCTATAAAAAGAACAGTTTCTAAATGTTTAGCAATTTTAATTTTAACATTCAAATATCGATAAAGTGTCATTTTTTCGGGTTGAAATGCAAAAAAAATTAAAAAAAAATTGTTTTTGTCAAAATATATGGATATGTTTACGGCCTTAAATTTTTAGGATAAAATAATTAACCTCGAGTTTCTATGAATATGAAGAAGTTTGCTTTATTAACCGCAGTTTTAGCTTTACTTGCCAGTTGTAGTTCTGGTGATAAAGGAGAATTGGTTGGAGTTAAAGGAAAGAAATGGCACCCAGAAAAGCCATATGGTATGACCTTAGTCCCTGGTGGCGCATTTATTATGGGTAAGTCTGATGATGATTTAGCAGGCGTTAACGATGCACCTACTAAGACTGTTACTGTAAGATCCTTTTATATGGATGAGACAGAAATTACCAATAGCGAATACAGACAATTCGTTGAGTGGGTAAGAGATTCTACAATCCGTACGAAGTTAGCAATACTTGCTGATGAAATTGGAGAGGTTCCTGGAACAGGTGGAATCGGAGAATTTGCATTTAAAGATTCAGATCCAGATAACATGACAGTATACGAAAAGTATATGTATGATAACTACAGTGGATTAGGACCTACAGGTTACGAAGGTCGTAAACTGAATAAAGATGTAGAACTTATTTTTGATACGGCTGAATACCCAGATGAGTATTATTCTGAAATCATGGATACGATGTACTTACCAATAGAGGAGTCTTATAACGGACAACGTACTTGGGATGTAAATAAATTCAAGTTTCAATACACTTATATGGATATTGAAAAAGCAGCTAAAAACAGAAATCTTAGTCGTAAGGATGTAATTATTACTGAAGAAGTAAAAGTATATCCAGATACTACAGCTTGGATTAGAGATTTCGCTTATTCTTATAATGAGCCAATGCATAATGATTATTTCTGGCATGATGCTTATGGAGAATATCCTGTAGTTGGTGTGTCTTGGGAACAAGCTAAAGCATTTTGTGAGTGGAGAACACTATACAAAAACGCTTACCAAAAAGAAAGAAAAGGTCAGTTTGTAAATAAATTTAGATTACCATCTGAAGCGGAGTGGGAGTATGCTGCTCGTGGAGGTCTGCAAGGAGCAACTTACCCTTGGGGTGGTCCTTATGCTAAAAACGACAGAGGTTGTTTCTTAGCTAACTTTAAGCCTTTACGTGGTGATTACGCAGCAGATCAAGCATTATATACTGTAGAAGCAGACTCTTATGAGCCAAACGACTTTAACTTATATAATATGGCTGGTAATGTATCTGAATGGGTACACGCATCTTACGATCCATCTTCATACGAATATGTATCCACAATTAACCCAAGTGTTAATGACGTGAAAAACCAACGTAAAGTGGTACGTGGTGGATCATGGAAAGATGTTGCTTACTTCTTACAAGTAAGTTCAAGAGATTACGAATATGCTGATTCGGCAAGAAGTTACATCGGGTTTAGAACTATCCAAGATTACATGGGTACAGAAGTAACAGCAAACGCAGCAACTAACTAAAATTCAATTAAAACTAACATAACGAATTTATTATCAGTAGTGATAATTTAACTAAAACTAAAAAACTCAAATTATGGCAAAAAAAGGAAAAATCACGGTAACTAACATGGTCTATGGAATGGGAGCAGCAATTGTAATTGTTGGAGCCTTATTTAAAATTCAACACTGGCCTTTCGGATCTGAAATCCTAACATTAGGAATGGTAGTAGAAGCATTAGTATTTATGTATTCTGCATTCGAAAGACAAGCTGGAGATTTAGATTGGTCATTAGTTTACCCTGAGTTAGAAGGAGCTGAAACAACTTCTAAGAAAAACACTAAAGAAGAGCCAAAAGACGCAGAAGGACAATTATCTAAAAAATTAGATAACTTATTAAAAGAAGCTAAGATTGATGGTGAATTAATGTCAAGCTTAGGAAATAGCATTAAAAACTTTGAAGGTGCAGCAAAAAACATGGGTCCTACAGTAGATTCTATGTCTGCAACTAAAAAATACAGTGAAGAATTATCTTTAGCTGCTGCTCAAATGGAGTCTTTAAACAGCCTTTATAAAGTACAATTAGATAGCGTTAACCGTCAAGCTTCAATCAACGAAGAAGCAGTAGAAAATGCTACTAAATTAAAAGAGCAAATGCAATCATTAGCATCTAACCTATCATCTTTAAATGGTGTTTACGGTGGAATGTTATCTGCAATGAACAAAAACTAATTAGTTGTTATATAACTAATATTAATTATTAATAATAAAAACTAATTAGAACATGGCAGGAGGAAAAGCATCTGCAAGGCAGAAAATGATTAACCTGATGTACTTAGTATTTATTGCAATGATGGCAATGAATATGTCTAAAGAAGTACTATCCGCATTCGGTTTGATGAATGAAAAATTCACAGTAGCTAATGAAGCTACCGATGCAAGAAATGAGAGTTTTATGGCAGGTTTAGCTGAGAAGGTTTCAGAACAACCAGCAAAATACCAACCATTAAAAGGTCAAGCTGATCAAATTGAGACCTTATCTAATGAATTAGATACTTATATCGAAGATCTTAAAGGTAAAATGTTAAAAGGAATAGAAGATCGTAGTAATTACGAAGCTATGGATAACACAGCCTTTTTAGATGAGTACTTCTTTACAGGAGATGCGTTGAATAGGAATGGAAAGGCTTTTGTTGCAGCTTACGAAAAATATAGAGATGGTGTAGTAGAGGTATTATCTGGTAACCCTGATATGGCAGATATTTCTGCAAGTGTAACTAAGGCCTTCAATACAGAAGAGGTTACTAATAAAGATGGGAAGAAAATTAAATGGTTAGATTACCACTATAAAGGATATCCTTTAGTAGCATCTTTAACTAAGTTAACTTCTATTCAATCTGATATTAAAACAACTCAGTCTGAAGTATTGAGTAGTATGTTAGGGTCTAAGTTACAGTCAGAAGTGTCTTTAAGTAACTTCGAAGCTATTGTAGTACCTGCAAAAACGGCTTTCTTCTCAGGAGAGAATTTCCAAGGAACAATTATCTTAGGTAAAAAAGATAATACATTAAGTGCTCATAAAGTAGTTATTAATGGTACAGAATTGGCTGCAGAAGCTATGCAAGCTGGTAAAACGATTTTAGACTTCCCTGCTGGTGCAGTAGGAGAACGTGAAATTACTGGTGAATTCCAATTTAAAGAAGGAGATTCAATCGTAAAAATTGCTGTTAATAGTTCTTATGCTGTTGTACCTAAACCAAACTCGGCTACTATTTCAGCTGATAAAATGAATGTAGTTTACCGTGGTGTTGATAACCCAATGACTATTTCTTTTGCTGGTATTTCTGATAACAATGTTACAGCAAGTGCTCCTGGATTGAAAAAGGCTGGTAAAGGTTATGTAATGCGTCCTACTTCTGGTAGAGAGGTTACAATTAACGTTAAAGGTATATTAGCAGATGGTAAGGCAGCGAATGATCAAGCAACATTTAGAATTAAAGATATTCCTGCACCAACAGGAGCTATTAGAGGAGAAATGGGACTTGTAAAAATGCAACGTAATAGTTTAGAGATTTCTACTATTTCTGCTGAATTACCTGGATTCGATTTCGACTTAAAATTAAATGTTTCTGGATTCAAATTTAAAGTTCCTGGTCAACCAACTATCAACGTAAGTGGTAAGAAATTGGATTCAAGAGCTAAAGCTGCTTTACGTAAAGCTAAGCGTGGTGATGCAGTGCAAGTATTCGATATTCAAGCGAAGATTGCTAACAACCCAACTAAATTAAAGAAAGTTGCTCCGGTATTTATCGAGTTAACTAACTAAGAAACTATAATCGAATACGCTTAATAGCGTTGAGGCATGGTCCCAAATAATTATGAAAATGATGAAGAATAGAAATTTATTATTAACTGTTTTAGCTGTATTTGCAGTAACTGTTTCTTTCGGGCAAGCAAATATTCTAAATGCTAAGCAAACTGAAGAGATCGGAATTAAATCTGAAGCTCACCAGTTGATGGATAATGACAAGCCATTAGAATATGGATACGTGGATGATAGAGACATTTTATTTTCTAAAATGACTTGGGAAAAGGTTGTACTTGATGAAAGAGCAAACTTCCCTTATTACTACCCTGTAGATACTAATAATATTGGTAAAGAAAGACGTTCGTTATACGATGTTTTAATGCGCGGTATTAAAGATGGGGAGTTAGAGAACTTATATGATGATTCATATTTTTCATCTAAACGTACACTTAAGGATATTGAAGCGGCCTTAATTAAAGTTGATACTACAGATTTAGGTATTGAGCAATTTAATGCTGAAGGTATTGTAGATCCTCAATATATTAGACGTAGAGAAATTTCTGCATATGATATTAAAGAATACCGTATTAAAGGTCTTTGGTATTTTGACAAGCGTCAAGGTGAATTAAAGTACAGATTATTAGGTATTGCACCTGTATCTCCGGATGTTAACTTTATTGATTCTGAAGATGGTGATTTAGTTGAATTGTTTTGGGTATTCTTCCCAGAGGCAAGAGACATTTTACACCATGCAAATTCATTCAATAATAAGAATAGTGCAATTCCAGTATCTTTTGATCACTTGTTAAACTCAAGACGTTTTAACGGTTACATGTACAAAGAAGAAAATGTATATGGAGACAGAGAGATTAAAGAGTACGTTGCAGAAAATGCCTTAATGCAATTAATAGAATCTGATCGTATTAAAGAAAAGATTCGTAGTTTCGAACAAGATATGTGGGCTTACTAAACCGTAAGTACATAATTTAAGAGAACGTTCACCTTTTTGGTGAACGTTTTTTTTGTGCTCATTTGTGATGGTCGTACCTTTGTAATATGAAAGTTGATTATATAATTGTAGGTTGTGGTCTCGCGGGTATTTCTATCTGTGAACAGTTACGTAGAAATGGACGTTCGTTCGTGGTATTTGATAATGATTCTCAACACGCCTCTACTGTTGCCGCTGGTATGTATAATCCCGTTATTTTAAAACGATTTACGGAGGTTTGGGATGCGCAGTTACAATTGGATATAGCCATGCCGTTTTATGCCGAATTAGAACAGTTATTACAGTCAACGTTGATTTACCCTTATCCAATTTATCGACGCTTCTCATCGGTCAAGGAACAGAATACTTGGTTTGAGGCTTGTGATAAGCCTGCTTTAGAAAACTTTTTAGCAACGCAGTTAATCAATAATTCTTTTGAGTGTATTGACGCACCTTTTTCTTTTGGAGAAGTTAAACAAGCAGGGCGTGTTGATACTAATGCACTAATAGAGGGTTATAAAGCCTATTTAAAATCTAATAATAGTCTAATTACCACTGGCTTTGATTTTGAGAACTTGCAGCATTCAAAAGGCGGTGTAATTGTAAATGATATACAAGCTAATAAAATTGTATTTGCCGAGGGTTATGGTGTTAAGAGTAACCCCTTTTTTGGTGATTTACCATTAAAGGAGGCTAAAGGAGAGTTAATGCTAATTCATGCTCCCGATTTGAAAATTGATGTCATTGTAAAATCATCGGTTTTTATTATTCCCGAAGGAAATGACCATTATAGTGTTGGAGCTACGTATAACTGGTCGGATAAAAGTGTACAGACCACAGATGCTGCCAAAGAAGAATTACAGACCAAATTAGAAAAGTTTTTAAAATGTGATTATACGGTTGTAGAGCAATATGCGGGGATAAGGCCTACAGTGGTTGATAGAAGACCATTATTAGGGAGGCATAACTCACATAGTAATTTATACGTATTAAATGGCCTAGGTACAAGAGGCGTGATGTTAGGACCGCTTATGGGGCAACATCTTTACAATTTTATGGAAAAGCATATCGATTTACCTGAAGCGATAAATATTAGGCGGTTTTCTTAACCTTTGATTTGTCATAATGGATAAACATGTTTATCCAAATATTTCTTGAAATGCGCATGATAATGGGCATAAAGGCAACTAAGGTTCCTATAATTGCTATAAAAGCAGTATGGATGCTACTATTTAAGAAAATATAACTAATTACAAAAGCTGCTACAGCAAACGCGATACCAACAGCATAACTCACATACATTGAGCCGTAAAAAAAGGAAGGTTCTAATCTGTATTTAGAATGACAGGTAGAACACTCATCATTTATTTTTAAGGTGTCTTTAAGGTAATACGGATTTTTACGGGTATACATGGATTCTTGATGGCACGTCGGACAGCTTCCAGTGAAAATACTATATAATTTAGACCCCTTATTTATCATAGTAATTGTTTATTTTTGCGGTTTTAGTAACACCAACAAAATTAGGATTTTCTTCATTAAGGTTGGTAACATTAGTCACAAAATATGCTTAATATTCATAATCTTTCTGTTTCATTTCAAGGCGAATATCTTTTTGAAGATATCTCATTTAGATTGGGTAATGGAGACCGTATAGGTCTCATAGGTAAAAATGGAGCAGGGAAATCTACCATGCTTAAAATATTATCTCGCGATATGGAACCAGATACGGGACAAATCGCTACAGACAAATCTTTAACTATTGGTTTTTTAAGACAGGATATAGACTTTGTGATTGGCCGTACAGTTTTAGAAGAAGCCTATGAAGCCTTTTCAGAGATTAAAGCCTTAGAGCTGAAAATGGATGAAATTAACTTTCAACTAGCAGAACGTACCGATTATGAAAGTGAAGGTTATCATCAGATTATGGTGGATTTAAATGACGTACAGCACCAATACGAAATATTAGGGGGGTACAATTATCAAGGGACAACAGAACGTATTCTTCAAGGTTTAGGATTTAAAAGAGAAGATTTTAATAAGCAAACCGATACGTTTTCTGGTGGATGGCGAATGCGTATAGAATTGGCAAAACTTTTACTTCAAGATAACGATGTGCTTCTTTTGGATGAGCCAACCAACCACTTAGATATCGAATCTATTATTTGGTTAGAAGGCTTTTTAAAAGGCTATTCGGGAGCTGTGGTAATTGTATCTCACGATAAGATGTTTTTGGATAATGTTACCAATAGAACTATTGAAATTTCTTTAGGTCGGATTTATGATTATAACAAACCGTACTCTCAGTATTTGGTATTAAGAAAAGAAATACAAACACAGCAATTAGCGACTCAAAAAAACCAAGAAAAACAGATTCAGCAAACTGAAAAGCTGATTGAGAAATTTAGAGCCAAAGCCTCAAAAGCATCAATGGCACAGTCCCTTATTAAGAAGTTAGACCGAATAGATCGAGTTGAAGTAGATGAGGATGATAATAGCGTAATGACACTAAATTTTCCAGTATCAGTAGTACCAGGAAAGGTGGTAGTTGAAGGACATAAAGTGTCTAAAAGCTACGACGATTTAACGGTGCTTAGTGCTGTAGATTTAATGATCGAACGAGATACTAAAACGGCATTTGTTGGACAGAATGGTCAAGGGAAATCTACATTAGCAAAAATAATAGTTGGTGAGTTGAGTTTTGATGGTGATTTGAAATTAGGACACAATGTTCAAATAGGGTATTTTGCTCAAAATCAAGCGGAGTATTTAGACGGATCTAAAACCGTTTTAGATACTATGATTGATGCCGCAAATGAGTCTAATAGAAGCAAAGTAAGAGATATTCTAGGGGCATTTTTGTTTAGAGGCGATGAAGTAGAAAAGTATGTTCGCGTATTGTCAGGAGGTGAACGTAACAGGTTGGCTTTGGCAAAATTGATGTTACAACCGTTTAATGTATTGGTGATGGATGAGCCTACCAATCACCTAGATATTAAATCAAAAACCGTACTAAAGGAAGCTTTAAAACGATTTGCAGGAACACTTATTTTGGTGTCTCACGATAGAGATTTTCTACAAGGTTTAACCACAACGGTATTAGAGTTTAAAGATAGAAAGCTAAAAGAATATTTAGGGGATATCGATTTTTATTTGGAAGAACGTAATGTCGAAAATCTTAGGGAAGTAGAGAAACGTGAAGTGGTAAAGGCAACACCGAAGCAAACCAATAAGCAATCTTATGAAGATCAGAAAAAGCTAAAATCTTTAAAGAATAAACTAAGTAATATTGAATCTAAAATAAATCAGTTTGAAAAAGAAATAAAAGCAGACGATTTAAAGTTAGCAACCAACTATGATGAAACTGCGGCTGATCCTAAATTTTTTGATGCCTATCAGGGAAAAAAGGACAAATTGGAGCAATTAATGATTGATTGGGAAGCCGTTCAGGAGGAATTAGATACAATTGAGGCATTATAATCTTGCTGTTAAAGTGTTGAAAATGGGGTAGCTATCATAAGTTTGGTTGATGCAAATTATGTGGTTTTGAACGAGTTTTACCTCCAATTATGTTAAAAATGCAGATTTTTCGAAACAAATAATGTAGTTCATCGATTAAATTAGGTCGTTAAACGACTTTTGATTAGTTTGGTATTCAATTTTGAACCCAATCAAAAATCTATCTAATGAAATCTGCAAAATTAAGTCTGATATGCTTTTTAGTTACTCTATATAGTTTTGCTGGAGTTTCTACTACAGAACGACAAGCTCTTTTAGACTTTTACAATTCAACATCTGGAAATAATTGGAATACCAATTGGGACGTGAATGAACCGGTTTCTAATTGGTACGGCGTAGTGGTAAAAAATGATCATGTTGTTGAGTTGAATCTGGCATTTAATAATCTAAACGGAGTAATACCAGAGAGCATAGGCAATTTAAAACACCTCGTACAGTTAAATCTTTTTAAAAATGAGTTAAGTGGAAATTTGCCAAAATCAATCGGGCAATTGCAAAACTTAGAAGGCTTAAATATATCGTTTAATAAGTTAGACGGTGCATTACCACAGGAAATAACAACGCTTAAGTCGCTTAAGGAAATGCAGTTGTTTATGAATAGAATAAGTGGTACCATTCCTGAGTCTATTGGTGATTTACAGCAATTAAAAGTTCTGGAGTTGTATAGTAATGATCTTGAAGGCGAATTACCTGCAAGTATTGGTGAACTTTCTGAGCTAAATATATTATTGATTAGTAGTAATAATATTTCAGGTCGTTTACCACATAATCTTGGTCAGCTTACAAAACTGAAAGTTTTAAGTGTATTTGATAATAATTTATTTGGCACTATACCTTCAACGATAGGAGGCTTGAGCAACTTGGAAGAATTAGTATTATCAAATAATGCGTTTTATGGTAATTTACCAAATGAATTAGCGGCATTAACAAATTTGAAGATATTAATGTTGGGAAATAACGCTTTCAAAGGTGATTTGGTAAGTTTACAGAAAAAATTCCCAAATATTATTGAGTTCAATATTGACAATAATGATAATAAAGGCACTATAGTAACCTTAGATACAGAGGATTAAATTTTGCTAAAAATATACATTAAAAAGCGTATCAAAATTTGATGCGTTTTTTTTGTTAATAGTGCTTTGTAATCTCAAAAAAGGTATTATATTTGCAGTCCAATATCGCGGGATAGAGCAGTAGGTAGCTCGTCGGGCTCATAACCCGAAGGTCACTGGTTCGAGTCCAGTTCCCGCTACTAAGTTTTATACTATAGAAATCAACGGATTGTGTCTCACAATCCGTTTTTTTATGCAAAGTGTTTCGCAATTTTTATTAGCAGTACACGATTCAGTACACGATTTTAACATGAAATTAAATTACTCAGAGCCGAAAATTTTTACTGGTGGCGTTGATGTTAGTCGATGGTCTAAGCTTTCAAAAAAGGAGCAATCTGATGCTCTTAAGAAAGATTGGTATGTATATTTTTCCTTTAGAAATCCCAAAACAGGGAAATTAGAACGTCAAACCAATTTAAAGGGTAACGCAAATAGTTATACCAAAAGAGCTAATAGGTTAAAAGTTCTTAAACCAATTCAGAAAAGATTGATTCATATTCTGGAAGCAGGATACAATCCTTATTCTGAAGATAATTCACTTGTAGTGCATAAGCTTAGAGGGACACAACCTGAAGCTAAATTGTCCAAGCCGATAATTGAGCAGCCCACTCCTTTAAAAGTTGTTAATTCAGAAAATAAAGTAGAGGAAAAGCCAAAACTTGTTTTGAGTATTAAAGATGCTTTGGAATTGGTGTTAAGTACCAAGCAAAAAGTATTAAATGAAACATCTTATCCCAAGTTTAAAAGTAAAATTGGTCAGTTTGAAAGATGGTTGTACAATAATAATTTTAAGGCTGAAGAATGTATATCCTTGGTAACTAAAAAGGATGTTATTGAGTTTTTGAATGATGTACTTCAAAGAACAAGTGCAAGAACAAGGAATAATTCGAGAATAGATATCAGTTCCTTTTTTCAAACGCTTGTGGATAATGAAATTTTACAAGATAACTTTGTAAAGAAAATTAATGTTCTAAAATCTAAACCTACTCGAAACAAAACGTATACAAAAACCAATTTAGATGAAGTTCATGTGTTTATGAATGAAAACTATCCAACGTTATCACTTTTTGTAAAATTTATGTCTTACAGTGTAATACGTCCAATAGAAGTTTGTAGGTTAAAGGTTGGGGATATTAATATTGAGCAAAGAGAAATTTATGTAAAAGCTAAAAATAAGCCTCTTCAAACTAAACGTCTTACACAAATATTACTTGATGAATTGCCAGATTTATCAAAATTAGACAAGGATTTATATTTATTTACGCCCGAAGGAATAGGGGGAGAGTGGGATATTAAATCATATAATAAGAGAGGTTATTTTTCCAATCAATTTAAGAAAGTTAAGGATCAATTTGGGTTGGGGAAAGAGTATGGTTTGTATAGCTTTAGACACACTTACATAACAATGATGTTTAGGAAGTTGAAAACTAAATTGGGAAGCTCTTATCAAGCAAAAATTGAATTAATGCCAATAACAGGTCATAGTACTATGGCGGCTTTAGAGAAGTATCTTAGAGAGATTGATGCAGAACTACCTGATGACTATACTTATTTGTTGAAGAATTAGGTAGATGTATTACAATTGTATTACAATTGTAATACATCTATTTAAAAGCCCCAGTTATTAGAATTTTTCAACTCAATTATGGTGTATAAGTTGTTAAAAAGCTCTTTAGTGGTTTTTATTATTGATAATCCCTTTTAGTCTACATTCGCATTTGTTTAAAATACATTTAGAATGAAATATTTCGCAAAAATAGATAGAGAGAAATTTGAAACAGAGGATTTTGAGTATCAAAATGAAATCCTTGTAGTCTTAGAGCTTTATGAGTATTTAACTTCTACAGGTGGCATTCCTATAGACAGTACTCTTTTGCAGGGAGTGAAAGTAGAGCCTAAAAGAATTTGCTTGCCTGTGAAAGATGTGGTTGATGATTTTTATGAGTTTTTACTATTAACATATCAACCTCAAATTAAAGGACTGTTGACTTCATTTTTTGTGAATTTTAATAATAAGATTTATGGGTTGTCTAAGAAAAAACAAAAGAAAAAGGCATTAGATCGATTTAATAAATTTTATAAGGACTTAAAAGGAACAGAAAAATTGTCAGTGGCTGAACCCTATGAGTCTGAAATGGGGATTTTAAATTACGCAGATGAAAACCGTCTTAAATTTGCGTTTTACAGGAGAAAAGCGATTAAAAAGGAGGTTGCGCAAAGGGAGTTTGTATTGGAGTATCTTTATGGAAATGCCAAATACTTCGATGGTGAGCTAATGAATGAGAATCAATTTATAAATGATTTTATATTTTTTGAATACCAGCTCAAAGTTTGTTTAGCTCTAAATGATAAGTTTAAATTCGAAGAAGACTTATATTTTTCCAAATTGGCTAAAACCAAAATTCAGTATGATAAGTATAGCGATTTGTTTTATGAGTTTGAAGTGTTTTTAAAAGCGTATTCTATAATAGAAAAATTGACTGCAAACATATCTACAGAAGTGGATTGTTTGTATCATTCTTTAGAGGAATTAGAACTGATTGTTCCGAGTAAAATAAAATACAAGAATTTCTTATTAGAAGAGTTTAATATTAAGAAAGCAAATATCGTTCTTTTGGAATTAGATATTCAACCTAAAAACGCTGCAAGAGTTAAAAAATATATGAACCTATTTTTAAAATTTGCTTCCAAAAACGAATAATTTTTTATTCGCACTATAAAAAGGTGTTTTACACCATATAAAACTACTTCCGCACCATATTCTGAACTATTCAAAACCTTGAGTTTTGCCCTATCTTGAGATTAGAAATAAACATCTAATCACATGATTTTGAAACAAACATTTTTAGCACAAATTGCAGTAGAATTTGTCAATGAATTTAGGAGCATTTTAAAAGAGAAAAGAGCTTCTTCACTATGTCAAACTCCTTCCGAGTTTGATAAAAATTACCTTATCATTTTTATTAGCCCTATACGAGATTTAAATTCTCGTATAGGGCTATTCTATTTATTAACCATTTTTAAAAACTAAAAACTAAAAACAATGAAAAAAAGTACGTTAACAGTCCGTATTGACGAAGAGTTAAGAGAGGACGTTGAAAGAATTGCAAAATTTAAAGGAAGAACATTATCAGAACATTTGAGAATAGTTTTGGAAGAAGCTCATTGGGAATTAATTGATTTAGACTAATTAGATTATGATTAACAAAGATAATTACAAGTCTTTAGACCAAAATATTTTGGAACTAAATGAAGAGTTAGATAGGCAAGAAAGCAACACAAGTTGCTTTCTTGTAAAGTCGGCAAATCAATGGATAAATGAAGCCAAAACAAGACCCATACCTAAATTGTTATTTGATAGCTTTTGGTTTGAGGGGGAGCTATGCATATTATTTGCAGATACCAATGTCGGTAAATCCATATTGGCGGTTCAAATTGCTAATAGCATTAGTCAAGGAATAGCAATAGAGGGGTTTAAAATTGAAACATCAGCAAAAAAAGTGGCTTATTTTGATTTTGAATTATCAGATAAGCAATTTGAAAAAAGGTATTCTAATAATTATAAGGATCACTATCAATTTCATGATAATTTTTTAAGAGCAGAAATCAATACCGAAGCAGAAATCCCTAAGGAGCATAAAAACTTCGAAGATTATTTATGTGCTTCTTTTGAAGACGTCATTACTAAACATGAAGCAGAGGTGTTAGTGATTGATAATATTACCTATTTAAAAAACGATAATGAAAGAGCGAAAGATGCCCTTTTGTTGATGAAGCATTTAAAATCAATAAATAAAACTTATGGTGTTTCAATATTAGTGTTAGCTCATACGCCAAAAAGAGATGCTTCTAAACCAATTACAAAAAATGATTTAGCAGGAAGCAAGATGCTAATGAATTTTTGTGATAGCGCATTTGCAATTGGTGAGAGTTCAACTTGCCCTTCAAGTAGGTATTTAAAACAGGTAAAGCAACGTAATACGGAGCAAGTGTATCATTCAGATTATGTTCCTGTTTTTAAAATCAATAACCCATTTAACTTTTTGCTTTTTCAGTTTAATGAATTTGGTTCGGAAATAGACCACTTAAAGCAATTTGATGTGAATGATAGATTAGATAGGGATAATAGAGTGATAGAATTGAAGAATGATAATCTACCTAATACAACAATTGCTAAGGAGCTTGGAATAAGTGAAGGTACAGTTAGAAATATTCTGAAAAAAGCAGCGTAGTTAAGTAATGGATGCAAATGTGGTATATAGTGTAGCTAAAGCTCTTCCAAAAGAAGAGTTAGATAGGCTGTACCGTATGCTCAAATCAGAATTGTATCCAGTTAAAAAAGAGTCTAAGGCAAAAGAAATTGCCCCAGACTTTACAGATGAAGATGCATTAGAGTATCTTTTTAAAACCTTAAAAATTGAATAAACAACAGATTCGTAAGACTCGTAATCCTCGTAATAGATAATACTGTTACGAGGGTTACGAGTCTTACGAGTTCAACAAAAAGTTATGAATTATAAATTTCATTTAGATAAATCAAGTAAAAAATTTAACTGTCCAAATTGTAGTAAAAAAACCTTTGTAAGGTATAAGGATGCTGAATTAGATGTGTACTTAGATGCACATATAGGTCGATGTGATAGAGAAAGTAAATGTCGCTATCATCATAGTCCTAAAGGAAACATACCACTTACTTCCTTGGAAAATGTAGAAGTCAATAGTCAATCTTCAAATCATAACATGGAAGTTATAGGTGAATATGGAAGGGGGTTTGTAAATAATAATTTTATAACCTACTTGCAACGTCATTTTTGTAATACAGATGTATTACATGTCATACAAATGTATTACATAGGGACTTCTAATTACTGGAGTAATGCTACGGTGTTTTGGCAAATAGATGAATTTATGAATGTAAAAGCAGGAAAAGTTATGCTATATGATTCATTTTCAGGGAAGAGGGTTAAAAAACCATTTCCGCATATTAATTGGATGCATAAGGTATTACAAAAGAAAGATTTTGTGTTACAGCAATGTCTATTTGGTTTACATAATTTAAGTGAAAGTAAAAAGAAAAGAATTGGGCTTGTAGAATCTGAAAAGACCGCCATTATAATGAGTGTTTTACGCCCAGACTTTATTTGGATGGCAACTGGCTCAAAAACCAATTTCAAGGAATCTCTTTTATTGCCACTAAAAGGGAGAGAAATTATTGCATTTCCAGATAAATCTGATTATGAAGATTGGAATAAAAAAGCACAGAAACTAAGAGATAAAGGATTTAAAATAATTTGTAGCAATATGTTAGAACATCATAATTTATTAAAGGGGGATGATTTAGTTGATTTTATGATAAATCCCGATTTTAAAAGAGCATCTTGATATTTACATGGAAAGCGAAATTAATCTTCCAATCAACTCAAAATAACCCTATTAAGCTTAATGGTTTTTTGGGTTGTTTTTTTAACGAATTTTAGGCCTATTCTTACAATTAAGATTTATATTTTTATAACCTCTTTTTGAACTTTATCAAATTACACAATGAACGCATCTCAAATAGAAAAGAACGTAACAGCTTTAGTTGAAAGTTTCAACAAAGAAGAGTTTGTATTTGATTTACTGAAAGCATACGGTATATCGAAGACATCTATAACACGTTTAAAAAAGGGAGATTTTAATCTATCTAAAGTAGAGGGTGAAGTGCTTTATAAAAGTAAAATGCTTTTTAAAGAAGTAGAATCTGGCACTTTACTAAATACTATTGATGAATTAACAAAAGATGTAGATTCACTAAAACACAATCCACGATTTGTAATAGTAACAGATTACAAAACATTATTAGCAAAAGATATAAGAACAGGGTTAGCATTAGATACACCTATCCTTGAAATACATAAACACTTTGGTTTCTTTTTACCTTGGTCAGGACAAGAAAAATACGCTCAAAAAAATGAGAATTATGCAGATAGAAAAGCGTCATACAAGATGGCGAAGCTCTATGATATTTTAGTTACAGAAAATCCAAACATATATGAAGATGATGGTCATAACCTAAATATTTTTCTATCTCGTTTACTCTTTTGCTTTTTTGCAGAAGACACAGATATATTTCCTATTGAGGGAATGTTTACAGATACATTAGAGCAACATACTCAAAAAGATGGTAGTGATACACATACATTTTTAGATAGACTCTTTCAGGTCCTTAATACGGAAGACAATAGTAAAGAGGCATCACATTTTAGAGAGTTTCCTTATGTAAATGGTGGTTTATTTAGAGACACTATTGTATCACCAAGATTTACTAAAGAAGCACGTAAAATAATTATTGAATGTGGTGATTTAGATTGGAGCGAAATCAATCCAGATATTTTTGGTTCTATGATACAGGCAGTTGTAAATCCTGCGTATCGAAGCGGTTTAGGTATGCATTATACCTCTGTGCCTAATATTATGAAAGTGATTGAGCCTTTATTTCTAAATGAATTATATGAAGAGTTTGAAAAGCACAAAGAAAACACCAAGAAACTTCGCCAGTTAATATACAGAATATCAAAACTTAAAATATTTGACCCAGCTTGTGGTAGTGGTAACTTTTTAATTATTGCATATAAAGAATTAAGAAAATTAGAAATAAAAATTTGGCAACAAATTAATGAGTTAGAACCTCAATATTCTTTTGTATTTACAGAAGTAAAGCTATCACAGTTTTATGGTATAGAGTTAGATGATTTTGCTCACGAAATGGCAATTCTATCATTATGGTTAGCAGAACACCAAATGAATAAAATCTTTACTGATGAGTTATTCGATTTTGGTAGAGCCAAACCTATTCTGCCCTTAAAAGAAGCAGGTCATATAACACAAGGTAATGCAACGCGCTTAAATTGGGAGGATACTTGCCCAATCGATTTAGCAGATGAAATTTATATTTTAGGGAATCCACCTTATTTAGGCTCACGTAATCAAGATACAGAACAAAAAGATGATATGAAATTTGTCTTTTTAAAAGACTATAAAAGTTTAGATTATGTAAGTGCTTGGTTTTACAAAGGAGCAAAATATATTCAAGGCTTTAATGCACAATTAGCCTTTGTGTCAACCAATTCAATCTGTCAAGGAGACCAAGTGGCTAAGACTTGGCCACGTATTCTAAATGATAATATTGAAATAGGATTTGCTCATCAATCATTCAAGTGGACTAATAATGCAAAAGGAAATGCTGGTGTCACTGTAATTGTTGTTGGTTTACGAAATAAGTCAAACCAACAGAAACATATATACATTAACGGGCTAAAAAAGAAAGTTAAAAACATTAATGCCTACTTATATGACAGTTCTAATGTTATAGTAACTTCTTCAAATAAGCAACTTTTAGGCTTACCTGAAATGAATTTCGGAAATATGCCTGCTGATTCAGGCAAACTTTTATTCAGCCCAAAAGAGAAAAATTCTTTTGTACAAGCATATCCTTATTTAGAAAAGTATTTTAAAAGAGTTTATGGTTCAGTTGAATTAATAAATGACAAAGAGAGATGGTGCTTATGGTTAGAAGGAGTTGGACTTGAAGAAATAAATAAAATTGAACCATTAAAGAAAATCATTGATGAATTGAGAGAAATAAGACTTAATTCATCAAGACCAAAATTAGCATCAATACCACACTTGTTTGCTCAAATAACACAAGACACTAATTCAGATTTTGTAATAATACCCAGTGTTTCTTCAGAGAGAAGGGAATATATCCCTATGAATTTTTTAGGAAAGGAAAATATTTCTACAAATTTATGTCTAATTATTTCAAATTCTGAACCTTACATATTTGGGTTATTAACTTCAAAAATACATATGGTATGGGTTAAGACTATAGGAGGTAAGTTAAAGACTGATTATAGATACTCAAAAAACATTTGCTATAATACTTTTCCTTTTCCAGAAATCAATCAAAAACAAAAAGAACAAATCAACCTACACGTTTTTGCAGTTTTAGAAGAAAGAGAAAAACATTCAGGTAAAACGTTAGCACAATTATACGACCCAGATAAAATGCCAAAAGGTTTAAAAGAAGCGCATCATCAGTTAGATTTAGCTATAGAGCGTTGTTATCGTTTAAAACCATTTGAGAGTGATACAGAACGTTTAGAATATCTTTTTAAAGAATATGAGAAGATGATAAATAAAAACACCTTGTTAGAAAAACCTAAAAGAACACGTAAAAAGAAAGCTTAATATATGCCAGATATAGTACACGTAAAATACCAACAAACAGGAAAAAGCAAAAGCACTAATGAGTTAGGTATGCGAGAAATGCAACAAAAAGCATTTGAGGCTCGTACAGCTCAATACTTATTAATTAAAGCACCACCAGCTTCTGGTAAATCACGTGCCTTAATGTTTATTGGTTTAGATAAATTAGTAAATCAAGGTATTAAAAAGGTAATTGTTGCTGTTCCAGAAAAGTCTATTGGTAGTTCATTTGCTAAAACAGAATTAAAGAAGTTTGGTTTTTTTGCAGATTGGATGCCTAATCCTAAATATAACCTTTGCACACCTGGAGGTGACCAAAGTAAAGTAAAAGCCTTTTTAGAGTTTTTAGAAACAGATGAGCAAATCTTAATATGTACGCACGCTACATTGCGCTTTGCGTTTGAAGCAATAGACGAAAAACAATTAAACGACTGTTTATTAGCAATAGATGAATTTCATCACGTTTCTGTAGATGGCGATAATAAATTAGGTTTGGTTTTAAGTAGTGTAATGTCTAAATCTACTGCTCACGTAGTAGCAATGACAGGTTCATTTTTTAGAGGCGATTCTGTGCCTATTTTATTACCAGAAGATGAAGAAAAATTTATTAAGGTTAAATACGATTATTACCAACAATTAAATGGCTATGATTATTTAAAATCTTTGGGTATAGGTTATCATTTTTATCAAGGGAGATATACATCGGCGATAAATGAGATATTAGATGAAAACAAAAAAACGATTATTCATATTCCAAGTGTTAATTCAGGTGAATCTACTAAAGATAAATACGAAGAGGTAAACAGAATCATAGATAGTTTAGGAGAATTAGATTATCAAGACCCAGATACTGGTGTGCTTTATGTAAAAAGTAAAACGACTGGTAAAACAATAAAAATTGCAGATTTAGTTCACGATAATCAAAAAGATAGAGATAAGATTCAAAACTATTTGCGTAATGTATCAAGTGTTGATGATATTGATATTATCATAGCATTAGGTATGGCAAAAGAGGGTTTTGATTGGCCCTATTGTGAACACGCATTAACTGTTGGTTATAGAGGTTCTTTAACTGAAATTATTCAAATTATAGGTAGAGCAACAAGGGATAGTGATAATAAAACACACGCACAATTTACCAACTTAATAGCGCAACCAGATGCAGAAGATGATTTAGTAAAGTTATCTGTAAATAATATGCTAAAGGCAATTACTGCTTCCTTATTAATGGAGCAAGTGTTAGCACCTAATTTTAAGTTTAAACCTAAATTTCCAGAGGAAGAAGATGATGATGATGATGATTCAGATGATGATAACACAATAAAGATTAGAGGCTTTAAACTTCCAAGTTCACAACGAGCAAAAGATATTATTGAAAGTGATATTAATGACCTCAAGGCAAAAATTATGCAAGATGACCAAATGCTTAAAGCAATGCCTGGTAATGTGGACCCAGAAGTCATTAATAAAGTATTAATTCCTAAAATCATAAAAGAAACCTATCCAGATTTAACGGATGAAGAAGTTGAAGCTGTTCGTCAGCACGTAGTTGTAGATTCAGTTATTAAAAATGGGACTATTGAAGAACAAGGGGATAAACGTTTTATTCGTATGGCAGATAGTTTTGTAAATATTGATGATATTAATATTGATTTAATAGATACTATAAATCCATTTCAAAAAGCATTTGAGATATTGTCTAAATCCGTTACTGCTTCTGTATTTAAAGCCATTCAAGAAACTATTGATGCTACAAGAATAACAATGACCGATGAAGAAGCAATTATATTATGGCCTAAAATAAAAAACTGGATAGCAAAGACAGGTGAACAACCAAGCATTCAATCTTTCGACCCACAAGAAAGACGTTTAGCAGAAGCAATAATTTTTTTAAAAGAGCAAAAGCGTAAAGCCCAAGCAAATGAGTAAAAAGAAAACATTAGAAGATATATTTAATGATGATGAGTTTGGAATTTTAGATTCTAAACCCAAAAACTCTAATGTAAAATCTGAAAATGAACGTTTGATTGAATCGTTCCAAGAGATTAATGCTTTTTTTAAAAAGAATAACAGAGAACCAGAAGCTACAAATGTTAGTGAATTTAAGTTATTATCAAGATTAAAGGCATTAAGAAATGATGCTAATAAAGTAGAAATATTAAAAACATACGATACACATAATCTTTTAAATACTAAAGAAGAGGTTAAATCGGTAGAAGATATTTTAAATGATGATGTTTTAGGTATATTGGATACAGAAGAAACCTTATCTATTTTTGAGCTTAAGAATGTGCCAAGTTCAACGGAAAGAGTAGAATCTGATTTTGTAGCTCAAAGAAAAGCGATGAAGGAAAAGGATTTTATGCCTTACGAATCAATGTTTAAAGACATTCATAAACAATTGCGTGAAAGAAAGATTTCATTGAAAAGGTTTAGAAATCCTGAAAAAAACTTAAAAAAAGGAAACTACTATGTTTTAGATGGTGTTCTTTTATATTTAGAAGAAATAGATTTAAGTAGAACACTTGAAGATGAACCAGTAAGTGATAAAAACAGAAAAGATGGAAGGACAAGAATAATTTTTGAGAATGGAACTATGAGTAATATGCTGTATAGGTCTATTGGTAAGCAGTTACTGGATAATGGCCATTTAGTAACCAAAACAGAAGCTGAAACGGCTAAAGAATTATTCGATAATGTAAATTCGGTAAATGAAAAAGATTTAGAGACAGGTTGGATTTACATACTAAAATCGAAGTCAACCAATCAAAAAATTACAACAATAAATAATTTGTATAAGATAGGTTACTCTACTATTCCTGTTACAGAACGTATAAAAAATGCTTCAAAGGAGGCTACTTATTTGATGGCAGATGTTGATATAATAGCATCTTATAAAACATACAATTTAGAAGCCCAAAAGTTTGAACACTTAATACATCGCTTCTTTGCAGAAGTATGCTTAAACATAGATATAAATGATGATAAAGGCAGGAGAATAACACCGAGAGAATGGTTTGTTGTTCCTTTACCAATAATAGATAAAGTAATTCAGCTTATATTATCTGGTGATATAGTTAATTATAAATATGATAGTACTAATGAAGTATTACTAAAAAAGTAATGGATGAAGTTTAATAATCTATATAACATAATTTACTATAAAGACCTAAACTCGAAGCAAAAAGAAAATTACAACTTTCATAAGGTAGCTTGTGCATTGGCTAATTACTGATTTAATACTATGCGTTTAAATGTTGATTGGCAAGGAGATTCCGAGCTGTCCAATAGAATTGAATCAGTACTTAAAGTTGGGAGAATATCAAGAGATTACGGAGAAAGATAGAATACTTAAAAGAGATACAAAGCATATCTTGAGCTTGCTCGAAGTAGAGCTTGGGAAAAGTAATAAAACTAATTAATGGTTTATGAAAGAATACAAGGGTGAAATTTAGTTAGGATAATAAAACACTTAAACTATATTAAATTTCATATACATTTTTTGTACACAAAACAACTAAAAAACAAATGAGTTATAGCAACAATCTAACAGGAAATGCAGGTGAGTATTTTGTGTGTTCAGAGTTAAGTAAATTAAATATACTTCCGTTAATTACACCAAAAAATAATCCCTTATTTGATATTATTGCAACCAATGAAGATGGTTCTAAACACGTTGCTATACAAGTAAAAACAATGGGCTTACAAAATGAACAAGGTTGGAAATTGAGTAAGCAAATAATTGTAAAAAAGAATAATCCAAATTTGTTTATGGTTTTGGTGAATTTAAAGACAGATGCACAAAACACCTTCTATGTATATCAATATGATGATTTTGTAGAAAGAGTAAATCAAGTTTACAAGCAATATATCAATACGCCTAAAAGAGATGGAGGCACAAGAAAAGATGTTAGTTTTAGATGGTATGATTATAAAAATTTTACTGATGATGACAGGAGTAGAAAATGTGATTGGAGTATAATAAAAAATGAATTGATTTAATACTCTATAAATCATTGATTAAGAAACTTAATTATAGCTGTCAATATGATGAATAAATTTACAAATTGGGTAAAATGGGTAGATAGAAATACGTTAGAAGGTATTAATTATCCAGGCATTTATTGTATAGCTGTATCAAGCAACTCGCTCAATACCTTTAGTTTTATTCCAGAATTAGAGTATATAGGGATGACTAATTCTAAGAGAGGTTTAAAAAGTAGATTACGTCAGTTTGATGATACTATAAAAAAGAAAAGAACAAATCACGGTGGTGCTGATAGATTTTTGTATGAATATGAAGATTATGAAACGATAAAGGATAATATTTATGTTGCAATCTGTTCTTTTGAATGCGATACGAAGAGTCCAACTCCCAACGATTTAAGAATAATGGGAAAAGTTGCTAAGTGTGAATATGATTTTTGGGCAGCCTATATTGAGGAAAATGGTAGATACCCAAAGTTTAATGATAAGAATGTTTCTCCAAAATATAGCAAACAAAACAAATTATGATAGGGACAATTGATAATAAGTTTTTAGTTATGGATTTGTCAAGTATTGAGTCTTTTCTGTGGCAGTCGGAGATTCCAATAATAAAAAAAATGCCAAAAACATTTTTAGAGATTGCTAAACAACCTCATTATGAAAATGTGATTTCAAACATCTATGCCTTTTATTTTAATACCAATAAAGAGCATTTGTTAGGAGATTTGTTCATTTCATCTTTGATCCAATTGGCTACTTTAAAATGCTCTGATAAGGAGTTTTATCCTTATGAAGGATTTGATGTTAAGACTGAGTATAATACTAAGAAAAACGGTAGAATTGATATCTTAATATCTGACGAGAAACAGCATTTCATTATTGAGAATAAAATTTATCATAACATTGATAATAATGATTTAAAAGATTACTGGAATAGCGTAGTCCATTCAGAAGATATTAATAGAAGTATTGGAATTGTGATGGGGTTGGGCTTGGTAGATATTTCAGGTAAAAAAGGAAGCGAAAATTTTATAAACATTACCCATCTTGAGTTTATTAATCAAGTTATGGCAAACTTAGGCCCTTATTTACTTAATGCTAATGAGAAGTTTGTAGTATTCCTTAAAGATTTAGCTCAGAATATAATTAACTTAAGTACAGGTACTATGGAAGAAAAAGAAATACAATTTTGTTTAGAGAATAAAGAAAAAATTAAACAAGTTGTCAGCCTTAACAATGAGTTTAAAGAGTTTATAAAGAGTGAGGTTAAAAAGGCGTCAAACAATTTGGATGGTTTGGATTTTCAAACTCTTAGAACTGGCTCTAATTTGGAAAATAGGGTAAGGCACTTTGTTTCAAAAGTAAATAATGACCTTATGTATTTAATAAAATTTGAGGCGTTGTTAAATGGTTCAAATGAGTTAGATATTAGAATAAAGCTTACTAATAGTGCTGTAGAAAAAGTGAAATCATTCAAAGGGGAGGAATTAAGTAATGATGAAGAATCAATAAAATTAGTACCCTTAAATGATTCAAAAGGAAATTGGGCGCATTTTGCTAATAAGGAATATCTTTTAAATGATGGGGACGTATCGAAATTATCCAGTTTTATTGAGGATAAAATTCGTTCAGATTTTGATTCATTATTTAAGAAGTTAGAAGTGTTTTTGTCAAAAACACAATAAATCATAAGGCAGACGTGAGTGCTTGCTAAGATTTATGTTTTTTAAAATTGAATAGAAAACTCGTCTAAATTCACCAGTATTTGATTTTAGATAGAAAGAAAAGTAGAGTTGATATTTTTATAGTTTAAAACAGGAATAACATTCTGGTTTATCCATCGAAGATATTGCGTATTCTCCACAATTGTGGCAAGCATTTTCAATATATTCAAAGTTTTTGAAATTCAACCAAACTGAATAGCAATCATTACAGTATGGTTTGTCAATATTGAAGTCTATGCGGTCTTTACACCTAATACAGAAGCCAAGATGATTATTTGAATTAGATGTGATTATTCTTTTTAGAGAGTAATTGTCCCTTGATGAATAGGTTAAATCTATGACCTCAGAGGACTGAATTATTGACAATGTTTCATTCACGGCATTTGAAAAAAGCTCTTTGTCTTGCTTTCTTGTTGCGTAAACCCCCATTTCTCTATTGTTCTTTTCTGAAAACTCATACATGTTCATCGACGTTATTACCATTTCCTTTTCATTGAAATAGCATTTAGCATGTAAATTTTTAAAAAATAATAATTCAAGATTGTCCAATTCGGAAAGAGAGCTTTTTTCATTAGGTTTTAGTTCATCTTTTCCATAAATGATTTTAATGGATACATTTCGTTTAGAAGCGTCTTGCAGTCTCTCGAAAAAGGTTTTTGATAATTGTAAATAAGGAGAAACTAAAATTAGTTTTTTTGAGGCTCCAGTAATTATTTTTTCAATGTGGTAAGATGTTCCATTGGTGGTTAAAAATTCCGCCATTTACTTATTCTTTAATTGGGGTGAATTAAAACAAAAATTTTCATAGGGGTAATAAGTGAATGATTCAAAAGTAAGACTAATTTTTGAAATTTGTTGCGGTTTTGAACTTGAAAAAGTTTGATTTAAATAGTTTTCGTTCAAGACCAAAAATCAAGAACTCCATGAGGTTATAATTTTTTATGTAGTATAAAACTTTGTTATTTGTAGGTTAATAGTTATATTAGTGTATGATATAGAGTATGTTGAATTATTGTATTTCTTTGATTATGTAGTATTTATGCTTTTTTTTGAATAG
>MPDE01000012.1 GCA_001874335.1 Bacteroidetes bacterium MedPE-SWsnd-G2
TTTAAATAATTTAATTCTGAGTATTTCTTCATTAGTATCAATATTTCGGATTACAAATTTCTTTCTATTTATTTTTTCAACTTTAACATATTTAATTTTATCAATAAATGCTATTTCTTCAATTAATTCAATTTTTTGACTAAATCCATATATAGATATTAAGGATAAAACGATTAATAGAAATATTTTTCTGTTCTGATTCATATTTTTTAATTAATGCCAACGTTTGGCTATGCGTAGTTGCGTGGGTTAGCATTTATCTTTGCAAGTACACACCAAACTGAAAATCCGCGAGGATTTTCAGAAGTAGTCGAGAACGAGCAATTACTTATAGCCATTGTTGTAACCAGTTTTTTAATAACATAAACAACCTTTTTCAAGTTCATAATTAATGGTCCGCTTGAAGTAGTTGTTTTCTATGTTTTCTTTAATTTCTAATTTTTTAAACTCTTTTTTGTCAAAGTCAAATAAATGGTAGTCTTTTCCATTGTCATAATCCAAATCAAAAATTATTTGGTCTTTGAACTGAAATAATTCAAATTCAATCTCATAGTTGAATACTATTTTTTCTTGAAGAATATCATAGATTGAGAAACCACAGTAGCCTATATCACACACAGCTAGGTTTATAAGGTATTTGTTGTCAATTAATTCAGATACTGAACCTCCAGCAACCTCTGTTATTTGTCCATTTTCGCTAACAATAATAGTTCTTCCATCATAATCTCCGTGTTTGACAATTAAAATATGATTAGGTACTACATTTTCCAAAAAAGCAATTCCAGCTGTACCACCAAGAGCTTCTATAAATTCATATTTGAACTTTTTAGTTTTATTCGAAGTGATTTCAATGTAAGCGTCACAATATGATTTAGGGTTCTTTATTTGAGATATTTTTATTTCAGTGTTACCAATCTTTTTAGTTCTCACTTTTAGTTTTGATTCATTCGATTGATAGGTTTTCCCGTTTATAACGAATTCGCTCAAATTTTCTATTCTGGATTGGTGCATAAATCCAGAACGCCCATTCATATTCGTGACTGTACACCAATTTTCAATTTCTGAACTTTCGTAATAAAAGTATTCAGTATCCAAAATTTTAAATAGAACTTTAGATTTAGTCGTTGGCTGTTCCCTAACATTGGTATAACCGTCAAGGTCATTGATTTTTCCTAATTGTTCATTTCCAAACATCTTTAGGGAAATCAAAAATCCAAATATTAATATGATTATTCTCATTTTCTCAAATTGGCTACAACAACAAAATAAACACCCTATGTGCTTACCTGATATAATTCGCGTGCGAAATATACTCAAAACCTAAAGAATATTGTAAGAATTTTAATAAAAAAGACACAAAACCATTGGTTTGCGCCTTTCTGATTAATTGTTGATTGTAAGTGTTTAGCCTGTAATGTGATAGCCGCCGTCAACGTGTCTTATTTCGCCGGAAATATGGAGTCCGGGTCTAAACAAATGCACAATTTCATAAGCCAAATCTTGAGGTGTGGCATTACCCAAAGGGCTCAAACTGTCTGAAGTGAGAACATCGTCTACATTAAGGGTGGCATTTCCTGCCTTACTCCCAATATAAGGAGAGAAGCGTACAGTATTTACCCGTATGCCATGTGAGCGCCCAAGTTCATCGGCAAGCTCAACGGTGATACGCTCTAAAGCGGCTTTGGCAATACTAATATTACGATAGGGGTGGAAGGTCACTTTTTCGGCAGCGATATAACTCAAGGCACAGATAGATGCGCCTTTTTGTAAAACGTCTTGCGCCAGTAAATGGTGGGTAAGCCTAATGAGTGAATAGGCCGAAACATTCATGGTGTCGCAAAACTCGTCTTTGGTCACCTCTAATAAAGGTTTTACTTTTTTGTTTCTAATGGTTTTATCCATAGCCACGGCATGAAGTAGCCCGTTGAGGGTGATGTTTTTGGCCTTGAGGTTTTGTGCAAATTCTTGGATATTGGCATCTAAAGAGACGTCTAAAATTTCAACACCTACATCCCCTAATTCATTATGCACGGCGGATTTAAAATCGGTGAAATTTTGAGATAAAAAGGCCTTGGCTTTGTCTGATAAATTCTCGTGGTGTTTGCTCACACCAAGTCCTGTGCAGATGACTGTGCCGCCCTGTGCAATGATTTCTTTGGCGACATACATGGCTAGGGAGTGTTTGTCTGCGATTCCAGTTATTAAAAATCTTGAATTTTTAAACATAATGAGAAGTTTTAAATATTGAAATTACCATTTGTATAATGCCGTACCCCAGGTCCAACCTGCGCCTACTGCTGCAAAAAGCAGTAAATCGCCAGTCTTAACCGTCTTAGATTTTAGGGTTTCGTCAAGGATAATTGGGATGGTACCACCAGAGGTATTGGCATAGCGATCCATATTGGTTTTCACCTTAGAAAACGGAAGCCCTACTTGTCGCGCTACCTCTTCCAGTATTTTTATACTCGGCTGATGGGGTAACATATAGGCCACCTCATCAATGGTTTTATTGTTTTTTTCTAAAATAGTGTTGATGCATTCTGGCACTACTTTTACGGCTGTTTTATACACTTCTGGGCCGTTCATTTTAAAATAGTGTGCGCGTGATACGACCGAGGTTGCCGATGCTGGCATTTCCGATCCTCCTGCAGGAATGGTAAAATGGTCCTTTCCGCTGCCATCGGTATGAAGTATAAAATCGATAAAACCTTTGTCTTCGGTAGTGCTCGATAAAACCATTGCACCTGCACCATCGCCAAAAAACACGGCATCACGGCGTTCCCAATCGGTGATGTTTGAAAAGGTGTCGGCACCAATTACGAGCACGTTATTGTACATGCCCGATGTAATAAACTGCGTAGCGGTTGCAGTGGCAAATAACGCCCCCGAACACACTGCCGATATATCAAAAGCAACGGCATTTTTAGCTTCAAGCTTTTCCTGAACAAAGCAAGCGCAAGATGGCGCCAATCTGTCGGGAGTGGCTGTTGCCAATATAATAAGATCGATATCATCTGGAGTTAATCCGGCATCTAAAATGGCGTCTAAACCGGCTTTGTATGCCAGGTCGCTGGTTGTTTCGCCTTGAGAAATTCGACGTTCCTTAATGCCAAGGTTTTTGTAAATCCAAGCGTCTGATGAGCCGACGCTTTCAAAAAAATTGTTTTGTACAATATGAGCCGGTGCATAGGATCCGGTTCCTTTTATAAACGCATTTACCATAATCAAAATTTAATCGATAAAATTGATAATTTTTCACGAATAAAAATCGTAATAACCTGATTATTAGTTAATTATTACAGCATTGATAATTTGAGCCGCTTATATTCTTGATTTGATAATTTCAGCCTGTTTTAAAGCGTGAAATTGCCAATTTGATAATTTAAGCTTGTGTTGACAGTTGGAATGCGAAGTTGATAGAGGTGAAAAATCCTTCTAAAAAATACAGAAAAAGGGACCATTAAAACGATTTACCTATGCCAACGGCCATAGACCAAGCTTCATAGTCAGGTTTGATATCGAGGGTGTTATCTATCGGGATAAACCAATTGTTGTGTAAATTAATCACATATCCAATACCAAAGCGAAGTAGGCCAACATTTTCATGTCGTTCTAATTCTAAACCTACACCTGCAGAGAGGTTCCAGTTGTCATTAATAGAATAGGTTGTCATTGCCGATATGATAAAAGCGCCATCACGCTCCAAATCGTTTTTACGCGGAATTACATAGTGCGCCAAATCATAGTCAATCATGGTGCCTATTTCCCATTTGGGATGAAATTGGTAAAAAATATCGAGTCCGATGCCAGGAACAAAATGTCCTTCGTCGTTGAGGTTGTCTAAATCGGCGCCTTTAGAAACATAACCTAATGAAGGGCTAAAAGAAATTACAATGCTTCCTCTGTTATTTTCTGCTTTCGAGATATCCTGATCTTGACCATAGCCTGCATGGGCTATGAGAAAAAGAAAAACTATGATTATAGCTGTGGGATATCGTTTCATGCTAAAGTGTGAGCTGTTGTTTTGTATTATATAGTTAAAAATATTGGTCTTTAAGTTACAATGATTTTATCAATTAATTAAAAAGCCCTCCGAAGAGGGCTTAGTGTTTTCTTAATATTTTTCAATAACTGGAGGCGTCCAAGAACCACCTGTAATGCCTTCTTTTCCTTGGTAAGCTCTCAAGTAAACTGAGAAATCACCTTCTGGAGCTGGCAACCAATTGCTCTCTTTATCTGTTCCAGGACTAGTCGTACCGGCATACAATATTAGAGAACCATCGTCTTCAAATTTTAAGGTTGTATTCTTAGTTCCTAAAGAATATCTTTTAAGATCATTAGGATAAAAGAAATGATGCTCATTATACATGGTTAGTGACCAAAAGCCGTGAACAGGAGGTAATTGATTAGCTTCGAAAGTGATTTTGTAGTTGTTTGTTCCTACTAATTTTTCACTATTTGAAGCACCATCAGTATAGAAATACTGAGTTTCAGTTGGTCTGTTGTCGAACATATTAGATCTAGAAGTACCTGTTCTGTTAAAGTAATCTAATCCCCATGCTGCATTGTTTACAGATCTGTTCCATCCGTTGCCTGCTGGTTTACCATTATATTTCCAATTTAAGAAATCTTTAATCATGGTGTTATCAAGCTCAACTAATTCAGCAATAACTTCAGTTTTTAATTCAGGGTTGTTGTTTAGAACATCAAGTAAGGCGTTAAACTGACCATACATCGATTCTTCTCCTGGTAATGCAGGAACATTTTTTAATACTACTGCTAACTGATCTAAAAACGTTTCAGGAACTACCCATTTCGTTTCTCCACCACTACCGTCACCAGATTTTACAGCCGGAGCTTCTTTCCAGTTTTTAGTTTTCATTTCACCTGTATACTCAGACAAAGGATATACCATTACTTGGTTGATGATTGGTTGAATCGCTTCCTTATCTTCTGGAGTATCATCTAAGAATAATCTTGGAATTACAATTGCTAAATCCGTAGAACTCTGAATTACATCTGTAATACCTTCTGGAGTTTCACCATTCCATTCTGGTCCAACTAATAAGTACATACCAGGTTTTGTGTTGTATTGACTACCTAATTGACCAATTTGATCTGTTCTTTGATCGTATACGGCATATACCCAAAAACGATCTTTAATTTCTGGAATTTGCATGACTACAGGCTTTTCATTTAACGATTGGAATCCTAAACCATATACTACATCCTGGTTTGGACAAGCGATAAAATTTTGTCCCGGATCAATATAATCGTATAATACACCGATATATCCTGTTGGAGCAGCAGGTACCACACCTTGGAAACGTCCTGGTTCTGGCATTGCAGATAATTTTGTTCTACGGTTCATCATATTTACCATTGGGTATCCCCAGATATAGGCAGAACGTGCAATTGATTTTGCAAATTCAGGCTGCATGTTCATGGTGTTACTGGCTTGAGCCAATTGCACCTCATTGGTATGCGATTGCTGCTTTGTTTGCTCTACTGCTGCAGGCGTGTTTTCAACCTGTTTAGAGGGGCTGTCTTGACATGCTATGACAACTAAGGCAAGCATGGCAATAAAAAAATGTTTAATTGTTTTCATGATAATTTACTTTAAAAAATGATGATTTTTTTAAAGGGTGTAATACACTACACCCTTTTGATGTTTAGTTATATTATTTTTTCAATTTTGTAACGTCGTCTGGTCTCCAAGTCTGGTCAAAGAACTCAATATCAGAGCCATACAATCTTAAGATAAGAAAGAAATCTCTATCTGGAACGGATTGGATCCAGTTTTTCTCAGGAGCACCTTCTGGTAATGTAGGGCCAAAGTAGATATCAAAGGATCCATCTTCATTTTGTACTAACTTGTCAAGACTATTACGTGTTGGTAATTTTTGGTCTGTTTCTGCTGGCATCGTACCATCTGCAATATTGTACATAGTAACTGCCCAGTATAATCTCGCTGGTACTCCAGCTGGTAAGTGCATTTTATAATGGTTTGATCCACTCAATGTTTCACCATCTGCATCTCGCATTGCTACAGGATATTTAGAACCTGACTTGATCGCTCTTCTTACCATTGCTGGTGCACTTGAATATGCTAATTGGAAGAATGCAGCTCTAACATCGATATCTAAATATTGTTGTTGCATAAACTCCGATGTTGCTCCAGCCCAAACATTAATGTATTGTCTGTCATCGTAGTACTTATATCTCTGATCATCTCTACCTGTTTTTCTATAAGCTAAGATCATTTTTGGAGCTACCTCTACTGCTTTTGTCAATAATTCAACTTGCTTAGCAGTTGGATTGAAAGGTTGCCCTTTTACAATCCCTATAGAAGCTAAGACACCTCTTGTTTGTGCATTAAAAGCTTCTAATGGTTCGTGCTCAATGAATTTTTTCAATGCTGTCCAGTACGTAAAATCATGCTTATACATATGGTTTAATTTCGTGTCTGATGCATCGTGAAATTCCATTGCAGGAATGTCTTTTTCAAGTTCCCAAAGTGGATATGTACGTGCTCTACCTGCTTGCGCAATTGCTTTTGTAGTATCAGGACCATCAGGACCTTGTTCTAATACAAATCGGAAGAATAAGAATACATTGTAAGTTGAAGATTTTACGGTATAATATCCATCTGGAACAAATCCGTTATAATCAGGAGGAAGGATTAAATACAATCCACCATCACCACGGTCAGGACCTGCTTTACCAATATCGGTCAATGTATGTTGGAAGAAATCCGTAATCATTGCAATTGATTTTGGAGGAGCAGCCACTACTAATGGGCCAGTTTCCTTTAAGTCAGCATACCACATATTGTACATGATATCGGCATTTGGAGTTGGAGCCCAAGTTTTTGGTCCCATACGCTCATACCAAGTAGTTACTTTGTTATATCCTTTTCCAAAGGCAGCTTCTGAACCATCACGTAATGCTATGGTATTTAATGCATTTAAGGTTAAGTAATAAGAATGAATTGAACGTTGATAGAACAATTCATCTAATAATTCTTTAGACTCTTCGTCTGAAGGCCAAGTAGGGTTGTTATTCACCAAAGGTGAAGATGTATCTTGTGCATAAGCACACAGTACTCCTCCGAACATCGTAAGAAGGAAAAAGACTTTTAATGTGTAAACTTTTAAATTTTTCATGACTATATGATTTTGTGTTTATTGAATCGCAATTGATTTAGTTATCAATTACAGGACAAAATTATGAGAGGAACTTCCCTTTTATATAGGTAAATCACCAACTGTCAGTCTTTTAGAATTTCTCTGATGTTGAGTAAAAATTAGAATTATTCAGAGTGAATTGCTAAAACAATAACAATATCAAGCTCTATGAGCCTTTTGATGTTGTGAAATAAGACGCTTTGTTAGCCATTACTCTATCTAATTACAAGAAAAGAGCTGTAATCAATTTACGCCAAAACCCATTTTTTGTCAGTTTAAAACCTTAAAAACAGTAATGAAAAAATGCCCAAAAGGGCATTCATTGATTTTTGTTTTTGGAATATGTTTAGCACTGTGCTCTAAATAATTCTGGAGTAAGTTGTGATGATACTTTGAAAGCGCGCACAAAATTTGTGCTTTTAGAATAGCCCAAGTGTTGGGCAATTTCTTTAATAGAGTCATTAGTTGTGGTTAATAAGCGCGTTGCTTTAGACAACATGACATTAGATGCTAATTGGTTGAAAGTTGCTCCTTCTTCGGTTAATCGCCTGCTTAGACTGCGAGTAGACATATTTGAATACTCTGCTATTTGCTTAAAATTTAATTGTACCCCAGGAGACGTATTGTGTAATATTCGAGTGATTTGTTTTGATAAGTTATTATCTGAATCTAAAATAAAATTCTCGGGCTTAGAATAGGGTATGAGCTCTTTTAAGGCAAATTCTAACGGGAAGACTACCTTGTTTACAGGTTGATTACAATACAGTTTAAAGTTTCCAGGACCCAGTAGCTTGTCTAATCGCATCACCGATTTTGAAGTGGTATGAATTTCAGTAGGGAACCACTGATCGCCACCAACATAACGGAAGGTGTCAAGTACTTGACTAAGCCCAATATCTTCTATAATCGTTTTTTTTATGGATGGTTCACTTAACATTTTAAAGGAAAAAGAAATGGTATTTCCTTTAATTTCGAAATCTAAAATATTATCCGTGCGTAATAGGTGTTGAAATTTAACAGCACCTTGAACCGTTTGTAATAATGTGGGTTGTATAAACAAACCATCACCAAAGGATCCTGCACCACGAAGGGAAAAATCTTTGTGAAATTCACCGGCAATGGAGTACAAACCCTGAGAATGTTGTACCTGTTCTAAAAAATCGTATAACAACATACTTGGAATAAATCCACTAGGATCGGTTAAATTATAGTTGTTCAATTTTGATTTTTGAATCATTTTATCAGTCGAAATACCTTTAGCCTTGAGACTCTTAATGAGTTTTGGCAAGTAGGTCACCTGGCTTATATGTAAAAATGGCTTACTCATAGTTATTGTGTAATGTGATGTGTTTTCACTGATTTATAGGTTGTAACAAAAATGAGAGATTTTCTTGTATTGACTGTTGGGGGAATTCTAAAAGCAAAAAAATTAGAGAAACTCTTAAACAATAAAAAACCCTCCTTGGAGGGCTCTAAATCAAATTAAACAAATCATGAATTTTAAAAATCTTAATGCTTTTTAGGTTTTGGTTAGTGATAATTAATAAAACTTGTTTTGATCGAGGTTTTAAAGAAAGCCCCCCGAAGAGGGCTTTCGGAATTTTTATTTAAAACTTGCTTTTGAAGTTTGTTGCATCTTTTCCATTACCTGATCTATCGAAAAACTTGCAGCTTTTTGTCTTGGAGGATATTCTTTAAAAGTTTCTAAGAACTTTCCAACAACTTGTTGTGCAGGAACCATTAACCAAAGGTGGTCTAACACCCAATCGTAATAAGTATTCGATGTTAACTGAGCTCTTTCAAAAGGATCTCTTCTTAAGTCGAACATCAATGGAAGTCTTAATGGAGTAAATGGATTTGCCCAAGCAGCAAAAGTAGTTTCTTGTCTTTGTTCCATAAAGATTAATTTCCATCTCTCATAACGAAGTGCTGTTAAGTCACCATCATCAGAAAAGTAATAAATCTCTTTACGTTCACTTGGTGTGTTTTTTGGATTCTTCAAGTGAGGAAGAATATTGTAACCATCTAAATGAATTTTATAGTCTCTATCAAGAGCATTAGAATGGTAACCATCTAATAAATCTTCTTTAATATCTTTTTTTCCGGCAGCCGCTAAGAAAGTAGGAAGCCAATCCATATGATGTACTATTTCATTCGATATTGATCCAGGCTTAATTACACCAGGCCATTTTGCCATAGCAGGTACTCTCCATCCACCTTCCCAGTTGGTGTTCTTTTCACCTCTAAAAGGTGTGTTTGCAGCATCTGGCCACGAGTTTAAGTGAGGTCCATTATCTGTACTGTATAATACTAATGTGTTATCAGCAATATTTAATTCATCCAATAAAGCTAAAAATTCACCTACCTGTAAATCATGTTCTACCAAACCATCAGTATAATTATCTAATCCTGAAATACCTTGATTATCTTCTTTTACATGCGTTCTAAAGTGCATTCTTGTACCATTCCACCAAACAAACCAAGGTGTTCCTGATGCTGTTTGTTGTCTAATCCATTTTTTAGCTGCAGCTACAGTTTCTTCATCAATAGTCTCCATACGTTTTTTAGTTAATGGTCCCGTATCTTCAACTGGTCCATCAGCACTTGAACTAATTACACCTCTTGGTCCGTAAGTTTCTAAAAACGTTCTTCCGTCAGGCATGATATGCTCTCCCGGATAATCACGAAGTTCTGGTTCTTCTTCAGCATTTAAGTGATATAAATTTCCTAAAAACTTATCAAAACCATGGTTAGTAGGTAAATGCTTATCTTTATCTCCTAAGTGATTTTTTCCAAATTGCGCAGTTGCGTAACCTTGGTCTTTCAATAATCCAGCAATAGTTGGATCTGCTATATTCATTCCCATATCTGCACCTGGAACACCTACTTTAGAAAGTCCAGTTCTAAATACACTCTGTCCCATTATGAAAGATGAGCGACCTGCAGTACAGCTTTGCTCTCCGTAGTAATCGGTAAAAATAATTCCATCTTTCGCGATTTTGTCAATGTTCGGAGTTTGGTGACCCATAAGTCCCATAGTGTAAGCACTTAAATTGGATTGTCCAATGTCGTCTCCCCAAAGAACCAAAATGTTTGGTTGTTGTCCTTTTTGTGCGTTTGCACTAAATACTCCTCCAAATATTGTTAGGAGAATTAAAACTTTGAATGTGTGTAAATGTTTCATGATACTAATTTTAATGTTATATAATTGTTGTTTTTCTTTTTGCAACTATTTGATTATTAGTTACAGGGCAAATGTATGTTGGGTCTTAAATGACTCTATAGGTAATTCCCCGATTGCTTTATTTTTAGAAAATATCTTATGAGAAATGAGAGCTGAACATAAAGTTGGAAAAACGATAAAAGTCTTTATTGATAGGCGGTATAGCGTTTTTTTACGACATTAATAATTAAATAAGTTGTTTTATCAATGGCTTTTTATGGGCTTGTCATTTTCGGACATTTGGAGGGGTGAAATCATTTTTAAGCAGAAAAGATGATAGAAAATTGATTATTTTGGATTATGAAGAATGAAATTTAGTCTATACTTTGAGCGATTTACTTTTATCCAAGTGAAAGGACAGTAACGTACAAAAGCATATAAAGCAAAAAAAGAGCCCCTAATGGCGCTCTCTATGAAAAATATGACTAATTGAATTTATCCTATGCTTGATTTCTAAAAAATTCTGGTGATACTTGAGTATTGCGTTTAAAAGCTCTTGTAAAATTTGCAGGATCATTATAACCTAGTTGTTGTGCTATTATTTTAACCGATGAATTTGTGGTTTTTAATAAGTTAGTTGCTTTTTGTAAAAACACATTATTGGCTAGTTCAGAAAAGCTAGTTCCTTCTTCCGCCAATTTTCGGTTTATGGTTCGGGTATTTAAATTGGTATAATCAGAAATATCATTTAAACTTATTGCGGTTCCCTCGGCGGCACTTTTTAGCAAGCCATTAATACGAAGGGTGTAGTTTTCTAACTCATTATATTCAATTTCCAAATCCGGATTATGCCCTATGGGGTTACTAAACAATATGGAGGTTGGAAAAGTCATTTTATGAAACTTTTGGTTATAGTAAATGGGATAATCTCCAGGAGGAATAAGGTCTTTTATTCTTTCAAACGAAGAATAAGTGGTGTAAATGGCATTAGGAACTAATGGCGTTCCTTCACCTGAACCGAATCCATCAAAAATATGCCCCCATGCAATATCCTCTAGAATAGTTCGTCCTTTAGAAGATTTGTCTATAAAATCAATAGTAAAAGCGGCTTCGTTGCCATTAATTTGTAGCTTAACTCTATGATTGGTTCTTAACACCGTAGGATTTTTTTCTATTTTTTGGATACCAGTCAATATGTCTGGCTGTTGATAAAACGCGGCACCGAAATGCCCTGTGTTTTCTAGTGTTAAATCGTTTCTAAACTGATTGGCAAGAGAGTATAAACCTTGTGAATGTTGTACTTTATACAAAAAATTATAGAGCAATATATTAGGAATATAATTTGCTGGAGTGTTTAAATTGAATCGATTCAGTTTCGATTGTTCTAAGAATTTATCAACCGGAACTCCTTTTTCTCGAAGACCTTTTAGCAAAGGCAGCATAAAACTAGACTCACTGATATGTAATCCCTTTCTCATTTTAGTGGTTTGTGATTAATAATTCAAATATTGCAATAATAAGAGAGTTACCGTTTAGAAAATCTCTAAAAATCAAATATTAGGGGATTCACTTAGGTCATAAAATTTTCAGCTTATCTAAACAATAAAAAAGCCCTCCTAAGAGGGCCTTTAATACTTAATCTACTATCATAAATTAAAACACACAATTATTTATCAATTCTTACTACATCGTCTGGTTTCCAAGTTTGGTCGAAGAACTCTGTTCCTGTTCCAAATAATCTTACTGCTACCATAAAGTGACGTCCTTCAGCAGATTTTATAAAGTTACTTTTTGGAGCCCCTTTTGGAAGCGTAGGTCCAAAATATAAGTCTACCGAACCATCTTTGTTTTTCTTATAATCGTTGTACTGATTGATTGAAGGCATCAAGTCGTCTGTTGCGGTCATAGAACCATCAGTAGCATTGTATAAAGTTACAGCCCAGAACAATTGTGCAGGGATACCCGCTGGCAAGTGTAATTTGTATTGGTTACTACCATTAAGGAATTCGCCATCAGCATCTTTTGGAGTTACAGGATATTTTGCACCACCATCAATAGTACGTACCACCATTGCCGGAGCAGAACTGTAACACATTTGCATAAATGAAGCACGTTGATCGATATCTAAGTAACTTTCTTGTTCAAAATCTGAAGTCGAAGCTGCCCATACTCTGTTGTATTGTCTGTCATGGTAATATAAATCACGTTTGTCTTCACGTCCCATTTGTCTTCTTGCAAGAATCATTTTTGGTGCTTTTTCTACCGCTTTTACTAATAACTCTTTTTGAGTGGCAGATGGGTTAAATGGCTTTCCTTTAATTATTCCTAAAGACGCTAATACACCTCTTGTATTTGGAGCAATTGCTGAATACGGTTCGTAGTCTACAAACTCTTTCATTTTAGTCCAGAAATCGAAATCTGTTTCATACATCATATTAATGTATTGTCCTGAACCATTAGGGAATTGCATTGGCTTAATGTTCTTTTCTTCTTCCCATAATGGGTAAACACGTGTTTTTTCGGCAGTGGCAACAGCTTCAGTAACATCTGGACCGTGATCTCCTTGCTTAAATAATGTTCTAAAGAATAAGAATACATTGTTAGTCGAAGATTCAAAAGTATGGTAACCCCCATTTGGAAGTGGACCATCATAATTAGGAGGTAACAATAAATATAAGCCTCCTTTGCCTTTATCAGGGCCAGCTAAACCAACATCTGTAAGCGTGTTTTGAAAGAAATCGGTAAACATCCCAATTACTTTTGGAGGTGCTGCTACTACCAATGGCCCCGTTTCTTTAAGGTCTAGATAACCCATTGTATAAATAACATCGGCATTTGGTGTTGGTACCCAAGTTCTTGAATCCATACGGTCTTTCCAGATTGGGAGTACATTAAATCCTTCTCCAAAAACGGCTTCAGATCCATCACGCATTCCAATGGTATTCATTGCTGGAAGCATTTCGTAATACGCCTGAATGGCACGTTGGTAATACAACTCATCTAATAGTTCTTGAGCTTCGGTTTCATCTAACCAGTTTCCTCCGTTAATTTGCTCCATTAAAGGTGTAATCGGTTCTTGTGCATTTGCATTTAATATTCCGCCTAACATGACGAATACAATCATTGCTTGGATGACATAATCTTTTAAAGTTTTCATAATTATTAATTTTAAAGTTTTTGATTTTTTACGTTTTGTAACTTCTCTTATTGATTAATTACACCACAAATGTATGTGGGGTCTAAAATGAATCCATAGGTAAAATGCTTAGTCAGAAAGTTTTAGAAATTCTACTAGTTTAAAAATGTTGAATTTGAGAATTGTGATATTGCTCAGAAGTCAATGGTATTAAGCGTTTTGGAAGGTTATTGCTTTGGCATTGAAGCCTTTGAAGTGCTTTTAATTGGTCTAACTACTGCTGTTTAGGGCATTGACAATTTCTGCCATTTTTAGCAAGAGAGGTTAATTTTGGCACTGGATTAATAGATTTAGATTGGAGCTAGAACAAAAAAAAGTGCCCGAAGGCACTTTGTATATTTTATTAAAGATGGTTTAGCACTGCGCTCTAAATAATTCGGGAGTTAATGACGACGATTTTTTAAATGCTCGCACAAAACTCGGACTTTCTGAGTATCCTAAATGCTGGGCGATTTCTTTAACCGAAAAGTTTGTAGAGGTTAATAAATGGGTGGCTTTTGAAAACATGACGTTTGATGCTAATTGGTTGAAGGTAACACCTTCTTCGGCCAAACGCCTACTTAATGTTCGGCCAGATAGATTTGAAATTTCAATGATATTATTAAGATTTAATTGAATGCCTTCTGAAGCATTTTGCAATAGCCGTGTGATTTGATTACTTAAAAGACCGTTGGTATCAAAATCAATATGAGTATTTTTAGTTAAGGTGTTAGGCATTAGTTCTTTAAAAGCTAAATCTAATGGGAAAACAATTTTGTTAACCGGTTGGTTGCAATATATTTTGTAATCCCCTGGGCCCAGAAGCTTTTCTAAACGTTTTACTGATTTAGTGGTGAGATGAATTTCGGAAGGGTACCAACCTTCACCTCCAGCATGTCTAAACGTATCAAGGGTTTGAGCAAAAGCAATATCTTCTTGCAAGGTTTTCTGTTTTGATGGTTTTCCAATCATTTGAAATATAAACTCAAATGTATTTCCGTTAATCTTATAATCTAAGGCTTGATCTGTACGCAGTACATGTTGAAATTTTATCCCTCCTTGTACTAATTGCATAAGGTTGGGTTGCACAAACAATCCTGCCCCATAATCTCCAGCGCCTTTTAGTGTAAAGTCATTGAAAAATTCTCCAGCGATAGAATACAGGCCCTGAGAGTGCTGTATTTGTTCTAAAAACTGATACAAATATGAGCTTGGAATAAAACCATTTGGGTTTGAGAAGTCATATTGATCTAATTTTGATTTTTTTATCATTTTTTCGGTGGATACCCCTTTAGCGTGTAAACTCCTGATTAGATTTGGCAGGTAGGTCACCTGGCTTATATGTAAAAATGGCTTACTCATAGTTATTGCGTTTTGTGATGTATTATCACTGTTTTTTAGGTTATAACAAATATGAGAGATTGGCTTGGACTGGCTGTTAGGGGAATACTAAATTCCAAAAAATAAGAGAATCTCTTAAAAAATAAAAGCCCTCGAATGAGGGCTTTTATTTTGAATTAAATGGATAACTTTATTTATCAGTTCTTACTACATCGTCTGGTTTCCAAGTTTGGTCAAAGAATTCTATGCCAGTCCCAAATAATCTTACAGCTACCAAGAAGTTACGTCCTTCTACAACTTTAATAAAGTTGCTCTCAGGAACTCCTTTTGGTTTTGTAGGCCCGAAGTATAAATCAACCGATCCATCTTTGTTCTTCTTGTAATCGTTATATTGGTTAATAGATGGCATCAACTGATCAGTTTCAGGCATGGTTCCATCAGTTACATTGTAAGCTGTTACCGCCCAGAATAGTCTTGCTGGAATACCTGCTGGTAAATGTAGTTTGTATTGGTGACTACCATTTAAATGAACACCGTCAGCGTCTTTTGGCGTTACAGGATATTTAGCACCACCGTTTAATACTCGTTTTACCATGGCTGGAGCAGAACTATAAGCCATTTGCATGAATGCAGCTCTTTGAGTGACGTCTAAATAACCATCTTGATAAAACTCGGCAGTAGCTGCAGACCAAACACGTTCGTATTGTCTGTCATTATAGTAAAGATTTCTTTTGTCTTCACGCCCTAATTGTCTTTTTGCAAGTACTAATTCAGGAGCTTTTTTTACAGCCGCATTAAGTAACTCTACTTGTTTTGGAGTAGGGTTGAATGGTTTTCCTTTGATAATTCCTAAAGACGCTAAAACACCTCTTGTATTTGCGGGTATTGCACTGTATGGTTCGTAGTCAACAAACTCTTTCATTTTTGTCCAGAACGTAAAGTCAGTTTCATACATCATATTAATTCTCTTTCCAGAGGCATTAGGGAATTCCATAGCAGGAATATTCTTTTCTTCATCCCATAATTTGTATACACGAGTATCCTCAGCAGTAGCTACAGCTTCAGAAGTATCAGGTCCGTTTTCTCCCTGTTTGAATAAGGTTCTGAAGAATAAGAATACATTGTATGTAGAAGACTCAAAAGTATGGTAACCAGCCGGAATCGGTCCGTCATAATTTGGGGGTAATAATAAGTATAATCCACCTTTACCTTGGTCTGGTCCAGAGTACCCCACATCTGTTAACGTGCGTTGGAAAAAATCGGTAAACATACCAATAACCTTGGGAGGAGCAGCGACAACTAATGGGCCTGTTTCTTTCAAATCTAAATACGACATAGAATAGATGACATCGGCGTTTGGTGTCGGTACCCATGCGCGAGAATCCATGCGGTCTTTCCAGATTGGAAGCACATTATATCCAGCTCCAAACACAGCTTCAGATCCATCACGTAATCCTATGGTGTTCATTGCAGGTATCATTTCAAAATAGGCTTGAAGCGCTCGGTGCATGTATAATTCATCCACTAATTGTTCTGCTTCAGATTGTTCAAACCAATTCCCATTATTGATTTGCTTCATTAAAGGAGGAATCTCTTGGGCTTGTGTGCTCAATGTAAAAGCTAGGAGCGCAATTGGAAGAAAAAATTTAAACTGTTTCATGATTTTAAAATTTTGTTTTTTTATGGTTTTTCACTTAACACTTAAGTGCTTATTTGTTTCGAGAACAAAATTAAGATGAGACTGCGATTTAAATATTTACAAAAGCAACAAACAGTTTTATTAAAGCAACATAATTGCTTATTTTAGAGTGTTTTAAGGTGGAAAATGAGAGTTTTTAGAATACAACAGAATAATGTTGAAGCGTCTTATGAAAAATTGGCACTCAAATTTAAGGGTAGTCATTATCATAAAGATCAGTTCACCTTAAATTCGGAATTCCAAAAAATTGACATGCACTATTACCCACAATTTCCGGGTATAGAGGTTTCTGTGATGCACATTTTTTTGGAGGACGACACCTTATTCGTTGATGAGTCTGATGATGAAAATATGGTTGTGTTTCAATTTATGCTCAATTCATTTTTAAAATTTAATGTCAATACTGGTTTAGCAGAGAAAACGGAAACCATTAGCGGAGCTTCTATGTATAATGCCAAATATCCTTTAGAACTTCTGGTGCCAAAAAACAAAGATGTAAAATACGTAACCATTAGATTGAAACTTGACATGATTCAGGGGTTTAAACAAGTGGAATGGGCGCAATTTGATGAATTGCTTTTTAACCCAAAACCTTGGATGCTTTTTGAAACCCTTAATATTGAGATGGAGGCCTTGATTAAAGATTTGTTTTTTATTCAGAAAACCGAAGCGGGAAGAAGAGGGTATTCTATTGCAAAATCTATTGAGTTGGTTACCGCGTTTATGAAGCAATTTGGACAACGTAAAAATGAAAAAAATGCAATAGGACCCATTACTGTTGCCCCAGAACTATTACTTCAAATTAAAAATGAAATAATTGAAGATTTTAATCAGCCAATTTCTGTAGAAGCAATTGCCAGGAATCATGGAATGAGTAAACAGAAACTACGAGTTAATTTTAAAAACTTTTTCGGTAAATCAGTAAATCAACTATGGCAGCAATTGAGACATGAGGAGGCACAACGCCGATTAAGATATAGTGATGAGGCTATTACTAGTATAGCTTTGTCATTAGGTTTTAATGATTCTACTCATTTTGCTAAAGGTTTTAAAGAACGTGAAGGTGTGAGTCCTAGCGAATATAGAAATACATGAATCAAGCCGTATAGGCTAAGGTAATATTGAAAAGGGTATTGCAATAGAGTTACATTAATCAATAATTGCATTAACGCGTTTTTGTTTTGTTAACCAATGGGGGTCAAAAAACAGTGAAGCACTAAAAAAGTTATTAGCAACATTTTGTCTTGCGCCGTAAGTCCAGACATACTTAAAACGCATTTGCAAGCGTTCTGCCCAAGACCACGCATTTAGACCTACACTAACAAGGTTTTGACGGTCACGCGCCTGAAACGGCGTGTTTAACCACCAAGCGTCTTCTCCTTTGTCGTTCCCAATTTGCCAGTTGTGTGCATTCATTACTTCTATTTCAAATCGTTCTGAAAGGTATTGGGATACTCCATATTCAAGGCTTAACCTCGAACCTGGTTTTACATCTCGATCAATGAGTTTTCCGTTAAACTCTAAAGTGGGTGCAATTAAGAAAGCAGTTGCCTGATTATTGGCATAGGCTAAAAATGGAATTTGAAGTTGATGCGTAATATGTCCTGTTCCTAAATTATTGTCAGCTCCAGTTTGATAACTTGCCGTTGGGAGATATAAGCTGTAGTAAAATGAGACATCAATTTTATTGTCAAACGACCAACTTAACCCCAGCGGTTGGAGGAAGAAATCTCCATATCCCGAAATCCCACCTTTTTTATTAATTTCTTCTTCACCTATTGTGGCATTGACTTCATATCTTGACATTTGAAATGATGGACCCAATATGAAAGAATATTTGGCATTACCAAGTTGTTTAATTTCTGGCGAAGAGTAATACAATGTGATGTTTCCCATAAACGCTCTTGCTTTTGGGTATAAATCGGCAATATTATCTCCAATTCCAGGGACATCTACAGGTAAATCTATATTGACATTTGATAATTTGTTTCCGTTTCGATCATAGAAGGACTGTGGTGAAACCCAATACAAATAACTTAAGAGGTAAATTCCCTTTGGCGCAGGTGCAAAATCTCTTAGTGAAGACAGCACAGGAACATAGCTTCCAGATTGAAATGGTGTTACACGTTGTGCAAAAGACCGAGTGCCACCACTTATAAAAAGAAGAGAGAAAATAATAACTATAAATAGCGCTTTATGGGAGAAACAGTGTTTGGTTGGTTTAAAAAGTAAATTCATAGGACCTATGTTTTCTTCTTCCTAAGATAAGAGTTAATGTGTTAAATAACAACAATATAGGTCTGGGATTGAGTGCTTTGTTTATGTGGTTTGTTAAATTGTATAATAAAAACGAACAACAAAAGTGTTTTTGTCTTAAAATGTATGTTAGAGTAGGAACTAAAAAAAGCCCTCAAAAGAGGGCTTTATAAATTCTATTATTAGTTTTGACTAAAATTTTGTCAAGTTCGGCGCAGGAGGGTTAGGGTAATCCTTTAACGTTGCCTTATAAGCAGCTACAATTTTCATATAAGGCCCCATAATCCATGACGCTCCATGAGGCAAAACATCAACCTGCTCTTTAGGGTCGGTTTCAATATTAAAAACTTGAGGGAATCCCATGGTTTCTTCGGTTGTACCTAAATAACCACCATTACTTGGATTATTTCCTGTTCTATTTACTAACATCGGATAAATTCTAAATTGATTCCAGCGTACACATCCAATTCGGTCTCCGATAAACGTGATTAAATGATCACGATTAGATTTTTCTTGTTTTCCTGTTAAAAAGTCTGATTGATCTACACCGTCAAAATATACATCCTTAGGCAATTTTTCTCCTAAGATTCCCGCAAAAGTTGGTAGGAAATCATGAATAGAAAACATTTCATTAGTCCTTGTTCCTGCTTCAATATTATTTGGCCATTTGATCATACCTGCAGTTCTGATTGAACCTTCGTACGCATCACCTAATTCACCTCTAAATTGCCCGTTGTCACCAATATTCACTTCGTCTAAAGCTGTTGAAGTTATTGTAGCACCATTATCAGAAATCCAGATTACTATGGTGTTTTCGTCTAATCCTAAATTTTCTATAGCATCCATTATTTGCCCTGTACGATAATCTAATTCATACATGCTATCTCCATATTTTCCAGCTCCAGATTTACCTTTAAATTCCTCACTAACATCATTTGGGAAGTGAGAACGTGTAAACCCAACCATTAAGAAGAAAGGATTGTCTTCATTCTTTTGCTCCTGTAAATAATTAATTGCTCTTTCTGTAATTTCACCTTCAATAGATAAACGTCTTTCAAAATCATAATCCCCTATTACTTTAGGTTCCCCTGGTCCATCTGCTTCCCAAAGTTTTATCGTAGCTGCATCAATAATTTGTTGAGGCATTCCAGTATCTGCCATCTTTCCTTTATACAATACACCATCAGTACTTCCTTTAAAACCGATTAGCCATTTGTCAAACCCTTGATTTTGGGGGTGATTTTTCGCATCTGGTCCTAGATGCCATTTACCTGAATAAGCCGTATTGTAACCTGCTTGCTTAAATAACTTACCTAATGTATAATCATCTTCTTGAAGTCCACCAGATGCTCCAGGAGCAATGATCATAGACATTCCGTTACGGATTGAATATTGTCCAGTCATTAATCCAGCTCTGGAAGGTGTGCATCCTGGCTCCACTAAAAATTGTGTCAGTTGTAATCCTTCTTTGGCTATTTTATCGATGTTTGGAGTAACCATTCCGCCACGTGCACCTAAGTTATATGCAGAAATATCTCCATATCCTACATTGTCGGCTAACATTAATACAACGTTAGGCTTTTTGTCTTGAGCAAAGCTCATACTCACTGTAAATGTCAGTAATAGTATTAGTAATTTTTTCATGATTTAAAGTGTTTAATTGTGTTTTGATTCTGTGATACAAAATTGAGTTTTGTTCATCGATTGGTTATGAGAAGATTTCTAAATTTCAACAAATAAGAGAATCCCTTAAATCATAAAAAGCCCTCAAAAAAAGAGGGCTTCATATATGACTAACTTTTGGGGATCTTAATCAATTATTTTTCAAGTTTTACAGTAACCTTGTTTAATTTTCCTTCAAAATCGAAAGGCACATGGTACTTTTCACTTACTGGCTCACCGGCATCACTACCAATATCAAATGTTTCATCTAATGAAATACGATATCCCATTGTTCTGTCAATTTTGTTTTTAGCCACTTGTTTACCGTCTACAAATAAGGTTCCAGTTCCGCCTTTTCCAGCACCACCACCATCATAATCAAACTCATATCTGATTTTATGTTTTCCTGGGCTTAATTTCTCTTTACTTGCAATTTCATAACGCTCTAAGTTTGCTACGTTGTAGATAAACATTGGCTTGTTGTCAAGTACTATTAGAGCCCATCCGCCAAAGCGTCCACCTTGAGTCACTAATACACCATCATCACCGTTTTTGTCGATTTCAACATCTACATCAATGGAATACGATTTGTTTTTGAAATCAGGCGCAGTTCCTTCAGGAATACGAGTCATATTATCATAATACGTGTATTCGGTTTTTCCTAAAGTTAAACTCGGTCTTAAACTTACATCTAAACGTGGTGTTTTTGAATTATCAATTGGTAACACGTTATACTTTGTTGCTTGTCCGTAGAAAGCCATCTTTAACTCTTCTAACTTTTCAGGATACTTTTTAGCTACGTCATTAGATTGGGAGAAATCATCGTTTATTTTATATAATTCCCACTCATATCCAGACATAACATCTAAGCCACCACCTACACCAATCCATGGTGCAATTGGAGGCGTAGTACAGGCCATCCATCCATCACTATAAACACCTCTATTGGCGAACATCTCAAAGTATTGTACTTCTCTTTTTGATGGTGCCGCAGCATCATTAAAGCTATATCTCATACTTACCCCTTCAACTTCTTTTTGAGCAACCCCATTAATTTCTGATGGATATGGAACTCCAACAGCATCTAAAATAGTAGGCATAATGTCTATAACATGATGAAATTGTCCTCTCACTTCACCTCTGCCTTTAATTTCTTTAGGCCAAGAGATTGCTAAACCATTACGTGTTCCTCCAAAGTGAGAAGCAACTTGTTTTGTCCATTGGAAAGGTGTATTCATTGCATGTGCCCAGGCAGATGGGAAGTGTCCAAATGTATTTGGCCCACCAAGTTCGTCCATTCTGTTGTAGGTGTCTTCAAATGGTACAGGAATGTTGTTAAAGAACGTCATTTCGTTTAATAATCCATCCATACCACCTTCGGCAGATGCACCGTTATCTCCCATGATGTAGATAATTAAGGTATTATCCATTTCACCAGTTTCTTCAACAGCATCTAATATTCTATTAATTTGGTGATCCATATGTGCTAAAGCAGCTGCATATACTTCCATCATACGCGAGTATAATTCTTTTTGCTCTTTAGATAATGAATCCCAAGCCGCTAAAGATTCTGGTCTTGGCGTTAACTTAGCATCAGCAGGAATGATTCCCATTTTCTTTTGGTTTTCAAAAGTAATCTCACGTTGCTTGTCCCAGCCATGATCAAACTGACCCTTAAATTTATTGATCCAATCTTTAGGTGCATGGTGAGGTGCGTGAGACGTACCAGGTGCATAATACACAAAGAACGGTTTGTCTGGAGCTAATGCATTTTGTTGTCTAATATAATCAACAGCTCTGTCAGCCATATCTTCATCTAAGTGATAATCTTCATCATCAACTGGCGGTTCCACTGGCTTCGTTCCTTCAAATATTGCAGGTGTAAACTGAGATGTATCTCCACCTAAGAATCCAAAAAAGTCTTCAAATCCTAAACCTGTAGGCCATAAATCGAATGGTCCTGCTTGAGATGAATGCCAATCTGGAACATTATGGTTTTTACCATACCAAATGGTGTTATATCCGTTTCCTTTTAGCACTTGTGCAACTGTACCAGCGCTTTTTGGCATTAAAGAGTTGTATCCTGGGTATCCAGTTCCTAATTCCATAATAACTCCAGTTGCAACCGAGTGATGGTTACGACCTGTTAATAAAGCAGCTCTTGTAGGCGAACATAAAGCTGTGGTGTGGAATGCGTTATAACGCACACCTGCCTTTGCTACACGATCCAAGGCTACAGTAGGCACTGGTCCACCAAAGGCTGTACTTGCACCAAACCCAACGTCATCAGGCATAATTAATAAGATGTTAGGCGCGTCTTTTGGGGCTGAAACTTCTTGTGGGAAGTCAAGTCTGGAGTCTTCAACTCTCAAATTTGCCTTACCTTTAAACGGTTTTTGAACAATTGGAATTTTTGTTCGGTCTAAATTGTCTTTTTCTTGGGCGTTAATTTGAAGCCCCATAGCGATAATAGCGCATAGTGTTAATAGTGATTTTAAGTGTTTCATTTTTAAGTGTTTTAATTTTAAGTGTTTTTATTTTGTAAGGATTAAAATACAAACTTATGGGCATATAAACAATTGATTATCAGTGTATTTCTGGTTTTTAAAAATTAGGGGAATCTCTTAAAAATAGAATGATAACCAATAAATAGGATAGGTAATGCCCAAGAAAATTAGAATAATTTTTAAGGGAATAACAATGATAAATGATGGGAATACCTTAATTTACAAATAATTTTAAGTAATTTAAAATTATTAATAAATAACTTATAGCCTAAGCCTTAATATATTATGAGTAAGATTCAAGTGTTTTTGGTAGACGACCACAAAATGATACGAGAAGGATTTAAAAAATATATAGAAAAAAGTTCTGAATTTGACATTGTAGGCGAAGCTCAAGACGGTGTAGACTGTTTAGAGCAACTAAAGTCTTTATCTCCTGATGTTGTGGTAACCGACGTGAATATGCCAGAAATGGATGGTATTGAGCTAACTACCAATTTGGTTAATACCTATCCGGAAATAAAAGTAATTGGTTTAACGATGTTGGATGATCACAGGCATGTAAAACAGCTATTGTCTGAAGGTGCAAGTGGTTATTTATTAAAGGATTGCGAGGAAGCAGAGTTAATCGGAGCGATTAAAACGGTTTATGCAGGAGGTACGTTTTACTCTCCAAAAGTGACGTCTATTATTATGGACAATATCCGTAAGGTTAAGCCTAGAGCCGATAAGGTGGTAACTGAAGTAAAGATTTCAAAACGAGAAACCGAAGTATTACATCTTATTTTAAAAGAATACTCGAATCAAGAAATAGCAGATACGTTGTTTATTAGCTTGAAAACTGTTGATGCTCACAAACGTAATTTATTAGATAAAACAGGAAGTAAAAACCTGGCAGGGTTAATACTTTATGCCATCGACGCTAAGTTGTTTGATGATATTTAGGATTTGAGATTAGTTTTTTTTTCAATTTCTACTAAAAGCGTAGTGCCTTCACCTTCTACACTGTCAATTTCGAGATGACCATTTATGGCGTCTAACCTGTTTTTCATGCTTTTAAATCCTAATCCCCTGTTTTTGCTTTTCATTTTTTTAATGTCAAATCCAATGCCGTCATCTTCAATGATAAGCATATAAATATCATCGTAATCTTTAAGTTGAATATCAACCTGAGTGGCTTTGGCATATTTAGTAATATTATTTAACCCCTCTTGCAAAATACGGTATAATGTGATTTCTATTTGTTGGTTTGGTAATCGCTCTGATTTAAAGTTATGAGAGAACTCAAACTCGGTATCATTATTTGATTTGTTCATATCATCTACTAATTTTTGACATGATGAAAGCACCCCATAATCTACTATAGATTTTGGCATTAGGGTATGAGCGACATTTCGTGATTCATTAATGGATTTTTGAAGGTATTCCCAACCTAGGTCAAATTTATCCTTGAGCTCCTTTGGGAGTTCTTTTAAATCGCTTTTTAGACTATTAAAATTAAGCAAACTAATGGTTAAGGTTTGTTGTAAACCATCATGAATGTCTTTTGAAATCCTGCTACGCTCAGCATCTTCTGTTTTTAAAATGGCTGTTAGCATTTCTTGATTCCTTAATTTACTAGCGGTAATATCTGTATGCGTTCCAACTATTCTAAAGGGTTTGTTATGGTTGTCTTTTTCTACAATTTTACCTTTTACTTGAACCCAAACAGTCTTTCCTGCTTTGTTTATCATCCGATATTCATCGAGTAAATAATCGTTATTGTTTTTAGAAATAAATAAATCGTGTGCTTTTCGTTTTTCAATTTTTAACTCATCAGAATGTAATAGGTTATAAATGGCTTCTCGTGAAGGCTTAAACTCGTAAGGTTCATAACCAAGCATGGTATAAATTGCAGGGCTAAATCGTATGGTGTCATCCTTTACGTTATAGTCCCAAATACCATCGTTTGAGGCCTCTAGGGCATAGGTGTAGCGCTCGTCACTTTCTTTTAAGTTGTGATTAATTTCAACTATTTTTTGGGTACGCTCTTCAACCTTTTCTTCTAAGTTTTCGTTTAAACTATTGAGTTCTTCATTTTGCTCTTCTATTTTTAATTTTTGCTTTTTAATTAATCGCACACGGTTAAAAAGTAAGACCGAAAAACCGAATACAATAATTAAAACAATAGTAACAATAAGTCGTTCGTCTTTGGTTTGTTTTAGTTTGGCAACTTGAATGGCTTTTTGACTGGCAAATGATAAGCTGTCTGCAAAGGTCTTTTTGTCGTACTCATATTTAAATTCTTGTCTAATAACTTCTTGTTTGTTTTCTTGACTTTCCATACTGTCTTTTAGTTTGATGAAAAGTTCGTAGTTTTTTAGAGCTAATTTATTATTGTTTACTTCAGAATAAATTTTGTACAGTTGCTCAGATATATTTTTTGTTATTTCAATATTGACATCGTTGTTTGTTTCAAGACTTTTATTGAAATAGTTTAAGGCAGGTTTGTATTCATTTTTCTCCTTATAATAATAACCATAGATCATTTGCGACCTTGAAAGTGTTTGTTTGTCACTAGATGCCTCAGCAATATCTAACGCGCGTTCTATGTTTGGATAGGCGAGGTCAAATTGCTTTAAATCAATTTGAATTTCTCCAATAGCAAGTAGAGAAGAACTTATGTATGCCTGCATTTTTAGGTCTTCAGCAATCTTTAAGGATTTCTCCAAATTTACAAGGGCTAAGTCATATTTTTTTTCATCCAATTGAACTCTACCAATATTATTTAAACAACGCATTACACCTGGCTTATCTCCTAATTTTTCTCTTATTTCCAGACTTTTGTTGGTATACTCATAAAATTTAGGGAAATCCTTTTGAAGATAATATATGGTTGCGATATTAAAATTACTATAGGCTACCATATATTCATTTTCTGCTTTTTCATTAATTGATAAGCTTTCAGTATATAAACGAATAGCTCCAGAATAGTCACCTTGTCTTGTTTTTAATATGGCAAGATTGTTCATTGGGCTACTTCTTTCATCCGGAGTTTTACCACTTTTATAAAACGCGATACTTTTTTCTAAATTGATGGTTGCTTGCTCGTGGTTTCCTTGCCTAACATTTATAATCCCAATATTGTTATATACATTACCCAGTTGAGAATTGTCATTTAGCCCTTCCATAAGTTCTACGGCTTCTAAGTAGTAATTCAAGGCGCCATCGTAATTTCCTAAATCAGATTGAACAATTCCTAAACTATACATGGCGGAAGCTTCTATCCCTTTAATGTCTTTCTCTTTAGCTATCTTTTTAGCTTCAGAATAGGCATTTTTGGCTTTGTCGAATTCTCCTTGTACTCTATTAGCACTGCCTTTGATTAAAAAGGTATAAGCTGCGATAGAGTCAAATTGATTTTTTTGTGCTAAATCATATGCTTTTTGTGCATAAAACAATGCACTGTCAATATTCTTAGGATTCAGTTCTTGCGCATATTTTGATAATGCCCTAACTCTAACGAGATCTGGATTAGATTGATCATTCCAAGTAGTCCACAACGAGTCTGCTTTAGACTGCCCCAAACAACTAAAAGAAAAGAGCGCAATAAAAGAAAAGGATAAAAAAAGGTGTTTCATTTTTTTATGAATTAGAAAAATGTAGGAATCTAAGTATAATAATTTGAATCCCAGATACTAACAAAAATAAACATTAAGTATTCAGAGCCAAATTAAAAGGAATGCAATTGTTTGGATTTAAGTGGTTTCAGTGCCCAAAACACACAGATTGAAAGAGGTAAGAGAAATACCTATATTAATTATTTAGGATTTTCACTAAAACTGAGGGCTTCAATGCCAAGGTATATTTGCAGTGTAAAACTTTGCTGACTAAAATATTTAACATTTCAAATGTTTTAGTAAAGACAAAGCAATTTTAAACCTTTTAACACTTAAAATAATGAAAAATTTTATCATCATGGCATTTGCATTACTGGTTTCAATATCTGTCAATGCCCAAACTGAAGAAGAAAAAGCAGCTAATGCTCGAGCGCAGGCTAATAACCCAATTGCTTCGAAGACAGCGTTTAATTTACAATCGTATTACTCTACAAATTTATCAGGAGTAACAGACGGTACCTCTAACAGCTATTGGTTGAGGTTTGCAACACCTACAGGGCGTGTTTTATGGCGTTTTTCAGCTCCTCTTTCAACCTTTGAAAATAAAGACTTAGGTATAAGTGAGTCAGGATTAGGAGATATGGATTTATTTGCTGCATATTTAGCGGTGTCAAAACCTAAATTTTCGTTCGGTATTGGACCTTCAGTATCCGCTCCAACGGCATCTTCGGCAACCTTAGGAACAGGAAAATGGACAGGTGGTTTAGCAGCTGTGACATTTGCTGTACTTTCTCCTAAATTTCAAGTTGGTGCTTTAGCCATTTGGAGAACCGATTTTGCAGGAAGCTCTAACAGAGATGATGTCGATATTTTTGCAGCACAACCTTTTGCAATGTTTCAAGCTGGAAAAGGATTGTACTTTAGATCGGCTCCAACATGGAACTTTAACTTAAGAAACGGTAGTTATAATGTACCTGTTGGTTTTGGTATTGGTAAAGTAATTAAAATAGACAAAGTAGTTTGTAACTTCTTTATAGAACCACAGTTCTCTGCTATACACAAAGGGCCAAACCAACAATTATTCCAATTATACTCAGCATTAAATATGCAGTTTTAATTAGTAAACACTTATAAAAAGGAGCTCGATGTTTATCGGGCTCTTTTGCTTGTTGTATTTACTCAAAAAAGAGTTGCTGTAGAATTATTTAAAAAAATAGCTTAACTTTAATAGGTTGCAAATCAGTAGTTTGGGTTTGTAATGTTAACTTAATAAGTAATCTTAAAGTTGAAAATTATGAAAAAAATAATTACTCTCGCATTTGCATTTATGCTTGTTGTATCAGTAAATGCACAAACTGATGAAGAAAAGGCTGCAGCTGCTCGAGCACAAGCAAACAACCCGATAGCTTCGGTAACGGCCTTTAATTTACAATCCTACTATTCTACTAATTTGTCAGGCGTAGTGGATGGAACATCTAACACCTATTGGTTGAGATTTGCTACACCAACAGGAAGAGTGCTTTGGAGGTATTCTGCTCCTTTTAGCACATACGTTAATAAAGACTTGGGAATTAGTGAGTCTGGTTTAGGAGACATGGATTTGTTTGCTGCTTATTTAGCCGTTTCAAAACCAAAGTTTTCATTTGGTATTGGACCATCTGTTTCAGCTCCAACGGCTTCTGCAGATGTCTTAGGTACAGGAAAATGGACTGGTGGGCTTGCCGCAGTGGCTTTTGCTATTATATCCTCTCAACTTCAAATGGGTGCACTTGCCATTTGGCGAACAGATTTTGCTGGGAGCTCTAATAGAGCAGATGTCGATATTTTTGCAGTACAGCCTTTTGCTATGTTTCAGGCGGGAAAAGGACTTTATTTTAGAACAGCTCCAACATGGAATTTTAACTTAAGAAACGGTAGTTATAATGTACCAGTAGGTTTTGGGATTGGTAAAGTGATTAAAATTAATGACGTTGTTTGTAATTTCTTTATAGAACCTCAGTTTTCTGCACTCCATAATGGACCAAATCAGCCATTGTTTCAGCTATATTCGGCGTTAAATATGCAATTTTAATTTAGGTAAAATCAAATAGATAAATGTAGAGCGCTCGATAGACATCGGGCGCTTTTGCATTGCGGTTTAATTCTCAAAGTCCCATTGTGGTTCAAGGCGCAAATTTATTTTTGTTTAACGGGATTATATTTTAATAAAACCTCTTAAAATTATGAGCTTTGTTATAATAGGTCATGGCCACAGTTTTCTATACGTTATAAATAGTATTATTGGTTCTTGTTTCAGTTGTATTTGGTACTATACATGCAGTTTAAAAAAGACCTAAAATCATATTTTTTGTTCTGTATTCAAAATGGTCGGTCGTTTAGAAATAATTAACAGCTTGGGCTTTTAATTGTTAAAACTGAATAATTGACGATTATTGAATGGTGACATGCAATTTTCATTGAATCAAGTGGTTAGTTTTTATTAATTGATAGCATGACGTAATAAAAAAGGTACAAGTGATTTTGTAAACGTTAATGAATTCCCATTTTTTGAATCCTGTACTATAAGCGCTTTATAATTATCTAAATTTGCCTTAAATAAAAGTTTTATTATGAAGAGAATAGTTTTATCATTATTCCTTTTGTCATTGAGTTTGGTTTCACAGGCTCAAGTAGAGTTAGTCGGTGACGATAACTACGGAAGGATTTTAGATTTAACTTACCACCCTACAATTCAAAATAGAGTTTATGCCGTTACACTCAAGTCGCATATTTTAATATCAAACGACAACGGTAACTCTTGGGATTTCTTTTACAGTTTCCCTAATTATCAAGCAAGAGTTCAGCAGCTAAAGGTACTAGATGATGACACCATGTCGTTTTTTGTAGCTGAAACAAGTAATCATTTTGAAAACACCTTGTATTTACTAGATTTAAATTCGGTCACAATTACAAAGCAATTTACGCCTCCAGTTACTCCTGGAGCGACCTATGAGTGGATTAAAAGCTATGATATTTATAATGCTAATCGGGATGTTGCAATCTTAAACAGTTCTTTTAAAATAGGCATTGATTCCTGGGATATTGTGTATTATACTGCTGATGGCGGTGTGTCTTGGGATATGTTGTATCTACAAGATTATGAATTGAATGATAATATTTCTATTAATAATGTAGCTATTAACCCTATAAATCCCGATCACTTGTTTATTGCAAGAGCTAATGGGCCTACCGATAATGATGGCGGCTTGCTAGTTTCAACAGATGCTGGATTGAACTTTACAGAAGTACTTGATGGTATAGAATTAAATGCCATTACGTTTGATGAAAATAATACAGACACCATGTATATTGGTACTGGTTGGAAAGGTGTTTCAAACGTTTATAAATCGACTAATACTGGTGTAGATTGGGAAATTATTCCAATTGATTGGGATGCTAATGGCCCTTATAAACAGGTAAATGAAATTGAAATAAATAGTAATAACCCTGATGATATTATTGTATTAGCGGGAGATGAGATTGCTATTTCATCTAACGGAGGTTTAGATTGGGATAATTACCCACATGATGTAGATGACAGTAATGGTTTATACCTTTTTGGCACTCATGCGTCATACAACCCGTTTAACCCTGGAGAGGTGTTAATCACTACAGATAAATACCCAACCCGGTCATACAATGGGGGAGCAACTCTTGAGCAAATAGATAATCCATTTTATTTTTCAAAATTTGTGGATTACACCGCGTTGGGAGATGGTCATTTTTATCATGGCGCACAATCAGGGATGGTTCATAAAAACACTTTAACCGATGAGGATGAAGCGTTTCATATTATACCTTTGGGTTCCTTTTCGGTAAATGCAAAAGAATACTTTCCAGATAAATATGTTGAGGGAAGAATATATATGCGAAATGGATCGGGTTCAAATGCAACGTTTTATATGTTAGGAAATCATGGGGCTTCGATTGATCGTGTTTTGTTAGGGTATTTTGGTGTTAATATTATGGACGTAGAAACTAATCCGAGTAATACGGATGAGATCTGGGTATCATTTAGTAACAGTGTTACAAGAATATTTGATACGACCCAAGATGAATCGTTTGTGGATATAAATTTACCTGTGATAAATCAGCCACCACCTGCACCACAAATTTTACATGCGAGTACTTTTATTGACCCATTAAATTCAGATCATGTTTTGATAGGACAAGGCGGAAGGGTTTTTGAAACCTTTAATGAAGGCGCATTGTGGATAGAAAAGAGTGTTGGTTTAGCAGATTATTTAGACCCTGCAGCTGATTATGTATTTGATATAACTCAAAACCCTAATAACCCCAATGAGTTTGCATTAGCGACAACTCAAGGTATCTTCATGTCTGACAATTATGGTCAAAACTGGGAGCTTGTTCATACGGCTTTAAACGTGAGAAATGTGGTGTATTCTTCAGCAGATGAAAATACGCTTGTTGCATCCGTTTATACTTCAGGGGCTTCTGAAGCTCACATTATTTACTCAATGAATAATGGAGAAAGCTGGACTGTAATTCCTGGATCAATGTTAGAATACGTTGGAAGTGGAAAAATGGATTATAGTTTTGAACCTGGATTGGCTCATGTTTATATGTCTACTTTTGACTCTGGACCTTTAAAGGTTTCAATAGATATTAATGCGCTTTCAATAAATGATCCTGTAGATAATAGTGTAATTGGAATTTATCCAAATCCAACACGTAATTATCTAAACATTCAATTAAAGGATGGTGTTGAAGTGAAAACAATTGAAGTTTTTAACTTGGATGGTCAAACGATATTAGAAACAGAATTTACTGAAAAGTTAAATGTTTCAGGACTGACAGAAGGATTATATCTGCTTAGATTAACAGGTGAAAACGGACAGTTTTACGTAAAGAAATTTGTCGTGAAGTAATCATAGACTTTAATAATTTAATATAAAACAAGCCCTCTAAACAGAGGGCTTGTTTATTAGTTTTAAATAGGATGTTTGGGTGTTGCTTTAAGGTTTAGGGGTGGATTTTAAGTAGCCACCAATATTATATCCAATCACAAATTTTGCTTTTGTTATTATAAATTGAGCCGAGTTAGCATGATCTAATCCAATGTTATAAATGCTCTGGCCAGCACTTATGTTGGTGTAAAATTGTTTGTAATTATACTGTAGAAGTATTTGGGCATCTAACTTATATATAAATATGTCTTTTGGATGATACTTTAGGTCGCTGGTTTGTGCTGTTTTGTGCATTAAGCCAATTCCTGGAAGCACGTTTATTGAGAGAAAGAAATTATAAGGAAGATGGATGACGCTAAAAAAACCGCCATTAATACCGCCTCCTATTCCAGTAAAATTTGTTAATTGAGCAAAGTCGTTATAAACGGGAGGTTCATGTTCAGGGATTATAGAGTAATCTGATTTTAATTTGTAATAGGTAAGAAATCCACCAAACCCTAATACAACTGTACTTTTGGTTGGTTTTGAGAGGCCTGTTTTGAGTTGTAGAATAGAAAATTTTTTGGAGTTGGGAATGTACCAATAACTTAATGTGTTCGTGAAATTTGATATATCAGTTCTAAAGGTGGTCGGAACATCATAATTTGTTCTTGTTTCAAATCCTTTATAGGACTGTATCGATACATCTAACATATGGTGTTGATGAAACAAAAATGAAAACTGCACATCAAAGCGTTCTGTTTTTTCTTCCTTATTTGTTTTGATGTTAATCCCTAAATCTAAAATTAGTTTTTTAGTAGCGAAACCTAGACCTACACCGGTAGTGTTATGAGGAACATATTCTGTTTGGTATTCGTCATTTTTAAGTTTAAAGCGCTGTTCCTTAAAGTTTGTATACACTCTTACTGACCAATTTTTGACATCTCTATCAATTAATAAGGTGTCAATTACTTCTTTGGCACTTAAACTATCTAGCTCTTTTAAAGTTTGTGCACTTAAATTATTAGGGATGGATAACAGTAATAAAATGAAGTAAACCCAATATTGGGAGTTTTTGGAAAAGAGTAAAATCAAAAGGTTGTACTTCATTTAAAATAGTATTACTAAAGAATACGGGTTTGTAAAGTACTAAAATTAAGGAAATTGATATATGTTAAGAGTGATAGTTGCGGGTAATTTTAATTCTAATTTAAAATGATTGTTAAATACGTAAGAAAAAATGCAGTTTATCGTTAATATTTGCCTTTTGTGGATTATTTTAATATGAAATGTTTTGTAGAGTCTCTAATTTTTATACATTTACACTGTAAATTGGAAGGATGCCAGTAAAAACTTTAATTGCCTCAATATGTTTTTTCTTGATCAGTATTGTTACTGTGGCTCAAGGTAGTGGAATGGATTCTCCTCCTTCTCCACCTCCACCAATTCCACCTCCACCAGGATTTCCAATAGATTCTTATGTATATGTAGTGTTTTTTATTGCGCTAATAATGGGTGTAAGAAAAAAACTTCAAAAAATTAAAGTTTAACCTTTACTTTTGCATTTGATGCATTTTTTGAACGTATTTCCCTAATACGTCAAACTCTAAATTCACCGCATCCCCCGTATTTAAGGTTTTAAAATTAGTATGCTCAAAGGTGTAAGGGATAATTGCTACACTAAAACTATAGTCTTTAGAATCCACTACTGTTAGGCTTACCCCATTTATTGTTATAGAACCTTTTTCTATAGTCATGTTATTGTAAGCTGGGCTATATTCAAAAGTAAAACGCCAGCTGCCTTCTTCTTCTCTAATGTTAATGCAAGTTCCTGTTTGGTCAACATGACCCTGAACTATATGTCCGTCAAGGCGGTCTCCCAATTTCATCGCGCGTTCCAAATTAACGATCTGATTAACTTTTAAGCCCTTTATATTGGTTTTGTCTAATGTCTCTTTTATCGCAGTGACCCAATAACAGTTGTCTTCTATTTTTGTAACTGTTAAACAAACGCCATTATGTGCAACACTTTGATCAATTTTAAGTGTCGGAGTAATTTTAGAGGATACTTTGATGTTTAAATTTTCCTGTTCTTGTTCTAACGCTTCGATACATCCTAAATCTTCAACAATTCCTGTAAACATAGTCTCAATTAATTAATTAAATTTGCAGTGATAAAATTAAGGACATTAGATAAGAGTTGAATGAAAAAAGAAGAAAAAATTAAGGTTGGTATTTCTATTGGAGACTTAAACGGAATTGGATCAGAGATTGTTTTAAAAACTTTTGAAGACCCAAGGATGTTAGAATTCTGTACGCCTGTAATTTTTGCATCGGTTAAAATAATGTCGTTTTTCAAAAAGCATTATAAGATAGCTGCTAATTTTCATAGCATCCCTAACGCTGATAAAGCTGTTGAAGGAAAGATAAATGTTGTGAATATTTGGAAAGAACATATTTCTATCAACTTTGGTAAAGAAGATGAAAAAATTGGTGAATATGCTGTTAGTTCACTAGTAAAAGCTACAGAGGCTTTAAAAAATGGTGGGGTCGATGTATTAGTAACAGCTCCTATTAATAAGCATAATATTCAGTCTGACACTTTTAATTTCCCAGGACATACCAATTACCTTGCAAAAGAATTAAATTGTGATAGTTTGATGTTTATGGTTACAGACGATTTAAAAATAGGTTTACTAACAGATCACGTGCCTGTTAAGGATGTACCATCTCATATTGATAAGACATTAATTCAGAATAAAATTGATACTGTATATAATTCTTTGATACAGGATTTTGGAGTTACTAAGCCAAAAATTGCAGTGTTGAGTATTAATCCTCATGCAGGAGATAACGGCGTAATTGGTAATGAAGATGATGAGGTGTTAAAGCCAGTATTAGACGAAATAAAGAATTCAGGAAAACTAGTATACGGGCCATATTCGGCCGATAGTTTTTTTGGATCAGAAAGTTATAAAAACTTTGATGCAGTGATAGCATCTTATCATGATCAAGGATTAATCCCTTTTAAAACACTGTCGTTTGGTCATGGTGTAAATTACACAGCGGGCTTGTCTAAGGTTAGAACATCACCAGATCACGGTACCGCTTTTGAAATTGCAGGCCAGGGAAAAGCTAACGAGAGCTCGTTTAAGGAGGCAGTGTTTACTGCTATTCAAATATTTAGAAACAGAAGCGAACACGAAATTTATTCAAAATCACCCTTAAAGATAGGTGGTAAAAAGATGTAAACATTTTTTGTTAATAAACATATTTGAATAAATAAAATTTCATATATTTGCGGGCTCAAAATGAATGCGATAATGAAGCTGTTGAAAGATTTTATAATTCCTTTTGTTGGATTAAAAGAAGGAAAGCATGAGTTCACGTATCAGATTGAGAACACGTTCTTTGAACATTTTGAGTATGATGATTTTAATAATGTAGCCTTAAAAGGCACATTGGTTTTTGATAAAAAATCTACTTTTTTTGAATTATTTTTTCATGTAGAAGGCATTGTAAATGTTAATTGTGACCTGACTACAGAACCATTTGATCTAACAATTAATGATGATTTTAAATTGTTAGTGAAGTTTGGATATGAGTACAATGATGATAATGAAGAGATTTTAATCATACCGCAAGGCGATTACGAAATAAACGTTGCTCAATATTTTTATGAGCTTGTTATTTTGGCATTACCAGCAAAACGGATCCATCCCGGAATAGAGGACGGAACGTTACAATCAGACATGCTTGATAAGTTGCAAGAATTAAGTCCGAAGGGCTTAGAAGAAAAAGAAGAAACATCTGAGGAAATAGATCCTCGTTGGAATACATTAAAAAGACTATTAACGGATAAATAACATATAAAATGGCACATCCTAAGAGAAAGATTTCTAAAACTAGAAGAGATAAAAGAAGAACACACTATAAGGCTACTGCACCGCAGATTGCTACGTGTCCTACAACAGGAGAAGCACACTTATATCACAGAGCTCACTGGCACGAAGGTAAACTATATTACAGAGGTCAAGTGCTGATTGATAACTCTGAGAAAGAAGAAAACTTAGCATAGTTTATTATGCATGCATACAATAAAACGCTCCTTTGAGGGCGTTTTTTTTATGATTAATTTTAGAATCTCTCAAAAACAACTTAATTTGCGCCTTATTAGCCAAAATTCGGTAAATTTGTGTAAAATTTGCTTCTTTTTGGTTTTTTTTGCCAATTATTTGGATTAAACTAATAGAATACTATGGGTAAAATCACAGCAGCAATTTCAGCTGTAGGAGGGTATGTTCCGGAATTTGTATTATCGAATAAGATATTAGAAACGATGGTAGATACCAATGATGAATGGATTTATACACGAACGGGTATTAAAGAACGCCGTTTACTTAAGGAAGAAGGAAAAGGAACATCCTACCTTGCAATTAAGGCCGCTCAAGATTTAATAGAAAAGGGTAATATCGACCCTAAAGAAATAGATTTGGTGTTAGTAGCTACTGCTACTCCAGATATGCCAGTAGCTTCAACGGCTGTTTACACAGCTACTGAAATTGGCGCGACAAACGCATTTGCTTATGATCTTCAAGCAGCGTGTTCAAGTTTTTTATACGGGATGTCAACAGCTTCAAGTTTTATTGAATCTGGACGATATAAAAAGATTCTTTTAATAGGAGCGGATAAAATGTCTTCTATTATTGATTATACCGATAGAACAACTTGTATTATATTTGGAGATGGTGCAGGTGCTGTGTTGTTTGAGCCAAATGAAGAAGGTTATGGATATCAAGATGAATTTTTAAGAAGTGACGGTGTAGGTCGAGATTCCTTGAAAATTGATGCAGGAGGATCATTATTGCCACCAAGTATCGATACCGTTACAAATAAACAACATTACGTGTATCAAGACGGACGTACAGTATTTAAGTTTGCAGTGTCTAATATGGCAGATGTGTCTGAAAAGATTATGAAACGTAATAACTTGACAAATGATGATGTATCTTGGTTATTGCCGCATCAAGCAAATAACCGTATTATTGATGCTACAGCCAATAGAATGAATCTGGATGAATCTAAAGTGCTTAAAAACATTCAGAGATATGGTAATACAACATCAGCAACATTACCATTATTATTATACGATTTTGAATCGAAGCTAAAGAAAGGCGACAAATTAGTATTTGCAGCATTTGGAGGCGGATTTACATGGGGAGCGTCCTATTTAACATGGGCCTATAACTCCTAATTAATTTAAACCAACTAACTAATTAATAATATTAAGAATCATGGATATAAAGGAAATTCAAAACCTGATTAAGTTTGTAGCAAAATCTGGTGCAAGCGAGGTGAAATTGGAAATGGAAGATGTAAAAATCACCATTAAAACAGGTCAAGATGATAAATCTGAGCCAACAACCATTGTACAGCAAATTCCTATGAACGCCCCAGTTGCTCAAGCACCTGTTGCAGTTCCTGCTCCTGAAGCTCCAGCTGCTCCTGCGGCCACTGCTCCTGCTGCAGATGATAATTCAAAATATATTACAATCAAGTCCCCAATAATTGGAACTTTTTATCGCAAACCTTCACCAGACAAACCAATGTTTGTTGAAGTAGGTTCTTCTATCAAAGAAGGAGATGTACTTTGTGTGATTGAAGCTATGAAATTATTTAACGAAATCGAATCTGAAGTATCAGGTCGTATCGTTAAAATATTGGTAGACGACGCTTCTCCTGTTGAGTTTGATCAACCGTTATTTTTAGTAGATCCGTCATAATATAAATCACAATTTTCGATTCCAGATGAGTATCTCATTTGTTTGTTGAATTTTGAAAATTAGAAGAATTTATGTTTAAAAAAATATTGATTGCCAATAGAGGTGAAATAGCACTACGTGTTATTAGAACCTGTAAAGAAATGGGTATAAAAACTGTAGCAGTATATTCTACAGCCGATGCCGAAAGCTTACATGTTAAGTTTGCTGATGAAGCAGTATGTATTGGTCCTGCTCCAAGTACCGATTCGTATTTAAAAATGTCAAATGTAATTGCGGCTGCCGAAATTACAAATGCTGATGCTATTCACCCTGGATATGGGTTTTTATCAGAAAACGCTAAGTTTTCTAAAATTTGTGAAGAGCACGATATAAAATTTATTGGAGCTTCTGCTGCTATGATCGACCGTATGGGGGATAAAGCATCTGCAAAAGCAACAATGAAAGCTGCTGGTGTACCTTGTGTTCCTGGAAGTGATGGTATCATTGAAAGTTTTGAAGCTTGTGAAAAAGTAGCTTTAGAAACTGGATACCCAGTAATGCTTAAAGCTACTGCCGGTGGTGGTGGTAAAGGGATGCGTGCTGTATGGAAACCAGAAGATTTAAGAGATGCTTGGGATTCTGCTCGATATGAATCTAAAGCTGCTTTTGGAAACGACGATATGTACATGGAGAAACTTATTGAAGAACCAAGACATATTGAGATTCAGGTAGTTGGTGATTCTTCAGGAAGAGCATGTCATTTGTCTGAGCGTGATTGTTCTGTGCAAAGACGTCACCAAAAGTTAACAGAAGAGGTGCCATCTCCATTTATGACTCCAGAATTGAGAGAAGAAATGGGAATAGCTGCTGTAAAAGCTGCCGAATTCATCAAGTATGAAGGTGCTGGTACGGTTGAGTTTTTAGTTGATAAACATAGAAACTTCTACTTTATGGAAATGAATACGCGTATTCAGGTTGAGCATCCAATCACTGAGCAAGTAATCGACTTCGATTTAATTAGAGAACAAATAATGGTTGCTGCAGGTGTTCCAATTTCTGGAAAGAACTATACACCAAACTTACACTCTATAGAATGTAGAATCAACGCTGAAGATCCGTTTAATGACTTTAGACCTTCTCCAGGACGTATTACTACTTTACATGCTCCAGGTGGGCACGGAGTAAGATTAGATACTCATGTATATGCTGGATACACCATCCCGCCTAATTATGACTCTATGATCGCCAAGTTAATTACTACTGCGCAAACACGTGAAGAAGCAATTAACAAAATGAAGCGTGCTCTTGATGAGTTTGTAATTGAAGGAATTAAAACAACTATTCCTTTCCATAGACAACTTATGGATCATCCAGATTATTTAGCAGGTAATTATACTACTAAATTCATGGAAGATTTTGAAATAGAGAACGTTCAAGATAATTAATTTAAAGCTCCGATTTATATCGGAGCTTTTTTTTGAAAAAGACTTTTCTAATGTGTCTTTTGATTAAGAATACCGTTATTTTTATCCTATAGCCAAAAGTAGAAGCCTTATGAATTTATCCTATTGGGAAGTGAAAACCTATTTATCTCAAGTTGATTATGCTATTGTTGGTAGTGGTATAGTTGGGCTAAATTGCGCTTTGCGTTTAAGAGCACAACACCCTAATGCAAAAATTATAATTCTGGAGCGTGGTGTATTTCCTCAGGGTGCAAGTACTAAAAATGCGGGATTTGCTTGCTTTGGAAGTCTAAGTGAGATAGTTGATGATTTGAATTCCCACTCCGAAGCAGAAGTTTTTGATCTTGTAAATAGAAGGGTAAAAGGGCTAAACTTGCTTAGAAATACATTAGGGGATAGTGGTATTAATTATAAAGGTTTTGGTGGTTACGAGTTGTTTACAGAAGAACATAGAGAAACATATAGCACTTGTTTGGAGCAATTAGACAGAATTAATACGTTATTATCTCCAATCTTTAGTGCGCCTGTTTTTAAGGTTGCAACCAATAACTTTGGATTTAAAAATACGGTTGCGCAATTAGTTTATAATGCTTTTGAAGGTCAGATTGATACTGGACAAATGATGAATGCTTTGTTGACGTTGGCACGAAAAAATAGTATAGAAATTATAAACACTTGTGAAGTTAAGTCGTTTGAAGATTTTGGTTCTGGAGTGAGTATTAAAACAACAGCTTTCGACTTTAAGTGTAAAAAACTGTTTATTGCTAATAACGGCTTTGCTTCTCAATTGATAACCGAAAAAGTAAGACCTGCAAGAGCGCAGGTTTTGATTACTAAACCCATTAAAAATCTAAAAATTAAAGGCACATTTCATTTGGATAAAGGGTACTATTATTTTAGAAATATTGATGATAGGGTTTTGTTTGGAGGCGGAAGGAATTTAGATTTTAAGACCGAAGAAACCACAGCCATGACAACAACCGCATTAATTCAAAATAAATTGGAGCAACTGCTTCAAGAGGTAATTCTTCCAGATACAGCATTTGAAATTGATCGAAGATGGAGTGGGATTATGGGAGTAGGAAGTCAAAAAAAATCTATAGTGAAGCCTTTAAGTACTAATGTGTATTGTGGTGTTAGGTTAGGTGGTATGGGAGTTGCGATAGGGAGTTTGGTAGGACAAGAATTAGCTGATTTGTTGTAATATGGAAAAGCAACTATTATTAAACGCCTGTCAATCCTTTATACAAGGTCGCTTAGATGTTTTAAAAAATCTCTTATCAGATATAGAACATTCCTTAACTTCTGAGACTAAAAGTAGTGCAGGGGATAAGCATGAAACCGGACGGGCGATGCTGCAATTAGAGCGTGAGAAAGCGGGAAACCAATTGGCTCAGTTGCAAAAAGAAGCCCTTGTTTTACAAAAGATAGACCTGAGTCAATCGTCTGGAAATGTGAGATTAGGAAGTTTTGTAAGAACCTCAAAACTTAATTATTTTATTGCTATTAGCGCTGGTGAGATTACAATTAATGGTGAGCAGGCATATGCCATTTCGCCAAACACACCTATTGGAAAATTACTGCTTTCTAAATCGGTGAATGATTTAGTTGAGTTTAGAAATCAAAAATTTAAGATTATTGAAGTGCTGTAAGTAGTGAAAATCCAACTTCAACTTCCTTTTCTAATGGAGTATGAGATTCAATATAAATTTTACGATTGTCGTATAGCATCTCTACCAAATAATAATTTCCCATATAGTGGTTGTTGGTGACTATCCCTTTAAATTCTGAATTGAAATTCACACTTAATTCATGGGCATAAATATACGTTCTGTCGTTACCAAATTCATTATTGTAAAAGGTATTAAACTCCCCAAAAAAAGAGGCGACTAATTTTGAGTTTGGGTTTTTGTATAAAAATTTAGGCGTGCCACTGTCAATAATTTTACCATTATCAAGAACGATAAGTTGATCTGAATAGGCTAACACATCCTGTTTGTCATGCGTGGCAACAATACAGCTAATTTTCTTTTGTTTGAGGTAGCTAAAAAGGCTTCGTCTTAAATGTTGCTTTTTAAAATTATCAATATGACTGAAGGGTTCATCTAATAAAATAATTTCGGGTTGTTTTGCTATCGCTTGAGCTAATGCTACTCTTTGTTTCTGTCCGCCACTCAGAGTCTTTACCATGGTATTTGCGAATTCTTCTAATTGAACAACTTCCAAAAGTTCTTTTATTCGAGCTCGCTTTTCATCCATATAAAAATTAGACAGGTATTTGCCTATATTTTCTGAGACCGTAATAAATGGCATTAAATCAAATTCTTGAGCAACATATTTCATGAAACTTGGCCCAATTATCAAATTGAATTTGGGGCCTAAAATTGGTTCGTTTTTCCAAGAAATATGTCCGTTGTGTAAATCGTAAGTACCGTATAGTAATTTTAATAAGGTCGATTTTCCACAACCACTTTCACCAATTATAGATACATGTTCACCAGGTTTTACTTGGAAGGAAATGTTATCCAACAAAGGAGAGTCGTTGTATTGAAATTGTAGTTGATCAACTATTAGCATACCAATTTTTATTTTGAGTTTGGTAAGGTTTCGATGCCCATATTGAATAGGGTAAATGCAATTACATCGGCATGTGCTGCAATCAATTTACTAACTGACGTTCCTGCCCCATGACCTGCCTCAGTTTCTATTCTGATTAATTTTGGACTATTTAAGTTACATTTATTTTGTAGTTCGGCTGCAAATTTAAAACTATGGGCAGGAACCACTCTGTCGTCATGATCACTAGTGGTAATTAAGGTGGCTGGATAATTTGAGTTCTCTTTTACATTATGAAGCGGAGAATATGCTAACAAATAATCAAACATGGTTTTATCATCCTCAGAAGTTCCATAATCAAAAGCCCATCCCGCTCCTGCTGTAAAGGTGTGGTATCTAAGCATGTCTAAAACACCAACCGCTGGTAGAGCTACTTTAAACAGCTTTGGACATTGTAACATAACCGCTCCAACAAGCAGGCCTCCGTTAGATCCACCTTTGATACAGAGATAATTGGATGACGTGTAGTTTTCTTTACAGAGATATTCGGCTGCTGCGATAAAATCGTCAAAAACATTTTGTTTGTTGAGTTTTGTTCCGGCAACATGCCACTCTTGACCATATTCTCCTCCTCCTCTTATGTTGGGTACGGCGTATACACCTCCTTGTTCCATCCAAACCAAATTAAATAGACTAAATGAGGGCGTTAAACTGATGTTGAATCCACCATAGCCATAAAGTATTGTTTGGTTTTTCCCGTTTAAGTTTATTCCTTTTTTATAGGTAATAATCATGGGGATTTTGGTCCCGTCTTTGGAGTTGTAAAACACTTGCTTGCTTTCGTATAACTCCGAATTAAAAGCAGTTTGTGGTACATTGTACAATTCAGATTCTCCAGACTCTGGGTCTAATTGGTAAATTTTGTTTGGCGTGAAGTAATTGGTAAATGAGAAATATAAGGTCTCAGAAGGATCTTTGGTTCCTGTAGAAAGGATACTTCCTATCCCTGGTAATTTAATTTCCCTAACTAATTCGCCATTATAATTAAACTGTTTTAAGGTTGAAATGGCGTCAATTTTGTATTCTGCAAACAAGTAATTATGCGATGTAAATACACTTAGTTTATGCTCGGTTTCAGGGATGACATCAATCCAGTTTTTGGGTTGTGGATTGATGACATTCACTTTCACTACTTTGGAGTTTGGCGCATCTAAGTTGGTAATTAAATAAAGGGAGGAGCCTTTATTGTCTATAATGTGAGTATCACTTTTGGTGTTGTCAAGAATAGTACAAAATCCGTTTTCTTTATGATCTAAATCTAATAGTAAAAGTTTGTTTCCAGAAGTTGTTGTTTGAGGAGTAAGACATAAAAACCTATTGTCCTCAGTGACGCTTGCAAATACATAACGATGTTTTTCACCAAGATTGTTTCCATAAATTAACATGTCTTCGGTTTGGGAGGTGTTGAGTTTATGATAGTACACCTTGTGATGATCGGTCAATTCCGACAGTTCACTACCTTCAGGCTTATCATAACTGGAATAATAAAAACCTTCGTTTTTATACCAGGAAATTCCGCTAAACTTTATGTTGTTTAAAGGCTCTCCTATTGTTTTTTTAGAAACAACATCAATCACGAAAAGACTGCGCCAATCACTCCCCCCAATAGAAATGGTATAGGCTAAAAATTGTCCGTTTGTTGAAAACTTAAGATTCCCTAAGGCAGTTGTTCCGTCTTTTGAAAATGTATTTGGGTCTAAAAAGAGCTCAGGTTCCGGGTTGTTTTTAGAGAATCTATAAAGAACACTTTGGTTCTGTAAGCCTGTGTTTTTGAAAAAATAAGTGAACTGCCCTCTTTTAAACGGTGCAGATATTTTCTCGTAATCCCATAAACGAGATAATCTCTTTTTTAGAGAATTTCTGTAGGGTATTTTATTTAAATATTGATTTGTGTATTCATTTTGAGATTTCACCCATGCCTTAGTTTCTTGACTTAAATCATCCTCAAGCCATCTATATGGATCTGGAATTTTAACTCCAAAATAAGTGTCTACTACATTACTGTGTTTTGAGAATGGATAATTCAAAGTGTAAAAATTTAGGAGAAAAAAAGTGAAATCAAAGGTATAAAAAAAGTCCTTAAGGTGAGTTAAGGACTTTTTTTATATGAAAGTTAAAAGCTTACTTTTTCATAAACTTCTGACTTAAAACTTTATTACCAGAAGTTACTCTTAAAACGTATTGTCCGACACTTAAATGAGATACATCAATTTTATTATCACTTAGTCTTGCGTTCATTACACGTCTTCCGTTGATATCAAATACACTAAAGATAGGGTCGTCTAACGATTGTAAATCGGTTAAATTTAAATAGTCTTTAGTTGGATTTGGATATAAGATGATATTATCATTTTTAGGATCTGATAAATCTAATGTCGAGAATGTGTTTTCTTCAACGACTAATACTTCATTAATATTTGGATCTAAAATTACATCCTCAATACCTGAAGGCCAGTATATTTTTATGTAATTAATTTCGGTATCTGCACCAATTCCAAAGTGAGTATTTAAAGAATGCATATGTCTAAATCCTTCACCACTGCGTACATCTCTAATTTGTGTTCCTGAAGCTGTGTTTATTTCTACTCTTGCTCCAATACCATTAATATTACTTAGTCCGTCTTCCTCATGTCCCATTCCTTTAGTAACAATCTTTATCCAGTTGTTATCATTTCCTTGGTTCACGAAAATACTACCTTCAAAGAAATCTAAAAACCCGTCATTGTTTAAATCTCCAATTGAACCTACAGAAGGGATAGTCACATTAGTATAAACAGTGAAAGTTAAATCTCCATTTCCAAATAAAATAGACCCGTTTGAATAAATATCTAAAATCCCATCGTTGTCAAAATCGCCAGGAACATTTTCATGGCCAATATTAGCTGTGCTTACTCCTGCATCAACAGTTACATCGGTAAAAGTTTTATCTCCATTGTTTCTCATTATTTTGTGATCATAACCAGTACTTGAACCTACGTAACAGTCCATATCTCCATCATTATCATAATCTCCCCAAGCTGCAGACCATGTTTGTATTGGATCAGCTAGGTTTGAAGCAACACCTATTTCTTGATAAACATTGGTGCCATCCTCGTTAATATCTCCTAAGTTTTCATAAAGTTGATTGGTTCGTCTTGCGGTACTTCCTCCACATTTAGCCATAAACATGTCTATATCATGATCGTTATCGAAATCAATCCAAACTGAAGCATAGTTCCCTCCAGAGGTGTAATCTCCTAAACCATTAGTGTTTTCAAAAATTAATGAAGTTCCGTTATTGATATAGGAAACACTAGGTGCGACATCGTGGCAAACGAAAGCATCTAACAACCCGTCGTTATTAATGTCCACAAAATTTGAACGTTGAGAGAATACATCTTCAGGACCCGAAGTTTCAGAAAACGCTGTTCCATCTACATTTGCAGTCATAAATGTTACTCCGTTACCTGCTCCATAAAGTAAGTCATTATATCCGTTGGCATCCCAGTCTCCGGCAGCCATACTCCAAGATGGTAAAAAATCGGCTGTTGTTGTAGTAATATCAACAGGGTTGAAATTTGGAGTACCATCCAAATCTGGAGCTAATTGGTAATTAATATTAATTGTTGTCGAGCTAATTGAAACAGGGTCATCTAAATAATCACCGTTCATATCGACTAAACCAGAATCATAATTTCCAGTTGCTGCTATTGAGCTTTGTTCAAAAATTACCGGAGCTTCTTCTTCAACAGGAGGTGCGTCGTCTTCTGTTAGACTGAAATCAAAATCACTACTGTCATTCCATTTGTCGTCCCAAACGATATAATAGGTTTCGTTTTCTTCAGCTAAAAAAGTAGCTACAGACAAATATGAGCTTGAATTTGTTCCTGTAAAATCACCAGAATCATCATCACCAGTTACACATTGAAGAGCACCACAAGTTCCTACAAATATGTGTAAACGCGTGTCTTTATCTCCGTTGGTGTCAAGATCAGAACTTACAGTTACTAAATAATTTTGAGTCGGCTCATACTTGATCCATTCTCCAAAATCTACATTGTTACTGGTAAGTCCACCACAAAATGAAGTTGGCATATCTCCATCGATGGTCCCTACAGAATATGTGCCTGCGGTAATTGTGGTTTCTGCCGATGCAGCGGTACAGGAGTCATAACTTTGTGCTAATAGCGCGGAGCTACTAAAACAAGCTAAGGTAAAAAGTAAAAGTTTTTTCATAGCGTTAGATGTTTGTTATTCGCAATTGTTGGTTAAAGAATTTATCCATTCTTCTATTAATTGAGCGCCTTCAATATGAGTAATAGTACGTCCTAATAAAGGCATTCTAATTGATTCTTCGGTGGAGTTAATTCTGGTGGCAATCACAGAGCGCTCGGCGTTACCAGGATTAACAATATAGGTTAGGGAGGGGTCAAAAACTTCATGAGGCTCGATACATACGCCTAAGTTTGAGATGTCTTCAGATAGGTTGAATTCAAATCGAACAGGGCGATAATCACAATGCCTTTCGTCTGCATGGCAGTGTGCACAATTAATATCTAAATAAGATCTCACTCTTAAATCTAATGGAAGCGCTTCATCTTCCCAGTTAATTGTACTCACAATATGTTCTGGAAGGCTGTCTTCAAGATATCCAAATTCAATCCATTTTTGTAATTGATTCATACTTCCATCTGAATAGTTGTATGATTTATTTAAATTTTGGGGTTTTGGCCCTATAGGCAATGCAACATCATTATCAGATTTATGGCAAGTCAAGCAATTTGATCCTGAAGGAATTCTGTAATTCACATCCATTAATTCGGTTTCATGCATAAATTGAAAAGGAACAAAGCTTCCGTTTAAATCGAAGGTTGCTTCGGTCTGTTCTTCATTCCATACATAATTAGCAAAGACCCAACCTTCTTCTTTTTTAATTTGCAATCGGGTTTCAATAACTTGTGAAGTATTGTTAGGCTGCACATTATCGTAATAAAAATTCTTTATTAAAATAGTGCCTAAAGGGAAATCTAAAATTGAATAATCGTTAACATAATTTGCTTTTGAGCCATCTGGCATCCAAACAAATCTCTTTTTATGCGCGTAGTCTGTAAATAAACCTGAGTTTAGGTTATAAGGAATCACGCCATAAACAGGCTCTAGTTCGACTAGATTGCCTTCAAAAAAGTTGTATTCACTTAAGGTTGTAAAGGGGAATGCCGCGAGGTCGTAATTTACTGGAGATTCCAGCACAGGGTCTTCTACCACTGGATCAACGGGGATATAATTATCATCGCTTCCGCAGGATAAAAGCGTAAAAGGAATTACTAAAATTCCTATCAAAAACAACCTAAAACTGGACATTTATAGTAAAATTTGGATTACTAATATAATTTAATTATCCAATTGTTTACTAATTAATTAGTTGTATGACATAATTTTAGGGATAATAAGAAAAATCCTCAATGCAATGTGTTTGAAATGTATGTTTCCTTAAATCAATAAGTTACACTAAGTTTTGCTTCACTAAGTACTCTGCAATTTGAATCGTATTTGTAGCAGCTCCTTTTCGTAAATTATCACTTACTACCCATAAATTTAATGAGTTTGGTTGCGATCCATCACGACGAAGTCTTCCAACAAATACGTCATCCTTACCATTTGCATAGATGGGCATAGGGTATAAGTTTACATCAATATTATCTTGTAGAGTAATACCATCTGTATGATGTAATAAGGTTCTAACCTCCTTTAGGTCAAAATCGTTTTCAAACTCAACATTAATAGCCTCACTGTGTCCACCAGAAGTCGGTATTCTCACGGCTGTAGCCGTTACAGCAATAGTATTATCGTTTAATATTTTTTGAGTTTCTCTTACCAATTTCATTTCTTCTTTGGTATAGCCATTCTCTTCAAAAACATCACAATGAGGTAATGCATTTTTATGAATAGGGTAAGGATACGCCATTTCTCCTTTTATACCAGCCATTTCGTTTTCAAGCTGCTTTACAGCTTTTACGCCAGTACCGCTTATAGATTGGTAGGTTGAAACTACAATTCGTTTTATTTTATATTTTTTATGTAAAGGAGCTAAAGCCAAGACCATTTGTATTGTAGAACAATTAGGATTGGCTATTATTTTATCGTCATTAGATAAATTTGAAGCATTGATTTCTGGAACTACCAATTGCTTACTGCGATCCATACGCCAGGCTGATGAATTGTCAATCACTGTAACTCCAGCTTCTGCAAATTTTGGAGCCCATTCTAAAGAAGTGTCTCCACCTGCTGAAAATAAAGCGATGTCTGGTTTCATACTTATTGCTGTAGATAGTCCAACAACAGGGTATTGTTTGTCCTTATAATCAATTAATTTCCCAACAGAGCGTTCTGAAGCAACAGGTATTAATTCTGTTACAGGAAAATTACGTTCGGCTAAAACTTTAAGCATTACTTCTCCAACCATACCGGTTGCACCAACAACTGCTACTTTCATAAGTCTAAAATATTTGAAAAGACAAAATTATAAGTTTTGAAGAGTACTATGATATTAAAAATGCTATTTTTTTATTAAAAAAAACCGTAGCTAAATGAACTACGGTTTTTGAATATAAGTAAGTAAAGTTAGGTGAGATATTATTTTTTCATTAAGTCTCTTATTTCTGTAAGAAGCTGGTTGTCTGTTGGGCCTTCAGGAGCTTTAGGCGCTTCTTCTTTTGGTTTTTTAGTTTTGTTATAAGATTTTACCATCATAAACAATACAAAGCCTACAGTTATAAGGTTGATAATTGAGTTAATCCATTTGCCATATCTTATAGCGTTTTCAGGCGTTGTGATATTACCATTGGCATCAACAACTGCCTCAGATAATACAAATTTTAGGTCGGCGAAATCTAAGCCTCCGGAAAAATGTCCAACAATTGGCATCATTATATCGGCAACAAAGCCTTTTACAACCAAACTGACAGCGCCAGCTAAAATTACGGCAACGGCTAAATCAATAACATTACCGGTCATAATAAATTTCTTAAACTCTTTAAGCATAATTAAATTGTTTTGTGTTTAGGCAACAATTTAGTTAAAATTTTAACACCTTAATAAGTGCAAATCAAGATGTTATTAAGATGATGTGAACACCCTTTTAACTCGCTGTGAGATTGCGGTTAATAGCTCGTACGAAATTGTATTGGCTTTTTCGGCTAAATCTTCGGCTGTAAATTGGTGATCAAATAAGATGACTTCATCTCCTTCATTACAGTCAATACCTGTGATTTTAACCATAATCATGTCCATACAAACATTACCAATAATTGGAGCTTTTTTGCCGTTGATAAAAACATACCCCTTCTGCTGCCCAAATTGTCTGCTAATACCGTCAGCATGGCCAATAGGTATAGTAGCAGTGGTTTCAAACGACTCACTTTTAAAAGCTCTATTATAACCCACAGATTCTCCTGGTTCAATCTGGTGAATTTGAGAAATTATCGATTTTAAGGCGGCAATCGGTTTTAAGTTTTTGTTTTCTGACTTGGAGTTGCCAAAACCATATAGTCCTATTCCGCATCTCACCATATCAAAATGCGCTTCAGGATAGTTTAATATTCCTGAAGTGTTACACATATGTTTCCAAGGCGCAATTTCTAAAGCTTCTGTTATGTGATTAGAAATAGAGTTGAATGTTGCCAATTGTGCTTTTGAAAATTCGGTTTCATTTGGATCTTCACTTGCTGCAAAATGAGAAAAAATGGATTTAACCAGCAGACTCTTTTCTAAATTTAATTCGCTTAAAATAAAGTCGATGTCATTTTCCCAAAACCCTAATCGGTTAAGTCCGGTATTAAATTTTAGGTGAATAGGATAAGCGTTTTGATGCTTTCTAATCGCAACCTCTTTAAACGCCTTTAAAACTTTTGGGCTGTAAATACTAGGCTCTAAACAACGTTCAATTAGCGTGCTGAAATTTGAAGGTTGTGGGTGTAATACAAGGATTGGTGTAGTGATCCCAGCGTTCCTTAAAGCAACACCTTCATCTGTATAGGCTACCGCAAAATAATCTACTCCAATAGTCTCCAGATGTTTCGCTATCGCCTGGGCATCACTGCCATATGCAAAAGCCTTGACCACCGCTAAAAATTTAGTATTGGATTTAAGTTTAGATTTAAGGTAGCGGTAATTATGCTCTAAAGCATTTAAATCAATTTCTAATATGGTTTCTTTAGCCTTGGGCATCAAAAAGATTTTCGTTTGAAGTAAGGTCTTCAACATCGTTAACCTCCATGCCTTTTACCTTCTCTTTAAGTCTCGCTTTGTAAAAAGCACCGCGGCTTAGAGGCTCGTATTCTTCAACTTCACCCAATAAAACAATATCTTCACTCTTAGCTTTTCTAAAGCTATATTGAGCAAGATTACCTGTTCTTGTGCAGACAGCATGTACCTTGGTGACGTATTCTGCAGTTGCCATTAAATTGGGCATTGGGCCAAAGGGATTACCCTTAAAATCCATGTCTAAACCGGCAACAATTACTCGAATACCTTTGTTGGCTAAATCGTTACAAACTCTAACAATTTCATCGTCAAAAAACTGTGCTTCATCAATACCAACTACATCACAGCCGTCCGCTAGAATTGGAATATTTGCTGCTGCAGGAACAGGTGTAGAACGAATTTCGTTATCATCATGAGAGACTACTTTTTCGTCGTCATACCTAACGTCTATTGAGGGTTTAAAGATTTCAACTCGTTGCTTTGCAAATTGCGCACGCTTTAATCGTCTGATTAATTCTTCTGTTTTTCCAGAGAACATCGAGCCACAAATTACTTCAATCCAACCAAATTGTTCTTTATGATTTACTGTATTTTCGAGAAACATTTTGTAATTTTAACACTAAAACAAAGCTAATCTTCGTTTCCATAAAGGTGGCGCAAATTTATCAAAAAACAAAAGCATAGAATAGATTAAATTTTAAAAGTTATGAAGAAGAAATTAGAATCAGAATTAATGAGTATCGCCCATAGGATTCTAAAATTAAAAGGCAAGGAAGATGTTGAAAAAATGCATGAAGAAGTGGCTGTGCTGTATGAAAAACTAACTGTTTTAAAGTTTGCTCAGGAAAATTTTGACGAAAAAATGCCGACTATTGGCGCCGATTCTTCATTCTTTGGAATGTTAGATGAGGCCTTTAATAATACGGTTTCTGATACGGTTACTGTTGATGATCAGGTCTATGTTAATTTGGATGAAACCGAAAAAACACCAATCACAGAACCCTTAATGGAGAAGATCAAGGATATCGTTGCACAAATGCCAGAAGAGTCTCAACAAGTAGACGATTTGTTTTCTGATGTCATAGAACCAAAAGCGAATGGATTTAAAAATGACTTTGAAGAAATCACTGCTGATTTTAAAGAAATGCCAGTTTTTGAGCCTGTGGAAAAAGAGGTAGTTCTTGAAGAAAAAAAATCATTAAATGATAAATTAAAATCAGGTTTAATGATTGGTTTAAATGACAGACTTGCTTTTGTGAACCACCTATTTGATGGCCAAAATGAAGATTATGAGCGTGTATTGTCTCAAATCAATACGTCAGATTCCTTTGAAGACGCACAGGCATTTATTCAAGATTATGTCAAGCCCGATCATAACAATTGGGTTGGTAAAGAGGCTTATGAAGAACGTTTTCTTGAAATAGTTTCTGCGAAATTTAATTAAGCACTTTATGAAAATTACCAAAGCCATTTATTGGGGATCAACGGTATTGCTTTGTGCATTGATGTTGTTTTCTGCGGGAATGTATTTTGTCAATACCGAAGAAGTAAAAACAATATTTGAAGGTTTTGGTTATCCAAGTTATATCGTAATACCATTGGCAATTTTAAAGGTTGCTGGGGTAATTACAATTCTATTGAAAAAGAATAAGTGGTTAACAGAATGGGCCTATGCTGGTTTTTTCTTTGATTTGGTTCTGGCTACTGCCGCGCATTATTATGCTGGCGACGGTTTAGGAGTTTCTTTCTTTGCTATGTTTTTAGTTTTAGCATCTTATTTTACAGCTAATTCTGTGAGGCCATATTAGTATTTTATCCTGTATAATTCACGTTATTTGCAAAATTAATATACTTCGTTTATGTCTAAATTGTTCATTGTACCTACACCCATAGGAAATTTAAAGGATATTACCTTTAGAGCTATTGAAGTCTTAAAATCTGTAGATTTAATTCTGGCAGAAGATACAAGGACAACAGGAAAGCTATTGAAACATTTTGAAATTGCTACACCTTCGCAGTCTCATCATATGCACAATGAACATCGTACAATCGATCAGTTAATTCAGAAATTAAAGAGTGGTTATTCTATAGCCTTGGTTAGTGATGCTGGTACACCAGCCATTTCGGATCCCGGGTTTTTATTAAGTAGAGCTTGCATAGAACATGACATTGAAATTGAGTGTTTACCTGGTGCAACAGCATTTGTTCCGGCACTTGTAAATAGTGGTTTACCAAATGATAAGTTTGTTTTTGAAGGTTTTTTACCCGTTAAAAAAGGCAGACAAACACGATTAAAACTACTCGCAGAAGAAACAAGAACCATAATTTTTTACGAATCGCCGCATAAATTGCTAAAAACTCTAGGTCACTTTTGTGAATATTTTGGAGAGGAGCGACCAGTTTCAGTATCTCGAGAACTCACCAAACTTTACGAGGAAACCATTAGAGGCACAGCAAAAGAAGTTCTTGAATATTACACTCAAAAACCACCCAAAGGTGAGATTGTAATAATAGTTGGTGGAAAAAAATAACCCCGCAAAATGCGAGGTTTTATAATGTGGTGAATAGCTTTTAAATGTGCTTTCCTTTTTCCCAGCCATGTTTACCTAAGTATTGATTCCCGCTTTCAACGGCACCATCTTCAATAGATGTTCCCATACTATCATTCCAACGGTTTAAATAACCAAATAACGAAATCACACCAAGCATTTCTACAATTTCTCCTTCATTCCAATGTTCGTATAACTTGGCTTTAATAGTTTGGTCTACAGCATTTGGTACTTGACTAGCTGCTAAAGAAAAGTCTAAGGCAGCACGTTCGGCATCATTAAATGCAGGATGGGTTCTATATTCCCAGATGTTATCTAGCTGTTCTTGTTCTGCGCCATAACGCTCGGCAGCGCGAATGGCATGAGCTTGGCAATATCTGCAACCAGTACTGTTACTGCTAACCCAAGCAATCATTCGTTTTAAGGCTGAGGTTACTCGACCTTCGTTGGCCATTACGGCCTTGTTTAAGTTTATAAAGGCTTTGCTAATAGCAGGTCTCCGTTGCATTGTTAAAACAGAATTTGGACAAAACCCTAAGGTTTCATTAAAGAATTCGGCCAATGCTTTAGTTTCTAAATCATGATCGGCAGGAAGTGGTGTTACTAATGGCATTTTAGTATATTTTTAAGTTTATAAGTAGTATTTTTGAATGAACAAGAAACAAAAAAAACTTTACATATGTCTCATAAGGTCACTACCCAATGGAAAGGAAATATGAATTTTGAAGCGGATAATCCTGGAGGGAAATCTTTGGTTATGGATGATGGTTCGAGTGGAGAAGCGAGCAGTCCCAAAGCAATGATGTTAGCATCACTAGCAGCTTGTTCTGGTTTGGATGTGGTTTCGGTACTCGAGAAAATGAAGATTGAAATCGATGATTTTAAAATGGAAACTACAGGTGAACTTACCGAAGAGCATCCTAAATATTACCATTCTGTATCGGTTGAATATCACTTTTATGGTTCAGAATTAAATGAATCAAAGATTAAAAGAGCTGTAGATTTATCTATAGAAAAGTACTGTGGTGTTATGGAAATGTTTCGAAAATTTGCCAAGGTGACGACAAGCATTCACTATCATAATAGTTAACTATGCGTTGGATTCTAAAGCCAAAACCTGACGAGAACATTGTGGAAAACATGGCTCAAGAGTTGGGGGTAGATGCAACTATTTCAAGCTTATTGGCACAACGAGGGATTAAATCCTTTAGTCAAGCCAAAACCTTTTTTAGACCAGAATTAAATAGCTTACATGATCCCTTTTTAATGAAGGATATGGATTTGGCTGTGGCTCGAATTGAACAAGCACTGGCAAAAGGTGAACGCATTTTGGTTTATGGAGATTATGATGTAGACGGAACAACTTCGGTAGCCTTAATGTCTTCCTATTTAAAAACAAGAACTTCCGAAATATCAACTTATATCCCTGATCGTTATAAGGAAGGTTATGGTGTGTCTTATCAAGGTATTGATTATGCACACGATAATGAATTTACATTGATCGTAGCTTTAGACTGCGGGATTAAAGCCATAGAAAAGGTTGAATATGCTAAGCAAAAAGGTATTGATTTTATCATTTGTGATCATCACAGGCCGGGAGATGAAATTCCGAATGCGGTTGCTGTATTAGATCCGAAGCGTGAAGATTGTGATTATCCCTATAAAGAACTTTGTGGGTGCGGTGTTGGGTTTAAATTAATTCAAGCACTAGCTTATAAAAACGGGAGCTCGTTAGATTCTCTTGTGCCATATTTAGATCTAGTTGCTACTGCGATAGGGGCAGATATTGTGCCAATTACTGGTGAAAATAGAGTGTTAGCGTATCATGGTTTAAAGGTCATAAATGAGTCACCTCGACCAGGTATGAAAGCCATTATAGATCAGTTTAAAAAAGATAAATTAAGCATTACCGATGTGGTGTTTTTAATTGCGCCTCGAATTAATGCCGCTGGCAGAATGAAACATGGAAATCATGCTGTGACCTTACTTACGGAAACAGATATTAATAATGCCATGAATTATGCAGTTGATATTGATAAGTACAATTCAGATAGAAAGGATGCTGATAAGGCAATTACTAAAGAAGCCTTGAAGCAAATTGAAGACAATGCCGAGCAAGAGCGATTCACCTCTGTGGTTTATCAAGAAGATTGGCATAAGGGGGTTATAGGAATTGTAGCTTCAAGATTGATAGAAACTTATTATCGCCCAACATTAGTCTTTACCAAAAGCGGAGATAAATTAGCAGCATCAGCACGATCGGTGTATGGATTTGATGTTTACAATGCATTGTCCAATTGCAGTGCTCATATTGAACAATTTGGAGGTCATATGTATGCCGCTGGATTAACGATAAAAGAAGAGAATTACGAGGCTTTTAAAGCAGCCTTTGAAGCTGAAGTTAAAAACAGCATAGACCCAAAATTATTAACGCCTGAAATTAAAATTGATGCGCAACTAGGATTGAATCAAATTTCAGATAAGTTTTATAGAATTTTAAAACAGTTTGCTCCCTTTGGTCCTGGAAATCCTTCGCCAGTATTTATGAGTGATGATCTTACGGATACTGGTTATGGCAAATGTGTGGGTGAAGATAAAGACCATCTGCGACTTACCGTGCAACAGAATGCTTCAAAACAGTTTGTATGCATTGGTTTTGGATTAGGTAAAAAGATAGAACTTGCAGGAAAAGGAAAGCGATTTAAGGCAGCCTATTGCTTGGATGAAAACCATTGGAATGGTGTAACCAATTTGCAATTTAGGTTAAAGGATATAATGGCGTAAAGAAGAATGGAGAAACAGAAAAAAGATCCTTATGCTGCCCTTAGGTATAAAGAGTTTAATACATTTTTATTGGTGCGATTTGCGCTTGTATTTGCTTGGTCCATGCAGTTTATTGTAATTGAATGGCAGGTGTATAGTTTAACTAAAGATCCACTTTCACTGGGTTTAATTGGTTTGATGGAAGTGATTCCCGCAGTCTCGATGGCCTTATTTGCAGGACATATTGTTGATCAAAAAGAAAAACGAAACTTATTGGCCACCTGTATTGCAGCCTTTTCCCTTATTAGTTTTGGGCTGTTCCTGTTAACCTGGCCTAAAGTGGTTGGAGATTTAGACACCAATACCGTGCTATACGGGATATATGCCTTAGTCTTTTTTGGCGGATTTTTAAGATCATTTTTTGGACCAACTATATTTTCTCTTGTGGCTTTAATTGTGCCTAAAAAGGTATATCCTAACGCTGCTACCTGGTCCAGTTCTACTTGGCAAATGGCTTCTGTTTTGGGCCCTGCTTTTGCAGGGTTTTCTATAAATTGGATTGGTGTTCACTGGTCCTTATGTATCATATTTGGATTGGTGTTGTTTTCATTTTTTGTCTTACTCAAAATATCTAAAAAGCCAATTCTTAATCCGAAAATTGGTGAGCCAATTATGGACAGCTTGAAAGAGGGGATTAAGTTTGTGTACAAGACAAAAGCTATTTTGGGAGCTATTACCTTGGATATGGTTGCCGTTTTATTTGGAGGCGCCGTTGCGCTTTTACCAATATTCGCACAGGATATTTTGAAAGTAGGACCTGAAGGGTTTGGAGTCTTGAGAGCTGCGCCTGCAATTGGTGCTTTTGTGACGATGTTTGTTACGGCTTATATTCCGATTAGTAAGAATGCAGGAATGAAGCTTCTTGCAGCCATATTTGGATTTGGGATTTGTATTATAGTATTCGGATTGTCCTCCATATATTGGGTTTCGGTATTAGCCCTGTTTTTTAGTGGTGTAACAGATGGTGTGTCTGTGGTTATTAGGCAAACCATTTTACAGTTGAAAACACCAGATCATATGCGAGGTCGCGTAGCTTCTGTGAACTCCATGTTTGTGGGCTCTTCAAATGAGCTTGGAGCTTTTGAAAGCGGATTAACTGCTAAATTATTGGGAACCGTTCAGGCAGTAGTTTTTGGAGGAACAATGACATTAATTACTGTGGTAACTACAGGAATTGTATCACCCTCATTTAGAAAGTTAGACTTATCAAAAGATTTGGAAGATCACGAAAGTGGAGCGTCGTAGGTTTTAAGCGTTAAGTTTTCTCCATCAAATTCACCATAGGTATAATAGCCAATCCAATCGCCTAAATTCACATATTTAGAGTCCTTGTCTAAATCTATTTCTAATGGTAAATGTCGGTGACCAAACACAAAATAATCTCTATGTTTTTCGCTTAGTTTTCGTTTGCTATATTGAACCAACCATTCATTATCTTGACCTAAGAATTTGGCATCTTCGTCTCCAGAAATCAATTTGTTTTTAACCGACATATATTGGGCTATTTTAACGCCAATGTCTGGATGCAACCATCTAAACAACCATTGAAAGAAAGGACTTGTAAACACTTTTTTCATTCGCTTAAATCCTTTGTCTCCAGGGCCTAATCCGTCGCCATGACCAATAAAAAAAATGGTATTATTAAAAGTAAATTCTTTAGGCTTATGGTAAACCGGAATATTTAATTCTTCTTCAAAATAGCCATTCATCCAAAGGTCGTGATTCCCGACAAAAAAATGAATAGGAATTCCTGCATCAGAGAGTTCTGCTAATTTTCCAAGTGTACGGGTAAATCCTTTTGGGACTACTGTTTTGTACTCAAACCAGAAATCGAAAAGATCACCAATTAAAAATATTGCTGCAGCGTCTTCTTTAATTTCATCTAACCAAGCTACAAACTTTTTTTCTCTAGGCAATGAAGCCTCTTTAGTAGGTGCTCCTAAGTGATTGTCTGAAGCGAAGTAAACTTTTTTTCCTTTAGGGATTTGCATGTGATAAATATAAGCAATGTTTTTAAGGCACTGCTGAGGTCAAATTTAAAATCTAATTAGCTATTGTCGCTAGCATACCACTCGGCATAAGAGCTATCTGTTTCTTGAAGTTTTAAAGAGTGTAACTTAATGTGGTTTGGTAGTTGCTTGGTGATTTTTTGTGCAAAATCAATAACCATCATTTCACTGGTAGGTTGATATTCAACTAGTAACACATTGTGACCGCGTTGTTTTAACTCCTGAGCTAATTCTAAGTGAGGTGTGTTTTTGTTAAATACAGTAGCATGGTCAAAAACATCAACAATTTCGTTTTTAACAATATGCTTTAGATCACCAAAATCGATAACCATTCCGTTTTTAACATGACTTTGATCGATTATTGGACTCCCAATTACTGTAACCGATAATTTATAACTGTGACCATGCACGTTTTTGCATTTACCGTCGTAACCGTATAGTGCATGTCCAGTCTCAAAAGAGAACTGCTTGGTAATTCTAATTTTACTCATATTTATAGTTTTAACGGTCTATCTTCTGCCTTTACGTTTGTTTACAAAGTATACGATTACTAGCACTAATCCCAAGATTAGAAATAAACCATTTCCGCCTAAAAAATTTAATATATCCATTTTAGTTATCCTTAAAAGTTCGGTTTTTACTTTTATTATATATGATATAAGCCAATACCACAAGAACAACAAAAGGCAATAACGAGCCAATAAAAACGCCTATTTCATAACTGCTATCTGGTGCGTTTTCAATTTTTTCTTCTATTGATAAATCTTGTAAAAAGAGTGCAAGTCTCATATGTATATAAATAATTAGTGACAAAGTTAACAAGATTACTGCCCTTGAGAAAACTGTTGTCTAAATTTTATGATAAGGGGGATTCCTCGGGCTATTATCCAAAAGGTCATAGCGGTAAAAATACCCTTTAATTTCCAATCTAAATTGTGCAATAAAAAAACAGCAGGAACAAACACTAAAAAGGTGGCCACCAGTAATAAATTTCGAAGGAATTTCATTTGACCTAAGCCTTTAAACATGCCGTCAAAAATGAAGGCTAAGGCACAAATTGGCTGCATTAGAAGTACAATCCAAAATACGGCTTCAAATTGTTTTAAAACATCAGGGTCTTGAGAAAACAAGGTGCCAATATGGTTGTACCCCAAAGCGCCTAATCCAGCTAAAATAAGTCCGACAGCTATACCATACCCAATTAATTTATTGCTTAAAGCTATTAATAAATCATAACGTTTTTGTCCATATAATTTTCCGGAAAGTATGTTGCCAGCGCTGGCGTAACCATCAATAACAAAAGCTCCTAAAAACCATAAGTTTATAGCAATTGTATAGGCTGCAATATATTGCTTGCCATAACTTGTAGCTAAGGCACTGGCGATGTAAAGAGTGACATTTAAGGCTATGGTACGCACAAATAGATTGAGTATCATATTTATAAAGCGTCCAATTTCTTGATTTAGAGGCCAGCTTATTTTTAAGGGAATTGTTGTTTTTTTAAGCAATAATACTGCCGAAATAATGGCCATTAAACCTTGAGCAATAACACTTGCCCATGCGGCACCCTTGATGTGCATGGCCGGGATAATATCGGTAATGCCATAGACCAAAATAATGTCTAAAACAATGTTTGCTAAGGTTCCGATGATTGCTATTATCATAGGTAAGAAGGTGTTTTGTAGCCCCCTAAAGGTGCCAAAAACGGCTATCGTAAATAAGGTAAAAGGAAAGCCCCAGATTCTTATTTTATAATAATCGACACTATAATCTAAAATGATGTCTGTAGCATTGTATAATTTGAAAATTTGAGATGCAAATGGATAAGTAACTCCAATAATTATAAGACTTGTAAGGGTTATAATTACTATTGCTTGAGCTGGAAGTGATTTGATGTCTTCCAGTTTTCCAGCACCTAAATACTGAGATACCAGTGAGGATATTGCCGATCTTGATTGTCCAAAAACCCAAATTAACATCGACAAAAATGTAGTGACGATTCCCACAGCGGCCAATGATTCTGTTGGGTAATGGTTTACGTTTCCAACTATAGCAGCGTCTGTCAACGATAATATAGGTTCTGATACTCCCGAGATTAATGCGGGAATAGCTAAGCTGTTTATATGTTTAAAACTAATGGAAGTACTCACAACACCAATTCATAACAGTAAAACGGATGTTCACTTTGTTTTGGAAAAAAGATAGTCCCTAATCGTTGATAGCCGCGTTGTTCATAAAACTTCTGATTTCTTTTATTTTGTGAAAAGGTGTCTAAACGTACAGATACCCTTTTTTGTGATTTCGCTTTACTTTCAGCAAAATCCATGAGGTCTTGCGCATAGCCTTTACCTTGATGATCTGGGTGAATTGCTAATCTATGTATGTAAAAGGAATTGTTGTTTGGGGTAAGCCAAGTAATAGGTTTGTACTCCTCATCCATAAAAGTAGAGATGACGACACAGCCTATAATGGCCTTATTGCCTTCAAGTACAAAAAGCTCTTGCCTTGCAATGTCGTTTTCAAAAGCTGCTGAATTTGGATAATGTTCATTCCATTGGAAAATACCCTTAGCAATCATGTGTCTTGCGCAGGCTTTAGTAAGTGAAAGTAAGTTGTTAATATCTTGACTATTAGCAATCCTAATCATTGTTTTTTTCAAAAAATTAAAGTGGTAAAGGTATAGAAAAGCACTTTGAAATTACGATTTATTTACTCAACTTTACAATGTAAAATAAAGTAAAGGGGATGTAGCTCAGCTGGCTAGAGCGCTTGACTGGCAGTCAAGAGGTCGTGGGTTCGAGTCCCATCTTCTCCACTAAAATAGAATCGTGATATTTGACATTGAATATCACGATTTTTTATACTAATCCTTAAAAAGATAATGGTTAGGATTGTTTTACTTCATCTTGCGAAATAGTTTAATCAATTCTAAACCTTAAAAGAAAGCTACGGTCTAAAGATCTGAAGATATAAATTATGAGAACAAAATCTATTTGGTATTTGGTTGTATTGGCTATCGTTTTAATGGCGTGTAGTGACGATGATCCAGAACCATCAGGTCCGGAGGAAACCAACCCGAAAGTTTCGAGTAGTTCGACCTATCAAGTATTGTTAGAAGAAAATGTGGTGTATGGATATGGTCTCCATCATGAGAGTTTAAACAGTGCAGCTTTTTCTATGGAACCATTGGCATTGGATGTTTACTATCCTGATAACGATATAGAAAAGAGGCCGGTGATTATGTTTATTCATGGCGGTGCATTTATTGGTGGATCAAAATCTCAGGGTCATATAATTTCCTTGGCCAATTATTTTGCTTCAAGGGGTTGGGTGTTTGTTTCGATAGATTATAGATTGAGAGACGATATAGGGAGTGTTCCTCAAGAGTGGGTTGATTTTTCGCAATTAACACCAATTGAAGATGTTTCAAAATTCTTAGCGATATATCCTGCACATCGTGATGCTAAAGCTGCAATGCGATGGCTTGTTTCAAATGCTTCAACCTTTAATATCGACACCAATTACATATCAGTTGGAGGAGGATCGGCAGGAGCAGTTACAGCTATTACTTTGGGGATTTCACATGAAGAAGATTATAGAGATGAATTGTCTATAGTACAAGACCCAAGTTTAGAAACGACACATCTTAGCCAAACTTATCAAATTAAAACCATTCTCAATTTTTGGGGCACTAAAGTAGGGCTGGATGCCTTATCCGAAATTTACAATAAACAGCGTTTTGATGAGGATAACCCGCCATTGTTTATTGCTCATGGCACTTTAGATGATATTGTTCCTTTTAGCCATGCAGAAGATTTGAAATCAATTTATGAAAATCTTAAATTGCCTTTAGCCTATTATCCTTTAGAAGGTTTTGGCCACAGTGCTTGGAATGCCACTTATAATGGTCAAAGCTTAGAAGAATTAGCATTCGATTTTATTGTGGAACAACAAAACCTCATTGTTGAATAGATTTTTTGAAACAAACTTAAATGACTTTAATAGAACTAAGAAATGATATTAAATGGTGGGAATCTAAAAGATGGATTTTTTCTGTAGCAGTACTTTGTGTTTCCATATTAGGGTTGCATAAAGGGATTTCTAATACAGATCAGTATTCTTGGTGTTTTGATGATGTTGTAAGTTTGTCTATTTGGTTGTTAGGAGCCAATATCTTCTATTCGGTTGGTTTATTATCCGAAATTTTTGATTGGTACTACTTTAAGGGAAAATTTCGCTTAAAAAAGTTTAAGCACCTAATTTTTGTATTCGGTTTATTGTTTAGCTGTTTATATTCCTTTTTTTATCACTTTATGGCAATTGCTTGGAATTTTTGGTAAATCTCTACCGATGCCTTTTTTGTAGTAATAGGATTGAACGAATTAGCCTTCGTATTGAGTGACTTTATGTTATATTTGGCGCTTAATAATTATAACTTGAAGTTGATTCTAAAGAGTCCTTGGTTTACTTGTTTGTGTTTGGAAGCGAAAAATCAACTTTTATAATGCAAGGTATGGGTAAGGATTTTAGTGAGACTTCCCTTCAGGAATATTCCTTGTTTTTGGAACATCTGGAGTTGAAACCATAATGAGAACAATCATTCATATTTGAAAATCCCCGTCATACAATTATGTATAACGGGGTTTTTTTATTTTTTCCTTTGGGCTTTAATTATGCCGTTTGGCTGAATCATTTTAATGGTGTCAAAAACACCACTTTCATTCGGGATAAATTCAATTTTAAATCCATCTAATACTTTTAAATTAAACTTGTGGGTATCGGTTGCTAAAAGTTCGTATTCTGGTTGACCTTTTACAAAGGCGAACAGCACATCTTTTTTGGTGTATATCTTTATCTCCATTCCGTTTAATTCGAACACACCTACATATGCATTTAAAATGTCTGTTTTTACATCCATAGGTTTTGGACTGTGTTTAAAAACAATGGGATCTAAAGTGGGTTCTACTTTCATACTTGAGCTGCTAATCTCACCCATTTTATTAGACTCGAAGGTTATAAAAAGGCCATTTCCACTTTCAGAAGTGTCAATTCCTTCTTCGGTTACTTCAAAAGGTTCAAAGACATCATAGTGATAATGCTTTAGGTATAAGGTTGCATTTGGAGCGTGTAAAAAGATGGAGTCATTAGATTTAGATATTTCAAATGTTCCGTAGCCTGGATTATTGTAAATGCCCTGGTAATCGTCTAGACGATGTGATGGCGAAGTGTTTTCAACCTGTAATGTTTCTACCTCTTCGTCTGTTTTGTTTTTCTTTTCTTCTTCTTGCTTAGCCTTTCGTTCTTCAAATTGTCCGGCCCAATCTGTTCTTGTAACCTTTAGCATTCGGTCTGAAACCGTATTTCTTACCATACCTGGAACAGAAGAACCATTTTGATTACACAATACAACAACGCCTATATTGTCCATAGGAAAGAAGGCAACATTAGCTGAAAATCCATCAATATTTCCACCGTGCTCAACTCTATAATGCCCGCGATAAGAACTTAAAAACCACCCGTAACCATAATTTGCAAATTGCATTCCTGGAAATTTTTCGTCGGGAGTGTTTCCTCTAACCACCATTTGAGAGCTTATAGCTTCGTTGATATAGCGTTCTGATAATATTTGTTGGTCGTAATATTTTCCGTTATTAAGCCAAGTCATAATCCATTTAGACATATCGTTAACACTACTATTAATGCTTCCCGCGGGACTCATGCCTGAGATGTTGTAATAATCCATTTTTTTAATGGTGTTGTCTTCTGTTAAACGATAACCTAATGATGCGTTACTGCTTTCTTTTAATTCAGAAATGGAAACGTTTGTTCGACTCATGCCTAAAGGCTCTAAAAATCGCTCCCTAATATTGTCCTCCCAGCTTTTGTTAGTTATCCGTTCTGCGATAACACCTTGTGCTAAAAACATAAAATTATTGTAATACCATTGCTGACGAACCCCCGTAAAAGGCTCTTGATGGGTAATTCTTTGTAATAAACTGTCTTTATCTTTAGTTGGGAATAGGTACCATGAGCCATCATGTCTTGGTACTCCTGTTCTGTGACTCATTAAATCTTTTATAATCACATTATTATTGAGATCGTTGGTGTTGAATTGGAAATCTGATAAATACTTTGAAGGTTTTTCATCGAAATCAATGAGGTTATCCTCTCTCAACTGTCCTAATATACCGCAAGTAAAAGCCTTAGTACTTGAGCCTATGGCAAAAAGGGTGTTGGCATCTACAGCTAATTTTTGCTCTAAATCTCTGTATCCAAAACCTTTAGAGTAGATGATTTTATCTCCTTCAACAATGGCTACTGCAAAACCTACGGCGTTTGTGACTTCTAGAATATTTTGTAATTCTTTGTCTAAATTTTTGAGACGTTTATCAGATTGAGAATATGTGTTTAATGAGAAAAATGCAGAGGCAATTATTAAAGCAAAATATTTCATATATGTAAAAGGTTGATTATCAATAATAAAAATAAGCTAAATACTTGATTTAAAAAATGTTAGTGAATTGTTTTGTTTCATTGTGAATTTTGCAAACCGTTGGGAATAGTATAACTTGGGTTTGAACTAACTAATATTTATTCTTATTAATATGATAACAGCAAATACATATTTAACCTTTAACGGTAACTGTGAAGCCGCTTTCAATTTTTATAAATCGGTTTTCGGTGGTGATTTCGATTTCATCGGACGGTATAAAGAAATGCCCAATGACCCTAATTGCGAGGTAAATCCGGAAGACGCTGAAAAAATTATGCATGTGAGCCTTAGGATAGGTGGTTCTACAATAATGGGTAGTGATACTGGAGGAGAATGGGCCGCAAATTATAAGGCCGGGAATAATTTTTCAATATCTCTTAATGCGGAAAGTAAGGAAGAAGCTGATAGGTTGTTTAAAGCACTTTCTGAGGAAGGTTCAATCACTATGCCAATGAATACAACATTTTGGGGATCTTACTTTGGAATGTTTACGGATAAGTTTGGTATACAATGGATGATGAGCTTTGATACTAAACCAAAATTATAAAAAGCTAAAGCCCCTAATCGGGGCTTTTTTTATACTTCTTTTTCATCGAAGGGGATAGAAATGTTGTTGATTTCTAATATTAAGGTTTTGAGTTCGGCATAAAAGGCATCTAATGTTTCTTGTGTGATTTGAGTGTCTTTGGTACGGCTTGTTGACGACTCTTTTTTATGAAATTTCAGAAAAGAATCACTGGCATTTAAGTTTTTAAACGAAATAATGCCAGCTTCATAAGGCAGGTTGTATGTGCTTGCTTGCTGGAGCATTAAGGCATAACACAAGACCTGAAAACTTTTACTGTATTTTTTATAATCTGTTGTAATGTCTTCCCAATCTATAACACTAACCTGAGAGGCATCTACCTTTCCTGTTTTGTAATCTATAATACGCAGCGTTCCGTTGTATAAATCTACGCGATCCACAGCCCCTCTTAAGTAAACGGGATAATCCAGTTCGTCGAAATCTAACTTTATTTTATAATCAGCTTCTAAGCTAAGGATGATAATGTCGTTGCCTTCTGAGATTTGTTTTTTCTCCGTTTTTAAAAAGTTTAAAACTAGGCGCTGTGCGATTTCAAAGATTATTAGATTTTGTCCAGAGCTTAAATCTCCTTCCTTATAAAACTCCTTAAAATATTTTTCTACAGTTGGTTTAATTTTTGGAATCATTTTAGAAATGTATTCCTCCTTTAAAATACTGTCAATATAAGGTTCGTAAAACTCTTCTAAGACGTGATGAATAACGCTTCCCAGAGTATTTGCTGCAACGGTTTCTTCTACATCTTCAAAACTTCTAATTCTTAAAATACTCTGTTTATAAAAATCTATCGGGTTCCTAATATAATTAGTTAATGATGATGGGGAAAAACCATTTTTAGAAATTTGCTTTAAGCGCTCAATCACACCTTCTGTCTTTATTACAGATTTTAAATTGGTTTCCAGTTTTGGAGCTTTGGGAACGACTATTTCATGGTGGATTTTATGTCTGTTTTCAATTTCTAATTGAGTAATAAATCTACTTTTCTCACCTCCTTTTAAAACATCTGCTTGCGTATTGTAAATGATATAAACATTTTTAGCACGCTGTAATAAACGGTAAAAGTGATAGGTATATACCGCATCTTTCTCCTTATAAGTTGGAAGATTGTGTTCTAACTTGACATCAAAAGGAATAAATGAATTGTTTGATTTTCCAGCGGGTAAAATCCCTTCGTTTACCGATGAAATAATAACCGTTTCAAAATCTAAAACCCGTGACTCTAGCATCCCCATTATTTGTAAGCCTTTTAACGGTTCTCCTTGAAAATCTAAAGTCTCCGATTTAATTATTTCACGATACAATATGTGTAATGTGCTAACGGTATATATGTGGTTGTGAGTTTTGTTGAGGGTTTCTAATTCATTAAATACAGTGAGAAATCTATAGAGGTATTCTAATATAAGAGCGTTTTTTGAAGGTTCATCTTGATAAGTGGTTTTAAGGGCAAACAATAGCGATTTACACGATTTTATTGCCGTTGTCGGATGGTTTGCCCAGTTGCCAAACAGAAGCTCTATAATGCACTCTTTGGGCGGACATAATTTAATAAGCTCTTCAGTTTTAAGGTATGTTTTGTTTTCTTTCTGAAGATGCTGCAAAATGTTTTGAGCATAATTTACTTGCTCATCTTGAAATAGTGCATTGACCTGCGGATTAGACAAAATTGCTCGTATATCTTTATGATAATATTTTGTGGGCTTTGTTTTGTGAATTCTAAAGAGATCTTCAAATAGAGCCGCCAATGGAACCGTATTTAGTGGCATACCCATAGTAATATTTATAGGTCCCACATTTTCAGGAATAGAATTTAATAGGGGTAGAAGTAAAGACTCATTTCCGAGAACAACCGCTGTCTTTTGCATTTGATGCCCCGAAGATTTTAAATCTTCTATGAGTTGTCCAATAAGTTTAATTTGACCAACATTTTTTGGTGCACCAAGGGCCTTAATTTGTTTTGAGTTTTGGTAGTCCTGGGTTGCCCAATTAAAAGGATGCGTTCTAAAATAGTGCCAGTTTTTTTTATGTTGTCTCATAAAATGACCTGCGTCATGTTGGGTGTTATCAAGAAAGCATTGGTCAATATCCCAATAAATATCTGAGTTATCATTGTCTAGTAATTCTTGTATAATGTTTTCTTCAGCTTTGTTTAGTGCATTAAAACCAATAAAGACATGTCGATTGGTTTTAGTTGCATTTTTGTAAGCTTCAAGGTTAGATACTGCTTCACGATAAACCAGTCCTTGGTAGCCTCTATTGATGTTTATTAAACGTTTTTTTAATGCTGAATAATAAAGAGGGAGGGCATTCCAAAATTTTAAATAAGATTTAATTTGAGTGGTTTGCTCTGTTGCTACAGACCAGTGATTGATGTCTTGGATGGCGCCTAAATAATCAAATATTTGTTTGGGAGGAATTAAAAAACGATCAATTTCGTTAAAGTCCTGTAGAATGATTTGAGCCCATTTAGAAAAACTATCAAAAGATTCTTTTTCTTCTTCAGGCATAGTGCTGAGGTAAACATCGTAAAAGAAAAACAATAACTCTGTTGGAGTGGCATATTCCATTTGGCAAATGGAAGCTATAAACTCTTCTGTCGAAAATATTTCTGGCGCAAATATGGTTTGTTTTAGTTGCTCTGAAATGCTGTTTCTTAGGAATGTACCAGCGCGCTTACTCGGTAAAACAAATATGGTATTTGAAAAATCTACCTCTTTTAAAATGAGGTCTGCTACAACGGTTTCAATAAAATTGGTCATAGCATAAAAATAAAAAACGCCCCGTTATACGGAGCGTTTTTTTTATTATTAATTTGAGTTAAACTCAAGCTTAGTTTTTGATTAAGTTGATCTCAACACGACGGTTAAGAGCTCTACCTTCTCTTGTTTTGTTGTTTGCGATTGGCTTAGCTTCACCGTATCCAGCAAATTCTAAACGACTTGATCCAATACCATTTTCGATTAAGTACTTCATCACAGCTTCAGCTCTTGACTCAGATAATCTTTGGTTTGTTTTCTCGCTACCTACACTATCTGTGTGACCTTCAATTGTAAATCTTGCGTTAGTATACTCGTTTAAGATTGCGATAATATCATTTAATACACCTTGAGAACGGTCTTTGATAGAAGATTTTCCTGTATCAAATAAGATAGTTTTAGCGTAATCGTTAAGTGCTTTTTGAACAGCTGCAGTTACTTCTGGACAACCATTGTTTGCAACAGTACCAGCTTTTTCTGGACATAAATCATCTTTGTCAGCAACACCGTCACCGTCAGTATCTGGCCAAGGACATCCGTTGTTTGCAGAAGGACCTGCTACTTCAGGACAGTTATCTTGTGGATCAGCAACACCGTCACCGTCAGTATCAGCACAACCGTTAAATTGTTTTAATCCTGGTACATCTGGACAAGCATCATTTTTATCCATTACACCATCGCCATCAGAATCAGGACATCCTCCAAATTCAGCTAAACCAGCTTGGTTAGGGCAATCATCTTTAGCATCTTCTACACCGTCACCATCAGAATCTGGGCAACCGTTAAATGCTTCTAAACCTGGTACTTCTGGACAAGCATCATCTTTGTCGAAGATACCGTCACCATCTGTGTCTTTAGCCCCGAATTGGATAGCTAAACCTAAGTTGTGTTGGAAATGAGAAGATAAATAATCTTCAAATGCGTGCTTATATGTAGATTCTAAAGTAAGACCTACATTTTCTGAGAACCAATATGAAATTCCTAAGTTACCGTTTAAAGTTCCTGCTCCAATATCATCTATCCAAGAGTAACCTCCACCTACACCTAAATTAAGGTCTACTGATTTAGAATCCCATAATTCGGCGAAGTTATAACCAACTATACCATCTAAACCATAGTAAGAAAGGTCATCAGCAGTACTGTCACCAATTTTGTCTATTTGGTTAATCGATCCAACAAAGTTGAATGTAAATCCATCACTTAAGTATCTAGATACTTTTAAAGTTGATAATGATGGTAGGATGTTGTAGTGGTCTCCTAAGTTGAAATACTCATCGAAGAATTCGCCTTGAGGAGCGTCTTCACCTACTGGGTATAAGTCAACCGCATTTACACCTACAGCAATTGCCCAAGGATAATCTTTATCCTGTGCGTTTGCCATGCTTACGCTAACTAAAAGCAAAGTAGCGAAAAATAATCTGCTAAGGTTTTTCATATTGAACTAATTTTAATTTTAAGTGTTATTTGTTAACAAAAGTAAGTTGTTAAAATTTCTTAACAAAGATAAATATATAAAAAAAAATCTATTTAAAAATTCAGAGTGTACTGAGCATGAGGGTTTTTTAGATTACTCCCAAGTTTTTCCCCACTTTTTTAAATGCATTAATTGTGTGGTCAAGGTGTGCTGTAGTATGAGCAGCAGATAGTTGAACCCTAATTCTTGCCTTTTCTTTTGGAACTACTGGATAAAAGAAACCAATCACATAAACGCCTTCTTTTAACAATTCATTAGCCATGGCTTGAGAAAGCTTCGCATCGTAGAGCATTACTGGAACAATGGCAGAATCACCATCTACAATATCAAATCCCGCTTCATGCATTCCTTTTTTGAAATAAGCGGTGTTTGCTTCTAATTTATCTCTTAACTCTGTGTTGTTTGATAATAGGTCAAATACCTTGATTGAAGCTCCTACAATTGCTGGAGCCAATGAGTTTGAAAATAGGTATGGTCTAGAACGTTGACGTAATAATTCAATTATTTCTTTTTTACCAGTAGTGTATCCACCCATGGCTCCGCCTAACGCTTTTCCTAAAGTTCCTGTTATAATGTCAATTCTATCTAATACACCTTTATCTTCTAAAGTTCCGCGACCTGTTTCACCAATGAATCCAGCGGCATGACATTCGTCAATCATGACCATCGCATCATACTTATCTGCTAGGTCACATATTTGATCTAATGGAGCAACAATGCCATCCATAGAGAATACACCATCTGTAACAATAATTTTATAACGCGCACCATTTTCATTAGCGGCAATTAATTGTTGTTCTAAATCGGCCATATCACTATTTGCATATCTGTAACGTGCAGCTTTACATAATCTAACCCCATCAATAATTGATGCGTGGTTAAGTGAATCAGAAATAATAGCATCTTCTTTTCCTAATAAAGGTTCGAATACTCCTCCATTAGCATCAAAAGCAGCAGCATACAATATAGTGTCTTCTGTACCGTAAAATTCTGCAATCTTAGCTTCTAATGTTTTATGGATGTCTTGAGTTCCGCAAATAAATCTAACAGATGACATTCCAAATCCGTGAGTGTCCATGACATCTTTGGCTGCTTGGATAACTTCTGGATGTGAAGACAAGCCTAAATAATTGTTGGCACAAAAATTTAAAACCCTTTCACCAGTATTTAATGTAATTTCAGCTCCTTGAGCAGAAGTGATTATACGCTCCTCCTTAAATAGTCCAGCGTCCTTAATGTCTTGTATTTCGTTTTGTAAGTGGTCTTTTATTGTTCCGTACATTGTAATAAGTTTGTTGCAAATTTAAAATTCTTTTACTGTAATATCATCATTTATGTAAACAAGAATTTTGGCTTTAACGACATAACCCATTTTTTGCAGTACATCTTGATAAGATTGCAATTGTTGCTCGTAAATTGGGTTGTGTTTACCTGTTTTATAATCGATAATACTAACTTCGTTATCCGTTAAAAAGACAATTCTGTCTGGACGAAGACGTTGTCCTTCTGCAGTAATAATATCTCGTTCGTTGTAAGAATTTAATCCGATTTGATATAACGATTTTAAACTTGGATGAAGTATTAGTTCTTTTATTTTGACGCTTAATAGGCCTGCTTGTTCTTGTGACAATTCGCCTTTGTTTACAAATCGACCTAGTGCATTTTCAATATCTGCAGTTGTTTTGATTTCGGCCATGATATCATGAATGAGATTTCCTTTAGCAATTGCAGATTCCTGATTCGTATCCCAAAGCACCCCAGATTTCGTTATGATGTTTAAATTATGTGCAGATCTGGATACAGAGATGAGTAGCTTTTGAAGTGTATTGCTTTTTAGTTGCTTAGCCTTAAGTGATCTTGCTCTAATTCCAAATTGATATACCATTTGCTCAGGCGACCAAAGGCCATTACTATTTAAATAGTTAAAGAATAATGATTGATAAGTTTTCTCAGGTAATGTGTTTTGTTTATTAGGTTTAAATTCGGTAAGGATATAGAGTTGTTCAACCGCTCTTGTCAACACTACATATAATAAGTTTATACTATCTAACTCTAAAGTACTTTGACGCTCTAAATGCAGTTGCTCTCCAGTTGCATTTACTTGGGCTATTTCTTTATTATAATTGAGATACAGCCAGTTAAATCCTGAATAGTTTTCAGGTGAAACAGGAAACCAAGTTTTTGGAGATATTTCGTAATCTATTTTTTCATTAGCAAATGGAAAAATAACAATTGGAAACTCCAAACCTTTAGATTTATGAATGGTCATTATCTGAACGGCGTTGTCTCCTTCAGGTGCTACAATACTTAATTTGTCTTTTTTGCGATCCCAATATTCTAAAAATTCCGAAATACTGCTACTTCTTTGACTAAAGTCTAAGACTTCGTCTAAGTAAAATTGAATATAGGCGTTAGAAGAATTATTGAGATTAAAACGTCTTATAATGTATTCTACCGATTCATACAAAGGGAGCTGTAAACAAAGATTCCAGTTAAATTCAATGTTTAACTCAGAAAGTTGATTAAACATTTGATTTTGATCTAACGGTATGAGCCGAGCTATAAAATCGTGATGCTTATCTGTTGGCAGTTGTTGTTCAGCAATGTAATTTAAAACGTCAAGTTTTAATTCGCTGTTTTCAGACTCGGTTGTTTGTCTAAGAATTGCATCTATGAAGTTAACTTCTTTAGAATTTGAAAGCAATAGAGTTTCTGAAGAAATAATTGGAATGTCAACGGCATTTAAATGCTGAGCAATAGCAATTCCTGATTTCGATTTCCTTACAATTATACAAATGTCATGGTATGAAAACCCATTTTCAAGTGCTTTATTGATGGTAGACTCAACTTCTAGACAATATAATTCTGTTTTGTCTTCGTTTTTGATGTCTAAAAACGAAAGCTCTACAAATCCTTCTTCCTCTAAGTGGATTTCTTGATGAGCTTGAGCATAAATCTGGCTGTGTGTTTCATTTGAGAAACTGTTGGCAGATACCCAATCAAAAAACTGATTGTTGAACGTTACAATAGATTTGCAACTTCTGTAATTGGTAGGAAGGTTTTTTATACTTACTGAGCTTTTTTCAATTTGAAAAGGAATATGACCGTTATAAAGTTTTATAAATTGTTCGGCTTTACCACCTCTCCAGCGGTAAATTGCTTGTTTTGCATCACCTACAATCATTGCTGATCCAGTTTGATTTTGATCGTTTACACCGGTAATACTATTGTCAATTAGGGGGGTGAGATTTTCCCATTGCAATTGAGATGTATCTTGAAACTCATCAATAAAAAAGTGTTTGAATTTTTCACCAATACGCTCGTAAATGAAAGGTGCCGGTTGAGATTTTATTTCGTCACTAATTAAACTGTTAAATTCTGAAATAAGTAATAGGTCGTCCTCTTTTTTAATGGTGTTTAAACTTTTACTTATGGCGTTAAGTACAGAAAGAGGTGTGATGTTTTTTAGGGCGTTTTTTATGAAAATAAAATCAAAGACTAAAGCCTTGGTATCTGTGTATAGGGCAGTTATTTCGGGAAGTATAGAATCTATTATAGCTTTTTTGTCATCATCTATACTTTTTTTGTAAATCCCCGTATTGTTGCTTAGGTTCTCACCTAACTTATTGCTATAAAGGGCACTTGAAGGCCTCTTTTTTGCATTTTTAAAATGGTTGGGCAGCGTCTTTCTAGTATAATCGGTTTCTTCTAAAGGTGGCTGAGTTAGCAGGTCTATGGCTTTATCAGAATTTAAAATAATTTGCTCTTCTAACTGGTTTATGCGCTGGTTTAAGGCTTTTCTCAATTCTGAAAAATCACTCAAGGATTTTTGTTTAATAGAATTTAAAAAAGGAATATCACTTTCTTTCAAAAGAAGATTAGCAATGGCTTTAAATTCTAATGTAATGTCCCAGCTTTTGTTATCATCCGCTTTTTCTATAGCAAAATCAACCAAGGTTTTTGTGAGTTCTTTGTTAGAACCTGCTTGACTAATGAGATTATCAACTGCTTTAGATAATAGACCTTGGCTATCAAGTTCTACTTCAAAATTTACAGGCAGGTTTAGGTCTAATGCAAAGGTTCTAATTAACGAATGGTTAAATTTATCAATAGTTGAAACATCAAAAGAAGCATAATTATGCATTATGGTTTCTAATAACAATTTCGATTTTTCATGAATAAATTCAGCATTTACGTCCAATTCTGTTTTAAGGTTGTCAAATAGGGGTGTGGGGTTGGTTAAAATATCTTCAGAAGAAAATTGCATTAAACTTTCAATTATCCTCGATTTCATTTCACCTACAGCTTTATTAGTAAAGGTTAAAGCTAAAATTTTATTGAAGCTGAAAGCAGATTTTGAACTCAGTAATATTTTCAAATAAGATTTGACTAACGTAAAGGTTTTTCCGCTGCCGGCAGACGCATTGTAAATTTGAAAAAGGGGTTGAGACATGTAATAAAATTTAAGACAAGATAAAAACTATCAATGATTCCATAGCTATTTAATATTTTTAATTGAGGTGTTTTATATGTAAATTTGGATACTCGAAATTAATAATAAAGAAAACAAGAAATTATGGCTTTTGAATTACCACAATTAAAATATGCTTACGATGCTTTAGAGCCTCATATTGATGCAAGAACAATGGAAATCCACCATTCAAAACATCATAATGGTTATACAAATAATTTGAATAATGCTGTTGCAGGAACTGATCTTGAAGGAAAAGAAATAGAAGATATTCTTGGAAACTTAGACATGTCTAATTCAGCTGTTAGAAATAATGGAGGAGGATTTTATAATCACTCTTTATTTTGGGAAGTAATGAACCCAGAAGGAAAAGGTTACTTATCTGGAGAACTTAAAGATGCTATTATTGAAGCTTACGGATCTGTTGAAGATTTTAAAACAGCTTTTAGTAAAGCGGCAGCAACTCAATTTGGTTCTGGATGGGCTTGGTTATGTGTTCATAAAGGAGGAAAAGTTGAAGTATGCTCTACTCCAAATCAAGATAACCCATTAATGCCAGGTGTAACATGTGGCGGAACTCCAATTTTAGGATTAGATGTTTGGGAGCATGCTTATTACTTAAACTATCAAAACAGAAGACCAGATTACATTAATGCATTTTTTAGTGTTATTAACTGGAATGAAGTTGAGCGTAGATATGCTGAAGCAAAATAAGCGTTAAAATAAATAAACCTAAAAAGCAGATTTGTTCCATTGGAACGAATCTGCTTTTTTTATTAAATGAAAAAAGGCGAACGATAGTTCACCTTTTTTGCCCCAAATCTACCATAAACTTAACCTACTTATGTTATGGTGATGTAAATATAAGGTTGGTAAAAAGATTGCAGACTAATTTTTAGACCAAATACTTAAAAAGTGGGTTTAAGAGAAATTATATTCACAATTCAAGGATGAATGAATTGCTTTACAGGTGTTAGTGCTTGATTTTGAGTTTGGTAAGTGTGTAAAATAAAAAAAGGTGAATAAGAATTCACCTTTTTTTGCCCCAAATCTACCATGAACTTAACCTACTTATGTTATGGTTCTACTAATTTATAAGTTATTTAATTACAGACTGTTAAATATTCGGTCAAATGCAGCTTTATTAGGTAAACTGTGATTTTTCTCGATTAATTACACATTGTAAGTAATTGATTAGTAGGCTCTTTCGTCGTTGCCTTCGTAAAAATTGATAAATGCACGGTTCACAACTCTAAATCCGCCAGGTGTTGGATAATCTCCAGTGAAATACCAATCCCCCAAATTATCAGGACAAGCTTTATGAAGATTTTCTACAGGTTGGAAAATAGTCTCAACTCTAGCTTTTATACTTGGCTCAGAAATTAACTCTGCAATTTTCTCTTCTAATTCTTCTTGAGTAAATGGATCGTAAATTTCTTTGACGTGATTTACTACATCTTTATCATCTAAGCCAACTTGAGCGATACATTTTTTATAAACAGAATCAACGATGTCTGTCATGTTTCTTTCTTCAAGTAATGCTAATGCTGCTTTAAATGCAATTAAGCCCTCTAGTTTAGCCATGTCTATTCCATAACAGTCAGGATATCTAATTTGTGGAGCAGAAGATACTACAACTATCTTTTTAGGATTAAGACGATCCATCATTTTTATGATACTCTTTTTTAGAGTAGTACCTCTTACAATACTATCGTCAATTATGACCAAATTATCTGTTGATTTTACGACGCCATATGTAACATCGTAAACGTGAGCTACCAAATCATCTCGGCTACTGTCTTCAGTAATAAAGGTTCTTAGCTTAACATCCTTGATAGCAATTTTTTCAACACGTGAACGCTCAGATAATATTTCAGTAACCTTGGCTGCAGAAAGGTTGCCGTTTCCGTTTAAAATGGCTTGTGTTTTTTTCTGATTTAAGTGGTCTTCTAAAGCATCGACCATACCGTAAAACGAAGTTTCAGCAGTGTTTGGAATAAATGAAAAAACCGTGTTTCGAGTGTCTTTTTCAATAGATTCTAATACGCGTGGCATTAACAATTTTCCTAACATTTTACGCTCCTGGTATATGTCGGCATCACTACCTCTGGAAAAATAGATGCGCTCAAATGAGCATGCTTTACGTTCAATGGGGTTAATGATTTTTTTGATTACGGTTTCTCCAGATTTTTTGGTAATTATTGCATGGCCAGGAGTTAGCTCCTTAACATCATTAATATCTACATCAAAAACAGTTTGGATTACAGGTCGCTCTGAAGCAACAACTACCACTTCATCATCTTGGTAATAAAACGCAGGTCTAATTCCCGCCGGGTCTCTTAATACAAAAGAATCACCATGTCCTAATAATCCAGCCATGGCATAACCGCCATCCCAGTTTTTAGAAGCTCTTTTTAAAATTTTAGCAACGTTTAGTCGCTCAGCTATTAATGGTGTACATTCTGCTTTAGAATAGCCCTCTTTTTTTAATTCTTTATAAAGTTTTGCAACTGCATCATCAAGAAAATGTCCGATTTTCTCCATAATGGTTACAGTGTCTGCTTTTTCTTTTGGGTGTTGTCCTAATTCTACTAAACCATCAAAAAGAGTATTAACATTGGTCATGTTAAAGTTTCCTGCAACAATCAGGTTTCTATGAGTCCAGTTATTTTGTCTTAAAAAAGGATGTACACTTTCTACGCTGTTTTTTCCAAAAGTACCATATCTCACATGGCCTAAAAGTAATTCGCCGATATAAGGAATGTTCTTTTTTTGAAGCTCTACATCGTCAAGGTACTCAGGGTGCTCGGTAAATTCTTTGTTGATACGGGCATTAATTTGAGAAAAAATATCTTGAATAGGTTGCTGTTCGCAAGATCTTACTCGGCTAATGTAACGCTCACCTGGTTTTGTGTCTAATTTAATACTGGCTAAACCCGCACCGTCTTGACCACGGTTGTGCTGTTTTTCCATCATTAGATACATTTTGTTTACGCCATAAAAAGCACTACCGTATTTTTTCTTGTAGTAGTCTAATGGTTTTAAAAGTCTTATGAGTGCAATTCCGCATTCATGTTTTAAAGCATCGCTCATTTTTAGTAGTTGTGTATATTAAATAAAAACGCGCCCAATTTTAGGCGCGAATGTTTATGTTAATTCAATTTCAAATTGGGTTAAGTTTTTAAACTGAAGCAAGCGTCGACGAATATCTTCGTTGTCCAAGTTTTCCATGCGCTGAGTTCCAAATTTCTCCACACAGAAAGACGCTAAAGTTGAGCCGTATATTACAGCGTTTTTAAGGTTTTCAAAAGAAATATCTCCCGTTTTAGCAAGGTATCCTGCAAAACCACCAGCAAAGGTGTCGCCAGCTCCTGTTGGATCAAATACTTCTTCTAAAGGCAATGCAGGTGCATAAAATACATTGTCGTTATAAAACAATAATGCACCGTGTTCACCCTTCTTAATTACAACATATTTAGGACCCATTTCATGAATCTTTCTAGCGGCAACAACCAATGAGTATTCTCCAGTAAGTTGTCTCGCTTCTTCATCATTAATTGTAATGACATCTACGCGCTTAATAACTTGAAGTAAATCATCTAAAGCATTGTCCATCCAGAAATTCATGGTGTCTAATATTGCCATTTTTGGCTTTTTAGACATTTGATTTAAAACATCCATTTGAACCATTGGATGTAAATTCCCTAACATCACAATCTCTGCATCTCTATAATCTTGAGGGACTACAGGTCTAAAGTCAGCAAGGACGTTAAGTTCCGTTGATAGAGTATCTCTAGAATTCATATCGTTATGATATCTTCCGCTCCAAAAGAATGTTTTTCCATCTTTTACGGTTTCAATTCCAGAAATATCTATGTTTTTATTGCTCAAAAGATCTAAATAATCTTGAGGAAAATCACCTCCTACAACAGATACTATTGAAGAGTCAATATTAAAATGCGAAGCAGCAAGGCCGATAAACGTTGCAGCACCACCTAAAATTTTATCTGTCTTCCCGAATGGTGTTTCAATAGCATCAAATGCTACTGTCCCTACTATGACTAATTTGTTCATGAATTAAGCTTAAAAATTTTTGCAAATATAAGGGGATTAAATTTATTATTCACGCGTAAATAAATGATTTTAAATTTTTGAAAATTTGCTCTTTAGCATTGTTTTATTATATTTCTACTATGAATAGATTAATGGTAATTATTGCTTTTTTTGTAGGGTTCACCGGTGTTGTAAGAGGACAGATTGGTGTTGGTACAAATAACCCTACAGCAGAGTTGGAAGTTGAAACTGAAAATGCAGGTTTACCTGCTTTAGAATTAAACCCTCAAACTAACCCAGTTGGTACTGATGCTGGACAAATTGCAGTAATTGGTGACGAATTGTATATGTATGATGCTTCAAGAAGTAAATGGCTGTCTATGGCTACCATGCCGCTACAATTTGGAAGAAATGGCGCGACTACAGCACAAAACATTCATTTTGGAGGTAATATGGTTAGTGCTTTAAGTGGGCCATTAATGCCTAAAGACGGAACTATTATCGGTATTACTATAAATTCTGCTAATGGTAATGCTACTAAAGAGTTTGAAATTAGAGTTAGAAATGATAATTCAACCTTGAGTACAGAGTCGGTGAACTTGGTAGATAATGTTTATAATAGCATTTCTCATAATATCGATTTTTCCTCAGGAGATTATATTACAGTAAGAGCAAGAGATAACGGTAATGGTGATGTTATTGATCCCGCAATAGTGGTGTGGGTTAAGTGGAGAGGTTAATTACTTTCTGCCAAAATCAGCTGGTATTTCACCCCAAGCTTTAGTTTCCCATTTTACTATTGTAGTGGTATAGGGGTTTGTGTTTAACCATGCTTCAGCACGGCTAACGAGTTCAAATACAGCCTTATTTTTTTGGTTTTCTTGCAATTTTGTGTTGCATTTTTTCTTTCTGACCCAACTCATTGCAGTCCTTGAATCAGTATAAATAATACGATTGCTATTTTGTTTTTTTAAAAATGCTAATCCATGAACAATGGCAAGAAACTCACCAATATTATTAGTGCCTTGATCAAAGGGGCCTTGAATAAACAATTGTTTTTTAGAAGCAGTATCAACACCTCGGTACTCCATTATGCCTGGGTTGCCGCTTGAAGCTGCATCAACAGAAATTGAGTTTAAATTAGGCTGTCCAATTTTTTCTAATTCCTGCTTGCTTAAGCTCGAGACCTTTGCTTTTCCGATATAATCTGAGTACTTACCATTAAAGGCCTTTTGAGCTGCTTCAAGTGATTCAAATGATTTGTATTGCGCTCCTTTATAATCGGAAATGTGCTTTTTACAGGTTTTCCAATTATCAAAAACTCCCGTTTTATGACCTTGCCAAATGGTGTAATATTTCTTTTTAGCCTTAGCCATTTGACAGTAATTTGTTAACTACTTTAGGGAAATGTTCCATTTCTAACTCATGGATTTTTGAAGCCACATCACTTGGAGAATCTGTAGGTAATACATCGCATTTACCTTGAAAAATTATGGCGCCTTCATCATAATTTTCATTCACATAATGAATGGTAATCCCACTTTCCGTTTCCTTATTAGCAACAACAGCTTCATGAACATGTGAACCATACATTCCTTTTCCTCCAAATTTAGGAAGCAATGCCGGATGCACATTGATTACTTTGTTATTGAACACTTCAAGGAGAGATTCAGGGAATTTCCATAAGAAACCTGCCAATACAATAAGGTCTGGTTGTTCACTTATTAATAAAGATTTAATCGTGTTTTGGTCATAAAATGAACTTCTATTAAAACTAAGGCACGGAATTTTTAGTCTATTGCAGCGGTCAATTACTTTGGCTTTTGGGTTATTTGTCAACACCATTACCACCTTTGCTGAGCTGGTTTGATTGAAATAAGAGATTAGATTTTCGGCATTAGAGCCTGATCCTGAGGCAAAAACAACAATTCGTTTCATTTCTGGCTTAAAAATTAGTAACACCGCAAAAAAAAGAATAAAAAATTGTTTCCAAGCATATAAATAGGAGAACTTATTTTAGAATTTCTTAATTTCACTATACATTTTTGAAGTATTGGTGTGTATTAAAATAAAGTTTTTTATTTTTGCAGCCTAATTAAAACTTAAAATAAGAAGATTATGTCAGACATTGCATCAAGAGTAAAAGCGATTATCGTAGACAAATTAGGTGTTGATGAAAACGAAGTTGTAACTGAAGCTAGCTTCACTAACGATTTAGGAGCAGATTCATTAGACACTGTTGAATTAATTATGGAATTTGAAAAAGAATTTGATATTCAAATCCCAGATGATCAAGCTGAAAACATTGCAACAGTTGGTCAAGCTATATCATATATTGAAGCTGCAAAATAAGTAAATACTTTATGGAAATTAAGCGAGTTGTTGTTACAGGTTTAGGTGCTCTTACACCAATAGGAAATACCAAAGATGAATATTGGGATGCTCTTGTTAGTGGTAAAAGTGGTGCTGCGCCTATAACATATTTTGATACTGAAAAGTTCAAGACTAAATTCGCTTGCGAATTAAAAAACTTTGTCCCAACAGACTTTCTTGATAGAAAAGAAGCTCGTAAAATGGATAGGTTTGCACAATACGCAATGGTGGCTTCTGATGAGGCAATTGTAGATGCAAAACTAAACCTTGATGAGGTGAATAAATTGAGAGTTGGTGTAATTTGGGGCGCGGGAATTGGTGGTCTTGAAACATTTCAGAATGAGGTGTTAAACTATGCTCAAGGGGATGGTTCGCCAAGATTTAATCCATTCTTTATTCCAAAAATGATTGCAGATATTGCGCCTGGAAATATTTCTATTAAACATGGATTTATGGGGCCTAACTATACTACAGTTTCTGCTTGTGCTTCTTCTGCAAACGCAATGATTGATGCCTTGAACTATATTCGTTTAGGTCATTGTGATGTTATTGTAACAGGAGGAAGTGAAGCCGCAGTAACAATTGCTGGTATGGGAGGGTTTAATGCGATGCATGCGTTATCGACAAGAAATGAAAGTCCAGAAACTGCTTCGAGACCATTTGATGCAACCAGAGATGGTTTTGTGTTAGGAGAAGGAGCAGGGGCTATAATTCTTGAAGAATATGAGCATGCTAAAGCAAGAGGAGCAAAAATTTATGCTGAAGTAGTAGGAGGCGGATTGTCTTCTGATGCTCACCATATGACAGCACCTCATCCAGAAGGTATCGGTGTTATAGCTGTAATGAAAAATTGTTTAGAGAATGCGGGTATGAAACCAGAAGATGTGGATCATATCAACACGCATGGAACCTCTACGCCACTTGGGGATGTTGCCGAATTAAAAGCAATTTCAGAAGTGTTCGGTGAACATGCAAAAAACATCAATATAAACTCAACAAAATCTATGACTGGTCACCTGTTAGGTGCTGCCGGAGCCGTAGAGTCTATTGCTTCTATTTTAGCAATGGAAAACGGAATTGTTCCTCCAACAATTAATCATAGTGTCGTTGATGAAAACATTGATGGATCATTAAATTTAACGCTTAATAAACCGCAAAAGCGAGATATTAAGGTTGCAATGAGTAATACATTTGGCTTTGGAGGTCATAATGCTTGTGTATTATTTAAAAAATTAGATTAAAATCCCGAATGAAATATTTTCGTAACATATTAAATTCCCGTTCTGAAACAAACGGGAATTTTTTTTTAGAAATACGAAAAATATTAGGATTTAAGGTCAAAAACAGAAAACTCTACAAAAAAGCCTTTACCCATCGTTCCATGAATATCAAGGACGATAAAGGCAATCCTTTAAATTACGAACGACTTGAATTTGTAGGTGATGCTATGCTAAGTTCAGTAATAGCTGCTTATTTGTTTAAAGAAGTGCCACAAGGTGACGAGGGTTATCTTACAAAGATGAGATCTAAAGTTGTAAGTAGAGAGCATCTTAATGAATTAGGTAAAGAGTTGAGACTTATTGACTTAGTGGTGAGTAAGATCCCAAAATCTAATTTTGGAAACAACATTCATGGTAATATCTTTGAAGCTTTAGTTGGTGCCATATTTTTAGATCTGGGTTATAAATATTGCGAACGTTTTATCTATGAGAAGGTTATCAATCCGCATGTTGATATTGAAACTTTAGAAGGAAAGGTAATTAGTTATAAAAGCCTGCTCATAGAGTGGTGTCAAAAGGAGAAGAAGACTTTTGATTATAATGTTTATGAAGATACAGGAAATGATAATCTTAAGCATTTTTCTGTAAAGCTATCTATCAACAATAAGTTGGTAGCTAAGGGCAGAGCAACTTCAAAAAAGAAGGCCGAAGAGAAGGCCTCAAAACGCGCCTTTTTTGCTTACCAAGGAAGAATTAAGAATACAGCACAATCTCATTGAGATATTCTTAGTTATTTAAACATTGCGCAAACGATTTCGTAATAAAATTGCGCAATAAATTGCAATTCTTCATATTTAACTAACTTTAATATTTTATCTTTGCCTTTGGTATTTATATGGCGTTACACAAGTTACAGTTGGAAGATTTTTATGATGACGAATTTGCATTATTCGCAATTCACTGTAATTTGGAACCCTATAGATTAGCATTTATGCTTAATCGACAATTAAAAATTAGGCTTGCAAGAACTGAGGATGATTTAGATTACAATTACCTAGAGGCTTCATTTTCGCTTTTTGAATGGGATAATGAACAAGAATATACCACTTGGAATTTGGTTTCTAACATTTGTAAAAGGGAGGAAGATAGTTTGCAAAGTTCAGGGTCTTTGTTTGAAGGCTCCCATAAAATTTTAAAGTCGTATTACTTATGTCCCGAATTTAAAAATGTAGATTACTTTTTAAAAATTAGTAGCGAAGGTACGCCATACAATGAAAAAGTAATTTTAGACCACCTACAGGCAATACCGCAAATAATTACATCCTATTGTGTGGATGTTTCAGATATAAAATCGAAGGATAATTTAATTTTCAAATAATGTCAAATCGTAAGAAAACAAAAATTGTAGCAACGTTAGGCCCAGCTACAAGTTCAAAAGAAGTTCTAAAAGGAATGCTTGAAGCAGGGGCAAATGTGTTTCGTATTAATTTTTCACATGCCGATTATAGCGATGTTGCCGAGCGTATTACAATGATTCGTGAGTTGAATGAAGAGTATGGATATACAGCAGCAATTTTAGGAGACTTACAAGGTCCTAAGTTGAGAGTTGGTGTAATGAAAGGTGAAGTTGTAGTTAATGAAGGGGATGAAATTGTTTTTGCTACTGGTGAGCGATTTGAAGGTACAAAAGACAGGGTTTATATGACCTACGATCGTTTTCCACAAGATGCTAAAGCTGGTGAACGAATTTTATTGGATGACGGAAAATTAATTTTTGAAGTAGTTTCTACAGACGGCACATCAGAAGTTAAAGCCAGAGTTATTCAAGGAGGACCTTTGCGTTCAAAAAAGGGAGTTAATTTGCCTAATACAAATATTTCTCAGCCAGCATTAACGGAGAAGGATATTGAAGATGCTAAGTTTGCTATAAGTCAAGGTGTGGATTGGATAGCCCTTTCGTTTGTTAGACATGCTACAGATTTAATGGAGCTTGAAGAATTGATTAGTGAGCATAGCGAACATAAAATTCCGATAATTGCTAAAATTGAGAAGCCTGAAGCTGTAGAAAATATTGATAAGATCGTTGCGTATTGTGACGGATTAATGGTTGCACGTGGTGATTTAGGTGTTGAGGTGCCTGCAGAACAAGTGCCTTTAATTCAGAAAAAATTAGTGCTTAGAGCTAAAAGAGCTCGTATTCCTGTAATCATTGCAACTCAAATGATGGAGACAATGATTTCAAGTCTTACGCCTACAAGAGCTGAGGTAAATGATGTTGCCAATTCTGTAATGGATGGAGCTGATGCCGTAATGTTATCTGGTGAAACTTCTGTTGGTAGCTATCCCGTACAGGTGATTCAACAAATGTCAAACATTGTTAAAACTGTAGAAGATTCACCATTAATTGAAGTGCCACAATCTCCTCCGCATATTAAAACAAATAGATATATAACTAAAGCTATATGTTTCCATGCAGCTCATATGGCAAATGAAATAAACGCTAAGGCTATTTCTACCTTAACCAATAGTGGTTATACAGCGTTTCAAATTGCAGCTTGGAGGCCTTCTGCTAATATTTTGGTTTTTACTTCAAACAAAAGAATTTTAACTCAGTTAAGTTTGCTTTGGGGAGTTAAGGCGTTTTATTACGATAAATATGTGTCTACTGATGATACAATTGAAGACGTAAATAAAATTGCCATCGATCAAGGTTATCTTGAATCAGGTGATATGACCATTGCTTTAGCTGCAATGCCAATTAAAACAAAAGGAATGGTAAACACTTTACGTGTTACCGAAATTGAATAAAACATTATTGGGGTTATTTAAAAAAAGCATCTTGTTTAACGAGATGCTTTTTTTGTTAAAACTCAAATTTTAGTTGGGCACTCACAGTTTTCTTTTCTGTTTTGAGTTTTGATTGAGTGTTGAGGTTAGAAATAGATACGCCTAATAATCGAACCGAAGTGTCTAATTTTTCCTGATATAGTAAGTCTTTTGCAATATCAAATATTAAGTCCTTGTCGTTTAAAAAATAAGGCACAGTTTTGCTTCTGGTTTGTTGAGAAAAGTCACTATACTTAATTTTAAGGGTAACCGTTTTACCTGAAACTTTAGAGCGTTGTAGTCGTTTTGATACCTCGGCAGAAATCTGTTCTATTTTTTCTACCATAAATATTTCGCTGGTTAAGTTTTTAGAAAATGTACGTTCCGCTGCCAGCGATTTTCTAATTCTATTTGGGCTTACAGGGCTATTGTGCTGTCCTCTCACAATGTGATAATAATAACTACCAGATTTGCCAAATGTATTTTGAAGGAAGTCGAGAGATTTAAGCTTTAAGTCTTTGCCAGTGAATATGCCTAATTGGTACATTTTTTCGGCAGTCACCTTGCCTACGCCATGATACTTTTTAATATCCAATTGTTCTAAAAAAGACAATACCTCCTCAGGCGGCACAGTTTTTTGACCGTTTGGCTTGTTATAATCAGAAGCAACTTTAGCCACAAATTTATTTACCGATATTCCAGCAGAAGCAGTGAGACCCAAGGTTTCAAAAATTCGAGTTCTAATGTCTTTTGCAATAAGGGAAGCACTTGGATTTCCCTTTTTATTAAGTGTAACATCAATATAAGCTTCATCCAATGATAGTGGTTCAACCAAATCGGAATAGTCTAAAAAGATGGCTCTAATTTTTTTTGAAATCTCATGATATCTTTCAAATCGGGGTTTTACAAATATAAGATCTGGGCACAAGCGTTTTGCTAACATTCCCGAAATAGCACTGCGCACCCCAAATTTTCGAGCTTCATAACTGGCAGCGCTAACCACACCTCTTTTCTCACTACCACCAACAGCAATTGGTTTTCCTCTCAATTCTGGGAAATCATTCTGTTCTACAGAAGCGTAAAATGCATCCATATCAACATGAATAATTTTTCGTACTGTTTTATCGTTTTCCATGTATTGAAAGAAGAATGTTGAAGAAAATATGAAGTATAAAAATATAATATCTTTACGACTTGAATAGGTAGATATGGGGAAAACAGCAATTATTTTGGGAGCTACAGGTTTGACTGGCGGTTTACTGTTAAGTCGGCTTTTAGAAGATATCGAATATTCTAAGGTGAAGGTTTTTGGAAGGCGTAGTTGTGGTATTAAGCATTTTAAAATTGAGGAGTATATAATTGATCTATTAGAGTTAAAAAAGTATAAACAAGAATTTACAGCAGATGTTGTATTCTGTTGTATTGGAACTACAAAAGCAAAAAGTAGTGATAAAGAGGTTTATCGGGCGATTGATTATGGAATTCCGGTGAATGCTGCCAAATTATGCCAGCTAAATGTGATTAGAAAGTTTATTGTGATTAGTGCCATTGGTGCCGATCCCAATAGCAAGGTTTTTTATAACAGATTAAAAGGGGAAATGGAGCAAGCAATCCTTAAATTTAAAATTCCTCAAACATATATTTTACAGCCTTCTTTGATTGTTGGACCAAGAGATGAGCAGCGATTAGGTGAGCGTATGGCTAAATATGTTTTAAAAGCACTTCAGCCTATTTTAAAAGGGCCATTAAGTAATTACCAATCTATTTCAGCTAAATCTATTTCATCTTGTATGGTGTATTTGGCTAAATATGGATGTGATACGGTGAAAATAACGTCTCAGAATATTAAAATTATAGCAAAATCTTTATGATTGAAATTGAACGAAAATTTCTTGTAAACTCTTTGGCATTTAAAGCTGAATCTCATAGGAATTTTAGAATTACTCAAGGGTTTTTAAACACCCATAAAGAAAGAACGGTTAGAGTGCGTGTTAAGGGTGATAAAGGCTATCTAACCATTAAAGGCGTATCTTCAGAAAACGGGCTTTCAAGATTTGAATGGGAAAAGGAAATACATATAAACGAGGCCGAAGCCTTATTAAAAATGGTTGAGCCAGGGATGATTTCTAAGTGTAGGTTTGAAGTTAGCTATAAAGGTTTTTTGTTTGAGGTTGATGAGTTTTATGAGGATAACTCAGGACTTATTATTGCGGAAGTCGAATTGACAAGTGAAACGGTAGAATTTCAAAAGCCAGAATGGTTAGGTGAAGAGGTTACCGGAGATAAAAGGTATTATAATTCACAATTAAGTTTAAACCCATATAAAAATTGGAAATAATGAAAGTAATAGGTAAATGTTTAATAGTTCTACTTTTTGTAGTAAGCTGTAAAAAAAAGGTAATGGAAGTTGAGCGGTCAGAAGTCATAGAGAAAGAGCCTATAATCTCTATTAAATCCCAAAAGGAGAAACTTATAAAAGATGGGTTTAAGGTGTTTGATTATGTGGATGAAAAAACTAAAGACACGGTAATAATGCAGCAATATTTTATGGTGTTTTTGAAAAAAGGGGAAAATAGATCGCAAGCAGAAGAAGAGGCCAAGCGTTTACAAAATTTACATTTAATGCATTTAGAGAAAATGTATGATTTAGGTTATGCTGATCTATCCGGGCCTATGGGTGACGATGGAGAATTAAGGGGGGTTACCATTTATAATACCCCTAATTTAGAAATGGCAGATAGTTTGGCTAATTCAGACCCGATGGTTAAAGCAGGAAGATTAAAAATAGAAATACATCCTTGGTGGGCCGCAAAAGGTTACGGATTGAGATAAAAAAAAGCCGCTATTATTAGCGGCTCTTTTGTTATTGTAAAAGTCTGTTAGGCTTCTTTTTTCTCAGCGCAACACTCTTTTTTGCAGTCTTCTTTGCAAGCCATTTTCTCAGCTTCAGTTTTGTCTTTACAACACGCTTTTTCACAATTGCCTTTACAAGCTTTAGTTGTAGAAAAATCTTCTACTTTAGCCATGTTGCTAACAACATACATTTTAGAAACTTTAGTTACCGTTTCTTCTAATGATGTGGTTGTAACTTTTGCTTCATCGAACTCTACCATTGCTAATTTTTTACCAAAATCTACTTTAGCAGATTTTACGCCATCCATTTTAGCAATCTTTTTTTCAATAGTCTTAGCGCAACCAACTTCGCAAGTCATTCCGTCAATATTAAATTGAGCTTTCGCTAAAACGGCATTTTCATTTACTTCTGTTGAGATTTCCTTTGTAGTTTCCATTGCTACAGTTTTTACTTCTGGAGCAGTTTCGTTTTTACACGATACTAATGCTACAGAAAAAATAGCAATTGCAAATAAGGATTTAAGTGTTTTCATGTCTATTAGGTATTGAATTTGAAGCAAATCTAATAAATATTGCTGTTTTATGATTTAAAATTAACAATTTTGTGATTTCTTAAAAACTTGGTTTGAAAATGAAGAATTCTAAATGGGTTTACTTAGTGCTACTGGCTTTAATTTGGGGAAGCTCTTTTATATTAATAAAAAAGGCATTGTTGGGATTGTCGCCAATTCAACTTGGGGCGTTAAGGACTGTAATGACGGCAATCTTTTTGTTTGTTGTAGGGTTTAACCAAATAAAAGGCATCCCAAAAAGGAAATGGAAATGGGTAGCAATATCTGGCTTTTTAGGCTCCTTCTTTCCTGCGTTTCTGTTTGCTATTGCCGAAACGGAGATTGATAGTGCAATCGTTTCTGTATTAAATTCGTTAACGCCATTAAATACTATGCTCCTTGGTGCCTCCGTCTTTAAGATCGCTTCAACCAGAAGACAGGTAATAGGAGTTGTTGTTGGATTTATAGGCACCTCTTTGTTGATATTTGAGGGTGCTCAGCTTAATCCAGGTCAAAATTATTTATACGCAGGTTTTGTTGTATTGTCAACAGTGATGTATGCTTTTAACGTGAATATTATAAAAAAGTATCTTCAAAATGTAAAGCCATTGGCTATTGCTACTGGTAATTATGTGGTGATTGTAATTCCCGCAATTTTGGTTTTAATCGGCGCAGATTTTTTTAGCATTTCTACCTTTGAAAATCCTAACTTTATAATGTCTATGGTGTATGTCTCTACCTTAGCTTTATTTGGTACCGCTATGGCAAAAGTTGTTTTCAACACATTGGTACAGATTTCTACTCCTGTATTTGCATCTTCAGTAACTTTTGTAATTCCTATAGTGGCTTTGATATGGGGCGTGTTAGATGGAGAAGGATTTAGTGTGCTTCAAGGCTTAGCCTCGGCAATAATTTTATTAGGAGTTTATTTGGCACAGCGTCGAGTGAAATAAAAAAAATCCGAGGTTTCCCTCGGATTTTTTTTATGGTATGTGAATTTGATATTATTTAAAATCCATATCAGATACACCTTCATTAACTTTAACTTCTTTTACTTTAAAATCAAAACGTCTTGGACCAGCTGTTTGACCTAATGCAAATGGAAATTTAATTCCAGCCACTTCTTTGTAGTCAGAAAAGAACATGGATTGCGAACCAGCGTCTCCAGCTTCAACTTGCTTAATTTTTAATCCAGTTTTTACACTGTAGTAAATAGACTTGTTTTCACCAATATTGATTTTATATGCGTTTTCACCTTCAATCTTTTCAATTTTCTCTAAGGTAGCTCCACCATTTAAAAAGTTTACTTCTGGGAATGGAGAAGATTCGGTCTTAGCGTCATTCAATTCTTCTTCAGTCATATCTTTTCTTTGTCCTTGCATTTCCATGTAGCCACCATCTACACCAACAACAGCTTTCATAAATGTTTGACCCATTGCAGATACTTGAGAGAAAGATTGGTTTTTAGAAGTTTTTTTAAGCTCTAAACTCATCATAACTCCTGGTTGTAATTCAGCTTCAGCTTGAATAAATACAGATTGTACTTTGTCTAATGCGTCTTTACCACCAATAGCGTTGATATAAGCTAAAAGTACTTTTTCGGCAGAAGCATCAGCTGGTAATGGGATTTCATAAACAGGTTTTTTCGTTTGTGAAGCATAGGCGTCATAATATTTTACAGGAATACCTGTAGCTTCAAGAGGCTCAGCGATATCACTTCCCTTACCTACAACTACAATTCTTGAATTTTCTGAACTGAAGTATTTGTTAGCAACTCTTGTAACGTCTTCTGTAGAAACAGCATTAATCTTTTCAAGGTAAGTACTGTAAAAATCTTCAGGAAGATTATTGATTTTGGTGTTTAAAGCATAACGCGCAATAGTTTGTGGACGCTCTAATGCAAGAACAAAATCACCAACGTATTTAGCTTTTGCGTTTTTAAGGTCATCTGCATCTACTGCTTCAGTTTTAATTCTGTTTATCTCTTTTAAAGTTTGAACAACAGCTGAATCTGTTACCATGTTTCTCACTTGAGCACCGGCAGTAAATCGAGCAACATATTTGTCCGTACCTACGCTTGAACGCGCTCCGTAAGTCCATCCGTGTTCTTCTCTCAAGTTCATGTTTAAGTAACTGTTAAATCCACCACCTAAAATTTTGTTTGCGATTAATACAGAATGATAATCTTCGTCATTCATTTTTAAGTTAACATTACTAGTAAGTGAGATATTTGATTGTACAGCGTTAGGCATGTCAATGATGTCTATTTCTGTAGTTGAAACGTTTGCAGTTGCAACCGGAATCTCTGCTGGTAAAGCATCTGATTTTTCCCAAGCTGAAAATTTCTTTTTAACCAGCTTTTTAATGGTTTTAAACTCTACATCACCAACAATTACAAGGTATGCATTGTTTGGTTTGAAATAGGTGTTGTAAAATGAAACAACATCTTCAAATTTCACATTGTTTAGTGTTTCTTCAGTTACAAATTCACCGTAAGCGTGATCTTTTCCGTAAGCTAATGCACGACCCACTCTTCTTGATACTGCATCTACACTTTTTGCGTCAGACTTGATACCTTCTAAAGCTTTTACTTTTTCTTTTTCAAATTCTTCAGCTGTTAATAATGGGTTGATAGCTGCGTCAGCCATTAATTCTAAAATTCGTTCAGAATACTTAGATAATGAACTTGCGTATCCACCGCCAAAGCTAAATCCTAAACTTGCGCCTAAGAAATCTATTTCTTCATTAAACTCGTCTTTAGGAATAGAAGTTGTTCCGTTTCCTAACATAGAGCCTATTAATCCAGATACACCTGCTTTGTCTCCCTCAATCATTGGATTGTTGTCAATGGTTAAAGAGAAAGATACTCGTGGTAATTTATGGTTTTCTACAACCAAGACTTTTAGTCCGTTTTTAAGTTCAAATTCACCTGGTTTTTCCAAAGTAATTTTTGGAGCAGGACCTGGCTTAGGTTGGATAGATCTATCGACCTGACCTTGCATACCTACAGCCATTAATAACATTACGACAAATGCTGATATTTTTGTATTCATAGTTTTTAAAGTCTTTATATTTTATTGATCCTCAGATTTTGGTAAATACTCTAAAGTCAACCTTTGGTTAGGGTTTAAGTATTTTTTAGCAACTTCTTGAATTTGCTCACGAGTTATAGATCTGTAGATGTCTATTTCGTTGTTGATTAAATTCACATCACCGTAAAGCATGTAGTATCTTGCCAATGAATTAGCGATACCAGAAATGCTTGAATTTGAGTTTACAAATTGGTTTTCAAATTGGTTTTGAAGTTTTTGGAAATCTTTTTCAGAAATTAAGTTCTCTTGAATTTTTACAATTTCTTCATCCATTTCAGCCAATAAGTCTTGTAATGAAACCTCGCCTAATGGTAAACCAAATAAAGCGTAAACCCCATAATCTTCTTGACTAATGTTTACTGCTTGAACGGCTAAAGCTTGTTTTTGCTCATCTACTAATTTCTTGTATAGTTTAGAGCTTTTTCCACCGCTTAAGTAGCTTGAGATCATGTTTAACACGTAAGAATCACGACTCTTAAATGAAGGAGTTCTGTAAGCTGCTATAATAGCAGGGATTTGAATGTTGTGATCATAAGCTTTACCAGTCATTGGCTCTGTGATAGGATCTTCTTTTGGGAAGTTTCTAACAATATCGTTACCTCGTGGAATAGGTCCAAAGTAATCTGATATCATTTTCTTAACCTCAGTTGGGTTAATGTCTCCCGCTACAACAAGTACCGCATTGTTAGGTACATAGAATTTTTTGTTGAAGGCTTGAAACTCTTCTAATGTAGCCGCATCAAGGTGAGCCATTTCTCCAATAGTTGTTCCTTTATACGGGTGTTTTTTAAACATGTGCTTTTTGATCTCAGCTAATATGTTACCATATGGCTGGTTATCAACACGCAATCTTTTTTCTTCCTTTACAACCTCATTTTGTGTGTCTACACCAATTTGGTTGATGATTGGATGCATTAATCTTTCAGACTCCATCCATAATCCTAGCTCTACACTGTTTGATGGAAAAACTTCGTAGTAGTAAGTTCTGTCATCTGTAGTGTTGGCATTATTGCTTCCTCCATTAGAAGTTACAATAGTAAACCATTCTCCTCTTTCAATGTTTTCAGTTCCTTCAAATAAAAGGTGTTCAAAAAAGTGTGCAAATCCTGTACGTTCTGGGTTTTCATCTTTTGCACCAACGTGATACATTACAGATGTTGTTACAACAGGAGCCGAGTTATCTTGGTGTAAAATAACGTGCATCCCATTATCTAAGTCGTACTCTTCAAATTCAACCTTCTGTGCTGTTGCGATTTGGCCAACAAAACAAAGACAAGCTAAAGATAATAAGCCTTTTTTCATAGTGGTTTTTTTAAGTTAATGTTTGATAGTTGGTCTGTTTACTCAATGATTTGTTACAGACTTTCGCAAAAATAAGTATTCCAACTTCTTTTTAGTTTTTTATTCCTAAAAAATGTGGTTAAAATTCTAAATTCCGCAAAATTTTTACGAAATTGAAGGAGATAATGATTTTAAAATGAGTTGATTATGAAAACGCCAGTTGCTGTAGCCTCAAAATACGGAATTTTAATTGCAGTTAGTTTAATTGCATATTTTTTAATTTTAAAGTTAGCAGGCTTGCATGAGGTGGCTTGGTTAAGGCTTTTTAATGGGGTTATAATGGCTGGGGGATTATACCTGAGCATTAAGAGCTATAAGTCGAGCCCTGATTTTGATTATATCAACGGATTTAAAACGGGGTTGCTTACAGGAGGTATTGCAACTATTTTATTTTCACTGTTTATTTCCATTTATATGTTTCATATCGATCCGTCCTTTGCTCAACTTCTTTTAGATGAGTGGTTTTATGATTATAATCAAGGCACCCGGATTTTAGTATTTATAGTTTTTATTGAAGGTTTGGCTTCTACGGTGGTTTTGACCTTATCCTTTATGCAAATTTTTAAAACCAGTCGTAACATTTCTCAGAATTATTAATTGTTTCTAATGGGTTTGTAGTTTAATTAATTAGCCGTATATTTGCACTCATTTTATTTTAAAATAATTAATAAATCGTTACGCTATGTACGCAATTGTAGAGATAGCAGGGCAACAATTCAAAGTTGAAAAAGACCAGAAAGTGTTTGTTCACCGATTACAAACCGAAGAAGGAAAAACAGTATCTTTTGATAATGTTTTACTTATCGGTGATGGTGACAATGTAACTGTAGGCGCCCCAGCTATAGACGGAGCTCAAGTAGGAGCAAAAGTCTTAAAGCACCTTAAAGGTGACAAAGTTATTGTATTTAAGAAGAAAAGACGTAAAGGTTACCGTGTTAAGAATGGTCACCGTCAGTCTTTAACTGAAATACAAATTGAAAGTATTGCTTCTTCGGGAGCTACTAAAGCAACTAAAGCTGCTAAACCAGCTGCTGCTAAAGAAGAGTCTAACGACTTAAGCAAAAAAACTGTTGCTGAATTAAAAGAAATGGCAAAGGCTAAAGGTGTTGAAGGAATTTCTTCAATGAAAAAGGCTGATTTAATTGCTGCATTAAGCTAAATTATTAACAATTTAAAACCTTAAGACAATGGCTCATAAAAAAGGAGTAGGTAGTTCTAAGAATGGTAGAGAATCAGAATCGAAACGATTAGGTGTTAAGATATTTGGTGGTCAAGCTGCTATTGCTGGAAACATTATCATAAGACAACGTGGTAATACACATCACCCAGGTGAGAATGTATACCAAGGAAAAGATCATACTTTACACGCTAAAGTTGATGGTCTTGTGAAATTCACGAAGAAAAAAGACAATAAGTCTTACGTTTCAATTGTACCTTTCGAGGCATAGAAACAAAAACCTAATAAATGAAACGCTCTTTCTTATGAAAGGGCGTTTTTTTATGCCTTGTTTTAAATGATTTGCATCTTTTTAAGGAGGAACGAAGCATTCATATTCTGACAAATTCCAGGTTTTAGTTTGTAGTCAAAACTCAATTCGTCATTTTGGATTTGAGCATCAAAATAATAATTGTGTACAGGTTCTAATTGTTCTGTGATGTCACATAAACTTAAATCATGAGTGGCAATTATCCCAGTAGCTTCTGATTTTGCTAATTTCTCAACAAATTTCTTAGACCCTATGGCTTTGTCTGTGCTATTAGTGCCTTTTAAAATTTCATCTAAAATCACAAAGTATCTATCAGTTTCAAGGGCATCTACTATAAATTTAAGGCGCGTAAGTTCTGAAAAGAAATATGAGCTATCATCGGTAAGTGAATCTGTGGTGCGCATACTTGTGATAAGCTTTATAGGGTGGTAGATGCTGTGTTCTGCACAAACGGGTAATCCACAATTAGCCATTATAATATGTAGAGAAATTGTTCTTAAAAATGTGCTTTTACCAGCCATGTTCGCCCCAGTCACAATTAGAAAATTGTGATGATCTATGTTAACATCATTACAAATACGTTTTTTGATAGGTAGAAGTGGGTGTCCTAAATTTGAAATTGAAATTTTATTATTATCTGTGAGTTTAGGGTAGGTGTAGTTGGGGTGGTTAAATGCAAATGTTCCAAAGCTGTTATAGGCATCAAAAAATGCAACAGTTTCAATCCATTGTTCCACCTTATTGCCGTAGGACATAATCCACCTTTCGATACGATAACTTTGATATAAATCCCATAAAAAATAGCCGTTTCCGAATACCGCTGATATTAAATTATTTCGATTGTCAAGGGCATCCATTGCTTTAGATAATTTCTTAAAGATTATTGATGCTTTCTCATCTTTAGCTTGTATAAGTTGTTGTTTAGCTTGTAGTAATGACGATTCGAATTTATTTTCTTCAATGAGATGTAGAAGTTTTGAGTACTGCTTAAAAGTATCTTTTAATTGTGAAGTGTTTTGAGCTAAGGCATTAATTTTCTTTAAATATTTTCCTGTTATTGCAAGACCAAGAATTAACCAATACATTAATATGGAAGGAAATATTAAGCCTTTGGCAACTAAAATTATTGCAATAATTGAAAGCATTGTAAATGCTATAGGAAGCCATTTTTGTGTGCCTGCTAAAAACGGTTTGTAGTTGGATAGCCAATGTATTATTAGTTTAGGCTCCGTCTCAACTTGAATGAGTTTTGCAGTAGCTGCGTAGTTTTGTGACCAAGTTTGTTTGGTCGAAAGAGCTTTAATGGCTTGTTGCTCATTTAATATGTTGTCAATTGAATTTTGAGTGAGTAATAGGGCTAATTTGTGGCTACCATCTTTGGTTTGTGTTCTGTTAATGAATTGATACAAGGAGCCTTTTCCAAATAAATCGATGTCGTGACTGTAAAAGTGACTTGGATCTAAGTATGCTTTGCCTTCAGGTCTTTGTTGGTAATTTCCATTTAGGATATCTAATTCGTCGTTGTTAAGTTGTAAAATGTTTTTATGTAGATTCCAGATTTCTTTGGTTTTTGTGTGCTTCAAAAGAAGGAATAGAAAAACACTAAAACCTATAATTAAAGAAGCAACAAATTTAGTCCAATCTCCAAAAAATAAATAGGTAGACATTGCAGTCAAAATAAATGTAATTAGGCGTAAACTGCTATATAGGGTCAATTGGCGATACAACGTTTTTATTGAACCTTGGTATTTAGCTATTTGTTGATTGTAGAATTCCTTCGGATTTTCCATTGTTATAATGTTGGGCTTAAAGTAACAAAAAATCCCAAGGGTAGCCTTGGGATTTTTATTGGTATTATAAAAAGCAGTCTTTAATTATTTCAAGGCAGCTTTCATTAATTCTCTATTCATTCGAGCAATGTTGTCAAGTGAAATTCCTTTAGGGCATTCAACTTCACATGCTCCAGTATTTGTACAGTTACCAAAACCTTCTAGGTCCATTTGATCAACCATGTTTTGAACACGATCTGCAGCTTCTACTTGACCTTGAGGTAATAAGGCATATTGCGAAACTTTTGCACCTACAAATAGCATTGCAGAAGAGTTTTTACATGTAGCAACACAAGCTCCACAACCTATACATGTTGCAGCATCCATTGCTTCGTCTGCATCATGTTTAGAAATTGGTAATGCATTTGCATCTTGCGTATTACCAGATGTATTAACTGAGATATAACCACCTGCTTGTTGAATTCTTTCAAAAGCCATACGGTCAACTACTAAATCTTTAATTACCGGAAAAGCGGCTGCTCTAAATGGCTCTATAGTAATAGTGTCACCATCATTAAACATACGCATGTGTAATTGGCAAGTAGTAATCCCCCTGTCTGGGCCATGAGCCTCACCGTTAATGTACATTGAGCACATTCCGCAAATTCCTTCACGACAATCATGATCAAAGGCAACGGGTTCTTCACCAGTATTTACCAATTGTTCGTTCAAAACATCCATCATTTCTAAAAAAGACATATGTTCTGAAATATCAGTTACTTTATAATCAACCATTTGACCCTTAGCGTTCGAGTCTTTCTGTCTCCAAATTTTTAATGTAAGATTCATAATGTCTAAATTATTTATATGAACGTTGTTTTAATTCGATATCCTTAAATTCTAAAGATTCTTTGTGCAATACGGCTTCACTTGGTTCTCCTTTATATTCCCAAGCCGAAACAAAAGCATAATCTTTGTCATTTCTTTTAGCTTCTCCTTTTTGCTCGCCATCTAACTCAACAGATTCTTCTCTAAAGTGTCCACCACAAGATTCTTCTCTAATTAAAGCATCCTTTGCGAATAACTCTCCTAATTCTAAAAAGTCAGCCACACGACCAGCTTTTTCTAATTCTGGATTCATTTCGTTTTCCTTTCCAGGAACCATTACTTCTTTCCAGAATTCTTCACGAAGTGCTTTGATTTCAGAAATTGCTTCTTTTAGTCCTTTTTCGTTTCTTGACATTCCAACTTTGTCCCACATAATTTTACCTAAACGCTTGTGGAAATGGTCAACAGATTTTGTTCCTTTATTAGTCATAAAGAAATTAATTCTGTCTTTCACCTCTTTTTCAACAGCGTCAAATTCTGGTGATTCAGTAGAAATTGGTCCTGTTCTAATATCATTAGAAAGATAATCACCAATTGTGTAAGGTAGTACGAAATAACCATCGGCTAAACCTTGCATTAATGCAGAAGCACCAAGCCTGTTTGCTCCATGGTCTGAGAAGTTTGCTTCACCAATACAATAAAGACCATCTACTGTTGTCATTAGATTGTAATCAACCCAAACACCACCCATTGTGTAGTGAGTTGCAGGGTAAATCATCATTGGTGTTTTGTATGGATTCTCATCTACAATTTTCTCATACATTTGGAATAAGTTACCGTATTTTGCTTCTACGATAGCCTCGCCAAGTTCAGTTATTTTTGTTGAAGATGGATTTGATAGATTTTGAATTTTAGCTTGCTCTTTACCATAGCGTTCAATTGCTGCAGCAAAATCTAAGTATACAGCTTCTCCAGTAGCGTTTACTCCAAATCCAGCATCACATCTTTCTTTGGCAGCACGAGAGGCAACATCTCTTGGTACTAGGTTACCAAATGCAGGGTAACGTCTTTCTAAGTAATAATCTCTGTCTTCTTCAGCTAATTGGGTTGGTTTTAATTTACCCTGCTGAATAGCTATTGCATCTTCTTTTTTCTTAGGCACCCAAATTCGTCCATCATTACGAAGCGACTCAGACATCAAAGTTAATTTAGACTGGTAATCTCCTGATCTTGGAATACAAGTAGGGTGAATTTGTGTGTAACATGGGTTAGCGAAATACGCTCCTTTTTTATGGATTTTCCACGCTGCAGTGGCATTAGAACCCATAGCGTTTGTAGATAAGAAATATACATTTCCGTATCCACCTGTAGCGATAACAACAGCATGAGCTGAGTGACGCTCAATTTCTCCTGTTATTAAGTTACGAGCAATAATTCCTCTAGCTTTTCCATCTACTTTAACGACGTCAAGCATTTCGTGACGGTTAAACATTTCAATTTTACCACGAGCAATTTGTCTGTTCATGGCCGAGTAAGCTCCTAAAAGTAACTGTTGTCCAGTTTGTCCTTTGGCGTAGAATGTACGAGATACAAGAACACCACCAAACGAACGGTTGTCTAAAAGACCACCATAATCACGAGCAAATGGTACCCCTTGGGCAACACATTGGTCAATGATATTTGCAGATACTTCAGCTAATCTATATACGTTTGCTTCTCTTGAACGATAATCACCACCTTTTACTGTATCATAAAATAAACGGTAAGTAGAATCACCATCACCTTGATAGTTTTTGGCAGCATTAATCCCTCCTTGAGCAGCAATCGAGTGTGCTCTACGAGGTGAATCTTGATAAGCAAATGCTTTTACGTTATATCCTAACTCAGCTAATGTTGCTGCGGCAGAACCACCAGCTAAACCTGTACCTACTACAATTACATCAATATGTCTTTTGTTTGCAGGGTTTACTAAGTTGATTTTATCTTTATAGTTAGTCCATTTATCTTTAATTGGACCTTCTGGTACTTTTGAATTTAAAGCCATAATAAATTAAGATTAATGGTTAAAGTGGTGAAATAATGCAATGAAAATAAATAATGCCGGAATGGCTATAGCATACACTTTTCCAAATGTAATAAGTCCTTTTTTACGACCTGCTGTAGACCCCATTGATTGGAATGCAGATGTAAACCCATGCATTAAGTGTAGCGCTAAGAATACAAAAGCAACTACGTAAGCTCCAACTCTTAATGGACTTACAAATTTGTGCTGTAATTCACCAAAATATCGCGTTGGGTCTTCTGGCAAACTCGCTATGTATTTGTAGTTGATCTCTGGAAACCAGAAATCAATAAAGTGTAATACAATAAAAGCTAAAATTGCCAATCCACTCCAAATCATGTTTCTACTCATCCAAGAGCTGTTAGCAGCGCCATTGTTTTTTGCATAGCTAACTCCAATCGCCTTTTTGTTTTTTAACTCTAAAATAAAGCCCATTACAAAATGGAAAACTACACCAACGATAAGCACTGGTTGCATAGCAAATTGAATAATTGGGTTTGTACCCATGAAATGTGATGCGGTATTGAAAGCATCTGCGTCTATAACTGAAATTAAGTTAATAGAAACGTGCATTAAAAGGAAGAACATTAAAAAGAAAGCTGATAGTGCCATCGCTACTTTTCTTCCAATTGAAGAACTAAAAAATCCACTCATTTTTTATACTATTAAAATTTCTTGCTAAGATACTTTACAATGCTATGATAGGCAAAATAAGAAACTTCTAAATTTGTATTTAGAATGATTTTAAACAGATTTTAACTGAAAAAATGGGGTACTGTTAAAAATTTAAGGGTTATTTCGGCTTAATTTGAATGATATGGAATTAAACCTCTTAATCCCATGTCTACAAGTTGTTCTCCTGCAGAAGGTTCATAAAATCCATCTGGGTTAACTTCAGTCCATTCAAAACTCTGATTTGTTGAAAACGATAAGCTAACTTCAACATCTTGAGTCTCCTCACCCGATATTTGGAATGGAGTAGAGAACTGTCCAGTTACTACGCAAGATCCTTGTGGTATTGGAGAGGTTTCAAATAATGGGTTTGGTACAGTAGTAGCCCCTTCTGGAGCTTGGCCAGATGTTGTAAAGCCTAAAGCTTCAAAAGCCCAGAAGCCTTGAAGTTTGTTTTCGTTGACAGAAATTATTTGATTGTTAAGATTAATGTCATCAATATACGTATTGAAACCTACAAAGCTTGCCAATGTGCCTTCAATTAAATTTCCGTTACTCAGCAATTGAATATCGCCTTCCTGATAAGCTAATGAAACTCTTACCCAATTATATTGACCAGATGAGACTTGGCTTAATGGGATTGAAATAAATGTTTCATTATTTCCCGCAAATACAGCTTGATTAAAATCAATTGCTAATGCGCCACCAACATCTGTTTTTGGTCCTTCATAAATGATTTCACCATCACCCAGAATAGTTGATGCACTAGGTGCAAACTCAATATAATTGGCACTCATTGTTTGAAAGTTGGGAGATTGTGAAGCGTTGCCTTCCGGAATTACAGAAAGTTCACCTAAATTATTTAATCTTAATTGTTCAGGATTAAATTTGAATTTTATAATTAGTTGAGGCTCTTGATTGTTAATTGGGCAGCAGTCTTCAGAGTCAGAATTGCAACTCATTAAACCAAGTGCGATAGCAAGAAAACAGTATTTTAAATAACTCATAAATTTTGGGGTTTCTTCTTTTAACGATTAATTAGGTGTAATTATTTTACGATTAGTTGTTCTTCACTTTTTCCAATTTTCAAGGTGTAGGTTCCTTTTGGTAGGTAAGCTTTATTATTCTTTGAAGTAGAAACTTCCTTGTCTTTATTATTTTTATTCCATTCCTTTAATCCTGAAGTACTAAAAGTCAAATCGTATTCTACAATATTAAACCCTTTTTCAGATTTGATATTTAGAAGGTTTACCAAGTTGTTATCAGTATCCAACACCTCCAACTGAGCAGTAGTTTGCGTTTTGCTAAAATAAAATAAGGACACCTTTGGTGTAGTGGTCTCAGACCACTTGCTCCAGCTATTACCCCAGTATTTAGAATGATAAATTTCTGCAGGTTTAAAAAGGGTAATGTTTTGATTTGAATCACTTTCAATATATTGATGGATAGCAGATAAATTGGTTTTATAAATGCTTCGGCCATGAGTTCCTAACAGAAGGTGGTTTTCTCTTTCTTGAATTACAATGTCTGTAACAGCTACATTTGGTAAACCAGATTTGAATGCATGCCAGGTGTTGCCTTGATCAAAACTTACATAAGCACCGTTATCTGAACCTAAATATAATGTGTTTTCATTTTTTGGATCCTCACAAATTACATTTAGAGGTGATTTTGGTAGATTATTGCTGATGTCAACCCAGTTTTGACCATAGTCATCACTTTTGTATACGTAGGTGTTAAAGTCGTCCCATCTGTATCCATTTAGAGTGATATAAACACGTTCCTTTTTGTGTTTTGAAGCAATTACCCGCGACACCCATAAATCTTCTGGAAAATTTTGAGAAAGGTTGGTCCAGGTGTCTCCAGAGTTTTTGCTTAATTGAACAAGTCCATCATCACTTCCTGTATAAAGTAGCCCAAATTGAAATGGAGATTCACTAATTGAAGTTAGCGTACCGTAGGCAACATTTCCTTTTTTGCCACCTTTTGTTAAATCAGGGCTAATAGCCGTCCATTGATTTCCTTTATTAAGTGAACGCATTAGTTTATTGCCACCCAAATACAATATATCTTGGTTATGCGGAGATAATAGGATTGGTGTTTGCCAATTAAACCTATAAGGCGCTTCTCCCAATTGGTGTTTAGGCTGAATGTAGTAACTCGAATTTTTACTTCGGTCTAATCTGTAGTAATTTCCAAATTGATAACCGGTATAAACAATATCTGAGTTGCGAGAATCAATTTGAATTTGCATGCCATCTCCACCCATTATAAATTCCCAAGGGTATTGCCCGTTTTGATGCCAAGCATTGTTTTCTTCAGAATTGTGGGCTCCAACCCAAACTCCATTGTCTTGAAGACCGCCATAAACATTGTATGGTGTTTCATTATCTACATTAATCGCATAAAATTGACCAACTGAAGGCGAGTTGTTTTTGATCCAAGTTTTTCCGTCATCATAAGTTATGTTTACACCGCCATCATTTCCGTTAATAATATGGTTTGGGTTTTTTGGGTTTATCCATAGCGCATGGTGGTCGGCATGCACATTTTCGGCATTCATTGAAGAAAATGTTTTGCCTCCATCTTTTGAAGATATAATAGGAACCCCGTAAGTGTAAATGTGATTTGAATTGGTAGGAGATACATGAACATGCCCGAAATAGTAACCATAGCTATAATACAAGTCGTCTAAAAACTCCGTATGTGTTTTAGTCCATGATTTTCCGCCATCTATACTTTTGTATATCTCAGCACCAATAACTGGAGTATCAAAAAGCAGGGTATTGGCGTTTTCTAAATAGGTGGCAATATCTTTTGGTTCAACATTACCGCTTCTCACCATTTGTTTTACATTTTCAGCGCGGTATTTTTCTTGAAATCCGTTTTCTTTTAGAAAGGCATTTAACTTCTTGTCTTCCAGGTTTAAGAATTCGGAGTTAGTCATTGATTTAAACGAATCTTTGGTTAAACCTTCTTTTTTAGGTTTACCGTTATTTGGTCTTCTGTTTTGGTTGTCAACCACTGCATAAATTATATTTTCATTGTAAACAGCGACGCCAGTTCTTCCCATGCCTTCACCAGTTGGTAAGCCACTTTCTTTGGTGGAAATTTTAATCCATGTATTACCTGCATCCGTACTTTTGAATATCCCAGAATTTTCACCGTTTCCAGTAAAATTCCATGCTTTTCTATCCTTAGTCCAGGCCGTAGCAAACATAATATTGTAATTGTTTGGAGCGTGCTTAAGATCAATTATCCCTGCAATTTTGTCTATAAATAAGGTGTTCTTCCATGTTTTGCCTCCATCTGTTGTTTTGTAGATTCCGCGTTCACTATTTTCAGAGTACAAATGGCCAGTAACACCAATGGTTACCTCGTTACTGTTGTTGGGGTTAATTAATATTTTACCAATATGATGACTGTCTATTAAACCGCAATGCTCCCATGTTTTTCCATTGTCATCTGATTTTAAAATTCCAATTCCTGCGTATGATGATCTTGAAGCGTTATTTTCTCCAGTCCCAACCCAAATAGTTCTTGTCGTCCAATCAACTGCAATGTCTCCAACATTCTGAGTGCTTGAGTTGTCGAGAATAGGAGAGAAACTTGTACCGTTATTAGTAGTATGCCATACACCTCCTGAAGCATAGCCTACATAAAATTCGGAAGGCAACTCTGGATTTACGGCAAGAGCAGTTACTCTTCCGCTCATTACGGTTGGACCAATATTTTTAAACGGAATATTTTTTACAATTGAAGATGCTTCTAATTCGGCTTTTTGTGATAGAGCCAATTTTAAATCTTGGCTACTTGTAGCTGGTTGCTGAGAAAAACTCAATGCTGCAGAGCAGCAAATAATTGCAGTTAATAGAAGTTTCTTCATGGTGTGGTTAGTTTAAAATTTTAGCTGAATTTAATGATAATATGTTAGACCTTAAAACGGTAATGATAATCCATAAAAAAAGCGCACCATTTGGTGCGCTTTTAAATATTCTAATTAAAATTATTCAATGATAATTTTCTTTGTAGCTGAACCTTCTGCCGATTGAATTGTAATTAAATATACACCTTTAGAAGTGTTGTTTAATTCGATAACTTGAGAAGTAACCATGTTAGATAAATCTATTGTGCTAATTTCTCTTCCTCTAATATCTCTAATAACCGCTTTTTCTAAGTTTAAAGATGCATCTTTAGTTAGGGTAAAAGTACCATTGTTAGGGTTAGGATAAATACCAATTGTATTTGCCAAGTGGTCATCGTTAATGCCTAAAGAACAAGAGTGAATTGTGCTGCTTCCAATTCCGCAAGAAGATGTAGTTGTACTTACATTTTGAGTAAATGCACCAGCATCAATATCACTTGCAGATAAAATTCTGTTGTTTTGCCCTGGGCCAATAGACCAGTGCATAATGGCACTTGGGTTAATAACATGAGCTAATTGGTGACCATGACCTAATTCGTGTACTGCTACAGATTCAAAATCAAATTCTGCTCCTGTAGGTAGGTTTGGTCCATACTCCCAATTAATAGTTTCGTTAAATGTAATGTCTAATTCATTGATGTACAATTGAGCTGCTGTGTTACCGTTTATTCCGCATCCGCTAGGGTAAGAAGAGCAAAAGGCCAATACTCCAGCTCCAGGCATTTCATTTTGAGGTGCAAACCTAATAATGTTTGTTCCGTCAGATGCCGTGTTGTTTACTGTGGTGAAGGTTGGAGAAATTTCCCATTGAATACCAGTTTCACATCTCCAAGAGTCAAATGCTCTTGTAAAAGATTCGTTAGCATCACTATCAGTAAAGAAATTGATATACATATCCCAAGTGTATCCGCCATTTCCATCATCATCAACATGTGGTGCTTGGTATGCCATTTCTGTTCCCGTAACAAAATCGGTGTTATAATTAATTATTGCATAAGGAATAGTAAGAGAAGAAACAGAAATAGAAGGGATTCCGATTGAACTTGTAACTCTAACAGTACCTGTTCCTGCTCTTCCAGGTACCTCAACTTGAATTTCGTTATCAGACCAGCTAATAATTTGAGAAGGTAGGGCGTCATAATAAGTCGCTCCTCCATCATTACCGTCTCTAAAGCTAACTGTTCCAGGAGTTGCTCCAAAAAGAGTTCCTGTAATTGTTAATACACTAGCTGTTCCCGCAGAAATTGAAGTTGGAGAAAAACTTGTAATAACATTACTATCTCTAAGAGCAGTGTTGTTTGAGATAACAGCATCTACATCAAATTCTTTAACTTCAATTGGGTTTACACCTGTAATTGCTTTAATTTCATTGTATAAAGTAGAAGTGATATTTGGTCTAACTGAAAAAGGATTTACTGCTAAATCATCACTTAGGTTATACTTGTAAAATCCTTGTGCAGAACTATAGGCTTTATATTTGTCTCTTGAGCTAACCTCAGTAGAATTAAAATTAGTAGTTGAAGGTATTAAAAGAAAAATCCCCTTATTGTTTACTTGTAAATCAAGACTTGGAGTGATTTTTTCTCCTTGAGATCCTACAAATCCACCAGGAGTTACTATTTCAATAGTAGTTAATTCTGCACCTTTAAAAACCTTGTATACTTCTACTGTATTAATGGTGTAAATGTTTGTTCTTGTTTCATTCCAGTATGAAGTTTTGCTGATAACTTTCCCTTCAACAATTTGATTTGAAACAGGAACTTGTTCATTAAGCGGAATTTCATACATTAAGGATTGACTAAACCCTGACTGAGCAAATGGTAGGCAACACATTAGGGTTAGTATTAAATGCTTAATTGTAATATTTTTCATAGTATATGTTTTTTCAATTTTTATTAAAAAAAGTTAATTTGGTAAATATACTAATTTATGATATTTGAATTCCTATGAAAAGGCAGTACTTTTGTTACAAATTCAAAAAAAATGAAATATCACAAGATTGATTCGGAGTTATTTATTGGCAACAGAAAACAATTTATGGCTCAAATGAAGCCTAATAGTTTGGCTGTATTTAATTCAAATGACATTTACCCAATTAGTGCAGATAGTACTATGCCTTTTGAGCAACACAGAGATATATTTTATTTAAGTGGAGTTGATCAAGAAGAAAGTGTTTTAGTTATGTTTCCTGACTGTCCAAAAGAACAACATCGTGAAATTTTGTTTTTAAAAGAAACTAACGAGCATATTGCTGTTTGGGAAGGTGAAAAACTGACTAAGGAAAAAGCTTTTGAAACGAGTGGAATAAAGACAGTGTATTGGTTGCAGGACATGGAAAAAATCATGTTCGAAATCATGACTCAATGTGATACCGTATATATTAATACAAACGAGCATTACCGAGCGTCGGTGGAAACCGAAACTCGTGAAGATCGATTTACAAAGTGGTTAAAAGGAAGATTCCCTGCTCACAGTGTAGCTAAAAGTAATCCTATTTTGCAAAGGTTACGTTCTGTGAAGAGTCCAATAGAATTAGACTTGATGCAAAAGGCCTGTGATATTACAGAAAAAGGATTTAGAAGAGTATTAAATTTTGTAAAACCTGATGTTTGGGAGTTTGATATTGAGGCAGAATTTATGCATGAATTTTTAAGAAACCGATCTAAGAAATTTGCGTATACACCAATTGTAGCTTCAGGAAACAAAGCCAATGTATTGCACTATGTTGAAAATAATCAACAATGTAAAGCTGGCGATTTAATTTTGTTAGATGTTGGTGCTGAGTATGCAAACTATAGCAGTGATATGACTAGAACTATTCCTGTTTCTGGTCGTTTTTCTGCACGTCAAAAAGAGGTGTATAATGCGGTTAATCGAGTAAAAGATGATGTTTCAAAATTGTTAGTTCCAGGTACAATTTGGGCAGATTATCATATAGAAGTAGGGAAGTTAATGACGTCTGAATTACTTGGTTTAGGATTGTTAGATAAGGCAGATGTTCAAAATGAAAATAAAGATTGGCCTGCGTATAAAAAGTACTTTATGCACGGTACCTCTCATCATATTGGTTTAGACACCCATGATTATGGGATTTTGACAGAGCCGATGCAAGCAAATATGGTTTTTACTGTTGAGCCAGGAATTTATATTCCTGAGGAAGGATTTGGAATTAGATTGGAAGATGATCTTGTAATTCAAGAACAAGGAGAACCCTTTAATTTAATGCGTAACATTCCTATATCAGTTGAAGAAATTGAAGATATTATGAATTCATAATAGAGATATGATATAATGTAAAAAGGATACCAATTGGTATCCTTTTTTTATCGGAATTATTCAAAAATATACCGGTGTAATTTAGATAAGGTTTCTACTTTATCACTGGTATTTACCAAAAGAGATATATTGTTCTTGCTCCCGCCGTAAGATATCATTCTTACATTTATATCCTGTAAAATTTGAAATAGTTTATGGGTGTCGGGGTGATCAACTATAGCATGTCCAACAAGGCAGATTATACTATGGTGTTCTTCAACTTCAACAAAACAAAATTCTCTTAGTTCTTTTAATATGCTTGTTAGGTTTTCGTCGTTGTCAATAGTTAATGAAATAGCCACTTCAGAAGTGGTAATCATATCTATAGCAGTTTCTAATCGGTCAAAAATTTCAAACACTTTTTTAAGAAAACCATGAGCCAATAACATTCTGGCAGATTTGATTTTAATTGCAGTAATCCCATCTTTAGCAGCAATGGCTTTTATCCCATCGCCTTTTGAATTCTGAGTGATTAATGTACCATAAGCCTTTGGTGCCATGGTGTTTTTTAATCGAACTGGGATTTGTTGTAATCGCACTGGAAGTACGGTTTGTGGGTGTAATATTTTTGCTCCAAAATAGGCGAGCTCGGCAGATTCATCATAAGACAAGTCTGAAATTGGAGTAGTGTTTTGAACAAACCGAGGGTCGTTATTGTGAACCCCGTCAATGTCGGTCCATATTTGCACTTCTTCAGCATTTACGGCACTACCAATAATAGTAGCTGTGTAATCGCTGCCACCGCGCTTAAAATTTGAAACATTCCCAAGAGCATCTAAGCAAATAAATCCCTGAGTGATATAAACATCGGTCTCAGGTAATTGGTTTAAAGCACGCTCAAGATTTTTTTTGATGTAAAAACTATCAGGTTCTTGTGAACGATCTATTCGCATAAAATCTAAGGCAGGGAGTACTATTGAATTTATTTTTTTTGAATTGCAATAGGCATTAAATAATTGAGTAGATAATAATTCGCCTTGCGAAACGATTTGATTATATAATTGCTCTGAATAGGCTTTTCTCGTGAGGGAGCTAAGATTTTCAAATGTTAATTCTATATATTTTAAAACACCTTTATAGAATTCGGTATTACTTAAAAGTTGCTTACAAGTCGCTTTGTATATATCATATAATACTTGTATTTGATGATTTGCCGATAAGACTTCGGTGTTTTTAATAGACTCTGCAATAGAAACAAGAGCGTTTGTTGTTCCTGACATTGCAGAAAGTACTACAATTTTTTTAGTAGTTGTGTTTATGATGTCTGCCACATTAATCATGTTCTCAACTGACCCTACAGATGTTCCGCCAAATTTTAAAACTTGCATTGTTTAATTTTTCAGCAAAGGTAATCGGCACATTAATGAAATTCAGATAATTAATGAAATTATACTAATTTTGCACAAAATGTTATATAATTAACAAATGAGAACAATAGCCAATTGTGTTGAGAGCTTACTTCACACCCAACCATTTTTAGAAGAGGCTCTAAGTCGCGGAATTATTAATTACTCTGCCTTAGCTGAAGAATTGAAAAATCCTATAGAGTTGCAGTTAAAAAAATCGATAAAAACAGGGGCAATTGTTATGGCATTAAGGCGCTATTCGCCGCCTAAAGATGCTTTATTACATCAAAGGTTAAAATCTGTATTGCAAAATTTGGGAGATATTACTGTACGTTCTAATTTAATTGACTTTACCGTAAAAAATTCGCCAACCTTAATTGAAAAACATGTTAGGGTGTTGAATTCTGTAACCGAAAATCCATCCGTGTTTTATACGTTTACTCGTGGAATTCATGAAAGCAGTATTATAATTTCTGAAAGCGAACAGCAAAAACTTCAACTGCATTTTAAAAACGAAACTATAATTGAAGTCAAAAAACAACTAAGCGGCATAAGTGTTAGTTTGCCAACTGTAAATACTAAGGTTACAGGTTTATATTATCAAATTTTTAAACAGTTGGCATGGGAAGGTATAGCGATTTATGAAGTTATTTCAACGACTAATGAATTTACCATTTTGGTTGAAGATCCAATTGTGGATCAGGCCTTCTCAGTGATCAAGCGTTTAGGGAATTAAACAGATGTAATTTCACTACCTTTGACGGCTATGAGCAGACTGGTTCAATTTACAATTCTTCCGAGCCAACAGGAGGATAAAGCCCTTATTTTAAAGGCAGCATTAAAAAAAGCAAAACTTACAGCTTCAGACATTTCTGATTGGCGTATTAGAAAACGTTCCATTGATGCGCGACAAACTAAAATTAAACTAAACATTCAGGTTGAATTCTGGATGGTAGATGAGAAAAGGAGTCAGCTTTCTCCTTTTGTGCCTCAAAATGTTCAAGATTCGAAAGCTATAGCAATTATTGGAGCTGGACCAGCAGGGTTATATGCAGCTTTAAGAGCGATTGAAGCGGGGTTAAAACCTATAGTTTTTGAACGAGGTAAAGATGTGAGATCCCGCCGATTTGATTTGGCGAAAATTAATAAGGAACAAATTGTAAATCCAGAATCCAATTATTGTTTTGGTGAAGGTGGAGCTGGAACCTATTCCGACGGTAAATTGTATACCAGATCTAAAAAAAGAGGGAATGTTTTAAAAGCAATGGAGTGGTTAGTTCATTTTGGGGCTGATGAAGATATTCTGGTCGATGCGCACCCGCATATCGGAACAAATAAACTACCGAAAATTATTAGCGCTATGCGAGAATCCATTATTGAGCATGGGGGGGAAGTGCATTTCAACTCAAAGCTAACCGATTTAAAAGTTGTGGATGGGAGTATTTCTGCAATAGAAATAAATAGTAACTCTTGGTTTGATTTTGATGATGTGGTTTTGGCTACGGGTCATTCAGCAAGAGATATTTTTTATTTGCTTCATGACAAAGGAATCAAAATAGAAGCTAAACCTTTTGCAATTGGTGTTAGAGTAGAGCATGCGCAGCAGTTAATTAATAATATTCAATATCATGGAGACGACGAAAACCCATATTTGCCACCTGCTTCTTATTCGTTAGTAGAGCAAGTTGATGGTATGGGTGTGTATTCATTTTGTATGTGTCCTGGCGGAATTATTGCTCCTTGTGCTACCGAGCAAGATGAGGTGGTTACAAACGGATGGAGTCCGAGTAAGCGAAATAACCCCTATGCCAATTCTGGTATAGTTGTGAGCGTGTCGCCAACAGATTTGCCAAATTATAAGCCAAATGATCCTTTTGTGTGTTTGGATTTTCAAAAAGAAGTTGAGCAAAATTGTTGGGAAGCTGGAGGGAGAACTCAACAGGTTCCTGCTCAGCGAATGATGGATTTTGTCAATGGAAAACTTTCTTCTGATTTTCCAAAGACTTCGTATCAACCCGGAATTGTTTCTTCAGATTTGAATACCATTCTCCCAGATTTACTGGCCAAAAGATTACGAAAAGCCTTTGTCGCATTTGGAAAAAAAATGAAGGGATATTATACAAATGAAGCGGTGTTGCATGCTCCAGAAAGTAGAACTTCATCACCTGTTTCTGTTCCAAGAAACCCTGAGACCTTAGAGCATATTACAACCAAAGGACTTTATCCTTGTGGCGAAGGTGCTGGTTATGCTGGAGGAATTATTTCTGCGGCAATTGATGGTATTAATTGTGTTGATGCCATTGTAAATAAGAGGATTAAGTAACTGGTTAAAGTGCTGATGTAGATTTAGTGGCATAGAAATTGATTGACAATGTAAATATTTACCGACATCACGTTGGTCATTTATTTACATAAACAATACCACTATGAAACATCTATTTAGTATAATGCTGGTTTTAGCATTTTTATTGTCCCCAACAATTTCTCAGTCACAAACAAGTTTAGGTCGGGTTAAAAAGGAAGTAAAGTCTTCTGATAAAAAAAGAAAATCAAAAACTAAAAAAGGAAATAGGTCGTATTCTAGTAGTTCAGGTTCAAGTAACTCAAGTATTTTAGGAGCGGTAATTTATTATACTACAGGTTTTGTGTTTTTTGGTTCAAGAAAGCACGAAGAGCATCTTAATAATCGACGGTCGCCTTATGCTTATTTTGATAATTACTCCGGAAACTATGTGAAAAACACAGGAGATGATATCCCGAAAAAAAATGGAGTCATTTTAAAAGTGTCCGACTCCTTTTTGTATAGCGATGAAAACTTATATGCAAATCATTTAAGAGCTAAAATTCATCCTTTTAACTATGCGTATCTTCAGTTTGACTATGTCGAGTTTGTTGAAAAGGCTCCAACTGGAGATGAAGTAGAAAACCTTTCTCTTTTTAATTTCAATTTTTGTTATGACCGAGTGCGGTTAGATAAATTCAATTTAGGTTGGACACTTGGTGCTACTTATATCGGTAATGATGTGAATTTAGCAGGAGTGTCTTTTGGTTTGAATGCTGAGGCATTCATGGTTAAAAATATTAGCATAGAAAGCGCAATAAAATGGTCTCATATAAACTCAGAGCCTGTTAATCAATTTGAGGTTTTGTTTAAGTATTATTTTAAAAGAGGGGTAGTGAATTTAGGTTATGAGCACCATGTAATAGCGAGTCAAGAATACAGTTTGTTGTCAACTGGCTTAGGGGTGTCTTTCTAAGTTATTGGTCTTAAACTTATATATTATCTTTATTGGAAACATTTTTTGCGTCTTTTTTTAATTGCTGCGTCTAATACAAAAATGCTTTGCTATGACTAAGGATATTTGGGATACATTTCATGAGGAATTATATGGTTTTATAAAAAGCCGAGTAAATGATGATGAGCTTTCTAAAGATTTATTGCAGGAAGTTTTTGTTAAGATTCACAATAAGGTGGATAGTTTGGAGCAAAAGGATAAACTTGCCAGTTGGGTATATCAAATAACTCGAAATACAATAATTGATTATTATCGATCTAAGAAAATGAATAGTTTAGAGGAATTTGATATTGCCGAAAAGCAGGAGGAAATACCTCAAGATTTTTCAAATTGTTTAAGGCCGTTTATTGAAGATTTGTCTCAATCTGACAAGGATATTATTGAGCAAACAGCTTTTAAGCAGATGAGTCAAAAAGAATATGCCGAGCTTCATGGCTTAACTTATTCAGCAGCTAAATCGAGATTACAGCGTGCTAGAAAAAAATTAAAAACGGCATTTGTTGATTGTTGTAAGTTGCAATCTGATGTGTATGGTAATATTATTGATTCTGAGAATTGCGATTGTTGATTTTATTTTGCGTCTTTTTCGTTTTGTGACGTCTATAGGGTGAATAAGAATAATAATTAAAAATTACAAAAATGAATAAAATTGAAAATTGCTGTGTTTCACAGTTGGAACAAGAAAAAATGAACTGTAATTGCGAGTGTACGCGAAATGATAAAGGACAATGTGTTTGTGATTGTAACGACGATTGTTGTGACTCTAGCTATTGTTAAGACCTAAAATTTTTAAAATAAAAGACCCAATTTGCTGTTGTAAGTTGGGCCTTTTGTTTTTCTTTAGCTACCTTATCTATTTATAATCAAATTGTTATCATATGAAGTTAGGAGCGTTTTCAATTAGTTTGGCAGTAAAGGATTTGAAGCTGTCAAAGCATTTTTATGAAGGTTTAGGTTTTAAGGTCTTTGCAGGATCTGAGGCTCATAAATATTTAATAATGAAAAATGATTCCACATTAATTGGATTGTTTGAAGGCATGTTTGATAAAAACATATTGACCTTTAATCCTGATTGGGATCATGAAGCAAATCAATTAGACGATTTTCAAGATGTAAGAGAGCTTCAAAATCAAATAAAAAACAAGGGGTTAAAGATTGAATCAGAAGTGAGTACGGGTGAAACTGGGCCAGGAAGTTTTCTTGTAGTTGATCCTGATGGTAATCCTATTTTAATTGATCAACATGTTTAGGCCTTTTTGATATAAGTGCTGCGAATACAAAGGCTACGACTGTTGGTAAAATCCAGCCCAAACTATTATTAGAAAAAGGAATGTATTCGAAGATCGAAGTAAGGTTTGGTGATATCTCAAAATGATTAATGACATCTGCTAGAGTGAAAAGTATGCAAATGCCAATTGTTATTCTAAAAATTGGAGTTGTAATAAAATCTTTTGGCAAGCAATTAAGTATAATGAGAGTGATTGTTACTGGGTATGCAATTAGTAAAAAAGGAATTGCAATTGTAATTATATGATGAACATCAAAACTCCCTATTATAATCCCTATAAAACAAGAAAGCACTGTTGTAATTTGAAAAGCTAATTTTGAATTTGAAAAACAACTTTGAACAAAATCTGCTGTACCTGCAATTATTGCAACGGCGGTCGTAAAACATGCTAGTCCAACTAATAGGCTTAAAAAGGTATTGGCAATTGGCCCTAAAATGGTTTGGCTGAGCTGAGATAAAAGTTCTGTTCTTGTAGGTGCTTCATTCATTTGGTTGCTGTATGAGGCACCAATAAACATCAATCCGCCATAAAAGATGATTAGACCTAATCCCGCAATAATTCCTGCGCGTGAGATTATTGATTTATTATGGTTGTAGTCTGTTGAGGTATTTAATTTAAGGGATACCACTAATATGCCTCCAGAAACAACAGCACCAATAGCATCAAAGGTTTGGTAGCCTTCTAATATTCCACTTGTAATGCCTTGAATTGTACTATTCGGTAAATTGGGATCTGACCCATTTATGATTCCAAGAATAATGGTAATAGAAAGAATTAAAAGCAGAATTGGTGTTAAGTATTTCCCTAATACATTAAGGAGTTTAGATCTGTTGATTACGACTAAAAACGCTAGTCCAAAATACAAGAAGCTTGTGGTTAGTGAAGATAAATTTATTAGAGGTAAAACAGATATTTCATGAGTAACTGCTGCTGTTCTGGGTAAAGGCAATGAAATTGCAATGAGGTAGATAATTAGGCAATACACCCAACTAAATTTACGAGATACAAGTTTGGCGAAATCAAACATTGAGCCTTGTAATTTGGCATGCGCATAAATACCCAGAATAGGAATTACTACTGCCGTAATGCAAAATCCTAGTAAAACAATAAGCCATTCGTTTCCTGCTAATTTACCAAGATATGGCGGTAGGATGAGGTTTCCGGCACCAAAAAACATGGAGAATAGTGCAAAACCGGTAATAATACTTTCCTTGGTTTTTGTCATTTAAGCAGTTTATCTTTGCTCAATATACTTACATTTAATGACAATAGAATATAAAGGTGTTCCGATTTTTTTTACAGACGAAGGCAAAGGGTCTGCAGTAGTTTTACTTCATGGTTTTCTTGAAAGCACAGTGATGTGGAAAGACCTTAAAGCCGAGGTAATACGTAAAAATAGAGTGATTTGTATTGATTTGTTGGGGCACGGGCAATCCGGTTGTTTGGGGTATATTCATACAATGGAAGAAATGGCCGAAGCTGTAAATGCAGTGATTTCTCATCTAAAAATTAGACGTCTTGTTTGTGTAGGACATTCAATGGGAGGTTATGTGGGGTTGGCATTTGGAGAGCTGTATGCCGATAAGCTTAAAGGTTTGTGTCTTATGAATAGCACGGCACGTGCAGATTCAGATGAAAAGAAAATGAATAGAGACAGGGCAATTGTTGCCGTAAAAGAAAACTACAAGACTTTTGTTAGGTTGGCGATAAGCAATCTATTTAGACCTAAAAATAGAAGTTTAATGAAGGAAGAAATTAACGCTGTAAAGGAGGAAGCCTTGAAAACCCCATTACAAGGAATTATTGCTGCATTGGAGGGAATGAAAATAAGAAATGACCGAGAAATTTTAATTCATTTTTCACCGTTTAAGAAAATGATGGTAATTGGTAAAAAAGATTCGGTGTTGTCCTTCGAAGATGTGATAGAGCAAACAATTGGCGCTGATATTGATGTGCTAAAATTGTCTGATGGTCATATGAGTCATATTGAAAACAAGGAAGAATTTACTTACGGTATTTTACAATTCATCGAAAAATGTTGACACTTTAGCAGTTGAAGGAAAGATTTTGTTAGATTTATAGTCCCAAATCTTATGTATTATGAATTCTGAAAATCACTACTTTAATCCCCTGAAGTTATATTGTGATGTCTTTGGTCACAATTTCGAAGTCTCTAAAAAAGTGACATCGCATGTTAAAGAATACACTTGTAAACGTTGCAAAAAACAGCTTACGACCAATAGCAATGGTCGATTAACGGTTTTAACGCCTAAGTACCGGGAAATAAATTCGGTCCTTGAAAAGATATACAACAAAAGACTAATTAGATTGTCTAATTCTGGTGGTCAATCTGTTGCGTATTAAGTTGTTAAAGTTTGGTTTGAGAATTAATACTTATATTTAGGCATCCTTCTAAGTAATAACTAAAAATATAATCTTGTGAAAAATATGTACTGCTCCCTCTTTGGTCATGATTTTCAAATTTCTAAAAAAGTGACCCAGCACGTTCGAGAATTTAAATGTACTCATTGTAACGCTCAGATGACTACAAACGGTCAAGGAAAGCTAATTCCGCTTACTCCAAAGTTTCAAGAAATTAATGCTGTATTAGAGCAAATCAATAAAAAACGCCTAAAACGAAAAAGCGAATTAGGCGATTTTAGTATTTAGTCAAAGCTGTTCCAGCCTTTGGCTATTATCGGAATGCTTGTTTCTGCTCTGGTTATTAAGTGTTTTCCTTTGCTCTCTTCAGTGACAAACCCAATTACTGTTAGGTTAGGATTTCCTTTAATCTTAGGAAAATCTTCTTGTGAAATAGTCATAAGAAGCTCATAATCCTCACCACCATTTAAGGCGATGGTAGTACTGTCAATGTCAAATTCTTCACAGGTTGAAATCACTTGAGGATCTAAAGGTAATTTGTTTTCATAAAGCTCCATTCCTACTTTACTATGCTTACAAAGGTGTAATATTTCAGAAGATAAGCCATCGCTTATATCTATCATAGAAGTAGGTTTAACTTCCAAATCTTTTAAGAGCTTTACAATGTCTTTTCTTGCTTCGGGTTTTAATTGTCGCTCAATAATATAGGTGTAAGCATCTAAATCAGGTTGGTTTTTAGGGTTTACTTTAAATACTTCTTTTTCGCGTTCAAGGACTTGAAGTCCCATGTATGCTGCACCTAAATCGCCAGTAACTACAAGTAAATCGTTAGGCTTTGCTCCAGAGCGATACACCAAGTCGCTTTCGTTTGCTACACCAATTGCCGTTACCGAAATAATTAAACCAGTTGTTGACGATGTTGTGTCCCCGCCAATGATATCAATATCATAAAATTTAGCTGCAGTTTCAATTCCTGCATAAAGCTCTTCTAAAGCTTCAAGAGGGAACCTATTAGATACCGCAATTGATACCGTTACTTGAGTAGCAGTGGCATTCATGGCGTAAACATCAGATAGGTTTACCATTATCGCCTTGTATCCTAAGTGTTTTAATGGCGCGTAGCTTAGATCAAAATGAACCTGTTCTACAAGCATGTCTGTAGTAACAACAACTTTTTGATCTTTAAAATCTAATACAGCAGAGTCATCTCCAATGCCTTTAATTGTTGACGATTGCTTAATTTCAAAGTGCTTTGTAAGGTGGTCTATAAGTCCAAATTCTCCTAATTCTGTAAGCGGAGTTTTGGCCTGATTTTTATCTTCTATCATGCTGCAAATTTAACCATTACTTCAACACCAAACCAATCAAAATTTAATTATAGAAAAAACCGATTCAACTATCAATAAAACCAATACTATCATTTGGTAATATAATGTTAGGTTTTGTTTAAAAAAGCTACTTATATTGTATATTTGCAGTCTATTTAGAAGTAATCTATATAACTTATGATTAAAGTATCAGATACAGCCAAGAAGAAGGTTGTAGAATTAATGAATGACGACGGCTTCAATGCTGACATAGATTTTGTGCGTGTTGGTGTTAAAAGTGGAGGTTGTTCTGGGCTTTCCTATGATCTAAAGTTTGATAAAGAACAACAAGAAGAAGATAAAGTTTTTGAAGATAATGGGGTTAAAATTATTATTGACAAAAAAAGTTTTTTATATCTCATCGGTACGACTTTAGAGTATTCGGGTGGACTTAACGGAACTGGCTTTGTGTTTAATAACCCTAATGCAAACCGAACTTGTGGTTGCGGTGAAAGTTTTTCTTTATAATTAAAAACGAATGAGTAAATATACCGAAGACGATTTAAGAGAAGAGCTTAAAAGCAAGGAGTATGAATATGGATTTTATACCGATATAGAATCTGAAACATTTCCTGTTGGATTAAGCGAAGAAATAGTTGTGGCAATTTCAAGGAAAAAGGAAGAACCACAATGGATGACAGATTGGCGATTAGAAGCGTTTAGAATCTGGAAAGAAATGGAAGAGCCAGAATGGGCGAATGTGAATTATGAAAAGCCAGATTTTCAAGCTATTTCATATTACTCAGCACCAAACAGCAAACCCAAATATGAGAGTTTAGACGAAGTAGATCCTGAGTTATTGGCTACCTTCGAAAAATTAGGGATTTCTCTTGACGAGCAAAAAAAGTTAAGTGGAGTAGCGATGGATGTTGTAGTAGATTCTGTTTCTGTAGCAACTACCTTCAAAAAAACCTTAGCTGAAAAAGGAATTATTTTCTGTTCAATAAGCGAAGCAATTCAAGAACATCCAGAATTAGTTAGAAAATATCTTGGTACAATTGTGCCACAAAAAGATAACTTCTACGCCGCTTTAAATAGTGCCGTGTTTAGTGATGGTTCTTTTTGTTATATACCAAAAGGTGTAAGATGCCCAATGGAACTTTCTACATATTTTAGAATTAACCAAGCTGGTACAGGACAATTTGAACGCACATTGGTTATTGCTGACGAAAGTAGTTATGTGAGTTACCTAGAAGGTTGCACTGCGCCAAGCCGAGATGAAAACCAATTGCATGCCGCTGTTGTAGAATTGATAGCATTAGATAATGCCGAGATAAAATACTCTACAGTACAAAACTGGTATCCAGGAAATGCTGAAGGTAAAGGTGGAGTTTTCAATTTTGTAACTAAAAGAGGGCTTTGTGAAGACAATGCTAAAATCTCTTGGACTCAGGTTGAAACAGGTTCTGCTGTAACTTGGAAATACCCAAGTTGTGTATTAAAAGGAGATAACTCGGTAGGAGAATTTTATTCTATTGCAGTTACCAACAATTATCAGCAAGCAGATACAGGAACTAAAATGATTCACTTAGGAAAAAACACTAAGTCAACTATTATAAGTAAAGGTATTTCTGCAGGGAAATCTCAAAATAGTTATAGAGGATTAGTTCAAGTCAATTCTAGAGCAGAAAACGCGCGTAATTTTTCACAATGTGATAGTTTGTTAATGGGTAATGAATGTGGTGCGCATACTTTTCCATACATAGAAACTAAGAATAAGAGTGCGCAAATAGAGCATGAGGCTACAACAAGTAAAATTGGTGAAGACCAAATATTTTATTGTAACCAAAGGGGTATAGATACCGAGAAAGCCATTGCATTAATTGTAAATGGGTTTAGTAAAGAGGTATTAAACAAGCTGCCTATGGAGTTTGCTGTAGAAGCTCAAAAATTATTAGAGATTAGCCTTGAAGGCTCAGTAGGATAAAAGGATTAACCAAAAACAATTATTATAAATATGAAAAAGACATTATTTTTTTTAGGATTATTCTCTGTTTTAGTAAGCTGTAAAAATGACGCAAAACCTCAAGTTGAGGAAACTGCTAAAAAGGCTGAAACAACAGAACGTACTGCAAAACAAAGTGATGGTTTGATTATGATGAATGGTAATTTTATTTACTATGATGGTGCTGCGGTATTGCAAACGCCAAATGATATGTACTTGGTTATTAATGATGAAAAAATGCTCGAGTTAAACGAGCAGGTAAAAGCGTATAAAAAGTTAGATACGGATATGGTTCCGGTAACAATTAGAGGAAAAGTTACCCCAAAACCAGAAAATGAAGAAGGTTGGGCTTTCCGCGTAGCAATTAAAGAAATTGTGAGCATTAAGGCGCCTTCTCCAGAAGATAATGATGTTATAAAATTAGGAAACTAAGACTTATGTTAAAGATAAATGATTTACACGCAAGTGTAGAAGACAAAGCAATTTTAAGAGGTATTAATTTAGAAATTAAACCTGGAGAGGTTCATGCCATTATGGGACCAAACGGTTCTGGTAAAAGTACGTTGTCTTCTGTGATAGCAGGAAAGGAAGAATACGAAGTAACTAAAGGTTGTATCGAGTTTGAAGGTGAAGATATTGGAGAATTAGCAGCTGAAGAACGTGCTCATAAAGGTGTGTTTTTGTCATTTCAATACCCGGTAGAAATTCCTGGAGTGTCTGTAACAAACTTCATGAAAACTGCAATAAACGAATCTCGTAAAGCACAAGGTTTAGAAGATATGCCTGCTAACGAAATGCTTAAGCTAATTCGTCAAAAAGCTGAAATGCTTGAAATAGACCGTAAATTTCTATCACGTTCTTTAAATCAAGGCTTTTCTGGTGGAGAGAAGAAAAGAAATGAAATTTTTCAAATGGCAATGCTTGAGCCTAAACTTGCAATTTTAGATGAAACCGATTCAGGGTTAGATATCGATGCACTTAGAATTGTGGCAAATGGTGTGAATAAATTAAAAAGTGAAGACAATGCTGTGTTAGTGATTACACACTACCAAAGATTGTTAGATCATATTGTGCCTGATTATGTACACGTATTATACAATGGTCGTATAGTAAAATCAGGAACTAAAGAGTTAGCTCACGAGCTAGAAGAAAAAGGATACGACTGGATTAAGGAAGAGGTAAACGCTTAAGAAATAGTGGGAATGGATTTAAAAGAAAAATTAGTATCCTCTTTTTTAGCGTTTGAAAACAGAGTAGATTTGGATTCTGAAGTGCATGATATTAGAAGTCAGGCCATAAAGAATTTTGAAACTTCTGGATTCCCTACTAAAAAAGATGAAGCTTGGAAATACACCTCTCTTAAGGGTGTTTTAAAACATGATTATAGTGTTTTTCCAAAGCATGCAGATGCCATAGATTATAAAGATGTTAAAGAGTATTTTATTCATGACATCGAATCATATAAAATCGTTTTTGTCGACGGGAAATATTCTTCTCACCTTTCAAAAACAACCCATGATGGGATTGACGTTTGTTTGATGTCGGCGGCATTAACAAAAACAAAGTATAAAATTCTTATTGATAATTACTTTAATAAGATTGCAGAAAAAGATAGCATAACATCGTTAAATACGGCTTTTGCTAGTGAAGGTGCTTTTATACATATTCCGAAAGGGAAAATTGTAGAAAAGCCAATTCAGATATTGCATTTTTCTACAGGAAAAGAATCTGCTACAATGTTACAACCACGTAACTTGATTGTTGTAGATGAAAATTCTCATGTGCAAATTATAGAACGTCACCAAAGCCTAACAGGAAACCCTGTGCTCACTAATAGTGTGACAGAAATTTTCACGAATAAAAGAGCGATTGTAGATTACTATAAAATTCAAAACGATAGACAAGAAGCGTCTTTAATAGATAATACTTTTATCAGTCAGAAAGACCAAAGTATTTGTTCTGTTCATACGTTCTCATTTGGAGGTAAATTGACACGTAACAACCTTAATTTTTATCAAAAAGGTGAACGCATAGATTCTATCTTAAAAGGTGTAACTATTATTGGTGGTAAACAACATGTAGACCATAATACATTAGTACATCATATCGAGCCTAACTGTGAGAGCCATCAAGATTACAAAGGTATTTTTGATCAATCTGCAACAGGAGTGTTCAATGGTAAAGTAGTCGTGAATAAAGAAGCTCAAAAGACAAATGCGTTCCAAGCCAATAATAATATTTTGGTAAGTGATAAAGCAACAATTAATACCAAGCCGCAATTAGAGATTTTTGCAGATGATGTAAAATGTTCTCATGGTTGTACTATTGGTCAAATTGATGAAAGTGCATTGTTCTATATGAGATCTCGTGGTATCCCTGAAAAGGAAGCCAGAGCTTTGTTGATGTATGCGTTTAGTAATAATGTGTTGGAATCTGTAAAAATTCCACAGATTAAAAACAGAATTAATACGCTGATCGCAGAAAAGCTTGATGTAAATATTGGATTTGATTTGTAAATGAAAACAGCAGCCACTTTAGGACACTTTAATGTAGAGCTTGTTAGGAAAGATTTCCCTATTCTAAATCGAGAAGTTAACGGTAAACCGTTAGTGTATTTGGATAATGCGGCAACATCACAAACACCTACTCAAGTGATGAATGCTATTGTGGATTACTATTCCAATTATAATGCTAATATCCATCGAGGAGTACATTCTTTAAGTCAAGAAGCTACAGATGCATATGAATTGGCGAGACAAAAGATTCAAGCGCATTTTAATGCAAAGCATAGTCATGAAATTATCCTAACTTCAGGAACAACTCATGGTATTAACCTAGTGGCAAATGGCTTTACAGAATTGCTGTCTGATCAGGATGAAATACTGGTTTCAGCTCTTGAACACCATAGTAATATTGTCCCTTGGCAAATGTTATGTGAGCGTACTGGTTCAAAATTGAAAGTTATACCAATGACCACAAGTGGCGAATTGGATATGGCTGCATTTGATGAATTGCTTTCTTCTAAAACAAAATTGGTTTTTGTAAACCATATTTCTAATGCGCTTGGGACAGTAAATCCTATTGAATATATAATTACAAAATCACATGATTTTGGAGCAGCAGTCTTAGTAGATGGTGCTCAATCATGTCCACATATAAAACCTGACCTGGTAAAGTTAGATGTCGATTTCTTTGTTATGTCTGCTCATAAAGTTTGCGGGCCTACCGGAGTTGGGATCTTGTACGGAAAAGAGGAATGGTTAAACAAATTACCGCCGTATCAAGGCGGAGGTGAAATGATTGCTGAGGTTACTTTTGAAAAAACAACCTATGCAGGCTTACCTCATAAATTTGAAGCAGGAACGCCTAATATTTGTGGCGGAATTGCGTTTGGAGCAGCTTTAGATTACATGAATAATTTGGGCTTTGAAACCATTAATGCATATGAGCAAAGTCTATTGAACTATGCTACCGAAGAGTTATCTAAAATCGACGGACTTGTAATTTATGGAACCTCAGAGCATAAGGCTCCAGTAATTTCATTTAATATTGAAGGTATTCATCCCTATGATATTGGCACATTACTTGATAAAATGGGTATAGCCGTGCGTACTGGCCATCATTGTGCTCAACCAATAATGAGCTTTTTCGATATTGCAGGGACCGTTAGGGCATCATTTGCATTTTATAATACAAAACAAGAAGTAGATGTTTTAGTTTCTGGAGTAAAGAAGGCTAAAATGATGCTATCTTAAAACATAATTTAACAACCTAATAATTAATATTATCACCTATGAAAATCAAATTTTTATTAATCGTATTTAGTTTAGCATTTATGACGTCATGTGAAAAAGACGTGGTAAAAACCATGTATGTTGGTGAGGATTTGGTGCATTGTGATGGTGTTGGCCATGCCGAATGTATGCAGGTGAAGTTTGATAAACAAGATGTTTGGACAAATTTTTATGGCTCAATAGAAGGTTTTACACATCAAAAAGGACATAGTTATAAATTGAAAGTGTCTGAAACCAAAATAGAAAACCCTGCTGCAGATGCAAGCGATTTAAAATACACACTTATTGAAATAGTAGAAGATAACGCTTCAAAAGTTGCTAATTTTAAAATTGGAGAAGGCTCGTGGCAAATGGTTGATTTGGCAGGAATGCAAGAGTTTGAAAGAAAGCCTTTTATTACTGTTACACCTGATGAGAATAGAATCCATGGTAGTACAAGTTGTAATAAATTTAATGGGTTTTTGTCTTTAGAACACGGCGCATTTAAAACTAAAGACTTAGCAGTTACAAAAATGGCTTGCCCAGATTTAACGGTTGAAGATTTATTTTTAAAAACACTAAATAAAGTAGCTGCTTATAAAATTGAAGGCGATTACCTAATGTTAATGTCTGATTCTAATGAGGTTTTAATGATGTTTGACCATTTAGGTCAACGCGAATAAACGCAAATAAATGAAAGCAGTTTTTCTTTTTAGTACGCTATTTGTTTTGGCCTTTAATTGTGGCTCAAGTCAGAATATGAAGGAAAAACAACAAGATGTGGTGTTTGTTTATGAAGTAAGTAGCAGAGGCTTTTTTCAACAAACGAGCATTTCAAAGGAGACTTTGGTTTTTTCTGAAGATAGAACCACTAAACAAGGAGAATCATATAAGGTGTCTGAGGAAGATTGGAACATGCTTTTAGGTTTACTTAATAATGTTGAAGTTTCAGAGTTTAAAAATTTGACATCACCAACCAATTATAGAGCAATAGATGGAGCCGCTATAGCAACATTTAGGGTTAAAATAAATGATGAAGTCTATCAAACGCCCATGTTTGATAACGGTTATCCGCCTGTTGAAATTAAAAACCTTGTTGAAAAGGTTGTGAAAATGGGGGCGATTGTAGTGAAGTCATGAGATAAAATTTGCAGTAATGAGTATAAAGGAAATACAGGAAGAGATTATTGATGAATTCTCAATGTTTGATGATTGGGAAGAACGTTATCAATATATGATAGATTTGGGGAAATCTTTACCGCTAATAAAGGAAGAATTTAAGGTGGATGAAAACCTTATAAAAGGCTGTCAGAGCAAAGTTTGGGTTCATGCCGATTTAGAGGGGGATGCAATCGCATTTACAGCGGATAGTGATGCCATAATAACAAAAGGTATTATTGCAATTCTATTAAGGGTCTTTACCAATCAAAAGCCTCAAGATATTATAGATGCTGACACCAATTTTATTGATGAAATTGGTTTGAAGGAACACTTATCACCAACGCGAGCAAATGGTCTTGTGAGCATGATTAAACAGTTAAAATTATATGCTATAGCATATCAAACACAATTAAATTAAAATGAGCGATTCAGTAATAGATACAAATGCATTAGGAGAAAAAATTGTTGGTGTTTTAAAAACTATTTTTGATCCTGAAATCCCAGTGGATATATATGAGTTAGGTCTAATTTATGACGTATTCGTAAATGAAGATTTAGAGGTTAAAATATTGATGACCCTAACAACACCTAACTGTCCTGTGGCAGAAACTTTGCCATTAGAAGTTGAGGAAAAGGTGAAGTCGTTAAACGAAGTTAAGGATGCTGAGGTTGAAATTACTTTTGACCCACCATGGACACAGGATTTAATGAGTGAAGAGGCTAAATTAGAATTAGGAATGCTATAGCTTATGGCAGACGAAATTGTAAATAGGGTTGCAAATAGTGTGCTTGAGGTGATTGATTTAGAAGATCTTTATCCTTCAGGGGAACGTGTAGTTTTTGATATTTCTAAATGGCTTTATGAAGGTTTCGTATTGCGTGAAAAAGAATTTAGATTACACGTTGCTAATTGCGATTGGTCTAAATTTCAGGATGCCTATATTGCTTTAACATGCAGCACCGATGCTATTGTTCCCGCATGGGCTTATATGTTGGTGTCTTTGCAGTTAGAGCCTTTTGCTAAACAAACCGTAGTGGGCAGTTTGGAACAATTAGAATCTAGTATATTTCAAAATCAGTTGACTGAATTTGATGTGAAGCCATTTCAAGATAAACCAGTGATTATTAAAGGATGTTCTAACAAGCCAGTACCTTTAAACGCTTACATTTTTTTAGCTCAAAAATTGAGATCAGTGGCCAAATCTATAATGTATGGAGAGGCATGTTCTTCTGTACCTCTCTACAAGCATAAAAAGTAGTTTTTTCTTTCGATTAAATAGTCTAACTTATACCTTTACAGTTGGTTAGGTTTTTGAATTTTCAAAAACAATATTATAAACAATCGATTATGACTAAAAAACTACTATTTTTTATGATGCTTTTTGTGTCTTTTGCACTGAGCTACGCGCAAGATGACGCACCTGATGATGCTCCAAAAGAAGGATGGACAAAAACAGGAAAAACCTCTATTCTATTTAATCAATCTTCGTTTTCAAATTGGACTGCAGGAGGAGACAATAGTTTGTCTGGGACTTTTGGCTTGAACTACGACTTTAATTACGTTAAAGGTAAATGGAGCTGGGACAACAAACTGATTGCCTCTTATGGTATTAGTAAAAATTCCGGAGAAGATTACAAGAAAACTGACGACCGATTAGAATTTAATTCAACAGTGGGTTCAAAATTTAAAGAGCACTGGTACTATTCGGGATTTGTGAATTTTAAAACTCAGTTTGATTCAGGGATTGACGATGACACAGACAAACAAATTTCACATTTCTTTTCGCCAGCTTATTTACAATTTGGGTTAGGATTACTTTGGAAAAAAAATGACAATCTTAAAGTGAATTTTGCACCGGCTACAGGAAAAATGATTTTTGTACATAGTGAGTTTACAGATCCACTAGACCCCGATAATAATTTAGATTCAGAAGGAAAATACTTTGGCGTTGACGCTGGTGATTCTTCTCGTTTTGAGTTTGGTTTTGCAATTAACTCTTATTTTAAATTTGAGGTTATGGAAAATGTATCTGTAGAGAATATTTTGAACTTATATTCTAATTACTTAGAAGACCCTCAAAATGTTGATATTGATTACACCCTTAATGTGGTCATGTCTATTAATAAATGGTTGTCGGCTAATTTAGCGTTTCAAGCCATTTATGATGATAATGCTTTTAGAGGATTTCAAATTAGAGAAGTATTTGGTGTAGGGCTTAATTATGGCTTTTAACTGTAAATATAAATATAAAAAAAAGCGCTATTAGCGCTTTTTTTTATTCTATAGTTTCATCATAATCTGGGTAAAGAAAGTGATTATATGGGAAACGTTGTATGTGAATTTTTCGAACCTCGTCGTAAACACGTTTTTTAAAGGATTCTAAGTTTTCTTTGTTTAATGCCGAAATGAATAAGGCATTGTCTCCAATTTTACTCATCCAAGTATTTTGCCACTCTTCTAAAGAGTAATTTGCAGTTGTACGTTCTGCAATCAAATCGGTTTCATCAAAAGGCTCAGCTTCATAGCTGTCAATTTTATTAAAAACCATAATGGTGGGCTTATCAGCACTATTTATTTCACCTAAAATTTTATGAACAGAATCAATATGTTCTTCAAAATTGGTATGTGAAATATCAACAACATGCAACAATAAATCGGCTTCTCTTACCTCGTCAAGCGTACTTTTAAACGACTCTACCAATTGTGTTGGTAGTTTCCTAATAAACCCTACGGTGTCTGATAATAAAAATGGTAGGTTTTTAATAACAACCTTTCTAACAGTAGTGTCTAAGGTTGCAAATAGTTTGTTTTCTGCAAACACTTCACTTTTACTCACCACATTCATTAATGTTGATTTACCAACATTAGTATAACCCACTAATGCCACTCGCACCATTTTTCCGCGGTTACCTCTTTGCACGGCCATTTGCTTGTCAATGACTTTTATTTTTTGTTTTAACAAGGCAATTTTATCTCTTACTATACGTCTATCAGTTTCAATTTCTGTTTCACCAGGCCCGCGCATTCCAATTCCACCTTTTTGTCGTTCAAGGTGAGTCCACATTCCTTTTAGTCTAGGCAGTAGATATTCGCATTGGGCCAATTCTACTTGAGTTCTGGCGTAACTGGTTTGTGCTCTTTGCGCAAATATGTCTAAGATTAAATTTGTACGGTCAAGTACTTTACAGTTTAAAATTTTACTGATGTTTCGTTCTTGGGCTGGGGATAATTCGTCATCAAATATTGCCGTTCCTATGTTGTGCTCTTCAACATACGCCCTGACATCTTCCATTTTACCTGTTCCAATAAAAGTTTTAGGATTAGGCATTTCCATTTTTTGTGTAAACCTTTTAGAGACTTCTCCTCCAGCAGTAAAGGTTAAAAAAGCTAATTCATCTAAATACTCCTTAGATGTTTTTTCATCTTGTTCTTTAGTAATAATTCCTATGAGAACTGCTTTTTCTAATTCAATGTTTTTTTTCTCGAGCATACGTTATAAATAATTGTACAAAGTTAATCAATTGAGAGCAGCCTATTTATTATTTTTAGAAACTAAATTAAATTACAGTGGTATTATGACAGCAGAATCAAAAACACATACAATAGCGTTTTATAATACCGAAAATCTTTTTGATATTTTCGATGACCCTTTTACCAACGATAATGATTTCTTGCCCAATTCGGTAAAATCGTGGGGTCAAAAAAAATATGATAAGAAGATTTATAAACTAAGTGAAGTATTGTCTCAAATTGGCGGTATTTCAAATAGTAATCCTCCTTCAATCATTGGGTTAGCTGAGGTGGAAAATAAGGCAGTTTTAGAGGACTTAATACATAGTGATAAACTTGTTGATTTTAATTATGATTATGTTCATTTTAATTCTCCCGATGAAAGAGGAATAGACGTTGCTTTTTTATATCGAAAATCATGTTTTGAATTAGACTCCTTTGAGCCGTATTCAATTGTGTTTGAGGAAGGTGAATTTAATTTGGATTATACAAGAGATGTGCTATTAGTGTCTGGTTATTTAGAAGGTGAATTGATTTATTTTATTGTAAACCATTGGCCTTCCCGACGTGAAGGTCCTGAATTGAGTAATCCAAAACGTATGAAGGCAGCCATATTGGTTTTAGACATCATAAATAATATTAAATCTATGACGTCAAATCCTAATTTGATTGTGATGGGGGATTTTAATGATAACCCTAGTGATGATACTATTATGATGTTGAGGCACGAGGCACATTTAGAAAACCCTATTGAAAAAGAATGGGTTTATGGTAAGGGATCTCTAAGTCATAATTTTAAGTGGAATCTCTTTGATCAAATTTTAATTAGTCCTTCTTTTTTAGATAATTTTTCTGGTGGATTTAAACTTGTTGAAGCCGATATTTTTAATAAAAAATTTCTAACCCAATTCAAGGGTAAATTTAAGGGGCAGCCGTATAGAACCTATGTTGGTAATAGGTACAAAGGCGGGTTTAGTGACCATTTTCCAGTGTTTATTAATGTTAAAAAAATGTTATAAAATAGTATTATATCTAAGAAAAAAACACTTAATCGATAAAAAGAGCTTTTTATCCATTATACCAATGTTAACGCTACGTTAACGGCCATTTTTTTTATCTTCGGTCACTTCTATTGTGAGCTAAAATAATAGAAGAAATCAACTATTTTTTGAATCAATTCACCTAAATTTTTGCCAAGTAATTGTCAATAATTTAGGTTTTTAACTAAATCAATTATAAACCAATTCTATGAAAAAAGTTACTTTAAGTATGTTGTTATTGTTGTTTACAATAGTGACATATGGACAGATTAACCTGAATGAGAATTTTGATGAAGGGAACCCAGCCGATTGGACAGGTTCCTTTTTTACGTCTGCTACAGAGGCGTGTTCAGGGCAATCGACGAGAGATAACCTGTACAGTTTTTCGAATACAGGAGATTTAACGTCGCCAAACCTCGTTGGTCAATCTAACGAAACAGATCTTACAATTAATTTTGATTACAAAATTGTTGATTGGTCTGCTGCTACTAACCCTACTCCCGCTGGATGGGGGAATTTTGTTGTACAGTATTCTTTAGACGCTGGTGCAAACTGGGTAAATGTTGCTACAATCATTGATGATAACCACGTGGTATCTGCCGATTGCGCAAGTATGAGTTATATTGTGCCCGGTGCAGATATTCCTGATGGGTCTGATTTTCAATTTAGATTGAGCGTTACATGGTCTTCAGGTGATTACTACGTGTACTATGATAATATTTCAATTTATCAAGTAGCCGATGAAGAGCCTGCTTGTGATTCTGTTTTTGTAATGCCTACAGATGGTCAAACTGATGCAGAAATTTCTGGACAGTTAGAGTGGACAATTGCTTCTGGAATTCCAACAGGATATTTCTTAACAGTTGGTACAACTTCAGGAGGAACTGATATAGCAGATAATATAGATGTTGGAAATGTAACATCTTATAACGTTGGCTTGTTAGACTATGAAACAACTTATTTTGCGACTGTAACACCATACAATACAATTGGTACAACTACAGATGCTTGTACAGAGATGTCGTTCACTACTAAAATAGATCCATCTATTACTGTAGATTGTACTGTTGGTCCTGAATCAATGACTTACTGTTATACAGATAATGATGATACAGCTTGGTTGTATACATCTTCAGATGGTTCGCCATTGCGTATTACTTTCAACTCGGGATTAATGCAAAGTTGTTGTGATTTTATAAACGTTTATGACGGTGTGGATAACACTGGTACAGTTTTGTTTTCAGGAAATAATGGTGGAGATTTAAGCGGATTAACTTTTGATTCGGTTGGGCCTTCTATTTTTATTGATTTTGATACGTCTGGATTTACAAGTTGTGATGGTGGTTCAACAGGAACATCTGAAATTAATTTTGATGTGGCTTGCGCAACCTGTGTAAACCCAACTGTTGCTTTTTCTGTAGCTCAGGATTGTATTAACGGTCCTCAGTTTTTTGTAGAAGCTGATATTACTGATTTAGGATCTTCTGCGTCTTATACAATTACAGATAACCAAGGAAGTGCTGCTCAAATAGTTTCTGCTACTGGCGTTGTGTCTTTCGGACCTTATGCTAATATGACCGAAGTGTCATTAAATGTAATGAGTGATGACGATGTAAACTGTCAAATAAATAGTGCGTCTCTAACACAAGAACAATGTGTGTTTAACTCTGTAGATTGTGCTTTGGCTCCAACAACATATAACTACTGCTACGGAAATAATGATGATACCGCTTGGTTATTTGTTTCTACAGATGGTTCTCCAATTAGAATTAATTTTAATGCTGGTGGAATGGAATCTTGTTGTGATGACATTTTAATCTATGATGGAGAAGATAATACCGGTACTTTATTGTATCAAGGAAATAACGGTGGTGATTTAACTGGCTTAACTTTTGACTCTACTGGAGATTCAATGTATGTTCAATTAGATACAGACGGTTCTGTTAGCTGCGAGTCTAATAGTTTTTGTTGTACAACGCCTTTAGATTTTACAGTATCATGTGCTACTTGTGTTAATCCACAGGCCACTTACGCTGTTGTTCAAGACTGTTTAAATGGTCCTCAATTTTTAGTTGATGTTGAACTTACCGATTTAGGTTCTGCAACTTCAGTGACAATTTCAGATAACCAAGGTTCTGCTACTCAAACTGTAAGTGCAGTAGGAACATATTCTTTTGGTCCTTTTGCTAACTTAACTGATGTAGTTATTACAATTGATAATGATGACGATGCTAACTGTCAAATCTCAAGCCCTTCATTAACTCAGGATCAATGTGAATTGAATGTTATTGATTGTACTGCTGGACCTCAAAACTTCACGTATTGCTACGGTAATAATGATGATACAGGTTGGTTATTTACTTCAACAGATGGTTCACCAATTAGATTAGTATTTAATGCTGGTGGAATGGAGTCTTGTTGTGATGATATATTGGTTTATGATGGTGTTGACAATACGGGAACATTATTATACCAAGGAAATAATGGTGGAGATCTTTCAGGTTTAACTTGGGATTCCATCGGTGACTCTTTATACATGGAGTTAGATACAGATGGTTCTGTAAGTTGTGAATCTAATAGTTTCTGCTGTACTCAAGAATTAGACTTTACTGTAACTTGTGCTACATGTGTTAACCCACAGGCTACTTACACAATGGTTTCTGATTGTTTAAACGCACCTCAATTTTTTGTTGATGTTGAGATTACTGATTTAGGATCTGCAACGACATTAACAATTACTGATGATCAAGGATCTGCACCCGTTCAGGTTTCTGCAGCAGGTATTACTCAGTTTGGACCATTTGCAAACTTAGTAGATGTAGAGTTTACAGTTACTAATGATGATGATTCTAACTGTATCATTACAAGTGAAGCTATTACTCAAGAATTTTGTAATATAAACGTAGTAGACTGTGATGCAGGACCGCTTTCTGCATTCTATTGCTACGAAAATAATGATACCAACCAATTTGAATATGTAAGTTCAAGTGGAGAACCATTAAACTTAACGATAGTTTCTGGTGAAGTTGAAGGAGCGCCATGGGATTTCCTAGTAGTTCTTGATTCAGATGGTGTTACCGAATTATATAATGGTGAAGGGAATGACGGAGATATTTCTGGATTAACTTTCCAATCTACAGGTGATACTATTTTCTTCTCAATAACTTCAGATGGTTCTGTAAGTTGTGATTCTGGTTCATTCTGTTGTTCTGACGGAATTGATTATACGGTTTCATGTGCAACTTGTATTAATCCTCAAGCAAGTTATGAGGTTGTTAATGATTGTGAAAACGGTGATCAATTTTTAATTGATGTTGATGTAACGAGTATAGGTGATGCGACTTCGGTTTCGGTTTCTGATAACCAAGGTTCAGCACCAGTATCTGTGACTGAAACAGGTATTGTACAAATGGGACCTTACCCATTTCTTGTAGATGTTGTTATTACAATTTCTAATGATCAAGATGTAAACTGTGTAATTAACTCATCAGCAATTCAACTGTTAGCTTGTCCTCCAGACAATGATAACTGTGTTGATGCGATTGTTGCTACAGTAAACGATGATGAAACTTGTGATATTTTAAACCCAGGTACAATTTTAGCAGCTACCCCTTCAGGTGTTTCAGGAGCTTCATGTGCAGCTAATATTGATGATGATGTTTGGTTTGAATTCACAGCATTAAATGAAGTACAGTTAATATCATTGGTAAACATTGTTGGTGGTACATTTAACTTAGATCACGCATTATATTCAGGAGATTGCGACAATTTAGTTGAGATTTCTTGTTCAAATGATACGGCTTCTTTAAGTCCAAACTTAACAGTTGGGGAAACATATTATGTTAGAGTATGGGGATTCGGAGATAATCCAGAAACCACTACATTCGACTTATGTATTAAAGAAGGACCTATAAACACGGTATGTGAGAATGCAACGCCTTTCTGTGGAGTTGGAGAAGCACTTTATGCGCAAAATGTAATTGGTATTCCTAATAGTGCAGATGTTGCATGTTTAGGTTCAATACCTAATCCAACTTGGAATATTTTAAATATTGGTGAGTCTGGAGATATCGAAGTTCAAATTGTTCAGAATACCGAATTTGATAATGAAGGAAATGCTATTGGAACAGGTTTAGATGTTGATTTCGTGTTATGGGGACCATTTACAGATGGCGATGATTATTGTGAATTAGATTTATTAGTTGATTGTCCTTCATGTCCTAATAACACTACGAATCCAGATTTTTATCCTTTCGGAAACATTGTAGATTGTAGTTATTCTGCAGCGCCTGTTGAAAATGTATCTATAGATAATGCTCAAGCTGGTGAGACTTATGTTCTATTAATTACAAACTTTAATGGTAATGCTGGTATTATCCAAGTGCAACAAACTAATGGTGGTGTTGATGGTGCTGGTACCTTAGCCAGTGAGATTGAAGTAGACTTAGGTCCTGATCAAGAATTCTGTGGATTCCCAGATTACATTATTAATGCGGAGTCGCCTTTTGCTGATGTTTACGAATGGTATGCTGACGGTTTCATTATTGAAGGAGAAACTGGTCCAACATTAACAGTAACAGAAACCAATACTTATACTGTAATTGCTTATGATACTAACTGTGATTCTCAGGCTTCTGATGAAATTGTAGTTGTATTTGGTACCGAGGCTGTTGCTAACCCAGTAGATGATATTGTTACTTGTGATGATGCATCAGGAGACGAGATTGAAGATTTCGATTTAGATTCTCAAACAGCAGGTATATTAGGAGCTCAAGACCCTACAGAGTTTAATGTGTCTTATCACTTAACTTTAGTAGATGCTCAAACTAATACAGCGCCTTTAGCTTCTCCTTATAACAATATTTCAAACCCTCAAACTATTTATGTAAGAGTTGAGGATGCTAATGCAAACTTCTGTTTTGTAACATCTTCTTTCGACCTTATTATTTCAGGTCCAACTCCAGAAGCAACAAGTGTAGACTACGGTTTATGTGACGATGCTTCAAGTGATGGTGTTGAAGAGTTTGATTTAACATCTCATAATGAGTTTGTATTGAATGGTCAAGATGATACCATCTTTACAGTTAGTTATTATGCTTCAGAAGCAGATGCTAATGCAGGAGCAAATGCATTACCAGCGGCTTACACCAATACATCTAATCCACAAACAGTATGGGCACGAGTTGAGAGCAATGTTGCTTTTGATTGTTACTCTGTAGTTGATTTTGATTTGGTTGTAGAAGCTGTACCATTAACAAGTTTTGATCCAGAATTCGCATATGAGGTTTGTCCTAATGCTACGGTTCCAATTGAGATACTGGCAACGGCAGAAAATTATAGCGAATCAG
>MPDE01000013.1 GCA_001874335.1 Bacteroidetes bacterium MedPE-SWsnd-G2
ATTAAACTTTAACTTTAAACAAATCAATATAATAGTCTGATTTATAATATTTTAATTTACTTGAATTAAAATTTACAGTTATATATAGTGCCATTTTGTTTAACAGGAATAATTATTACCACGATTTGTTTACAAAAGTAACCAAACAGGAGCTGTGGTCATGTTTACAAATGTAAAACCATATTGTGTTACATTTGTAACTCAACAAAACGACATAATTTATGGTTTCAAAAACTTGGAAAAATCAGTACCAAGAATCTAGCTTAAAATCGCGATATATTTCATTGAAATCAATCAGGCCTATACTAGATAATTTGTCTTCAAATTTTAATCTAAAATGTATTGGAGAATCAGTTTTTGGAGCGCCTATTTTTAGCTTAAAAATTGGTCGTGGAAAACGTAAAATTTTGATGTGGTCACAGATGCATGGAAACGAATCTACAACCACAAAAGCATTGTTCGATTTTCTTAATTTTTTGAGTGATAAAACCAATGGTGTTGGACAGCAAATTTTGGAGTCCTGTACCTTAGTAATTATTCCTATGTTAAATCCTGACGGTGCAAAATTGTACACCAGATTGAATGGTGTAAAAGTTGATTTGAATAGAGATGCTCAAAACCTGAGTCAGCCAGAAAGTCAAGTTTTGAAAAAATGTTATGAAACTGAAGCGCCCGATTTTTGTTTCAACTTGCATGGTCAGAGAACTATTTTTAGCGCTGGGGTCAATAATAAGTCTGCTACATTATCATTTTTGACACCTTCACAGGATGAAGAACGATCTATAACACCATCCAGAATTAAATCGATGGCTGTAATCAGTGATATCGTAAATGGATTGGAAGAGGAGTTGAAAGGTCAGATTGGGAGGTATGATGACGCATTTAATTTGAATTGTGTTGGAGATACACTTCAAAATTTAAATATCCCAACGGTATTATTTGAAGCTGGACATTTTAAATCGGATTATGACAGAGATCTAACTCGTGGTTTTGTTTTCGATGCACTTTTATACGGGGTCTTGAGTATTGCTAATCGAAAAGATTTTGCAAGTGGATATGAATCTTATTTTGAAATTCCTGAAAATGGGAAGTTGTTTTTTGACATTATTTTGAGAAATGCCAGTGTTGAAATTAACGGAAATTCGCAAAAAAGGGATGTTGCTATTCAATACAAGGAAGTTTTGGTTGGTGAAAATGTTAAATTTTTGCCGATTATTGAAAAAATTGATGATTTACATGAGTTTTTCGGACATAAAGAGCTTGATGTGAATGGTGGTGCGGTTTTGACGCATGATAAGAAACCTATTTATGAGGGATACGAAAACGATTTCGTTTTTATAAATAATGAATTATTCTCATTAAAAAATTGAAAAAAAGCAATTTTAATGATTTATCTTCAATAAAATTCTGTTATTTTTGCTTAAAATTTAAAAGATAACTAAATATAATGGGAAGATTTAAACTTGACGAGGTAGATCACAAGATTCTAGATATGCTAATTGATAATACTCGTATTCCTTTTACTGATATTGCGAAAAAACTTGTAATTTCTGCAGGAACGGTCCATGTACGCGTTAAAAAAATGGAAGAAGCTGGAATTATCAAAGGTTCTTCATTAACGTTGGATTATAAAAAGTTAGGCTATTCGTTTATAGCCTACGTAGGTGTGTTTTTACAGAATACCTCTCAAACAAAATTTGTTTTGGAGCGTATTAATTTAATCCCGTTTGTTACTGTTGCTCACGTAACAACAGGAAAATTTAATATCTTCTGTAAGATTAGGGCAAGAGATACTACTCATGCCAAAGATGTAATTTTCATGTTAGATGACATTGATGGAGTTTACAGAACAGAAACAATGATTTCCTTAGAAGAAAGTATAAATGATAAAAAACGATTGATGCATACTATCTTTAACGAGTTGTAACAATTAATAATCGTAGATTAGAGCCTCTTTATAATTTTATAAAGGGGTTTTTTTATTTAAAATTTTGAGCTATGAGTTATTCTATTCCGGAGTCTGAATATCCTTTGTATTATCATAATTATGTGAAGCAAGTTCATATTACTTCAATTAAAGAAGGCTTTGAGCAGTCTTTAATACGGATTTCAAAGCTTGGGAATACCTTGGATGGGTTAGATGGAGAATTTCGATATCAAGAAGGGAAGTGGACAATTAAAGAATTGCTGTTACATATTATTGACACAGAACGGGTGTTTAGTTATAGAGCTTTAGCTATAGTTCGCGGAGATAAAGCCAGTTTGCCAGGTTTTGAGCAAGATGATTACGTTGTGAATTGTGAAGCTTCTTCTCGCTCGTTAGATAGTGTTTTAGAAGAATACAGAGCAGTTCGAGTTTCTACTCTTCAATTATTTGGTAATTTGAGTGAATCAAAAATGAAGACACGAGGAGTAGCCAATGGTAACGAGATTACTGTTAGAGCCATAGCTTTAATTGTGCTAGGTCATGAAAACCATCATTTAGAAATTCTAAAAAACCGTTATTTATAAGTTGTTGTAATACTCAAATGAAGCTTTGATAAGCTCATTTTCTACTTCAATATTGATTTTAGTGCTGGCGATATTATCAAGTAGGACAAACAATATTTTACCATGCTCATTTTTCTTGTCAAAAATTAGTAAATCAATAATTGGTTGATAGTCTTCCGTTGCTATTTCTATTTTGCTAAAAATTGAAATTATAGTCTCACTCACTTCTTTTAATTGGTCTTCAGGAAAATTAAAGATATGATGGGAAATGTGACAAGCTAAAATCATTCCAATTGCCACAGCTTCTCCGTGTAATAATTCTTGTTTGTGAGGTTGTTCTAAAAAATAAGATTCGATAGCGTGACCTAAAGTATGCCCAAAGTTTAAGGTCTTTCTTAAATGTTGTTCTTTAGGGTCTTTGGTTACAATTTCATATTTAATTAACACAGATTCGTAGATAAGTCTGTCCAAATCTGTTAAGTTGAGCTTAGAAAGGTCTAAAAACTCATTCCAGTAGGATTGAGAATGGATTAATCCGTGCTTTAGCATCTCTGCTAAGCCTGATTTCATTTGGTTTTGGGGTAGGGTATTGAGGTAGTTGGTGTCAATAAGCACCATTTCACTTGAGTTTATGACACCAATTTGGTTTTTAATACTTCCTAAGTCTATACCAGTTTTTCCACCAACAGAGGCGTCTACCATAGCTAAAAGGGTTGTAGGGACATTTATATATCTAATTCCCCTTTTGAAAGTTGAGGCTACAAATCCACCTAAATCAGTAACTACGCCACCTCCAATGTTAATCATTAAGCTTTTACGGTCACATCCTAAGTCTGAAAGTGTATTCCAAACTCCCATACAGGTTTCAATGTTTTTATGCTGTTCTCCCGTTTCAATTTCAATAATTCCAATATCTAAACTGGTGGAAATTTGTTCAAGAAAAAGAGGTAGGCACAGGGCATGTGAATTGCTGTCAACAAGCACAAAAATTTTTGAAAAATCTTCGCTTTTTAAGTAGTTGTTGATTTCGGTATAACACTTTGTATTAAAGTGAATTGAGTAGGATTCTGTGTTTATAGATGTCATTACTTTCTTTACCATATTATTTGGGTGTGAAATTAAGCAGATTTTGATTAAAAATTAATGGCATAATAAATATATTTGTAAAATTTTTGACAGTATGGCAACACCCCGAATTTTTGATAATACAGAAATTGCTTTTCAGCTTAAAAACGACTCGCAATTAGAACGTGCATTTTTCTTGTTTAAAATGATTTCTCATCAACCATTAGTGAGAATCGGAACAGCAGCTACTAATTTTGCCTTAAAAGCACATTTACCAGTAGAAGGGCTAATAAGATCTACTGTGTTTGATCATTTTTGTGGAGGAGTAAGTGAGGAAGATTGTTTGCCAGTTATTGATAATATGTATAACAAGGGTGTTTGTTCGGTTTTAGATTACTCGGTAGAAGGAAAGGACGATGAGGCTCATTTTGATGCAGCTTTAAAGAAAACTATTAAAATAATTGATTTTGCAGCAAACAAAGATGGAATGCCAATTGCTGTTTTTAAGCCAACTGGTTTTGGACGGTTTGAGTTGTATCAGAAAATAGGAGAAGGGAAGTCGTTATCTGAAGAAGAAACGGAAGAATGGGATAGAGTTGTTGCTCGATTTGATTCTGTTTGTAGTTTTGCAAAAGAAAGAGATGTAGAATTGCTTATTGATGCTGAAGAAAGTTGGATGCAAGGAACTGCTGATGATTTGGTAGAAGAGATGATGTCTAAATACAATACAGAAAAAGCTATAGTTTTTAACACTTTACAATTGTACAGGTGGGATCGATTAGATTACCTTAAAAAAGCATTAGAAAAAGCTCAGTCTAATGGGTATAAGCTTGGTATGAAGATTGTTCGTGGAGCTTATATGGAGAAGGAGCGCCAGCGTGCTAAAGATCTTGGTTATGATTCTCCAATTTGTAAAACCAAAGAAGCAACCGATGTAAACTTTGATACCACCTTATCATTTATTCTTGAAAATGTAAAAGACATAGCTGTGTTTATAGGTACTCATAATGAGGAAAGTTGTTATCTGGCAATGCAGTTAATGAAAGATTTAAACATTGGTATTTCGGACGAAAATGTTTGGTTTGGGCAACTGTATGGAATGAGTGATCATATTAGTTTTAATTTAGCTCAACAAGGTTTTAACGTTGCTAAATATGTTCCTTTTGGTCCTGTTAGAGATGTGATGCCGTATTTAATAAGAAGAGCAGAGGAGAATACTTCTGTTGCAGGACAAACTTCAAGAGAGCTTAATTTATTGTCTCAAGAAAAGCAAAGAAGGAAGTTGTAGTTTTTGGTAGAACTCTTCATTCAATTGTTTTTATTTTTTGTGTTATTCTCTTGTAAACAATGTTAGATTAAGTATTTTAGTATCCTAACTAAATTGCTAAATTACAAGAGTTTATTATCCTATGTCTGACAGCCCGTTTAATTCTAAAGCCTATTATCAGGCATGGATAAATCACTTTGAACCTAATAGCCAATTGATAAAGATTGATTACCTGGATGGAATTCATTTCTTTAAAAATTCAAAATGGCCGTTTTATCATAATGTTGGTAAAAACTTCACCAATAAGCAAAATTATAGCTTTAACTCGACAAGTATATCACCTTCAAACAAAGTTGCTTTAATTTACGATGTTCAAGATTTTGAGTTACAAGATGATCATGATTTTAATAATTTCAAAGTAAAGCGAATTAAGCAGTACCCTGGCTATTTTTGTGATTTAACTAAATTTGAAACTATTGACGATTTAAAAAAATACTGTTTTAAATCGAGTAAAAGTAGATACAATTTTGATAGAAGCACTAGAGTATTAGAAACTAAGTTTAATATTTCTTATAAAGTGTATTTTGGAGCTATTTCTGATGAAGATTATTTCAGAGAAATGAAAGCTTTAAAAAAGCTGTTAGCTAAGCGTTTTGATGCCAAAGGCACTTTTAATACGGTGTTACCTATTTGGGATTTCTATTTAGATTTAGTATTACCATTAATAAAAGAAAAGAAAGCCAATTTAAATGTAATCTATAATGACAATGAACCCATTGCGATGTCTATAAATTTTATAGCGGGATCACAAGTTATTATTGCTATTAGAACATTTGATATCGATTATAATCGAAATAATATTGGAAATATTGAGATTTACAAATTGTTAGAATGGGCTATGGATTTTAATATGCAAATTGTAGATTTCTCTAAGGGAAATACAGATTATAAAAAACGCTGGTCAACTAATGAATATCATTTTGAAAATCATATTATTTACCAAAAAGGCAAACTGACGCCAGCCTTTATAGGCAATGTGTTGTCAATGTTCTTTAAAACTAAACAATACCTAAGGGATAAAAACGTAAATACACTTTATACTAAAATGAAATACAAAATTAAAGGAGCTTAGAATTTATACCATTTCTTGGCTTTTTTAGGGGCCGCACCATAGCCGTATCCATAGCCTTTTCTTCCTATTGTACCGTTTAATAATAAAGTCATTTTTGGTAAACGTTTTTCATCATAAATTGTTTGTGCCTTGTGTAGCTCTCTTTTATCAATATTATTGGCACTTACAACGTATACAAACATGTCTGCGTGATCACTTATTAAAAATGTATCTGTTACCAATCCTACAGCAGCAGTATCAACAATTATGAAATCGTAGTCGTTTTTCACCTCTTCAAATAAATTCTTCATTCGATCGGTCATTAGTAATTCTGCAGGGTTAGGAGGGATTGTTCCGGCTGGAATAACACTTAAGAAAGGATTGTCTTCCTTTGTAATAGTGATATCTTTTATGGTAAGTGATTTGTCTACTAAGTAATCTGTTAAACCATTTTCATACTTTAATTTGAAGTATTCCTTAACCTTGGGTACTCGAATATCAGTCTCAATAAGTAATGTTCTTTTTTCTGAGAATGAAATGGAACTTGCTAAATTTACTGAAGTATGCGATTTTCCTTCTTGGCTGGTTGTGGAGGTTACAAATATTGTTTTACAATCGGTGTTAATTTCTTTTAGTATAAAATCTATATTTGAACGTATTATTCTAAATGCCTCAGCTTTTGGCGAATAATCTACTTTTGAAATAACCGGGCGTTTTTTATTGCCTTGTTTAGGAATGTCTCCTAAGTATGGTACGCTAAGTACTTTTTCAAGTTCCGCCTTTGAGCCTACTTTTGTGTTCATTAAATTCTTTGTGTAAATGAATCCAAACGGAACCATTATCCCTAATATTAAAGATGCTAAATACACAACAGATTTTTTAGGGTTAACCGGCATAATTGTAGCATATGCCTCATCAACAATTTTTGCATTAGGAGATGAAAGACCTAAAGAGATTGCGGTTTCTTCCCTTTTTTGAAGTAGGTATAAGTATAGCGATTCCTTGATATCTTGTTGACGTTTAACGTCTCTAAATTGTCTTGCTTTTGTTGGTGCTGAGTAAATTTGAGCGTTTATCCTTGCGTCTTCTTGGTTTAATGAGTTTAAAGTAATTTGATTTCCTGATTGAATATTTTTTAAACTTTGGTCTAAATTATCTTTTAACGCTCTAATTTGGTTGTCAAGGTTAATAACGGTTGGGTTTTTTTCGGTAGAAGATTTTAAAATTCTATTTCGTTGTAATACTAAATCGTTATGACTTTTTGTTAATTGAGCAACGCCATTGTCAGCAATTCCAATATCGGCAGGCAGTAAATCAGACGTTTTGTTATTGTCAGTAAGATGTTGCTGCATGTAGTCAATGAGCTGAATTTGATTTGAAGTTTGAATTAACCGGGCTTCATTTTCTTTTTCACTCTGAAGAAAAATACTAGATTGAGATGCGAGAGCAGTAAGTCTGTTGTTTTTTTGCATTGTTTCAGCTGTGAAATCAACTAATTCTAATTCTGATGCGACAATTTCTAATCGGCTATTAATAAAATCTGATGTGGCTTTAACAATAAGTTGTTTATCATTCACGACGTCGTCATTGTATTTCTCAATTAGTTTATCAAGAATTAATTTTGCTTTTTCCCTTATGTTTTCGTTTACGGATAATTTTAAAATACTTGAACCTTTTTCTGTTCCTACATTTATTTTGGATTGATAAGATTCAACCGTTTGGCTTATTGGTGACATGTCCAGTTTAATGCTTGCCCCAATTTTTGGATTGTATTCTCCTGAATTTGGTATAATAATAAAATCCCCAAATCCAGTCTTTATTCTGTCTCCGAATGCATGGGTTGTTGCATCTTCATTATCAATGTTTAAAAGATCATTGTGTTGTTCATTTGATAATTTGAATTTTTCATTAGAGATTATTTTGACATAAAGGGTAGTGTCAATGGTATTAATCAAAGAATCGCTTTCAAAAAAGCTAAGATGGATGGGTGGGTTTTTGTAAATTTCTTGTTCAGCAATTCTTCCTCGAACAAAGTATTTGATATTTAGTTTTAAATCTTCAACTACAGATTTTATTAGGGCCCGAGATTTGATGACTTCTATTTCGTCAATTATATTATTAAAATCACTGGAAAACATGCCATAGTCTTGAAGAGCAGATAATTCGGGAAGTTTGTTGTTCTGTTTCTCGTTATTTATTTTAATTATAGCAGTAGCTTCGTATTCGTAAGAAACATATCTTAAATACGTATACGCTATTCCTAAAGCAACAAGAATACATAATGCAAACATTTTCCATTTAGATAGATAATGGTCTACTTCAGTTCTGAAATCAAAATTAGATTTAGGCTTCATAAGTTGGGTTCAAAATTAGTCTATTAATATGGCTGCTATCGTTGCAAGAGTAGATACTAATGCTATGATTACCCCGTTATTAGGGTTGTATGATGATTGTCTTACTTTGGCATTATTTGGTTCTACATAAATGACATCGTTTTGTTGTAAATAGTATTGGGGTGTGTTTATTGATGTTACAGAAGTTAAATCGAAGTTGGTATATTGTTTAATCCCATCAACTTCACGAATTAAAAATACTTTGTCTCTTTTACCGTAAATTGATAAATCATTAGCTAACCCTAAAGCTTCAGTTAATGTAATTCGTTCATCTTGAATGGTAAATGTTCCTGGAGAATTCACTTCGCCTAATACTGTAATAGTAAAATTTGCAATTCTAATGTTAACTATTACATCTTTAACATAGTCACTTAGTTTTGCTTTAAGCATTTTAGTGGCTTGAGTTCTTGTAAGTCCTCCCATTTTAACAGTTCCTAATACTGGAAATTCAATATTTCCATCATTATCAATAATGTAAGTTTGCATTTTTAATTCGCCTTGGGCACTTATTATTGAGCCGCTATAGGAAACAGCAGCAAGGTTAAATGGTCGGACAGCATCAGGGTCTAAGCCAGAAATATCAATTGTTAACACGTCATCAGGTGCGTAAATTAATTCGTGATTAAAATCCAACTTTGAAGAAGGAGTAATGTTTTGATCTTGAAAATAAACTAAGTCTTTTCTTGATCCACAAGAGGTTAATCCGATAATTAACAGTAAAGTGCATAACTGCTTTAGGGTGGTAGTGTTAATTTTCATGGTTTAGGTTTTTGGTTTTATTTTTTATTATCCAAAACTTCAAATTTTGAATTATTTGAAATATATTCAGGAATAATATCTTTTATAAGTGCAACGATTTCTATGTTGGTCTTACGTTTTTTGTCGCATAAACTCAATATTAGATTTTGAATTTTATCCTTATCAATAGCTCTGGTCTTGGCAATCATTATTTTCTCATGATATGTAGAGCCCGTGTTTTCTCCATCTGCAAGTAGCTCTTCGTATATTTTTTCGCCCGGTCTTAATCCTGTAATTTTTATATTAATATCGTCAGGAAATCTTAATCCAGAAAGCGTAATCATATTTAATGCTAAATCGTAAATCTTTACAGATTTGCCCATATCGAACACAAAAATTTCGCCACCATTACCCATTGCTGCGGCTTCTAAAACGAGTTGACAAGCTTCGGATATGGTCATGAAATATCTTGTAATATCTTTATGAGTAACAGTTAAAGGACCACCTGCTTCAATTTGATTTTTAAATAAAGGTATAACAGAGCCATTAGAGCCAAGTACATTTCCAAATCTTGTTGTTATAAATTTTGTTTGACCTTGCCCTTTTAAACATGTCACATATAATTCTGCTATACGTTTAGAAGCGCCCATAACATTAGTTGGGTTTACCGCCTTATCAGTAGAAATAAAAACAAACTTATTGACTAAATGTTTTAGCGAGAGGTCTGCAATGTTTTTGGTTCCTTTTATGTTTACACTTACTGCTTCGTAGGGGTTGTTTTCCATTAATGGCACATGTTTATAGGCGGCAGCATGGAATACAATTTTTGGTTTATAGGCGTTAAAGAGCAAATTCATGCGATAGCGATCACGTATGTCACCAACGATTACTTTAAAGTTTTTAATTCCTCTTAGAATAAACTCTTGTTCCAATTCATATAAAGAAGACTCTGCTGAGTCAATTAAAATCAACTGTTTGTAATTGAAGTTGCAAACCTTCCTGGCTATTTCACTACCAATCGATCCTGCAGCACCAGTTACAAAAATTATTTCATTATTGTATTCGTGATCTAAATCAGGGTTTGCAATTTTAATAGGTTCACGTCCAAGTAAATCTTCAATTCTTACATCCTTTATCTGACCAATACTTAAATCTCCATCAATCCAATTTTGGACAGGAGGAACAATTTTTACTTTTAGACCTAATTTGAATAAAAGCCCGGTAATTTCAAGTAGTCTTGAAGATTCAATGGTTTGAATTGAAATGATGACTTCTTCTAAATTGTATTTTTCTACAAATTCAGGAGTGATTTTTTTAAGGGGGTAAACTGGTAGTAAATTGATTTTTTTACCAATTTTACTGTCGTTGTCATCAACAAATCCAATTGTAATGATGTTGCTTTTAGGGTCGTTAGTAATTGCTTCATAAGTAATAAGACCAGAGCTACCCGCACCATAAATTAGCACGTTTTTAGAAATGTTTAATTCTGCCGTTATCTGTTTGTATATTGATTTTACAAAGAGTTTTGATCCTATTAAAAACAAAATATTTAGTAGTAAGTGAATGTAAATCACTGAACCAGAAATATTAAAAACGGCGTCAAAATTATATTTTCTACTAAAAAAGGTAGAGATAATTAGGATGGTAGCTAAAATATTAACACCAATAATTACATTTACTACATCTTTAAACCCTGTGTATCTTACAACTGATTTATGAGATCCAACCAATAAATAGCTTATACATGCTGCAATAATTACAAACGGTATCTGCTTAAAAAAGATTATTAAATCAAAATCTAATTGAAAATTAAATCTTATGAGATATGCTAAAAAGAAGGTGAAAACTACAATAGAAACATCAAAGGTAAGCACCAACCATTGGGAGGCATAACGCTCAGAAATTTTATGTAGAAGTTTAATTAGCATACACTAAAATACGATTTAATATTTTTTGTGACTCTATTTAAGTCAATATTGGTAAGGTTAGAGCCACTTGGCAAGCACAGTCCTCTTTCAAACAAAGCGTCTGAGTTACCGTTTATGTAACTTGGATAGTTCTTGAATACCGGTTGTTGGTGCATAGGTTTCCACAGTGGTCTGGATTCAATATTATCTTCATTTAAAGCTAATCTAAGTTCTTCTCTTGTATCATAACTATCAAGAAGGATGGTTGTTAGCCATCTGTTAGAGAAATAGCCTTCTGGTTCTTCTAAAAATGTGATGGCTTTAATATTGTTTAATTCTGATTTGTAAAAATCAAATACCCTTCTTCGAGCATTAACTCTTTCTTTAAGAACTTCCATTTGGCCTCTACCAATTCCTGCAAGTATGTTGGACATTCTGTAATTGTATCCAATTTCAGAATGTAAGTATGATACGCCTTTGTCTCTAGATTGAGTAGACCAGTGTATGATTTTATTTTTGATTTCATTGGTTGGGCAGCATAAAGCACCACCACCACTTGTGGTAATAATTTTATTACCATTAAAAGACAGCGCAGCTACTTTTCCAAAAGTACCGCAAGGTTGTGATTTGTAACTACTTCCTAATGCTTCAGCGCTATCCTCTAAAACTGGGATATTGTATTGGTCTGCTATTTCATGTATTTCAGTAACCTTATAAGGCATACCGTAAAGATGTACAGCAATTATAGCTTTAGGTTTCTTTCCTTTTGCAATTCGGTCTTGAATAGCTTTTTTAAGTAGCATCGGACAAAGATTCCATGTATCTAATTCGCTATCCACAAATACAGGAGAGGCACCTAAGTATAAAATTGGATTAACGCTGGCTGAAAATGTTTTTGATTGGCATATTACTTCATCACCTTTTGAAACTCCTAAAACTTTTAATCCTAAATGTATGGCTGCTGTACCAGAGCTTAAAGCTGCAATTTGTACTTTGTTTGATAAAGATTGTTCTAAGTCAGATTCAAAACCATCAACATTTGGGCCTAAAGGAGCAATCCAGTTAGAATCGAATGCTTGGTTTATGTAATGTTGTTCACGACCTCCCATATGGGGAGAGGACAACCATATTTTAGAATCCATAATTATTAGTTTTGGGACGTAATATCTGTTTAAATATCTTACAATAGCATAGGATCTTCCAAATAAAAACGATTAAAATCCGTTTTAGAGGGATGATTGATGTAAATGTAGACGACTAAGTTGTTGTAAATTAGTTGTTTGATTTAGATGAAGATTCCAATTCTTCAGTTATTCCTGACATGGTTTGGCTTTTAAACCCGTAATCTTCATGGAGTTTCACGTAGGTTCTAAAAATGGATTCTAAATTTTTGAAATTTTCTTCAATATCACTACCGAAATTATGAGGATGCCACCATAAATGAAACATTTTTCCTGATTTAGCGGCCTTAGTCATTCCCTTTTTAATCCGATTTAATTTTAAAAATTCAAAGGCCTTAAGCGTCTTGTTAAAAGGTCTTAGAAGTCTGGAAGATGGGAGGTTTAATGCTTTTCCGGGAGAGTAATTACTTTTTAAGTCGTACATGTTCGCACCCGTAATATTGAAATAGGCATCTAAGATTCTTAGTATTTTGAAAATGAACCAACCATGATAAAACTTAGTGGTATGTATATTGTAAATAAAGCTTTTCTCTTTACCTCTATAAGATTTTAATCCTTGTTCATAGCATATGTCAAGATAATTGGATTCATGTGGTTCAATCATGTTTCTAGGAAAAACAATGCTCTTTAATTCCATGTTTTTAGACTTAGCTATGGCAACAGCTGCTTGTAAATCCGATTTAAATTGATCAGGAGTTTGGCCATTTTCATGACAATAATAATGGCAAAAAGTATGACTACTAATTTCATGAATCCCTTCTTTGTGAATCGCTTTTAAAGTAGGTAAAGCATAATGATAAGGGTCTTGTTTTGGATTATCTCCAATGGATTCTATGATAGGATACGGATTGAATTGTGGTTTGTCATAGGTTGGAGTATTTTCTGGGACATACTTCAATAGGTCTTTTTTGTCTTCAGCGAATAAAAACCCGACAGTTGCAAAGGTTAGCTTAACATTATAGGTGTTGCTTAAAGCAACTAAACGTTTTACCACATTGTCCACTTGATCTAAATTAGATCTATAAGAATCAAGACTTTTTTGGTCAAAAACACCCCAGTGCAATTCGTAGTCTAAAGATATAATAAAATGCCCAGGCATATTCATAAATAGGTTAATTGTTTGTGATAAAAGTAATTAAAATTATAAAGTCTAATTAAAAATCAAGTTCTGAATTTTCAATATTGATAAAAAGCTTATTTTTGAATCTGTATTGCATCAATTAATTCATGAACAACAACCCATTTACGTCCAAAACTTTTGTAACTAATTGGATGAAACATTTTGGCTATCAAAAACAACCTACTCAATTTAAAAGTATTGAAGGTGTTTCGTTTGTGAAAAAGTCATGGATACCATTGTTTGTAAATGTTGGAGAAAACCTAACTAAGGGGCTTTCATACAAGTTAAATCCCTTGCAAACAGATTTCAAGAAAAAAGTATTTTTAATTTATGATGTGCCTTCATATTTTGACAAAGAGCATCAAAATAATGAAGGGAGTTTAGGTTCAATTAAAATTGATAAAGTATTCCAGTATCAAGGGTTTCTAATGAATTTAAAAGACTTTGAATCGAAGGAAGAATATATTAAAGAGCAATTTAAAACTCATAATAAACGCTATATACGTTGGTCTCATATTAATAGGTTAGAAGCCTGTTTTAATGTAAGCTATAGGTTTTTTTATGGAGATATGACTGATTCTGAATACAAACTTGTATTTAATAAGTTTTATCAACTTTTAATAGAAAGATTTCAAGGAAAAGGAACAAACTACCATCATTTAAATGAGCAAAAATGGGCATTTTACCGAGAACTTGTTCTGCCGATGATAAGGAATAAAGAGGCTTCTTTTTTTGTGATTTATGATAATAATATGCCAATAGGTGTGAATTTAAATTATCATGCTGAAAACACCTTGTTTAAGGCAATTACCGTCTTTGATGTAGATTATTCTAAATTTAGTATTGGTAAACTCTCAGTACTTAAAATCTTGGATTGGTGTTTTGAAAATGGATACCAAGTTTCAGATTTCTCAAAAGGTGATTTTGACTATAAAAGAATTTGGAGTAATACCATTTACGATTTTCATTATCATGTGTTATATGATTCCTCATCCCTTGTTTCTTTAATGTTAGGAAAGGGATTAGTGTCATTTCTCAAAACAAAACTATGGTTAAGAGAAAAGGGGGTAAACAGACTTTATAGGAAGGTGATATTTAGATTAAAAGGGAATTCGGTTAGGACTCTATCTCATGGAGAATTGAATTATAAAGTAAAACCAATAGGTCAAAATGATGAAGTTATGGTCTCGGAAACTGTCGATTTAAATACAGTAGATAATCAGTTTTTAAAGCGATACGTGTATGATTTTGCATTTAAAAACCCGGAGCCCTTAGCTAATATTACAGTGCATAAAACATCTACTTCCAATGCCTCATATGTAATTAAGGGAAGTAAGAATAGTATACTCCTTGAAGCTTAGGTTTATTTAATTTTTAACAATCTGTCACATTTAGAAAATGTGATATTATCTCTGTATTTGTTGTGTTCTTTGAATGTATTCTTTCCATTCAGCAGGTCAATATATAATTTTGCTGTATTCATTCCCGCTTCATGAGAAAATGGGTATCCACCTCCAAATCTTGGATTCAATTCTAATACATATAAGTTTGAAGCTTCGTCTTCAAGAATGTCACAATCTAAATTTCCAACATGCTTTAATGTACTCCCAATTGTGCGTCCTATAACCTCTAAATTCTTGTTTATCACTGAAATCGCAATATCAGTTTCTCCAGATCTCATTTTAATCTTTTCTCTTGAAAATGAACCTAAATAATTTCCAGTGAAGTCGTTTAGGATATCCATGCCGTATTCCTTTCCAACTATTTTTTCTTGAATTAAAATGGCGTCTTCCAAGTTGTTGGCACTTGCTTCTTTTAAAATTGATTTTTGTAATTTTTTATGCTGTAGGGCAAACGACAGCTTTAATTCTTCTAAATCTTCAGGAAAATCAATGCCAATTGAAGCGCTTCCCCATCTGGGTTTAACAACCAAAGGAAATGAAAGCGTTTTGTTTTCAATTGCCAAAATTGCATCATTTAATCGGGTAAAGGTTTTTGGAGTTTTTAATCCGTTTTTCGATAGGTACTTAACTGTTTCTAATTTATCAAAACCAATATTTATAACTTCAGAATTTGAAATTAATAATTCGCAATTAAGTGATTGAAAATCGGTTTTATAAGGTGAAAGGATTGGTAATTCAAGATCGTTTAAAGAAATAATGGCCGAAATGTTATGAGTTTTTACAATCTCCTTTAAGGTATTAATGTATTGATTTGAGTAAATACTAGGTACAACAATCGCTTTATCGGCGTCTACCATCGATGGGGCCAATTTACTGGCATCGGCAGTAAAGACTTTACCTTGCCCATTTAGAGCCGCTTTAAAATAGTTTATAAGGTAGTTTCTTCTGCCAGAGCAGGTGAATAAAATATTAAGTGCCATATTTAATCTTGTTTTGTTCCTAAAAAATCTGGAACTATATCATTTTGAACGCTATAAATACCGTCCTTTTTGAAAATTTTATAAATCGTTAATCCAATAATTTTAAGGTCTAATAGAAATGAAATGTTATGAACGTACCAAACATCAAATTCAAATTTTTGCTCCCAACTTATGGCGTTTCTTCCATTGACCTGAGCCCAACCGGTTATCCCGGGTTTGATTTGGTGGCGTTGTTTTTGAAAATCATTATACCTTGGCAAGTATCTCACTAATAATGGTCGCGGACCAATTAAACTCATGTCACCTTTTATAACGTTAATGAGTTGTGGGATTTCATCTAAAGAGTATTTTCTAACAAATTTACCTGTTTTTGTAAGACGTAAAGAAGGATCTAATAATTTTCCATTTGAGTCCTTTTTATCGTTCATGGTTTTAAACTTTATAATTTTGAAAATCACTTCGTCTTTGCCAGGTCGTTCTTGGAAGAAAAAAGGTTTTCCATCGTTTTTGAAAAATAAAATGACCATAACAACAATAAAAACGGGGCAAAGCAAAATAAACCCTAAAGTAGAGAGTAGGAGGTCTAAACCACGTTTAATAAAAAACTTATAGAGTTTCATTTATAGACTTTTATAAAATTTTAAAATTTCTTCCCAAACATATTGTTGTTCATATTTATTTTGAATGTTACTTCTTGCATTTAGAGCCATTTTATCTTTTTCACTTGGATTGTCAATGAGGTGTAACATGGCATTTTTAAGTTTTTCAGAAGATTTTGTCGGAACAATAATTCCGTTTTGATGATGACTGATAATTTCATTACAGCCGTTAATATCTGAAACTACACAAGGTAAATTCATGGCACTACACTGCAATACAACATTTGGAAACCCTTCTCTATAGCTCGGAAAAGTTAACACATCAGAGACGCATACAAATGGCCTTATATCTTTTTGATTTCCAACAGCAAGTATGTGCGGATTGGTTTTTATGATTTTTTCAGTTTGTTCCTTTAAGGGGTCCAAATGATTTTCTGAAGGACCAACCAATAGAAGTTTGGTTTTCTTTTTTACTTTGGATAATTCATTAAATGCTTCAACCAATTCATTTATACCTTTATCACTTACAACCCGTCCTATAAAAATGAACACAAAGTCATCTTTAGTAATATTTAATTCTTCTCTAAGTTGATTTTTAGTTTTTTCTGAGACTAAATCTGGATTGTAATGAGAAGTATCAATTCCGTTAGAACTTCCATTGCCTATGACTTTAAGTTTTTTGTCATCGCAAAATTTGTATTCCAAAATAATACTCTTTAATCCATTCGAATTTGGCAGAACATGAGTCGCACAGGTGTAAGTCAACTTTTCTACAAAATTTAAGAGCTTTCTTTTAGTTCCTGTTTCGACAAGCAACGGCATTCCAGCAACAGTATGCACACGATGTTTTACTCCCGCTAGTTTAGCGGCAATCATACTTAAAAGCCCGGCCTTAGGTGTGTGACTATGCACAATGTGTGGCTTTACCGATCTAAATAGAAAAAACAATCTAATCAGCGCAATGCTATCTTTTATTGGTGTAATAGTTCTTGTCATTTCAATGGCTTGAGTAGCAATTTGTTCGTTTTGTTCAACTTCTAATAAAGCGTCACCAGAACTCGAAACTCCCAAAATATTGAAATGACTACGCATAAAATTCAATTGCCCCTTTAAAAGTGTTCTTAAAGAGGAAGGTACAGTTGTTATGCGTATTAATTTTTGCATTATAAATTTAGGTAAGTATTTAGATACCATTTTTGGAAACAGAAAAATGGCCAAACCTTAAAAGTGTTGTCTTCTTTTCCAGATAAATGGTTTTTAACCAAAGTAATGATTTGATTGGATTCAAAAATATGTTGATTATCCAAAAACTTTTGATCAATCATTTTTACAAGTTGGGGCTTTAGTCCTTCTCGAAGCCAATCACCAACAGGTACCCCAAATCCTTGTTTAGAAATGTCTAAAAAGCCTTTAGGAAATTGCTCTTGAAATGCTGCTTTTAAAATGTGTTTTTTACTCCACTTGTTGATGAGATAATTCTCAGGTAAATTAGAAACATAATTGTATAAATCTCTATTTAAAAATGGTGCGCGACATTCTAAAGAGTTTAGCATACTTGTTCTGTCCACTTTTACCAGCATATCGCCTTCTAGACTCAAGTGTCGATCTATTGTTCTAAAGTCGTTAATGGATTTAGGTTTAGATATTCCACTTTTGCTTTTGTAGTATTCAAACAAGTTTGATTGTTGACTTTTTTCCGGAAGTAATGTTGCTATGTCGGTTTCATTGAAGCCTAAAGCTATAATATCCCAATAAAAATTTGAATTATAGTCTATAGCGTTTAATAGCTTATTTAGTTTGTATTTAATCCCTCGGTTGTCATCTTTTCGTTTTAATAAATGAGATGAAAATTTAGAAACACCTTGATGTAAATACTGTGGTACAATCTTGGTGTAGTTACTGTTTAATTTACCGATATAGTATTTGTTGTAGCCTCCAAAAACTTCATCTCCACCATCACCAGTCAATGCTACTTTTACTTGAGATTTTGTTTTTTGAGAAACTAAATATGTTGGTAATGCAGACGAATCTGCAAATGGCTCATCGAAGTTTAATAAAACATCATCTATATTTTTTTTAATGTCAGATTCATTAATGATAAACTCATGATGATTACTGTTGATGAGTTTGGCTACCGTTCGAGATTTATCTGTTTCATCGTATGATTTTTTTTCAAAACCTATTGAGAATGTATCGATTTTAGCATCTGATTGATTTGCCAAACAAAGAGAAACCACAGAAGAGTCAACACCTCCTGATAAAAAAGTACCTAAAGGGACGTCGGCTATTGATCGGCTTTCAACTGAAGCATTTACCTTGTTTTTAACCTCCGTTTTGGCCTCATCAAATCCAATTTTTTGAGTTTCAATTGCAGGTGTATCAAAAATTGAGGAAATTTTAAAACTGTGTGACTCCAAACAATAGGTTAAAAGTTGATTAGGTTCCAACTTTTTGATGTTTTCATAAATTGTAAAAGGTGCCGGAATATAGGTTAATCTTAAAAATAAATTGAGGCCTGTTTTGTCAATTTCAGGTTTAAAATTAAGATTGTTTATAATTGATTTCAATTCAGAACCCCAAATAAATTTAGAATCCTGCTGAGAATAGTACAGCGGTTTTTCTCCAAAAAAATCTCGAGCTAAATACACCTTATTTATAGATTTATCGAATAGGCTAAAAGCAAACATTCCGTCAAGTTTAGAAAATGCTTTAGCGCCTTTAGTTTCGTACAATTTAAGGATAACTTCTGTATCGCTATTTGTTTTAAAAATTAAACCTTCTGATTCGAGTTCGCTTTTTAACGTTCTGTAATTGTAAATCTCACCATTAAATACAATACCTATCAATGCGTTATCAGAACACATGGGTTGTTGGCCTGTGTGTAAATCTATAATTGATAACCTTCTCATTGCCATTCCTATACTTCCAAATGGAGTAGGAGTTATACAAGTGCCAGAATCATCAGGACCACGATGAACGATAAGGTCATTCATTTCGGTTAGCGCAGTCTGAACTTTTAGGTCATCCTGTTTTGTATGATATATTATGCCGTTTATACCGCACATAGTTTAGGTTGTAATTAGAGTTTTAAACTCGTTATAGATTTTAGGTAGCGCAAAATCTTGCGCTCTAATTTTACTTTTGTTTGAATAGGCTCTCCTTAAATTTAAATCTGACCTTAAATGATTAATAGCTTTTGAAAGTGCTATTTCATCGTTAGGATTTATTAAAATGCCATATTTAGCACAAATAAACTCTCCTTTATTAATTGAAACAGGTTGATTTTCATTTAATAATTCGATAGGACCAGACATGCAATTTGTAGAAATAACGGGTAAGCCTACAGCTAGTGCTTCTAAAATCACATTGGGAAATCCTTCAGTGTTTGAAGATAAAATGAAACAATCACTTTTAGAAAGATATTCTGTTACATTGCTTACTTTTCCTTTAAAGTGTACATTTTCAGTTAATTTAAGGGTTTTACTTTCTTTTTTTAACTCCTGTTCCAAAGGTCCTGAACCCAATAAGGTGAGATGTAAATTTGGCGCTTTTAATAAATAAATTGCCCTAATAATTAATTCTTGGTTTTTTGGCTCATAAAGTGCTCCGACTGTAATTAAATTGAAATTTTCTTTTTCAATTATATCAGTTTCTACTATTTGATTTTGAGGTAAAGCGTTTAACGGATTATAGATTACAGAAAGTGGTAGTTTTACTCCAAAATTATCTTGTAAATCTTTGTTGATGTATACAGAGTTTGAAAATAGTTTGTCATTTAAATTGTAAAATATCGGAAAGCAGAGTTTGGCTAACCTCATAGATTGTGGTGTGTTTCTGTACATTTCTGAAGAATAACAACGCTCACTCAATATGGTTTTTAAAGAAGGGTTTAATTTTTTAAGGATACTATTAATAATGTTTGGTATGGGCAAAAAAGAGATTGAAATTTCAATGTTTTTGCTTTTAACCAATTTGCGGTATCTTGAGGTAAGAATAGCTAAGTTTTTTAGCTTAAAAACAAGCGATTTCCTTTTAGCTTGATTGGGAATTAGAATAACAGTTTCTACCTCTTTAGGGATGTCAAAATCTATGTAATTATAAAAAATACAGAGCGTAACCTCAAAATCTTTAATTAAATGCGGTAGCAGGAGACTGATTACTCTCTCGGTGCCACCGGTTCCCATATCAATGGTAATAATACTTATTTTAGGTTTATTACTCATAGACTTAAAAATAAGGATTCGTATTGTTTCACAATTTTTTTGTTCTCAATATACTCGGTAATGTGATATTGAAATTGGGTTAGAGGTTTGAAAACAATATCAAAGTTCTTTTTCTTTTTAAATAGAAAGCTACATTCCATTGCTATATGGCTACCACAATTACTATTTGCTATGTCAGAATACATTTCTGAAATTGAAGAAGCCCATTTTTTTTCTCTATTCATGTTATAGCTTTTTATTTGTTAAATCCCATCTACGGTTTTATATCACTTTTGAAAAAAAAGTTTCTAAGTACTTCACTATAATTTTTATAATAGAAACTTTGGCGAGAGGTTGTATTGGCGTTTACTTTAATTTCTTCTTCTAATTCATTATAATTTGAAATTATAAATTTTAGTTTTTCAAACATTTTTGAATTGTCATCTGGAGGTACCAAAAACCCATTGACGTTATCCTCTATAAATAATTTATTATCACTAACATCTGTTACTAATACGGGTTTGGAGTGGTCTAGGTAATCTGAAAGTTTTGTGGAAAACCCATAATTATTTTGAAGTGTAAAACCTCTTGGGATTATCAATAATTGTTGTTGACTTAAAAATGTTGACAATTCCTTTTGATTGAGCATTCCGAAATAATGAATACAATCATTAATATTCAATTTACTAGCTGTTTTTTCTAACAACAAGGTCTGATGATCTTTTTCAATTAGCCCACACAGGTTTAATTGAAATGTGCAATTATTACTTTTTAATTGGCCAAGAACGTTGAAAAAATTTAAAAGATTTTCTTTTACAGGATGAATGCTTCCCGAAAAACCAATATTAAAAGTTTCTTTGTTAGAATAAATATTATTAGAAAACTCCTTTTTTAAATCAGGATTAGTCAAAATTGGTATTCGTATGGTCGAAGGGTTGAACTTTTGACCATAATCTTTAATAGCAGTAGAAATACAAACAAGTCCGTCGTAATAAGGTAAAGCAATTTCTAAAGTTGAAAATACCGCTTGGTAAATAATCTTTTTAATAGAATACATTGGATGTTTGAAACTTAACTTATCCTGAAAAGTAGACGTGTATTTTCTGATTTCATTTAACTCATAGAATACGTTCCTTTTCTTTCTAAATTTTAAATAATAAAGGGCAATAACTTCTAAATAAACTAAAGGAGATGGGTAGAACAGAAAAGAAGACGATTCGGTAATTTGTTTAGAAAATTTGAATAGATTTTTTATGAATTTAAAGGTCCCTAAAAAGCTTGTTGTGATTGAATTGCCTTCTAATACAAATATGTTAGGGTAAATCTCTTTAAATGCATTTTGATCAATTGGTGAATCACTACAAGTGATTAAATAGACAGCTGTCTTATGAGAAGCACAAGCTTGAGCGTAATATAACATACGCGTTACTCCTGCATTCTTGACTGAAAAATCAAAATTACTATATATAAAGATTGCTCGTTTCAATTTCAATTTATTTTGACCAAACTACCCGATTTACATAGTCAATGTAAGAGATTAAAATTCTAACTACTTTTTCACTCACATTTGGCATTGAATAATCTGCAACCCTTCTAAAGTTCCTTTCAGGATTCCTTGATTGTAACTTTAACGCTGTTAAACCTTGAGAAATGCGTTCGGGATTTAATCCAACCATCATTACTGCCGCTTCTTCCATTGCTTCAGGTCTTTCGTGGGCTTCCCGAATATTTAAGGCCGGGAAGTTTAAAATAGATGATTCCTCAGATATTGTTCCACTGTCAGAAAGCGTAGCAAAGGCATTTTGTTGAAGCGCGTTATAATCATTAAACCCTAAAGGTTTCATGAAGTTAACTTCTTTTCTTACTTCAATAGCTTTGCTGTTAATCATTTTACGAGTTCTGGGATGAGTAGAAACAATTATAGGGTAACCATATGTTTCGGCTAACAGATTTAAAGAAGCAATAAGGTTGCTAAAGTTTGTATCATTGCTAATATTTTCTTCTCTATGAGCAGAAACCACAAAGTATTTTTCATGTTCTAATTCTAGTTTGCTTAAAATATCGGAGTTATTAATTTTATCTAAGTACTTGTTTAGAACTTCAAACATTGGACTTCCTGTTTTAATTATTCTATCTGCCGGTAAACCTTCCTTTAATAGATATTCTCTTGCAATATCACTATATGTTAAATTAATATCAGCAATATGATCTACAATACGTCTATTAGTCTCTTCTGGAACCCTTTGATCAAAACATCTATTTCCAGCTTCCATATGGAATACAGGAATTTTACGTTTTTTTGCTGTGATGGCAGCCAAACAACTGTTAGTGTCTCCAAGAACTAAAAAGGCATCAGGCTTTTCTAATTCTAAAATTGGGTCTATGTTGATAAGGATTTGCCCAATTGTTTCTGTTGCTGATCCTTTTGCGGAGTTAAGAAAATGATCTGGTTTTCTAAGCTCTAAGTCATCAAAAAATATTTCATTTAACTCGTAATCATAGTTTTGACCTGTATGAATCAAAACATGATCAATGGCTTCATTCTTTTCTAAAGCCAAAATCACACATGATAATCTTATGATTTCAGGTCGTGTTCCAACAACGGTAACTATTTTTAATTTTTTCATTGCTTATACGTTTTCAAAGTATGTATCTGCATCTTTTGGATTATATGGTTCGTTAATCCAAAACAAGGTTACAAGTTCTGTGTCTCCTATATTTTTTATATTGTGCGTATACCAAATTGGCATATCTACATAAGATGGGTTTGCTCCATCAAGATAATAGTTTATCACTTTGTCTGTTCCAATTTTTCTCAATTGTATCAATGCTTTACCGTTAATTACTGCAAAACGTTCAGCCTTCCTTGTATGATAATGATTTCCCCTTGTAATCCCAGGAACAGTTGTTGAGAATGAAAACTGCCCGCTTGTATTGGTTCTGGCAATTTCTACAAACATACCCCTTGGGTCTGTGTGTTTTTGAAAAAAAACCGGATAATGGTCTTGTGGGATATAACACCTAAAGGTATTAAATAATGCCTTTTCAAATTCATTTTCTAAGGATGGGAAAATACCTTTTTCTAAATAGTTTGCTTTATATCCAATGAGCAAGGCTAAAATATCAGAAACTTTTTTTGTACTCGTGGGTGGAACATGATATTCGAAAACGGATTCATTAATTTTGTCAGTATGGATGGTTCCTTTAATAACTCCAATGAAATTAGCAACTAACTCGTTAACATAGATTAGACTTACATTTGAGTCTACATGAATTTCGGGAGTTTCGTTATGTGTTATTCTATGACAAAATGTTGCAATGAAAGAATTGTAATTGGGTTTGCCAAAAGGGCCAAAAACATTGGGTATAGTTAGTGAAGTGGTCTTACCTGCTGTTTCATTAGCCCATTTTTGAAGCAAGAGCTTGCCTTCTTTTTTAGATCTCCCATAAAGATTGTCATTCAATTCTTGAGTGGATGATGAATATATAACGTGTGGACTTGCATTCGTCTTTTCACAAGCGTTAATGATGTATTTTACTAAGTCGATATTAGTTTTGTAGATAACCTTTTGGTCTTCATGACGATTCAAAGCAGCCAAATGAATGATAACATGACAAGATTTTACGAAAGATTCTAGTTGTGCTTTATCTTCAAAATAGTGTCTTTCAAATGGAACAACGGTGAAGTAGTCATCAAGGTTTAAAGTTCTGAGGAGATGTTCTCCAATAAAACCAGATTGTCCTGTAATCCCTATTTTAATTTGCTTACTCTTCATTCAAACTGTCCTTTATAAACTTTAAATTTAAAAGAGTGTCTCGTAAACTATCTTGCTTTAATATATGGGTATTGTGTGAGTGATAATCCTGAATTTTACTGATATCCTTTTCACCTTCCGAAAAATATTTACTGTAATTAAGGTCTCTATTATCTGCAGGGATTCTGTAAAAATCTCCCATATCCTCGGCTTTTAGCATTTCCTCCCTAGTACAAAGGGTTTCATGCAGCTTTTCTCCATGTCTTGTTCCAATAACCTTAATTTCATTTGACGCTTTAAAAATGTCTTTAATTGATTGAGCAAGGTCTCCGATGGTGCTAGCTGGAGCTTTATTTACAAATAGATCGCCCTGGTGGCCATTAACAAATGCAAAAAGCACCAGATTCACAGCGTCTTCAAGAGACATTAAAAAACGAGTCATATTTGGGTCAGTAACTGTTAAAGGCGCATTTTCTTTGATTTGTTTCACAAATAGCGGGATGACCGAACCTCTTGACGCCATTACATTACCGTATCTGGTTAGGCAAACTGTTGTTTTGCCTTCAGGAATATTTCTAGAGGCGGCAATGGCTACTTTTTCCATTAGTGCCTTGCTAATTCCCATAGCGTTTATCGGGTATGCCGCCTTATCAGTACTCAGACAAATAATCTTTTCTACATTATTTTTAAATGCAGCATCTATAGTGTTTTGTGTTCCAAAAACATTAGTCTTAGTGGCTTCAATTGGAAAAAACTCACATGAAGGAACTTGCTTTAAAGCGGCGGCATGAAAGACGTAATCTACATTGTACATAGCTTGGTTTATACTATCAAAATCTCTCACATCGCCTATGTAAAATTTAACTTTATTATTTTTTAAACGATTCCTCATATCGTCTTGCTTTTTCTCGTCTCGACTAAAAATTCTAATCTCTTTAATATCTGTGTCGAGAAATCGATTTAAAACGGCGTTACCAAATGAACCGGTTCCTCCAGTAATTAAAAGTGTCTTTCCTTTAAACATAAGTTTTTCTGTTAGTAAATTTTTTATAATAATAGTACATCATAAAAAGATATAGGCCACTAGCTAATATCTTTGTAAATATAGCTCCATATATGCCAAAATAATACACTAATATACTATATCCTAAGATATTGACTATTCCAACAGCAAAAGCTGCATTTCGTAATAATTTCCCTTGACCCTTTGCTCCTAAAAACCTATTAATCAAATCACCAAGTCCGTGTAATAAAAAACCAATAATTAAAATTTTGGATATTTCAATAGCAGGAGTAAACTCTTCCGAATAGAATAAAAGGAATACTTTTTCTATACAGAGGTAAAATACAATCAAAGCTATAAGTGTTCCTAAAATTGAAAACAGAACCACCTTTTTTGGGAGAACATTAAGACTTGTAAATTTTTTAAAAAATGTAGTACCTAAAACAGAGGGCACGATTAACAGTGGGCTACAAATTGTAATAGCCAAAGTGTAAAACCCAACTTGGGTATTATCTATAAAGTAAGATAAAGAAAACCCAACAATTTGGGCAGTAGCAACTCCTGCTAGGCTCCCAAAATAAATCGGTTTCCCGTTGGTGTTGTTTTCTTTTACGACATCTTTGACTAATTCTTTTTTTATTTGAAATGTTGGTTTAAGCCGGATGATTAGTATAATGAAAAAAATGAGTTGAATACCGTAATAGAACAAAAGAACTTGCTCCAGATATAAAGGGTTGTCTAAATTATACCAATAGGCTATAGCTAAATAAGCAATAGCAGGAATAGCGCTAATAGTTGAAAGCGTATAAATTTTATTGAGCCCTTTGAGAATTTCTCTTAGTGTAATGTTGCCTAAAAATGCAAAAATTAAAAACGCATATTTTCTAAAGATGTAGCCTAAATTGTTTGAGAACCAAAGCGGTTGTAAATAGGAAAATATAATGAGCAAAATAGCGCCTATAACGCCTGCAAATACTAATGCAATTACGAATAAACCTAAAAGATTATGTCTATTGATTTTATCTTTAGCAATGGCTAACATTCGTGTTATAGAAATAAAAACACCTACAGTGACTAAACTAGCCAAAAATCGAAAAACTGTTTCAATAAATTTGAAATCACCAAAGGCTTCTTTTCCTAATATTTTAGTGTTGAATACACTTATAGCAAAACCCAGTCCGATGCCTATAAATGACGAACCATAAAGTACTAAAGCTTTATTTATTGACGATTTATCAATATTCATAACGCTGACTATATTTAAATAATAATCGCCCTTGGATTATGCAAATTATAAAAAAGTAAAATACTACAGACATTGTTGAATGTATAGCCATTCCTGCACATGCCAGTGTCCAAATTATAAGCACAAAGGCTTCAACTTTTGTTTCATAATCTTGATTTTTTGTAAAAAATAATTTAAATGGAATAAATACTGTCAAATAAAAATACATGAGAGCAGGGACTAATCCAGCCCACCAAATTAATTTTAACCATTGATTATCAATCATATTTGACTGTTGCCCATTAGATACATAGGAGGGGTCAAAACCTTGTCCAACAATTAGGTCAAAGAAATTTAACTGATTTAAAAACCCCTTAAGTTGATTAGTTCTTGAATCTTCCAGACCCCTTTTTAACAAGAGATCATAAGACGAGCTGAACGAATCTGTGTTAAACAACATGTAAACAAAAAATATACACAAAACTGCAAACCCGATTAAATAGGTGGTCTTTTTTTCTGTGTGGATAAAATCAAATATGAGCACTAGCAAATAGATAAGAAGAAAAGACCTAGTTACACATATAAGGGCAGAAAAAACTCCCATGAAAATTGCAAATACTCTTATCACCTTGTACTTATTATCGTTTTTAGTTATTAAAAAAACGAAGGGTGTAGTCCATACTAAATTAGTTGCGTATATCCTATAACTGGCTAGAGATTGCCCTCTGTATAATCCAACACCTTTAGTAATAAGACTGTATAAAACATAAAGTGAAATTACAATTACTGAAGCAATTAAAAATTTTTTGAAAAGCTCATATCTTTCATCGTCATAGCTCATGAAAATCAAACCAAAGCCCAGCCAAGGACCGATACCTTTAGAATCCATTAAACCTGTCATATCTGTAATTCCAGGGCCTGTAACTATGTAGTTAATTGTTATGAAACCAAGGATTAAGAAGTAAGAAATGATAATTTTTGGCAAGTATTTGTCTTTGGCCATAAACCAATTTAAAATAACTGACAAGCATAAAAAAAAGACAGATAAGGATCTAAGATACTTCTCAGAGCCTAAGGATAAATCGCCATAAGTAACATCATTATATAGTCTACCTTGTTCAAAATATACAAATATTAAGTTTAGGCCAAGACCAATAAAAAATAAGATTGTAATTAACTTATTAATTTGATTCAATGATATAGTTGATTTTTTTTTGAGTTAATAGATTTGGTTTAGTTTTTAACCATTTTAATCTATAATAACAAAATGATTAAAATAGGTAAAGCCAGTATTTGGCATTAGTTTGCTCCATTGGCTTTTTTTATGGGCAAATTTCTAAAATAATAGATACTTAATAGTGCAAATCCAATGGCGTAGATGGTTTCTTTGGTTTCATCAAACCCGTTTGTATAATTTAACCCAGTTTCGGGGTCCTGAATATCATTAATATTTACCCCAATAAAAAATACTATATAGTTAAACATGAAAAAGGCTCCAATCCATAAAGGCACTTGGGGTATGCCTATTTGTTGTATAAATTTTTTAAACTTATTTGAGACTAAACTCAATACGGGAATTACAAAACAAAATAAAAACCAAAAAATATTAAACAATCTATTGAAGTTTAACATGTTTTCGATAAACGATTTTGGAGTCCCGTCTTTCTTGTAGCCTTGAAATACCCACAAATTATGAATGTTGGTTTCCTTTTGCGCATTGATATCACCAAAACTTTCGGGTGTAGACCAACCAAAAATACGTTGTCCCCAACTTATTTCTTCGCCAAATGCCAGAAAAAATAAGATACCAAGAAGCAGGAAATAAATATTTCTATTAGTGGATTTGCCAAAGAATTTGAATTGATAACCTTCTTTCCTTGTAAAAAACATGAACAGAAACAATACCGAAGCAATAAAAAATGCCAAAGCTCCAATACTTTCAATAAAGCTATCTTCTTCTAAGTAGGGTGCAATAAAATCAAGCTTCGAATTATAAATTAAAATATAGACTATAGGTAATATTAATAATATCCAAAGTTCATTTTTTAGTTTCATATAATATTGCAATTAGTTGAACTAAACTAATGAAAATAAACAGAATAATGCAAAAACAATAGTCAATAACCGATGCAACAACGCTAATTCACGATAAACTGTTGAGGTTAAATGTAGATGCTTTAAATAATAGTAATTTGGTTTGTTTTGTGCGAATTTGACATGGATATGTTAAATAATTTTAATTTATTGATTTTCAACATCTAAAACTTGACTTTTGTCGTAGATATATAGAGTTTTTTATTTGAATCCATTGATTGGTATTATATAAATTACGATTTGTATTACAAAAAACCGCACTTCATCGAGTAATATGTTGTTTTATCGATTTTTTCGATTCAAATTTATAGATTGCGAAGAAATTAGTCAGACCCCAAATTTAGTAGCAAATGAATACCCCGAATTATCTTCATGCCATTGGCATAAGGAGAGCCTATGTAAGAACGATATATATATTAATTACACTACTTAGTTCAAGTTTTAATTTGAATGCTCAACTTGCTTTTCCAACAGCTGTTGGAGCAGGGGCTTATGCAACTGGTGGTCGTGGTGGTGCGGTTATTCATGTTACTAATCTAAATAACAGTGGGCCAGGTAGTTTTCGAGAAGCATTTACGACTTCTGGACCAAGAATCATTGTTTTTGATGTTTCAGGAACAATTAATCTTCTAAATTCTTTAACGACTGCCTATGATGATGTTACTATCGCGGGACAAACAGCTCCAGAAGGTGGAATAACATTTACAGGGGATCTTGGTAATAGTCCAATATTCGAAATTTCAGGTAGAGATAATATGATTTTTAGACATATTAGAGTGAGACCTGAATTTTATAATGGGGGAAGTAACGCAGATGCTTTTCAAGGTTATCATTGTACTAATATTATTGTTGACCATTGTTCCGTTTCTTGGGGAGGTGATGAGTGTCTTTCTTTTGGGGGTAATACTTCCAACATTTCAGTTCAAAATAGCATTCTTGCAGAGTCTAAAACAGGCTCAATTATGGGTAACCCAAGCTCACCTCAAAATGCGCAGAATATGAGTATGGTTGGTAATTTATTTTTTCAAATAGCTAGAAGACATCCTAACACCCCGACTAATGGCCGTTCAGATATAATTAATAATGTTATTTGGGGGTATCGTTATAGAACAAATAGACCAGCAGATGGACATCCGTTACTTAATGAAATAAATAACTATTATATAACAGATACAGGAAGGCCTTTTGGAGAAATGAATAAAATTGATTGGGAAGGTACTGAGCCTCAAATTTATTCAAAAGGAAATCTTCATTTACCAAATACAGTTACAGATCCTAATTTACCTAATAACAATAATACTTGGACTGCATTTGGGTATTCTGATGGTGCTTTTGCATTTACCTATGGTGGTCAATCATATTATGATGACGATCAAGCACCCGATGAATTTTTTACTTCAGTTCAGCACCCAATTATTGGTCAAAGCTGGGAAATACTAACTGCAGAAGCAGCCTTAGAACATGCAAAAACGGATGTTGGTTCTAATAAGTCATTAACATCTACAGGAAGCACAGTGGAAAGCATTGATCCTGTTGATGATTTTTATATTACACATGTAAATAACGGTACAATGTTAAGCGTAGAATCAGGTATAACAATGGCTGGTAAAGCGCATTATGAAGATTTTTTAGATAGTGTAAGTTCTACACCATTAAATGCAAGGCCAGATGGCTTTGACTCTGATAATGACGGAATGCCTGATGATTGGGAATTAATGAATGGTTTAAATCCTAATGATCCTTCTGATAGAAATATTGTTCAAAATGACGGATATACTAATTTAGAATATTATTTAAATTTTATGTCTCTAAATGGAGATGAAAATCAAATAATAGCAAGTGAAGACGTAGAGATTTGTAATGGAGAAGAAACAACGCTAACTGTTTCTGGAGCAGTCTCGTATTTATGGACTCCAGGAGATTTTACAGAGGATTCTATTTTAGTAAGCCCTGAATCTACAACTGTTTATACAGTAACAGGAACTCATGAAGATGGTAGTGAATCTATTGATACCGTTGAAGTAACGGTTAACGACTTGCCAGAAATCGATCTTGGTGAAAATCAAACTATTTGTTTTGGTGAGAGTACAACTTTGGTTGGTCCCGAAGCAGATTCTTATTTGTGGAGTACTGGAGAAACAACGCAATCAATTTCAATTTCTCCCAATGAAGATACGATTTATTCATTAGAAATTACAGTAAATGATTGTAGTGATAGTGATGATATTGAAATATTTGTTAGTGAATTACCTGATATAAATGCTGGTTCAGATCAAACTATAAGCTTAGGAGAGTCGATTACGTTGCAAGCAGTTGGAGGTGATAATTATGTTTGGAGCACTGGAGAAGAAACTGCTCAGATTGAAGTATCCCCAATAATAACAACTACTTATACGGTTACGGGTACTATTAATTCTTGTGAAAACACAGATACGGTTACGGTTTTTGTTGAGGAGACTATTAATGCAGATGCAGGCGAAGATGTTACCATTTGTAACGGAGCTTCTGTTTCATTAACTGCTAGTGGTGGTGATGTTTACTTATGGAGTACAGGAGAAGAAACGGCCACTATTGTTGTTAGTCCTAATTTTACCACAATGTATTCGGTAACTGTTAGTAATACGGAAGGCACGGCATCAGATATCGATGATGTTGAAGTTTTTGTTGACGAACTACCCGTGGCTGATGCCGGAGAAGATGTAGAAATTTGTGAAGGAGCGTCAGTTATTTTAACTGCTCAAGGTTCAGGAGAATTTCTTTGGAGTACAGGAGAAACTACTCAATCTATTGCTGTTCAACCAGACGAAAATACAATTTACACGGTTACTGTCTCACAAAATGACTGTGAAGATCAAGATGAGGTGATGGTTACCGTAAATGAAATTCCAGAATTGGTTTTGAGTGATGATATTACTATTGCTTCAGGTGATAGTACTGTATTAAATGTATCAGGAGCCGAAAGTTATTTATGGGATACTGGCGCTACAACGTCTAGTATTTCGGTAAGTCCAATAATAACTTCAACCTATTCTGTGAGTGGTTTTAATGGAGCTTGTGAAGTTACCGATACGGTTACTGTTTTTGTAGATAATACGGTAGTAGCAAATGCAGGAGAAGATGTAACAATTTGTCAAGGAGAACCTGTAACTCTTATTGCTAATGGCGGTGTGTCATACCTGTGGAGTACAGGAGAAACTTCTCAATCAATTATAGTTACGCCTGAGAATACAACAATTTATGAGGTGACAGTATTTAATGCCTCCCAAACAAGTTCCGATTCAGATGAGGTTGAGGTTTTTGTAAATCAAATTCCTGAAGTAGAGATAGGTGATGATGTTGAAATTTGTGAAGGAAATTCAGTGATATTGACGGCTCAAGGTCAAGGTTCTATATTATGGAGTACCGGCGAAACAACAACATCTATTGAGGTAAGTCCTGAATCAACCTCCATTTATAGCGTAATTTTAGAAAGCAATGGATGTTCAGCCTATGATGAGATTGAAGTTGTAGTGAATGAGATTCCAGGGATTAATGCTGGAGAAAACCAAACTATTAATGCAGGGAACTCTGCGCAATTGATAGCTTCTGGAGGTGAAAGTTATACATGGAGTAACGGAATGAATGGATCCAGTATTACTGTGTCTCCAATTGAAACCACAACTTATATAGTAACAGGGTATAGTAATGGTTGTGAAAATACAGATGCAGTTACAGTTTTTGTTGAAACACCATTGGAGGCTGATGCAGGGCCTGATGTTGATATTTGCGAAGGTTATGAAACCGTATTAACAGCTTATGGTGGGAGTTCTTATTTATGGAGTACTGGAGAAACCACCCAAAGTATTGTTGTAAACCCAATGTATACTGAAACGTATTCTGTTACCGTATATGAAGGTAATAATCAGGCATCGGATGATGTAGTTGTTAATGTGAATCAGAATCCAGAACTAATTTTATTAAATTCAGAAGAAGAATTAATTATTGATAATGGGGAGTACGTAACCTTATCTGTTCAAGGAGCAGATTCGTATTTATGGAGTAATGGTGCAACGCAACCAAATATAGCAGTAAATCCAAGTTCTACAACCACATATTCAGTAACTGGATATATTAATAATTGTAGTTCTCAAAAGCAAGTAACGGTAATTGTAAAAGATCCTGTGATTGCTTATGCAGGAGAAGATGTAACAATTTGCAGGGGTGAATCGACATTATTAACTGCAACCGGTGGTGTAACTTACTTGTGGAGCACAGGAGCAACTACTGCAAGTATTGAAGTTACTCCAGATGAAATGACTGAATATTCTGTTAGAGCATTTGATAGTTTTGGTGATTATGATGATGACGAAGTAATGGTTTACGTAGATGAATGTCAATCATTAGGCCCGCCAAATGATGCTTTAGAAAGTGCTTTAGATGTGTATCCAAACCCAACTACAGGAATCGTAAATGTTAGAATTAAAGGCTATAAGAATTTAAGAGGGATGTATTTATATGATATTTCTGGGAAATTATTGTACTCAGAGTCATTTGAAAACCCTTATTCCATTCAACAGATAGAAGTTACTAAACAGTTAGATTTATCGCGTTACCAAGCAGGGGTTTACCTTCTTCAATTAGTAGATGGGGTAAATACAATTACAAAAAAAGTAGTTGTCGCTAATTAATTGTATTTAATAGTAGTGATAGTTGCTTTCTTTTCGCAATTTTCAACATTAATTTCAATAGGTTTTTCCTTGTATGTATTCTCAATAACATAGAATTTACAAGGTTCAGCTTTAGTATCGCTTTCCGAAAAGTTAACTTCACCTAATTGAATAATTTGAGTAATGGTAGTAGTATCTATTTTATGTATTCGCATTACTTCCTGTGCTTCTGTAGAGAAAGATTTTGGCTTTTGAGAAATGTTTTTAACTGTTCTTGCATTTGGTCCGTAAGAGCAAGATGTTTTTTTACCATTTAAAAAAAATGCTAATATGATTAGGCCTAAAGAAAATCCGCCTAAGTAGTAACCAATTCTATGAAGTAATTTCATAAAGTATTTTAGAAAATTAAAAGATTGACATCGCTGCAATTTAAACCAAACCAATCAGCAACCGATTTGTTGGTTAAAATTCCGTGGTAAAAATACAACCCATTTTTTAAACCACGATCAAATCTTATGGCATTTTCTATACCACCGTCTTCCGCTATTTTTAGAAGGTAAGGGGAGAAGATGTTACTAATTGATACAGAAGCCGATCTGGAGTATCTAGCAGGTATGTTTGGAACACAATAATGTGTAACACCATCAACTTTATAAACTGGCTCATTATGATTGGTGATTTCACTTGTCTCAAAACAACCACCCATATCAATACTTACATCAATAATCACCGAGCCATTTTTCATACTCGATACCATATCACGTGTAACAATAATTGGGGCTCTATTTGCGCCACGAACAGCACCAATAGCGACGTCACATCGCTTTAAAGCTTTTAAAAGTGTTTTTGGTTGAATGGTTGAAGTATATAATGTGCGATTAAGATTAGATTGAATTTTTCTTAGTCTAGTAATGGAATTGTCAAAAATCTTAACATTGGCACCTAAGCCAATTGCAGAACGTGCAGCAAATTCTCCAACGGTACCTGCTCCCAATATAACCACTTCGGTAGGAGGTACGCCAGAAATATTACCTAGCATTTGTCCGTTTCCGCCATTGGTATTAGATAGTAATTCAGAAGCAATTAAAATGGAGGCTGTACCAGCAATCTCACTTAAAGACTTAATGGCTGGATAATCGCCATCTACATCTTTAATGAATTCAAAAGCTAATGCAGTAACTCGCTTGCTTGCTAAAGCTTCAAAATAAGATTTGTTCTGAGTTTTTAGTTGTAATGCAGAAATGAGTAACGTTTGAGGGTTAATCATTTTAATCTCATCTATAGATGGTGGCTCAACTTTTAGTATGATTGGACAAGAAAATACTTTTGCCGTATCATTAGTGATTTTAGCACCAGCTTCAGAGTAAGCTTTATCTTTAAAATTAGAGCCTAAACCCGCTCCAGATTCAATTAAAACACGATGTCCGTTAGACACTAAAGCCGAAACAGCATCTGGTGTCAGACATATGCGCTTTTCTTGAAAGTGCGTTTCTTTAGGGATACCAATAAATAAATTCCCTTTGTGTTTTAATATTTCTAAAGTTTCTTCTTGAGGGATTAATTGATCCTTCGTGAAGGGAGAAAATGATTTAGCCATTGATATTCAAGTTGAATCTCAAATTACGAATAATATTTGTAAACTTTGATTAGAAAAAATCTTTAAAGGATTTTGGTCCGATTCTAAATTCATCTTCTAACTCCTGCATAGACTTATCAGCATCGTTAACACTATTAAAAATCTTAGCACGAATCAAATAAATAGAAGGGATGATTACGGCCATAATTGGAATTAAATACCATATTTGCAGTTCATCAACATAAGATAAATCATCGTTAAAAATGGTTGATATTTGGTAGGCGTACATGGCAATCGGCACAAGCAAAGCATGATACCACCAATGACGGCAGGTGAAAAACCAAATGAAAAGTAAATATAATGGAACGAACTTATTAGCTAAAGTCCAAGCTAAATTAAATGCAGAACCATAAAACTTACTATCGTATGTAAACAAAAAAGTCTCCCAAACTTGAGTGTTTGGGACACTTTCGTATAAATAAAACAAATAAGGAGAAACGGCTACCATAGTAGCAATTATACTCCCTAGAATTAATCTCTTCTTATCCGTTGGTAGGGACTTTGATTTGATTTCTTTCAATTTGTTGTCCGTTTGTATCATCATCTAAACTGTTTGGAGTACAAGACGTGAATGCTAACGTTCCTAAAATCGCTACTGCGAATACATACTTTTGTAATTTCATAATTTCAAGGGATTTAATTAATTATAGGAACAAATTTAATCGGGACATCTCGTAAAAAGTGTTAAAGAAATGTTAAAAATTTGGTTCGTATTTCCCTGGATACTACGGTTTTTCCGTACTCTAGTGATTTGGTGGGCTCGCATCGTAGGCCTTTTTGCTTAAATTATTTTAAGCTTTTCTCCATATTTTTTGTTTGTTAGTTCTTTATTATTCGTTTTTAGCACTAAAGTCCTACTAAAATCAGGATTTAGGGTAATTTGGATTGTATTAAAATCGCTAGGCAAAAGGTCTAATATTTTGTCTGGCCACTCCATAAAAATCCAATGATCTGTATTTAAATAATCCTCTATACCAAAATTCAAAGCTTCTTCTTCGTCCTCTATTCTATATAAGTCAAAATGAAAAGCAGAGCTATTGGTTGTTTCATATTCGTTAACTAAAGAAAATGTCGGACTTTTTACATCGTCCATACTTCCTAAAGATTTTACCAATGCTTTTATTAAAGTTGTTTTACCAACTCCCATATCGGCATCAAACAATAACAACTTGCTCGAAGCATTTTGAAGAATTATTTCTGCAACAGCTTCAATATCATTAAGTTGGTATGTTTTTGTGAATATTTCCACAAGTTTTATCTAAATTTTATCTACAAGTATAGTAAAAAACTTGGCAAATTCCTAAAAAACAGTGTATTTCGTCGATGATTTTTGTATTACAAGGATGTTATCGCGGGTTTAAAACCACAAATGGAATTATCATTTCTTCAAGGCTAACACCACCATGTTGATAGGTGTTTCTGTAATAACTCACATAGTGATTAAAGTTGTTTGGGTAAGCTAGAAACAAATCTCCTTTAGCAAATATAAACGAGCTATTCATGCTAATTGATGGCAAGTGAATTGTTTTAGGGTCTTTGGCAACCAATACATCTTTTTGATCGTAGGTTAAGCTACGGCCAGTTTTATATCTCAAATTTAAGCTTGTATCTCTATCTCCTATAACCTTAGAAGGTGAAGTCACATTTATTGTACCATGATCAGTAGTTAGAATAAGTTTAAATCCTAAATTTTGTGCCTGTTGAATCATATCTAAAAGCGGCGAGTTTTTAAACCAGCTCACGGTTAAGGATCTATACGCTTTATCGTTTGACGCTAATTCTTTGACTACGTCCATCTCTGTTTTTGAGTGAGATAGCATGTCTACAAAGTTGTAAACGATAACAGAAAGATCGTTTTCTTTTAAGGTTTTAAAATTTTCGGCCAATTTTTTTCCAGATTTGAGGTTGGTGATTTTGTGATAATCCCATTTTAGATCCCTTAAACCTAATCTTTTGAGTTGAGCTCTGAAGAAGTCGGCTTCATGCATGTTTTTACCACCATCATCAGTATCATTTTTCCAATATTCTGGATGAAGTTTCTCCATGTCGCTAGGCATTAATCCTGAGAAAATCGCGTTTCTTGCATATTGCGTAGCTGTGGGTAGGATGCTGTAAAATGGAGTTTCCGATTCCTTTTTGTAATAATTGTTTACAATGGGCTCAAAAGCTTTCCATTGGTCATATCTTAAATTATCTATTACAACCATAATCGTTGGTTGGTGTTTACTTAATTCAGGAACTACCAAGTCTTTAAATAAGTTGTGTGATAAAGTAGGGGCATCAGACTTAGGCTCAAACCATTGTGGGTAGTTTTTATCTATGAATTTCCCAAATTGCATGTTTGCTTCAGTTTTTTGAGACTCTAAGATCTCTGTCATTGCTGGGTCTTCTATGTCTTCTAACTGAATTTCCCAATAAATCAATTTTTGATATAAGTCTACCCATTCTTCATAAGAATTCACCATGGACAAATCCATAGCTATTTTTCTAAATTCTTGCTGATAATTAGATGTGGTTTTTTCAGAAACCAATCTTGAATGATCCAAATTCTTTTTTAAACTTAACAGTATTTGGTTTGGGTTAACAGGTTTAATAAGGTAGTCCGCAATTTTGTTACCAATGGCCTCTTCCATGATATACTCCTCTTCACTTTTGGTAATCATTACAATGGGGAGGTTGGCTCTTTTTTCTTTAATTTCATTTAATGTCTCCAAACCGGTAAGTCCTGGCATGTTTTCATCTAAAAACACAATATCAAAATTCTTCTCGTCAATAATTTCTAAAGCCTCAGTTCCGCTTTGGCATTTTGTAACCTTATATTGTTTCTGTTCTAAGAACATGATGTGAGGTTTTAGTAAGTCGATTTCATCATCAACCCAAAGAATATTTATATTGTTCATGTATATTTGTTTATAATTAAAAGAAAAGCCAACAGTTTGAAAGTAAGTAACAAACTTAAAATATTTAACGACCCAATTTACGGATTTATTACAATTCCTGATTCTTTAATATTTGATCTTATTGAACATAAATATTTTCAAAGATTAAGAAGGATTAGTCAAATGGGGATGTCTTATTTGGTTTATCCTGGTGCACATCATACACGTTTTCACCATGCCTTGGGTTGTATGCATCTCATGCAGAAAAGTGTAAATGTACTTCGTTTTAAAGGGGTTACAATCTCAAAAGAAGAGGAGCAGGCTCTATATATAGCCATTTTATTGCATGATATTGGGCATGGACCTTTTTCACATGCCATGGAGCATAGCATCGTAAATGGAATTTCTCACGAGTCTATTTCGTTGCTTTTTATGGAGAAGCTGAATACTGAATTTAACGGAAGTTTAACTTTGGCTATTAAGATATTTAAAGGTCAGTATCATCGTAAATTTATGTATCAACTAATATCTAGTCAGTTTGATATGGATCGAGCCGATTACCTTAAAAGAGATAGTTTTTACACTGGAGTGGCCGAAGGTAACGTAAATAGCGAACGTTTGATAACAATGCTAAATGTTGTGAACGATGGATTAGTTATTGAAGAAAAAGGAATTTATAGTATTGAAAAGTTTTTAGTGGCAAGACGCCTAATGTATTGGCAAGTGTATTTGCATAAAACTGGTCTTGTTGCCGAACAATTATTAACTCGAGTATTGAAACGAGCTAAGGAGTTAACTCATAATAATGTAAAATTAGAGGCGAGTAAACCCTTGCAATATTTCTTAGAAAACGAAATTGAAAATAAATCGTTTGGTGATTTACAATTAGAACATTTTTCCAAATTAGATGATTATGATATAATAAGTGCTATGAAAGCCTGGCAATATCATGATGATTTTGTGCTTCGCAATTTGTCTGAAATGATAATAAACCGTGATTTATTAAAGGTGAAATTGAAGAATAAGAAGATTAAGAAAAAACTAAAAACCGAACACCTAAATGCTTTAATTGAAAAGTATAACATATCTGAAGCAGAAGCAGACTACTTTGTTTTTGACGGCCAAATTTCTAATCAAGCTTACCAAGCACAAACCGAAAACATAAATATTCTTCAAAAAACAGGGAAAATTGTGGATGTCATAAAGGCGTCAGACCAATTAAACTTAAAAGCATTGTCCAAACCAGTGACAAAATATTATATCTGTTATCCTAAGGATAAAATGTAACATTTTTTCTATTTTTGCTAGCAATGAAATTTACAGCATTACAAATAGCCGGTATTTTAGAGGGTGAAGTTGATGGCAATCAGGAGATTGAGGTGTCAACTCTTTCTAAAATTGAAGAAGGCAAACAAGGATCAATTACCTTTTTAGCAAATCCTAAATACGAAAATTATTTATATTCAACAGACGCGTCTATTGTGATAGTAAATAAGGACTTTGTTGTTGAACATGAGGTAAAAGCTACTATAATAAAGGTAGAAGATGCTTACAAAGCATTTTCTAAATTGTTAGAATATTATAATCAAATAAAGCTGAATAAGACAGGAATAGAACAACCTTGTTATAAGTCAGATACAGCTACAATTGGCTCAGGTATTTATTTAGGCGCCTTTTCTTATTTAGGTGATAATGTTAAGTTGGGAGATAATGTGAAAATATTTCCTAATTGTTACATTGGTGATAACGTGACTATTGGAGATAATACAATTGTGTTCTCAGGAGCGAAAATATATTCAGATTGTGTGGTTGGAAACAATTGTGTTATTAATTCTGGTGTGATTTTAGGAGCTGATGGGTTTGGTTTTGTGCCAGATGAAAATGGAGTATACTCTAAGGTGCCTCAAATTGGAAATGTAATTATTGAAGATTACGTAGATATTGGTGCGACAACCACTATAGATAGAGCGACACTTGGGTCTACAATTATTAGACAGGGTGTTAAATTAGATAATCAAATTCAAATAGCTCATAATGTAGAAATCGGTAAAAACACTGTAATTGCAGCGCAAACAGGTGTGGCAGGTTCTACTAAAATTGGAGAAAATTGCCAAATAGGAGGTCAGGTGGGTATTGCGGGGCATATAACTATTGGTAATAATGTGAAGGTTCAAGCGCAATCAGGAATTGGGCGAGTAATTAAGGATAATGAAGTGATTCAAGGGTCTCCAGCATTTGGTTATGGAGATTATAATAAATCATATGTACACTTCAAGAACCTTCCAAAAATTGTAAAAACTATTAACAATATTGAAAAAAAAATAAATGGGAATAATTAAAACAGAACAGAAGCAAAAAACCATTAAAGGGGAAATCTCTTTAAATGGAGTTGGGCTACATACAGGGAAAAATGTGACCCTTACATTTAAGCCAGCGCCTGTTAACACTGGATTTGCTTTTAAAAGAGTAGATTTAGAAGGAAGCCCAATAATTGAAGCAGATGCAAATTACGTTACGAATACGCAAAGAGGGACTTGTTTAGAGAAAAATGGTGTAACCATTCAAACTTCAGAGCATGTTTTAGCTGCTTTAGTCGGTTTAGATATTGATAATGCTATTATTGAATTAGACGCTGCAGAGCCTCCAATCATGGATGGTTCTTCTAAGTTTTTTGTTGAAGCCATAGAGAAAGCTGGTATCGTTGAGCAAGATGCGACGAGAGAAGAATTTGTGGTTACAGAAATTATCTCTTATGTTGATGAAGATTCTGGCAGTGAAATTATTTTAATGCCTGCTAAATCATACCAAGTTACGACTATGGTAAATTTTGGGACGAAAGTATTAGGTACTCAAAATGCAACATTAAATGAACTTAGTGATTTTAAAAAGGATATATCTGACTCAAGAACTTTTAGTTTTTTACATGAATTAGAAATGTTATTAGAACATGGCTTAATAAAAGGTGGAGATCTGAATAATGCTATTGTTTATGTAGATAAAGAACTTTCTCCAGAAACTATGGAGAAATTGAAAGTAGCTTTTGGAAAAGATGATATTACAGTTAAGCCAAATGGTATTTTAGATAACCTAACTTTACATCACCCTAATGAAGCTGCGAGGCACAAATTGCTTGATGTGATTGGAGATTTGGCTCTTGCAGGGACAAAGATTAGAGGAAAGGTCATAGCAAATAAACCAGGTCATTTTGTAAACACTCAATTCGCTAAAAAGCTAACCAAAATTATAAAAAACGACAGACGCAATAATACACCAAATATCGATTTGAATACTACGCCATTAATGGATGTGAATCAAATCATGGATATGTTACCTCATAGACCTCCTTTCTTACTTATTGATAAAATCTACGAATTGTCAGATAATCATGTGGTAGGAATGAAAAATGTAACAATGAATGAAAATTTCTTTGTTGGTCATTTTCCAGGAGCTCCTGTAATGCCAGGAGTTTTAATAGTTGAGGCTATGGCTCAAACAGGAGGTATTTTGGTATTAAGCACAGTACCAGATCCAGAAAACTATTTAACTTTTTTCATGAAAATGGACAAGGTGAAATTTAAACAAAAAGTAGTTCCTGGAGATACCTTAATTTTTAAATGTCATTTAATAACTCCAATTAGACGTGGTATTTGTCATATGCAAGGTTACGCCTATGCAAATGGTAAATTATGCGCAGAAGCAGAATTAATGGCTCAAATTTCAAAAGTAAAATAATATGAATCAACCTTTAGCATACGTACACCCAGGAGCAAAAATTGCTAAAAATGTAGTTATTGAGCCTTTTACTACTATCTATAATAATGTAGTAATTGGAGAAGGCACATGGATTGGGTCTAACGTAACTATAATGGAAGGTGCAAGAATTGGGAAAAATTGTAATATTTTCCCAGGATCTGTAATTTCTGCTGTACCTCAAGATTTAAAATATGAAGATGAGGATACCACTACCGAAATTGGTAATAATGTTACCATTAGAGAATGTGTAACCATTAATAGAGGTACCACAGATAGAATGAAAACAGTTATCGGTGATAACTGTTTAATTATGGCGTATTGCCACATAGCTCATGATTGTATCGTTGGAAGTAATTGTATTTTCTCCAATAATAGTACATTGGCTGGGCATATAACAATTGGAGATTATGTAGTATTGGCAGGAATGACTGCTGTGCACCAATTCTGTTCTGTAGGTAATCATGCATTTGTAACTGGTGGATCATTAGTTAGAAAAGATGTGCCACCTTTTGTTAAGGCTGGTAGAGAGCCATTATCTTATGTAGGTATTAATTCTGTTGGACTTAGACGTCGCGGTTTTTCAACTGAAAAAATAAGAGAGGTACAAGATATTTTTAGAATATTGTATCAGAAAAATTATAACAATACCCAAGCTGCTGGGATTATTGAAGCAGAAATGGAGGCAACTCCGGAGCGTGATGAGATTTTGCAATTTATTAAAAACTCACATCGCGGAATTATGAAAGGATATTTTAAATCAAACTAAACTTATGGCTAGTACTTCAGATATTAGAAACGGATTATGTATTAAATATAATCACGATATTTTTAAAATAATAGAATTTTTACACGTGAAGCCTGGTAAAGGCCCAGCTTTTGTACGTACAAAATTAAAAAGTGTAACAACAGGAAAAGTAATCGATAATACCTTTTCTGCAGGTCACAAAATTGAAGATGTAAGAGTTGAGACTCATAAATTTCAATTTTTATACAACGAGGGTGAAACATTTCACTTTATGAATACAGAAGATTACAACCAAATTACATTAGAAAAAAGTGCTTTAGATGCTTCAGATTTAATGAAAGAAGGTGAAGTGGTAACGGTAATTATTAATTCGGAAGACAATATGCCATTGTCGGTTGAAATGCCTGCCAGTGTGATTTTAGAAGTTACTGCAACAGAACCAGGAGTAAAGGGTAATACAGCAACAAACGCTACTAAACCTGCTACTGTAGAAACTGGGGCAACCGTTAATGTGCCGTTGTTCATTAATGAAGGTGATAAAATTAAAGTAGAAACAGAAAAAGGAACTTATAAAGAGCGCATAAAGGGATAATCCTTAGCGCTTTTTTAATTTAGAAGCAACCGATGCTATGAAGTTTCCAAAACCGTATAAATTAGAAACCATTGCCGATCTAATTGATGTAAAGTTTGTAGGTGATCCTGGTTTTCAGGTTCTTGGTATGAATGAAATTCATGTCGTAGAACCAGGAGATATTGTATTTGTGGATCATCCTAAATATTATGATAAAGCCTTACAGTCGGCAGCAACAATAGTTTTAATCAATAAAGAAGTGGAATGTCCAGAAGGTAAAGCACTACTTATTAGTGATGACCCATTTAGAGACTTTAATGCTTTAACAAATCATTTTAACCCTTTTGTACCGTCTTCAAAATCTATTTCAGATTCAGCGGTTATTGGTGAAAACACAGTGATTCAGCCCAACAGTTTTGTAGGGAATAATGTGGTTATTGGTAAAAATTGCCGTATTCATTCTAATGTTAGTATTTATGATAATACAGTAATTGGAGATAATGTAGAAATTCATTCAGGTACCATTTTAGGTGCTAGTGCGTTTTACTATAAGAACAGACCAGAAGGTTTTGATCAATTATTGTCAGGAGGCCGTGTGGTAATTGAAGATAATGTACATATAGGTGCATTGTGTACTATAGACAAAGGTGTTACTGGTGATACAACAATTGGAGAAGGTTCGATTTTGGACAATCAAATTCAAATAGGTCATGATACGGTTATCGGTAAAAAATGCTTGTTTGCAGCTCAGGTAGGAATTGCAGGATGTGTTGTTGTTGGAAATGAAGTAACTATCTGGGGGCAAGTAGGAGTAACTAGTGGTATTTCAATTGGAGATAAGGCGGTTATATCTGCACAATCAGGAGTTAGTAAATCATTAGAAGGAGGAAAGCACTATTTTGGAACTCCAGCAGAAGACTTTAGAAGTAAATACAAAGAGATTGCCTCAATTAAAAAGATTCCCGAAATACTTGAAAAATTAAAATCATTATAATGTCCCCAAAAGAATTAGTAAAAAATTTTTACGAGTCAGATTTGGCAAATTGTGGTGTCGAATCGGTTGAAAAATACTTCCATAAAGACTGTACACTTAATTGGAATAGCAGTAAAGGGTTTACAACCCTTAATTATGAAGAGATTAAGCGATTAATTATTGACATCAACAAATCATATGATTCTGTAAGAATGCAGATTAGTCATTTATTAGAAGATGGCGATTTTGTAACCAGTCGTTATACCTTGTATACCTCTCCTATAGAAGATGTTGAAGCAGAAGAAGCATTGGCCCATTTCATTACAATTTGGGAAGTTAAGGATGGTAAATTATTCCGTGGCTTTGAGGTTAGTCAATTGGCTGATGACAGTGTAAAAAGTCGAGATTCATTTAAAGAAATAAAAGTTTAAAAATCGTTTTAAAAATACTTGACAATACTTTACTTTTGTCAGGATTTCAAACTATCAATTAAATAATATGAGCGTTTTAGTAAATAAAGATTCAAAAATAATAGTTCAAGGATTTACCGGGAGTGAAGGTACTTTTCACGCAGGTCAAATGATTGAATACGGAACAAATGTTGTAGGTGGTGTGACACCAGGAAAAGGTGGTCAAACGCATTTAGACAAGCCAGTTTTTAATACAGTTAAGGACGCGGTAGATCAAGTAGATGCTGATACAACCATTATTTTTGTTCCACCAGCTTTCGCAGCAGATGCGATTATGGAAGCTGCTGATGCAGGAATAAAAGTAATTATTACCATTACAGAAGGAATTCCTGTAGCTGATATGATTAAAGCCTCAGATTATATTAAAGGTAAAGATTGTAGATTAGTTGGTCCTAACTGTCCAGGTGTTATTACACCAGGTGAAGCAAAGGTTGGTATTATGCCAGGTTTTGTTTTTAAAGAAGGAAATGTAGGTATTGTTTCTAAATCTGGAACTTTAACCTATGAAGCTGCTGATCAAGTTGTAAAACAAGGATTAGGTATCACAACAGCTATTGGTATTGGTGGTGATCCAATTATCGGAACGACTACTAAAGAAGCTGTTGAGATGTTAATCAATGATCCAGAAACAGAATGTGTGGTTATGATTGGTGAAATTGGAGGTCAATTAGAAGCTGATGCAGCGACTTGGTATAAGAACAGTGGAAGTAAAAAACCTGTTGTAGGTTTTATTGCTGGTGAAACTGCTCCTGCTGGTCGTACAATGGGACATGCTGGTGCTATTGTAGGCGGTAGTGATGATACTGCTCAAGCTAAAAAGCGCATAATGAGTGAATGTGGGATTCACGTGGTGAACTCTCCTGCAGAGATAGGTAAGAAAGTTGCAGAGGTTTTAGCGTAAATTAGTGTTAAAATTTTTCTAAAACTTAAACGTTATAAATCCGTTGGCTGTATTTTAGTCAACGGATTTTTTTATTCATTTAACCAATTAACAATGAAACATTTAAAATTATTAATGCTGTGCTTTGTTTTAATCTTTGCATCAAGTTGTAAAGACAAGGAGCAAGATAGTACAGAGATGGCTTACGCTGTCAAATCACAAACAGATCCTTCAGGGTATAATTATGAAACAGTAAAAGACGACCCAACCGGATTACGTCTTTATACTTTGGATAACGGATTAAAAGTGTATTTAAGTAAAAACACTGATGAGCCAAAAATTCAAACTTACATTGCAGTAAGAGCAGGTTCAAACTACGATCCAAAAGAAGCAACTGGCTTAGCGCATTACCTAGAGCACATGGTGTTTAAAGGAACTCATAAAATTGGAACAATTGAATGGGAAAAAGAAAAAGGGTATTTAGATCAAATTTCTGACCTATATGAGCAACATAAAAATGAAAGTGATCCTGCTAAAAAAGCAGAATTATATAAGAAAATTGATGAAGTTTCTTTAGAAGCTTCAAATTACTCTGTTGCCAACGAGTATGATAAAATGACAAGCTCATTAGGAGCTACGGGAACAAATGCACATACTTGGTTTGAAGAAACTGTATATAAAAACAAAATTCCTGCAAACGAGTTAAACAAGTGGCTAACTTTAGAAAGTGAGCGTTTTAGTACTTTGGTATTACGTTTGTTTCATACCGAATTAGAAGCTGTTTTTGAAGAGTTTAATAGAGGCCAAGACAACGATTTTAGAAAACGTTATGCAGCAATGTTAGACGGGTTATTTCCAAATCACCCTTACGGTCAACAAACTACTATTGGTACAGGAGAGCATTTAAAGAATCCTTCGATGGTTGCGATTCACAATTACTTCAATAAATATTATGTGCCTAATAACATGGCAATGGTGTTAGTTGGTGATTTAGATTTTGATGCAACCATCAAAAATGTAAACGATACGTTTGGTAAATTAGAAAAAAAAGAAGTAGTTCATCCTGAGTTACCAAAGGAGCAACCAATAACAGCCCCAATTACAAAAGAGGTATTTGGACCTACTGCAGAAAGTGTGTCTTTAGCTTTTAGATCTGAAGGCGTAAATTCTGAAGAGGAAAAATTTGTTACACTTGCCGATATGATTTTGGCAAACGGTAGTGCGGGTTTAATCGATTTAAACTTGAACCAGAAACAAGTGGTTCAAAATGCAAGTTGTTCACCTACTTTTTTAAATGATTATGGGTACCATTCATTTTCTGGGTCTCCAAAAGAAGGACAGTCTTTAGATGAAGTAAAAGATTTGTTATTAGGTCAAATAGAATTGCTTAAAAAAGGTGAATTTGAAGATTGGATGATTGAAGCGGTTGTAAACGATTTAAAATTAAGTCAAACGCAACAATATGAAAATAGTACGGCTTTGGCATCAGCATATTACAATGCGTTTATTCACCATGAAAATTGGAATGACAAAGTAAAATTCTTAGACGATTTAAAGAAGATTACCAAAGCAGACCTAGTTGCCTTTGCAAACAAGTTTTACAAGAATAACTATGTTATAACATATAAAAGACAAGGTGAAGATAACTCTATAGTAAAAGTTGAAAACCCAGGCATTACACCAGTAAATTTAAATAGAGATAAGAGTTCAAAATATATGGAGTCTTTTAACGCTATGACTTCTGAAGATTTACAGCCTAAGTTTGTGGATTATCAAAAAGAAATTCAAGAGACAGAAACTAGTAATGGCGTAAAAGTATCTTATATAGAAAACCCTTTAAATGACCTTTTCAACTTAAATATCATCTTTGATATGGGGAGTGATAATGATAAAAAGTTATCTCTTGCAGTAGGTTATTTACAATATTTAGGAACTGATAAATATTCTGCCGAAGATTTAAAGAAGGAATTTTATAAGTTAGGTATTAACTATTATGTTAGTGCTGGTGCAGAGAAATCATATGTTGGTTTAAGCGGATTAAAAGAAAATTTACCTAAAGGATTAGAGTTGTTAGAGCACTTATGGTCTAATGCCGTTCCTGATGCTGAGGCTTTTAACAAATATGTAGATCAAATTGGTAAATCAAGACAAGATGGAAAATCTCAAAAAGGAAACATTTTACGTAATGGTTTATTAAACTACGGAAAATATGGTGAAAATTCGAGATTAAGAAACATTATGCAAATTAGTGAGCTTAAAGGTTTGGATCCTGAAGAGTTGGTTGGTATCGTTAAAGACTTAAGAAATTATAGTCATCGTGTTTTCTATTATGGAAAAGATATTGATATGGCTGTAAACGCATTAAACACGCATCATAGTGTTCCTGCTGAGACTGTAGAATACCCAGAAGCTATGGCTTATGTTGAGCAAGAAACTGGCGGTAATGTGTATTATGTAGATTTTGATATGGTTCAGTCAGAAATGATGTTCTTAGCTAAAGGTGAGGCTTTTAAAGCCGAAAACATGGCTGCATCAAGATTGTTTAATACGTATTTTGGTAGCGGATTATCGTCAATTGTATTTCAAGAAATTAGAGAATCTAAGTCATTAGCGTATTCTGCTTATGCAGCGTATTCTACAGCAAGAAAGAAAGAAAACTCTAATTATGTAATGGCTTACATTGGTACTCAAGCTAATAAAATGCCTCAAGCGGTTGAAGCTATGATGGATTTAATGAGTAATATGCCAGAAGCAGAAGAGCAGTTTAATGCCGCTAAAGAGGCGACTCTTAAAAAGATTGCAGCTCAACGTATTACTAAATCAAATATTTTTTGGAGCTATGAAGGCTTAAAAGATTTGGGAATCACTGAAGATTACAGAAAAGACATGTACAATGCTATTCAAAATATGACTATTCAAGATTTACATACGTTCTTTAATGAAAACATTAAAGGAGAAAACTACAATGTAATGGTAATAGGAAATAAAAAGGATATCGATTTTAAAGCCTTAGAAAAATTAGGTAAGGTTCAAGAAATGGATGTTGATTATTTATTTAATTATGAAAAGCCAGAAGAGGTAAAGTTATAGTCTTCAAATAAAATAATAGTAAATAAAAACCTCACAACAATTTGTGAGGTTTTTTATTTTGTAAACTAAGTGTTTTGCTATCTTTGAACTAAACTAATTACAAATTTTTCAAATGAAATTATTAGAAGGAAAAACGGCTATTATCACTGGTGCTAGTCGTGGAATTGGAAAAGGTATTGCTCAGGTGTTTGCTCAACAAGGTGCTAATGTAGCATTTACTTATAGTTCATCTGTTGAAGCTGCAAATGCTTTAGAAGAAGAATTAAACAACCTTGGAGTAAAAGCAAAAGGATATCAAAGTAATGCTGCTGATTTTAGTCAAGCTCAAGATTTGGCTTCAGAGGTGGTTAAAGAATTTGGTAGCATCGATATTTTAGTAAATAACGCAGGTATCACAAAGGATAACTTATTAATGCGTATTACTGAAGAAGACTTTGATAAAGTAATTGAAGTTAATCTTAAATCTGTTTTTAATATGACTAAAGCGGTTCAACGTACCATGTTGAAGCAACGTAAAGGTTCTATAATCAACATGAGCTCTGTTGTTGGAGTAAAAGGAAATGCAGGACAAACAAATTATGCGGCTTCTAAAGCTGGTATTATTGGTTTTTCTAAGTCTGTAGCTTTAGAATTGGGATCAAGAAACATTAGAAGTAATGTTGTTGCTCCTGGGTTTATTGAGACAGAAATGACTGCTAAATTAGACGAAGAAACAGTAAAAGGATGGAGAAGTGCTATTCCTTTAAAACGTGGAGGTACTCCTGAAGATATTGCTAATGTTTGTGTGTTTTTAGGTAGTGATATGTCGGCTTATGTTACGGGACAAACTTTGAATGTTGATGGGGGAATGTTAACCTAATAGGTTTTCATAAACTTAATTAGTAATATTAAATTTAGAAGAGCTATATTTAATTACTAAATGACCACAGAAACAATAATTTATATTATAATTGCTGGAATAATAGCGCTTTTATTAGCGCTATTTCAGTATTTGTATAAATCTAAGAATCGATCAAATCTTTACAAAGGGTTATCGGTTCTTAGATTTATTACCTATGCTATTATTGGGCTCTTGCTCGTCAATCCAAAATTGGAGCAAACCACATTTTATAACCAAAAGCCAAAACTAATTTTGGCTATGGATAATTCCGAGTCAATAGCATTTCTTAATCAAGATATAAAGGCTAAGGAATTTCATGAGAAGCTTGTCAATTCAAAAGAATTACAAGATCATTTTGATATCATTAATTACAGCTTTGGGGCCGAAGTAAGAAACACTAATCAGTTAACCTTTTTAGAAGGGCAATCTAACATGTCTGTGTTATTCAAAAAACTAAAAGACATTTATAAGTCTGAAGTTGCTCCAGTTGTATTCGTTAGTGATGGAAATCAAACCTATGGGGCAGACTACCAGTACGTAGTGAACGCTATTAAACAACCAATATTCTCGGTAGTTTTAGGAGACACCATTCAATACGCCGATTTAAAAATAGGAGCCTTAAATGTCAATAGATACGCCTATTTAAAGAATAAATTTCCAGTTGAAATATTAATTAATTTTAATGGAAAACAAGACATAAAAACAGAGTTAGAAATCTATTCAGGGGAGCAAAAAATATATTCCAAACCGGTTACACTCACACCAAGTAAAAATTCTCAGTATATTACGGCTAACTTGCCTGCAACACGTGTTGGTGTAAAGCGATTTAGAGCAAGTGTTAAAGGTTTGCCTGCAGAGAAAAACACAATTAATAATTCTAAGAATTTTGCTGTTGAAATTATAGATCAAAAAACAAATATTGCCATTGTTTCAACCATGTCGCACCCTGATTTAGGGAGTTTAAAAAATGCCATTGAAACTAATGAGCAAAGAACCGTATCAATACTTACACCTACCCAATTTAAAAGTAATGCAAATAATTATCAACTTGTAATTTGCTACCAGCCAAATATTCAATTCAGATCGGTTTATGAAGTGATTGAAAAGCTAGGGTTGAATAAATTGGTTATTACTGGTAATAGCACTAATTGGTCGGCGTTAAATAGAATAGAAACCTTATATAAGCAAGAAATTACAAATCAAACTGAAGAATTTCAGCCGAGCATAAACTTCAATTATAACGCCTTTATAATAGATGATTTTAATTTTTCGGGTTATCCACCACTACAGTCTGAATTCGGAGCTTTAGAGTTTTCTGTTCCTTATCAAAGTTTAGTTTTTAAGGCTGTTGGAAGCACGGTGATTGATGAGCCCTTAATCGCTACTATAGAGTTTTCAAATAGGAGAGAAGCCATTATTAATGGTGAAGGTATTTGGAGATGGCGAGCACAAAATTACTTAGATGACGATAGTTTTGAAACCTTCGATAACTTTATTGGAAAATTAGTTCAGTATTTAAGTACAAAAAGATCAAGAAACAGGCTCAATGTCGTTTATGAGTCTTTTTATAGTGGTAACGATAATGTTGTTATTGATGCGCAGTACTTTAATAAAAACTACGAGTTTGATAAAAACGGAAGTTTGCAAATTCAAGTCATATCTAAGCAAGAATCAGGAGGTGAAACCTTGTATCCTTTCGTGCTTAAAAATTCGAGTTATGAGGTTGATTTAAGCGGTTTAGAACCGGGTAGTTATGATTTTAAGGTTACCGCTGAAAGTGGATTATTGAGCTATTCTGGTGAGTTTGAAATTTTGGATTATAATGTAGAAAAACAGTTTTTAAACGCTAATGTTGACAAATTACTTTCGGTGTCAACCCAAACTAAAGGTAAATCATATTTTGTAGATAATACTGGTAATATTATTACTGATTTAATTTCAGATTATAGATTTGCAACCATTCAAAAAAGCACTAAAAAAATTGTACCTTTGATAGACTGGGTTTATCTCTTGTTAGCCCTTGTTTTATGCCTTTCTTTAGAATGGTTTATTAGAAAATATAACGGATTAATTTAAATAAATTTTAATGGAAAAAATGCCAAAAGTAGCCTTACCATTTGTGGTGGCGATAATTGTTGGATTAGTAGTAATTACCAAATCTGTAGTAACTATAGACTCTGGTCATGCAGGAGTTTTGTATACACTAAGTAATGGTGTAGACCCAGAATCGGAACCATTAGGTGAAGGAATTAACTTTGTAGCGCCTTGGAATAGTGTTATAGATTATGAAATTCGTCAACAAGAAATTCCAGAAAAAATGTCTGTACTTTCTTCTAATGGATTAGATATTACTCTAGATGCTTCTGTATTGTATCAACCAGATGTAAAAAACTTAAGTAGACTTCATAAAGAGAAAGGACAAAACTATTTAAGTAGAGTGTTACAACCTGCTATTCGTTCTGCTGCTCGTAGTGTTGTGGGGAGATATACTCCAGAACAATTATACTCTAGTAAGCGTGATGCAATTCAAGAAGAAATATTTTCTGAAACGAAGAAAATTGTGGAGCCACAATACATTCAATTAAACAATATTTTAATTAGAGACGTAACCTTACCTCCAACAATTAAAGACGCTATTGAGCGTAAATTAAAGCAAGAGCAAGAGTCTTTAGAATACGAATTTAGACTTGTAACAGCCGATAAAGAAGCTCAAAAACAAATTATTGAAGCTCAAGGTAAAGCAGAAGCAAACCGTATTTTAAGTGCGTCTCTTACCGATAAAATTTTACAAGATAAAGGGATTGAAGCTACAATGAAATTAGCCGAATCACCTAACAGTAAAGTGATTGTAATAGGTTCTGGAGATAGTGGATTGCCAATTATTTTAGGTGATCAATAACCTGTGATTCAGCGCATTAAAAAGAGTTTAAAATAAGTTTTATGAAATTTTATTAGGATTTTAAAATTTAAATAACAAATATTTGTACTCAGAACAAAAAACATGAGTTTTATTCAATTACATCATCATCATTTTCATACTTGCACTCAAGCAGGCTGAAAATGTATTGAATAAATCCAAATATATTTTAAACCCGTTTGAGTAAATCAAACGGGTTTTTTGTGCTATACACTTTCCTTTCGATTTGCTCAAACATGTATCACAATTATGAGTAAATTAAAAATAGCAGTTCAAAAATCAGGTAGACTTCATGAAGGCTCAATGAAGCTTTTAAAAGATGTTGGTATTGCCATTCAAAATGGGAACAACCAACTAAAAGCATCGGCGCAAAATTTCCCGTTAGAGGTTATTTATTTGCGAAACAGTGATATACCTAAATATTTAAGAGACGGAATTATTGATGCCGCAATTATTGGTGAGAACTTATTGATTGAGAATGGAAATGATATTTCTGTTTTAGAACAACTCGGTTTTTCAAAATGTAAAGTGTCAATAGCAATTCCGAAGGATAAAAACTTTTCTGGTATTTCAGATCTAAATGGGAAGCAAATTGCAACCTCATATCCAAATACAGTAACACAATTTTTAAAATCTAAAAACATTGAAGCCCAGATTCATGTGATTAATGGCTCTGTAGAAGTTGCTCCAAATTTAGGGTTGGCTGATGTAATTTGTGATATTGTTTCAAGCGGAAATACATTGTTTAAAAACAATCTTAAAGAGGTTTATCAAATGTTTACTTCCCAAGCTGTATTGGCTGTATCTCCTGTTATATCTGAAGAATCTAAAATTATATTGAACAAATTACAATTCAGAATTAAATCGGTTTTAAAGGGAAGAAACTGTAATTATATACTACTTAATGTGCCTAATGCCAAATTAGATAACGTATTGAAAGTTATTCCCGGTATGAAAAGCCCAACAGTTTTGCCATTAGCGAAAGAGGGTTGGTGTTCTGTGCACTCTGTAATAGAGAAATCTTCCTTTTGGGAAATTATAGACGAACTAAAAGAAAATGGAGCACAAGGTATTTTGGTGTGTCCAATAGAAAACATGGTAATATAACGTAATTATGAAAGTATTTAAGAATCCAAGTGTAGCAGAATGTAATGCTATTTTGAAACGACCATATAATAATGTTGATGCAATTGAATCTACGGTGATTCAAATATTTGATGACGTTAAACGTCAAGGTGATAACGCTCTTAAAAAATATACAGCCATTTTTGACGGAGTTGATTTAAATGAGTTTTGGGTAAGCCCAGAAGACATAGAAATTGCTTCAGAAAACGTTTCTCCCGATTTAAAGGATGCAATGACTTTAGCAAAATCTAACATTACAAAATTTCATAAAAGTCAAAGTAGTGAGATTAAAAAAATTGAAACTTCTCCAGGAGTTATTTGTTGGAGTGAGCAACGCGGAATTGAAAGAGTTGGGTTATACATTCCAGGAGGAACGGCGCCATTATTTTCTACAGTTTTAATGTTGGCAATTCCGGCAAAACTGGCGGGATGTAAAGAAATTATCCTGTTTACACCACCAAAAGCCGATGGTTCTATAACTAATGAAATTTTGTATGCTGCCAAACTGTGCGGCGTAACTAAAATTGTAAAGTTAGGAGGGATTCAAGCTATAGCTGCAATGACTTTTGGCACAGCATCTATTTCAAAAGTGAACAAAATTTTTGGACCAGGAAATCAGTTTGTTACCGTAGCAAAACAATTAGCAACAAAATATAATGTAGCTATAGATATGCCAGCGGGGCCAAGTGAATTATTGGTGTACGCCGATAAATCGGCAAACCCAATTTATGTGGCTTCAGATTTGTTGAGTCAGGCAGAGCATGGTCCCGATAGTCAAGTGGTTTTAGTAAGTCCGGATTGTGATTTAATTAGTGAAGTTAAAGATCAGTTACAGATTCAAATAAAAAAGTTAAGCCGACAAAAAATAGCTGAGAAAGCCTTAAGTAACTCCAAATTATTATGGGTTGAATCTCAAGAAGAAGCCATTCAAATAATTAATGAATATGCTCCAGAACACTTAATAGTATGTGCAACTAACGAAATAGAAGTTTGCGAAAAAATTACAAATGCGGGCTCTGTTTTTGTTGGGAATTTTAGCCCTGAAAGTGCAGGAGATTATGCATCGGGAACAAATCACACATTACCAACAAATGGATTTAGTAAAAGCTATTCTGGAGTGAATTTAAGTGCTTTTCAAAAAAGTATCAGTTTTCAAAAACTATCAAAAGAAGGTCTTTTGAATATTGGTAAAAGTATTGAATTGATGGCTGAGGCGGAAGGTTTAATGGGGCACAAAAATGCTGTGAGTTTAAGATTAAAAGATATTTAAATGGAAATTAATTCACTTATAAGAGGCAATATAAAACAGTTGAAACCATATGCATCTGCGAGAGATGAGTTTAGTTTTAATCAAGACGATAGCATTTTGTTAGATGCTAATGAAAACCCCTTTGAAACAACTGTAAATCGATACCCCGACCCTTATCAATTAGAATTGAAAAAGGTGATTTCTAAGAGAAAAAGCGTTCCTATTCATAACATGGTTTTGGGTAATGGTAGTGATGAGCTAATTGATTTGATTCTTACTGCTTTTGTCGAACCTAATACAGATGAGGTGATATTGCTTCCACCTACTTACGGAATGTATAAGGTAAGGGCGCAAATTTTAGGTGCAAAATTGGTTGAAGTTCCTCTAAAACCAGATTTTCAAATTGATGTTGAAGGGATCCTTACTAAGACTTCAGAAAATAGTAAAGTGTTATTTATATGTTCTCCCAATAATCCATCTGGTAATTTGATCGCTGCAACAGATGTTGAAATATTGCTTAAAAGGTTTCCGGGAATTGTGGTAATTGATGAAGCCTATATCGATTTTTCTAAACAAGCATCATTTTGGCGTAAATCCAAAGATTATGAGAATTTAATCATTTTACAAACCTTTTCAAAAGCCTTTGGAATGGCAGGTTTACGTTTGGGGATGGCCTTTGCCTCTTCGAAAATCGTTAATGTTTTAAACAAAATTAAAGCACCTTATAATATTAATTCACTCACCCAAAGCTATGCTATTAAGTCACTAGTTGATTCGGAAAACATATTGAAAAAGGAAGTAAATGATTTGCTGTTTCAAAGAAAATTGCTTGTCGAAGAACTGACTGAATTAAAAATGGTTCTGAAAATTTATGACTCAGAAACCAACTTTTTACTGGTTAAAGTTGATGACGCCTTTAAACGGTATAATCAATTAAAAGAAAATGGAATAATAGTAAGAAATAGAAGCAATTTAATGCACTGTAATCAGTGCTTGAGGATATCAATAGGTACTGAGGTGGAAAACAAAAAATTAGTTACTGTATTAAAATCAAAAGAATGAAAAAAGTATTATTTATAGATCGTGACGGTACGATTATAGAAGAGCCGGGAGACCAACAGGTGGATAGTTTTAATAAATTTAAATTTTATCCGGGAGTCTTTAAAAGCCTCTCTCAAATCTCAGATTTTACAGATTATGAATTTGTATTGGTAACTAATCAAGATGGGTTAGGAACTAAAGGCTATCCCGAAAATGTGTTTTGGCCAATTCATAATTTTATGATAGAAAGCCTAGAAAATGAAAACATCGTATTCAAGGAGCAAGTCATTGATAGAACCTTTGCAAAAGACAATGCAAATACACGAAAACCCAATACAGGATTATTAAATCAATATTTTTCTGAAGAATATAACCTAACCGATTCATTTGTTATTGGTGATCGACTTACTGATGTAGAATTGGCAAAGAATTTAGGAAGCAAGGCCATTTTATTGAATAACAATAATTTAGGTGATGAAGAATTAACCAAGACACGAGAAGAATTAGAGCCTGTTATTGCATTAGAAACAGATTCTTGGAAAACAATTTCAAAATTTTTAATCCAATCAGACCGCTCTGGAGAAAAAAACAGGAATACCAACGAGACCAAGGTTCAAATTAAAATGAATTTAGATGGTACTGGTGAAAGTGAGATTGACACGGGTATTGCATTTTTTGATCATATGTTAGACCAAATTGCTCGCCATGGTCAAATTGATTTGAAAATAAAAGTATTAGGTGATTTAAAGGTAGATGAGCATCACACAATAGAAGATACAGCCATAGTTTTAGGGCAGCTTTTTAAAGATCTTTTGGGAGATAAAAGAGGTATTGAACGTTATGGATTTTGTTTGCCCATGGACGATTGCCTGGCTCAAACAGCAATTGATTTTGGAGGTAGAAACTGGATTGAATGGGACGCCAATTTTAAACGAGAAATGATTGGGCAAATGCCTACTGAGATGTTTTTCCATTTCTTTAAGTCGTTCACAGATGGCGCAGCTTGTAATTTAAATGTGAAAGCTGAAGGTGTAAATGAACACCATAAAATTGAAGCTATTTTTAAATCTTTTGCTAAGTCTTTAAAAATGGCAGTAAATAGAGATTATAATAAAATGCTTGTTCCAAGTACTAAAGGTGTGTTGTAAAATGAAAGTGGTAATTATTAATTATGGTTCGGGAAATATTAAAAGCATTGAGTTTGCTTTTAATAGATTAGGGGTAAAACCATACCTGTCAAATAATATAGATGAGATTTTGGCAGCCGATCGCGTGATTTTTCCTGGCGTAGGGGAAGCTTCAAGTGCAAAGCACGCATTAGTTAAAAGTGGATTAGATAGTCTTATTCCTGGGTTAAAACAGCCTGTTTTAGGAATTTGTTTGGGAATGCAACTATTGTGCAATTACACTGAAGAGGGTGATACCATGGGGTTGGGGGTGTTTAACACAAGTGTTAAGCGGTTTTCAAATAAAGTAAAGGTGCCCCAAATGGGATGGAATACTGTTGAGAATTTGAATTCAGAGTTGTTTGAGTCCATTAATGAAGGCTCTTTTTTCTATGGTGTTCATAGTTATTATGCCGAAGATTCGGGAGTAACGATAGCAAATTCTAATTATGATAAAACTTATGCATCGGCTTTAAATTTTAAAAATTTTTATGGGGTTCAATTCCATCCTGAAAAAAGCGGACAACAAGGATCTCAACTATTAAATAACTTTTTAAACATAGAAAAATGAAAATTGTACCAGCTATAGATATAATAAATGGTAAGTGTGTTAGGCTTACCAAAGGCGATTTTAATTCGGTTAAAATATATAATGAAAACCCTTTAGAAGTGGCTAAAACTTTTGAAGATAGCGGAATTGAATATCTTCATTTAGTTGATTTAGATGGTTCTAAAGCAAAGAAAATAGTGAATTATAAAATACTGGAAAGTATAGCATCTAAAACTAATCTTAAGATTGATTTTGGTGGTGGATTGAGAACCAATGAAGATCTTAAAATTGCATTTAATTCGGGAGCTAATCAGATAACAGGTGGGAGTATTGCCATCAAAAATCGAGAATTATTTTCAAATTGGATTAAAATGTATGGATCTGATAAAATTATTTTGGGTGCAGATTGTAAAAACAGAAGGATAGCAATTAATGGATGGCAAAATAGTGTAGATGTAGAAGTTGTTGATTTTATCACTGAATACGTTGAAAAGGGAATAAAAAACGTGATTTGTACAGATATAGAAAAGGATGGAATGCTGCAAGGCCCTTCAACTGTCCTGTATAGAGACATTCTTAAAAAAGTAGATAATCTAAATTTAGTGGCATCAGGTGGGGTTTCTACATTAGATGATCTTTATGAATTAAGAGAAATTGGCTGCCATGCTACAATATTAGGGAAAGCCATTTATGAAAACAGAATTTCATTAAAACAACTGGAAAACTTCATTCTTAATTCTTAAAAACACATGTTGACAAAACGTATTATACCATGTTTAGATATTCATAACGGAAGAACAGTAAAAGGTGTGAATTTTAAAAATTTAAAGGATGCTGGTGATCCAATAGCCTTAGCAAAAATGTATGCAAAAGTAGGTGCTGATGAGCTCGTCTTTTTAGATATTTCAGCAACTATTGAACAGCGCCAAACCACATTGAATTTGGTGTTAAAAATAGCCGAGCATATTGATATTCCTTTTACCGTTGGCGGTGGAATTAACACTGTAAAAGATGTAGAATTACTTTTAAATAATGGAGCCGATAAAATTGCAATTAACTCGGCAGCAATCAACAATCCTCAACTTATAGCCGATTTAGTTTCGAGGTTTGGCAGTCAATGTATCACAGTAGCAATTGATGCTTATTGTGAAAATGATAAGTGGGAGGTTTATAAAAATGGTGGGACTGTGTCCACTTCTAAAAATCTGTTTGAATGGGCAAAGACGGTTGAGAAATTAGGTGCCGGTGAAATTTTATTCACAGCTATGAATAACGATGGAACGAAAAAAGGTTTTGCTAATCAGGCGTTATTTCAATTATCAAAAGAAGTAAATATCCCGATTATAGCTTCTGGTGGAGCTGGTAATATTGATCATTTTTCAGATGCTTTTGAGAAAGGAAATGCCGATGCAGCCTTAGCGGCTAGTGTGTTTCATTACGGAGAAATAAACATTCAAAAATTAAAGTACAAATTAAAGCAAAAAGGAATCGCGGTAAGATTATAATTATGATAGAACAATTAAATTTTAATAAAAACAACAACGGATTGATTCCGGTTATTATTCAAGATTATAAAACTGCTACAGTTCTAATGCTTGGATATATGAATAAGGAGGCCTTTAAAAAAACAAGGTTAACTCAAAAAGTGTGCTTCTATTCAAGAACTAAAAAAAGACTATGGACCAAAGGAGAGTCAAGTGGTAATTTCTTGAATGTAATTAAAATCATGACAGATTGTGATTTTGATAGTTTGCTAATAAAGGTTAAGCCTGAAGGCCCTGTTTGTCATAAAGGATCCGATAGTTGTTGGGGAGAATCTAATAGTAATGCATTATCATTTCTTTCTGAATTAGAAGATAAGATTGCTGAAAGAAGGCAAACAAATTTAAATACATCTTATGTCAGTTCGTTATTTGAAAAAGGAATCAATAAAATAGCTCAGAAGGTAGGAGAGGAGGCTATAGAAATGGTTATTGAGGCAAAAGATGATAATAAAGATTTGTTTTTAAATGAAAGTGCCGATTTGCTTTTTCATTATCTCATTTTGCTTCAAGCAAAAGGTTTTGGTTTAAAAGATGTCACAGCAATTTTGGAGCAAAGAGCAAAATAGAATAATTTATTTCTGTGCTACACTATTCTTTTTACTTTTGCGTCTTAAACTAATTAGTTTTATGCATAAATACTTTTATCTCGTTAGGATTCAATATTTGGGATATAGATTTCATGGTTGGCAAAAACAACCAAAGGTTAAAACGGTTCACCTTATGATAGACCGTACCTTAAACTATATCATGGAGGGAAAGTATTTTAAAACCTTGGCAGCAGGGCGCACAGATGCTATGGTTTCTGCCCAAGAAGCTGCCTTCGAGCTTTTTACTTCTGAAAAGATTGAGGATTTTAATGAATTTCTCGATTTATTTAATCATAATTTACCTCAAGATATTAGAGCTTTGAGCATAGAAGAAGTTGATAAAACGTTCAATATTATTCAGCATTCAAAGGTAAAAGAGTACTTGTATTTGTTTACTGAAGGCCAAAAGAATCATCCGTTTTGTGCGCCTATTATGACCACAATTTTGGATGCTTTAGATATAGAACTCATGAAACATGGCGCTAAGTTATTTGAAGGGCATCACAATTTTAAAACCTATTGTTATAAGGCAACAGATCAAGGCGTGTATCAACGCGAGGTTCTCACTTGTGAAATTGTAGAGAACACCTTGTTTAAAGCTAATTTTTTTCCTGAACAATCTTTTATTCTAAGGGTAAAAGGAAAGGGGTTTATGCGAAACCAAATTAGACTAATGATGGGAGCTCTTATAAAATTAGGTCGTGGCGAAATCACTCTTGACTACATCCAACATTCCTTGACAGCTGAAAGTAAAGAAGTCATGGATTATATTGCTCCTGCTTCAGGATTAATACTTCACTCTTTAGAATTTGAATAGACTATTATTTTCTTAGAACCTTGAAAATTACGACTCCACAAATAATAGTCACAATCAAAAAGAGGATGGCCAATCCAATGTTTCCATAAATAAAATTACCGATGCTAAAAAGTGTACAGTAAACACCTGTAACTCCACAGAAAAAACCGAGTATTTTTTGTCCGAATCCTGCAAATTTTGAATCCTTACCAAAAATTAAAACATTGAAAGAATTAATAGTTTCTTGTTTGGATGGTTTGGTTAAATAGGTTACAGAAATCCAACCAATGGTTGTGATTAAAACGCCCATAAATAATTGCCAATGACCAGCAATATCTAGTATTGGTTGATCCATTTTGTTATTAAAAAAGAAGAAAATGGCAATTAGAAATGAAATGACCATTGCAGCTATTTCACTATAAGGGTTTATACGTTCCCAAAACCATCTTAAAATAAATAAAAGTCCTGTACCAGCTCCAATTTGTAATAGTAGATTAAATGCATCTCTAGCTTCTTCTAATACCAATGCTAATCCAGCGGCACAAATCATCATTACCACTGTTGAAAAACGTCCAACAGCTACCTGAGATTTGTCTGAAGCATCAGGTTTGATAAATCTAACATAAAAGTCGTTGACCACATAAGAGCTCCCCCAGTTTAAATGTGTAGAAATGGTGCTCATAAACGCGGCAATTAACGAAGTGATAACAATCCCCAATAAACCTGCAGGTAAAAAAGTAAGCATTGCGGGATAAGACAAATCATTTTTGACATAAGCAGGATCTAAATCTGGAAAAGCCAATTGTAAACTTTCAATATTTGGAAATATGATAAGTGATGCTAATCCAATAATAATCCAAGGCCATGGTCTTAAAGCATAATGAGCGAAGTTAAAAAATAAAGTGGCCCAAGTGGCATGCTTCTCGTCTTTAGCAGCTAACATACGTTGTGCAATATAACCACCTCCACCAGGCTCAGCTCCAGGGTACCAAACACTCCACCATTGCACAGCCAATGGCATAATTAGTAACGGTATTAGTAATTCAGGGCTGCTAAAATCAGGTAACATGGCTGTTTTGGCGGCGACAATAGGTGTTTCTAAAAGATTGGTTAAACCTCCAATTTCAGGCATATTTACAATGTAAACTGTAGCCCATACACTTCCAATCATTGCAATAATAAACTGAACAAAATCGGTTAGCAGAACACCTTTTAGCCCTCCAAAGGCTGAATATATAACGGTTACTACTGATGCTATAGCTAAACTTTCAAATTCGTTGAAGCCAAACATGACGTGTCCAATTTTTATAGCAGCCAAACAAACGTTGGCCATAATCACAATATTGAAAAACACACCTAAATAGATGGCTCTAAATCCTCTTAAAAATGCTGCCGACTTTCCGCTATATCTAATTTCATAGAATTCTAAATCGGTAGTAATTCCACTTTTTCTCCAAAGTTTGGCATAAAAGAAAACAGTTAGCATTCCTGTTAGTAAAAAACTCCACCAAATCCAGTTGCCATAAACACCGTCTTCTCTTATTACACCAGCAACAAAGTTTGGCGTATCTGCAGCAAAAGTTGTTGCTACCATACTCACACCTAGGAGCCACCATGGCATGTTTCGTCCAGATAGAAAGAATTCACCACTGTTTTTACCAGCTTTTTTAGAAACATAAACCCCGATAAGGGCAAATAGAGAAAGGAAAAAAACAATTATAAATAAATCTATAGTAGATAACGTCATGCTCGAGAATTTTAGTGAAACAAATCTAATAATTATTGTGACAAAAAAAGGGCATTAGATAGTCTAACGCCCTGTTAATTTTTTATAAATGATGTTAAGAAATCCATTGTTTTTTAATGGCAACTTTGGATAAATACACCAATCCAATTCCTACTAATATAATTAGAGGTGTCATGGGATTTGCCATTTTAAGAACAAATGCAACATACGACATTTGAATAGTTGCAAATAATAGTGAAACTAATAAAAATGGGTATGCCAATTTCTTTTTAAACACTAGTGCAAAACAACCAATGGCTCCGCTAAATACAGCTAATGCAAAACAGGCAATGTACCAAGAAGGTAAATCTGCATACATTTGTTGTTCTTCAAGCGTCAACTGTGATAATTGGTCGTCCGTCATGTAAGCTTGTGCAATATATTGCGAAACTCCCATTAAGTTCCAAATAAGGCCTAAAATAGATGCGACCCAATACCAAGTAGGTATTTTAGGTTTTGAAGTTGTTTCAGTCATAAAAATAATTTGTTAGTTAGTAAAGTGAAATTAGTATTTTACAACCACAATAAATAATTTTTTTAACTGTACTCAGAAAAATTGTGCAAGTGTATTTATTTCACAACGTGTAAAACAGGTTCTTTATTTACCCATTTCCCGTTCTTAGATTCACCTAAAATATAAACTTCTTTAGTGAGTTCATATTCTTTTATGGTTCTAATCATTTGAGCTTCAGTGTCTCTGTGGATTTTTATGCCGGTGTTTTTACCTTTATTTCTTATTTCGATATAAAATCCGTCTCTAAATTTAATTGGTTTCGTTGGAGGTCTTCCCATGTATGTATAACTTTTTATAAAGTATTGACTTGCATATTAAAGAAAAAAATTACAATAAGCAAGTTTACGTATTCCGATTTTCTATTTTCTTATAGCCAAAACTTATTATAGCTCTTGTTGTTGCAGATTAGTTTAGGTTTTGTAATTTTAAATTTTCAATAAAAATAGTAGCATGAGTGTTTCCATAAATAAAGATGTATTTAATTTTTTAGATCAGTTAAAATCAAATAATGATAGAGATTGGTTTAACGCACATAAATCAGAATTTCAATCCATTCAAAAGGAAGTGAAGGCCTTTTATAGTGCGATTAATGATGGGTTGAATACGCATGATGAAATTGACAAATTTAAAATGTTTAGGATTTATAGGGATGTTCGGTTTTCTAAAAATAAGCAACCTTATAAAACTCATTTTGGTGGTTCGTTTCATAGAAAAAAACCGGAACTAAGAGGTGGATACTATTTACATCTTGAACCAGACAATAAATCGTTTGTGGCTGTTGGATTTTGGGAACCTCATAAAGACGATTTATTAAGGATTAGAAAAGAAATAGAGCTTGATGACCAGGAATTTAGAGATGTTACTAACGCACCCAGTTTTAAATCTGTTTGGGGCGAATTAGAAGGTGACACACTAAAAACCGCTCCTAAAGGTTTTGATAAAGAGCATAAGGCTATAGATTTACTTCGTTTTAAACAGTACATTTTTACCAAAACATTTAGCGATAAAGAGGTTTTAGATGCTAACTTCATTATTGAAGTGAATAAAGCGTTTGCCGCAGTTAGACCCTACTTTGATTATATGAGTAGTGTGCTAACCACAAACCTTAATGGTGAATCATTAATTTAAAAAATTAAACGGCTTCAAGATAAGGTTGAGGGGTTTCAAATAATTGAATCTGACTTACCAACCGCTCCTTTACAATATTCATCATTCTTTTATTGAGAGCGCTAGAATTTGTTATGTAATAAAGGTATTCCTCCTTTGTAAATTGGCCTATCACCATGCCTTTTAGAGAATTTCTAAACTTCATGTTTTTCTGTACCGCATTTTCGATATATGCTATTTTTTTAGGTAGTGACAAATCGTAAAAAACAGATTTGTATTTGGTGATGTAATTTTTGAATACTTCAACAAATAAATCGTTTTGAAATTTAATAATTGGCCTTAATGTTGCGTTTTGAAAGCGTTCGTCTTTACTCATGTTATCAGATAAGATTGCAGATGGAATTGAAGGTCTGATACCTTGTAATTGCTGTGTTCTATGGCTCATAAGATTTGTTTTTCTTAAATTTAGGTAATTATAAAGGCCATATAATTTTGGTGTACGGATACTTTTTAACCGGGTTATTAACAATTGCTTATTTAAATACTATTATTATATAGAGTAATGGCAATTTAATTAGGCTTGTATAATATTCATATAGCTTTGTAGCTGCACATAAAAAAGTATATAATTATGAGATTTCACACAAGAAAATGGGTTAAACCCGAAGACTTAAATCCAAACGGAACTTTGTTTGGAGGTCGATTATTAGCATGGATAGATGAAGAAGCTGCATTGTATTCTGTAATTCAACTTGAAAACTCAAAAGTTGTGACGAAGTATATGTCTGAAATTAATTTTATGAGTTCTGCTAAGGATGGAGATATTATTGAGATTGGTATTGAGGTTAAGAAATTTGGAAGATCATCTCTTACGCTAAACTGTGAAGTAAGAAACAAGATGACCAGAGAAACCATTATCACCGTTGATAATATCATCATGGTGAATCTTGATAAGGACGGAAAGCCAAGTCCGCATCATAAAACAAAGGTTGAATTTGTAAAAGACCGCTTAAAATAATTTGTATCTTAGTGAGTGTTAATTATTTAATGGTTTTTTATATGAAAAAAATATACTTAATACTCACAGTTTTTTTATTACTTGCCTGCTCTGCTAGCAAATCAGGGGCAGATGGGCCAAATAAAAAAACGCTGAAAGGAACCTGGGAAGTTGTAAATGTCAAGTTTATAGGTCATGAAGGGTTTTACAAGGCATTTCTTTTTGATAAGTCAGATTCGTCTTGTTTTAAAAATAGCGAATGGGTTTTTATTCCAAATAACGGTTCTGGTAAGTTTACTACCCATGCAAGTAATTCCACTTGTGAGGTAACTACAAATAGAATTCACTGGTCGTTTTATGATTCAGGTGATGGATCTATTCAATTTCAGTTTAAATATGTAGATGAAAAAAATAAACCATTGTACGGCTCACAAGGGTATAGAACAAAGTTAAACTTGATAGACGATAGTTCTATGACTTTGACGGTACCAACAACACATGATGGTAATCCTTTTAATGTAATACTGACCTTTAAAAAAACATCAGATGATTTTACTTTATAAACAGAAATCAAGAAATAAATTCTTTTCAACCCTTTTGGCGCTATTTATAGTCTTTAATATTATAGGATGTAAAGCGGTTCAAAACTCTAATAAAACCCAAAGAGGAGCGGCAATAGGTGTCGCAGGTGGTGCTTTGGTTGGGGGTTTAATTGGTGGTAATATCACTGGAGCCTTGATTGGAGCCGCTATTGGTGGTGGTGCAGGAGCCTTAATAGGGAAAAGCATGGATAAGCAGGCTGATAAAATCGAGGAAGTTTTGCCAAGTGCAGAAGTAAAGCGCGTTGGGGAAGGAATTCAAATTATTTTTGATGATAAAAGTGGCGTTAATTTTGAATTTGATAGCTCGGAATTAACAGCAGAAAGTAAATCAAATTTAGATGCTGTAGCAGAAATTTTTATTGAATTTCCTGATACAAACCTAATGGTTGAAGGACATACCGATAATGTAGGGAATGATGTTTATAATCAGAAGCTTTCTAAGAGAAGAGCAGATGCAGTAGTAAGTTATTTGGAATCTAAAGGGGTAAATTCAAGTCGATTTAGCGTTTTTGCATTTGGCGAGACTAAACCAAGATTTGAAAATGAAACTAAAGAGGGACAAGCTAAGAATAGAAGAGTAGAAATTGGAGTCTCAGCAAATGAGGAAATGATTAAAGATGCCCAGGCCAAAGCGAATTAAAAAAATGGTAAAAAATATAAAAAGCTACTTCATTTGGAGTAGCTTTTTTAGTTAGACTGTTTTTTTAAATGGATATAATTAAGATTTTTTGTATCTTATTGGAGCTCTAAAAAAACGTCCTAAGGCTTGATCTCAATAGCTATCAATCTAAATAATCAAGTCATGAAAAATCAATTACATTTTATATTAGCCATAGGAATACTACTTTCGGTATCTTCTAAAGCACAGAATATTGCAGATTTTGTATCTGTACAACCAACAACGCAAGGCAATACATTTGTATTGCCGGACAGCCATGTTTTTCAAAAACTGATTGAAGTTGGAGACCCATTAACAGAAGGTGGAACTATGCCAAGTAATCCCGATTTCACTGCTTACGTACCAATTAACGGAAGTAGCGTGAATGGATACTTAAGTGTTAATTCTGAGGCAGCTCCTGGTGGTGTAACTGTTCTTGATATTAATTTTGATGTGCCTTCAAATTTATGGGTGGTTAGTAGTTCGGAAGCAATTGATTTTTCAGATGTCGCGGGTACAGTAGCAAATTGCTCTGGTGCTGTAACTTCTTGGGGAACTGTAATTAGTTGTGAAGAATTTGTACCTCCTTTTTTATATGACTTAAATTTTGATGGCTACAATGATTTTGGATGGAATGTTGAAATAGATCCTGCAACAAAAACAGTTATAGGAAAACATTTTGCAATGGGGAATTTTGCCCATGAAAATGTAGCCATCCATGAAAATAATAGAACAGTATATCAAGGTGCAGATTCTGATCCAGGGTATCTTTATAAGTTTGTAGCAGACAGTGCGGAAGATTTAAGTTCGGGCACATTATATGTTTATACTGGGTCAAAAAGTGGAGCTGGAACTTGGGTACCTTTATTAAACGGAACGCCAACAGAAGCTAATTCTACATTGGCACAAAGTGCAGCAGCAAGCGCAACAGTATTTGATGGTATTGAGGATGTAGAAATAGGACCAGATGGTAAAGTTTATTTTGCAGTTAAGGGAGAAGCCTTAGTATATAGATTTGAGGATTCCGATCCCTTGGTGGGTACAACAGCTACAATGGAATCTTTTGTAGGTAACAATACATATGATATTGCGCATGCCAATGGCGTGACTTCAGCAACTTGGGGTAATGGGAATGACAATTTAGCATTTGATGGTCAAGGAAATTTATGGGTGTTTCAAGATGGTGGTGAAAATAGAATTTGGGTCATAGGAAGTGATCATACAACAGGTTTACCAAATGTTAAGCTCTTTGGAAATGCGCCTGGAGGCTCTGAACCTACAGGTATTACATTTTCACCAGATTATAAGTTTATGTTTTTATCTATAATGCATCCAGATGTGAATAATGCGGGTCAAACAGATATTGCAGGTAATACAGTTGATTTTAATGTTGGTACAACTATGGTAGTTGCCTTAGAAGGAAATTTGGGAGAAACGCTTAGTACAGTTACCATAGAGGAATCACAGCCTATTATTTGGCCTAATCCATATTTGAAATCCGAAGCTTTAAATGTAAAAGGAATGATGTTGGAAACACTTAAAATTTTTGATGTCACAGGTAAACTTGTATCAGATTTGAATTTTAAAGGTACAACAACTCGTGAATCTATTTATTTGCCAAACCTTAAGAAAGGGACCTATATTTTAAAAATTAATGACTCTCAAAAATTCAAACTAATTGTGAAATAGATTATTTCTTCTCTAAAGATTCGTTTGAAGAGATAAGTTCGAAGACTTCTAAATTGAAAAAAGGTACAGACGCTAGTACATGATCAAAAATATCGGACATGATGTATTCGTAGTTTTGCCACCTTTGATCTTTACTAAACGCGTAAATTTCAATTGGAATTCCTTGAGAGGTAGGTGCAAGTTGTCGCGTCATTATGGTCATCTCTTTGTTAATGGCTGAGTGGTTTTCTACAAAGAGTTGAATGTATTTTCTAAAAATGCCAAGGTTAGTCAAGTTTCTACCATTAATCAGTAGAGATTTATCAACTGATTTTGAGGTGTTAAAAATGTTGACATCGGTTTGTCTTCCAGATAAATAATCTTCTAAAAGATGTATTTTTTTCAAATCTTCTATTTCTTGTTCCTTTAAAAAATGAACACTATTAGTTTTGATGATAACAGAACGCTTAATTCTACGGCCACCAGACTCTTCCATTCCGCGCCAGTTTGTAAATGCATCGGTCATTAAAACATAGGTAGGAATGTTGGAAATAGTTTTGTCAAAATTCTGAATTTGAATGTTAGTAAGGTTGATACTCACAACATCCCCATCGGCATTATATTTAGGCATACTTATCCAATCTCCAATTCTAACACTATCATTCGCGCTTATTTGTAAACTTGCAACAAAACCGAGAATACTATTTTTAAAGATTAAAAGTATTACTGAAGAGGCGACTCCCAGCGAGGTGAAAAATTTAGCAACCGAAGAATCTGTAAGTAATACAAAACAAAGTGCAGCGGCAATAAGCCATATAAAAATCATTACCACCTGAATAAAACTGTCTATTGGTTTACCCTTATATTTTGGTTTAGATTTAATGTATGAGCTAAAAGACCGCGCAAAACTTCTTATAATAAATACGCTGAGAAATACAGTGTAAATTTCTAATAGCACTTCTACAAACTTTTTAGTCTTTTCAAAATCTACAAAAACAATATCTAAATACTGAATTGCTATTATTAATGGGATAATGTGTGCAACTAAATTTGGACTTTTATGTTCAATTAAGAAATCGTCAAACGAGCTTTTTGAAGAGTGTGCTAATTTTTTGGATACAGAGATTAATAAAGAGCCAATTATTTTATCGATTAAATAAATAGCGAGAAACAAGATGCATAGTAAGGTTAGCATATTTAAAACGCTAGCCCAATCTTTTGAAGATCCCGCTTCTAAAAAATACTCATAAAAATAATGACTGTATTTATCCATTTACTAAAGGTTTTAAATAGTGCTTATCTGCGTAAAATGTTCCGAAAGGTAAAATTGATGCAAGCATTAATTTTAAAAATACAGATTGACTCAATTTATATTTATTGGTAATAATAATGGCCAGTACAACATAGGCCATAAATAAAACACCGTGAGGCATGCCTAATAATTTAACAACACTTGGGTCGTCCTTAAAATACTTAAAAGGCATACCAACAAATACTAAACCTATATATGACACGCCTTCTAAAAAGGCTATTATTCTAAATAATTGTAACATGTTAACTGTTTAATTTGTAGTAAATTATAGTTTTACAATTTTCTCTATACCCACAAAACTATTGTTTTTATCATATACTTTCACAAAATATAAGCCAGTTTTACATTTTGTTAAGTCTAATTTGAATTCTCCTACATTTGAATTTAAGCTTGTTTCTAATACAGATTTACCTGTAATATCAATTAATTGAATGTTAACATCAGTTGTATTTACAATTGATATGTTTAAAATAGTGGTTGCAGGATTAGGGTGTATTTTAACAGTAGCAAAATCAAATTCTGTTGGTGTAGATAAAGTGCCAAAGAAGTATTCTGATGACATATTAAAAGATTCAACTCCAATATCAGCTCCAATTAATCGTCCTCTAATATCGTCAATTGGAGGGTGGATACCACCCCAAATACGAGACAGACTTGTTTGGTCGGAGGCATCTTGATAAGTAGCCCATTGTAAAGTGAATCCTTCGCTTGGTCCTTGTTCAAAAACTAAAAAATTATTTGTTTCTACATCAAAGGTTCCCATTCCTCCGGGGAAAAACATATCACCAGTAAATAGCGTTAAGACTTCGGCTGCTGCTCTTGAAAATGTAGAGTGTCCAGAAACGTAACCCGCAAATGGAGGCGTCACAAAAGTACCTCTTTGGTATGGCCACCATCTTGTTCCTAAAATCCAATCTACTCCTGCCGATTCACTTTCAGGATCTGTAATATAATCAGGGCCCTTCCATGCGTTAATTTTAATTTGACCAATAAATTCTCCAGAATCTCCTTCTAAGGCATCTCCGGCTTCAATAATTTCTATTAATCCTGTAATTAACGGTAAACCATGCGGATCGTAACTTGGTAAACTAGCATCGGTACTTTGTCCTTTTGCTGCCATATATCTAATGGCAGAAATAGGTCTTATATAGTCGTAGTATCCTTTTATTCCCCATGTTGCAACAGCAGAATCATGCATTGCTCCACCTAAAGTTAAATAGGCTTTAACGTCCCATTCTAAATTGTCTAATATTTCACCTTGACCTCCAAATTTCTTTTCTAATTCTGGATGGTCACTTACATAGTTTAAAATAGTAAACCAGTGTCCTGGAGGTGTTTCAGAATCGGGACCATCAGCCCAAAATTCAGCTAATACTCTCGCGTAATCTGAACGTTTAACCATTTGTTGTTCATAAGGCGCATTAGTAAAAGGATTAAAGTCGTGACCAGTTCCGGAGTCTCCACCAAGATCAAAGTTGTAAAATGCTTGATATTCTTCAAAAGTTTCTGGGAAATCATCAATATTTACATTTCCAATCGCTCCAGGTGAAATATCTATTGTTGTGGCATCATTTGGATCAAGATGAGAAGACCAAGAAGCAACTAATGCAAAATGCCATTTATATGGGTCATCAATGCCATCTTCATCAGAATTTTGAATATAGTGAGGCTCTCCAGGATCTTTGTATACATAACAGTCAAATCCAGCATTTAAGATGTCTAAATCTAAATCGGTTAGGCAATAGGTAGACACTTCTCCCCATTCAGGACTTAAAAACGCTGGAGTGTCTAATGGAATTTCATTACCACTTTGGTCTATATAAATATCAAATGACAAAGGCTGCCATTTGTTTGGATCTATTGTCGTATAATCTTGATTATAACTTTCTAAAAGTAATGGATCGTTAGAAGGTGTGTAGTATGAATTAGCGTAATCAAATTCTTCATTTGAGTTGTCTTGCAATCCAAAGGCAATCATTTGTTCTGCCATATAATTACCTAGTGCTTCATAAGAACCATTGCTATAATCGGTAGAGTTGATAGCACTATTATATCCGTAGCTTGAAAATAAATCGTTTATATTTTGCAATGTTTCTGTAGCACCAGGGGACGAACCAAATCTATGGTTTAAAAGTCTGTACATTGCATAACTAATAATTTTGTGTCGAGCTTCCTCTGTATTAGTAGGAGCTGCAATACCATTAAAATTAGTGGTAAAATCTTTAAATGTTTTTCCTAAAAAAACGGTTTCAGCTTGAGAGTCAAAAATAGCCCATGCATCGTACATTAAAATTGAACTATGAAATAGGTTTCTTGCGTGAACCGTTGGTCTTGCATAATCCACTCTAATGGCGCTAAGTAAAACTTCGTTCCATTCTCTAGCTACAGAATGTTGACCATTTATAGTTGGTATGGTAAACCATACAGCCATAATTATTAGGACAATTTTTTTCATTTTTGATTTGGTTTAGTTAGGTTTTCACAAATGTAATAAAATATCTGAATCAAAGGTCATTCCTACAAAGTAGCTTCTTCGGCTTAATAATAGTTTATTATATTTAGACACTTAATTAACATCATATCAAATGAAATACAAAATTTATATAGTGGCATTGTTGCTACTTTTTATTTTTCCTTCAGAACTATTAAGTCAATCTCGAAAGAAAAGAAACAAATCAAAGAAAGCGGCCACTGAAACTGTAGCTAAACCAACGCCAAAAAAGAAGAATGGAATCAAACCTTATGCCTCAGTCATAAAAAAAGGAGCAATTACTGACTCTGGAGTTTTTGATGTTCACAAAGTAGATGAGAATTACTACTTCGAAATACCGCATGACCTTTTAGGGAAAGACATGCTTTTGGTGAGCAGGTTTGTAAAACTGCCTTCTAATTTAGGAGGAGGTTATGTTAATGCTGGTAGCAAGACAAATCAACGTCTAATTACTTGGGAACGATTTCAAAATAAACTTTTAATCAAAGTAAAGTCTTATGCAGCAGTCGCTCAAGATTCTTTGCCAATTAATATTTCGGTGAAGGCTAATAACTACGAGCCAACATTATATGCTTTTGATATTGAAGCATTTTCGACAGATTCTTTGCGTTCGGTTATTAATGTGACCAAATTTTATAACAGTGATGTTAAAGCTTTAAGTGGTTTGTCAGCCAATATGAGAAAGTCATACAAGGTTAAAAACTTAGACAAGCAAAGAAGTTTTATTTCTTCAGTGAAAAGTTTCCCGGAAAACATAGAAGTCGTTCAAGACTTTACCTATAATGCATCAAACCCTCCAATGTTATCAAGCACGGAGACTTTGAGTGTTCAAATGAATCAATCCATGATCCTTTTACCAGAAGATAAGATGATGCCCAGGACTTTTGATGAGCGTGTAGGTTGGTTTACTGTTAGTCAAGTGGATTATAGCAGTGAAAAACTCAAATCTGATGAGAAAACTTTCATTAGTAGATGGCGATTAGAGCCAAAAGATAAGGCAGCTTATAGTCGAGGGGAACTGGTAGAGCCTGTTAAGCCAATTGTATACTATTTAGATCCAGCTACACCAGAAAAATTTAGAAGCTACATTAAGGCAGGGGTAGAGGCTTGGCAAAAGCCGTTTGAATCGGCAGGGTTTAAAAATGCTATCATAGCAAAAGATCCGCCGACAAAAGAAGAAGATCCAGATTTTAGCCCTGAAGATATTAGATACTCCGTGATTAGATATGTGGCAAGTACTACTAGAAATGCAATGGGACCAAGTGTTTCAGACCCGAGAACAGGTGAAATTATTGAAAGTGATATCATTTGGTATCACAATCATTTAAGATCTTATAGAAATAGATATTTATTAGAAACTGGAGCGGCAAACCCTTCGGCAAGAACATTAGATACGCCGGATGAAGAAATAGGGGAAATGATGAAAATGGTAATTGCTCATGAGGTTGGTCATACGTTGGGTTTACCTCATAATATGAAAGCAAGTTGCTCGTACGATGTAGAAAATTATAGAAATGGAGCGTTTACCCAGAAAAATGGTATTGCTTCTACAATAATGGATTATGCCAGATATAATTATATAGCACAACCGGGAGATGAAAATATTAGGTTTATCAGACAGATTGGGCCATACGATCACTATGCAATTAACTGGGGTTATCGTTATTTACCAAACGCTAAATCTTCAGAAGATGAGGTTTCTGCCCTAAATAAGTGGATTGTAGAAAAGGGTGATGATCCTAAATTTAAATTTGGAAGACAAAGTAGCCGATTTGATCCTGCTTCCCAAACAGAAGATATTGGTAACAATAGTATGAAGGCTAGTGACTACGGACTTAAAAACTTAAAAATTGTAGCAAAAAATCTTCCGGATTGGACGAGTGAACAAACGGATAATTACAATGATTTAAAAGAATTGTATGGAGAGCTAATTAGTGTTTGGGGACGTTATATTGGTCATGTAACAACTCATGTAGGAGGTGTTCATGAAGATTTAAGACGTCCTTCTGAAGGTGGAGTTGTTTATTCTCCAGTGAAAGCTTCTCAGCAAAAAGAAGCTATTGCTTGGTTGCATAAAAATGCTTTTGAAACACCAAACTGGATGTTGGAAACTACTATATTAACAAATACGGATTATGCCGGTTATATTCAAAAGCTGTCAAGGTATCAAGTTAGGTATTTGAATGCTATGCTAAGTTTTGATAGAATCGGGAGAATATTAGATTTTCAATCTATAGACAACGCTAATTTTAAAGCTATCGATTTCTTTAGCGAAACAAGAAAAGGGTTGTTTGTAGAATTGAATTCAGGAAAAGCCTTAGACAGTTATCGTAGAGCATTACAAAGAGCTTATATTGATAGAATGGGGTTTTTGTTAACAGAAAAAATGGATCCGAAGAGAAGTTCTAAATATTTTGATGTTTCAAATTCAGATATTCCTGCTTTAGTAAGAGGAGAATTAAAAACATTAGAAAGCGCAATTAAAAGAAATTACAAATTGCATAAACAAAAAACAGATGTGTATCATTATGAAGATTGTTTAATGCGAATAGATCATATTTTAAATCCAAAGTAAAAGAAAAGAGCTCCTAAATTTAGGAGCTCTTTTTTTATATTATTTAATCACCAAAGGCAAAAACCAATCCGCCGCTAAATCCTCCAATTAACGTTGTGCTATTAACAGATGCGCCACCGCCAACACCTCCTGGGCCAACACCTACATAATAACCTCCCCAATCAACTGGAAACATTAAATTACCTTGCAAGTTTAGTCCTAAAACTTCTGTGAGCATAATTTTCACACCCGCTTTAAATGAAAAAGCGAACTTGGTATTTGTGTCTAAATAAATATTGGTGTCACCAAAATTTTGATCTTGTGGTGTGATAATGACAACTCCCAAGGCACCTCCAGCATATGGTTTTACCCGTCCAGTTTTAAAATACTGTGATGCACCAACCATTATCCAATCAAAATTAATGTTAGAAACATTGGTTTCATTTGGGCTAAAAACTACATCTCTAAATCTTAGATCAGATTCATGTCTTATATAAGTGAGTTCGGCCAGTAATCCTTTATAGGTATTAAAGCCTACAGTAATACCAAATTCATTACCGTCATTTAATTTGAAATAACCACCATTATAGTTGAGTTTTGAACCGAATTGATAGCCGTAAGTTGGGGTGATTTCTACAGTTTGTGAAACTCCTCTTATTTGAATTCCAAAAACCAATAGAAAAAATGTAAAAAGTGTTAAGAGACTGTATTTCATTGTTTTCGCTTTTCGATAAATATAGGCTAAATTTTAAATTGAATAAGAAAAGCGTGCTGATTAGCACGCTTTTTTGGATGGTTGGTTGGAAATTGATTGATTGATTGATTGATTGATTGATTGATTGATTGATTGATTGATTGATTGATGAAATTCTTAACGGTTAATTGATTGCAAGATAGTTTTTGTGCTTGCTGTCGGTAACATTAAACTTTACCAGTTTTCTTTTGTTGTTATGTGTGACTTTAATGATATATGTTTTTTCTACATCATCTTTTCCTTTGTATTCATACTCTAACTTCGTTTGATTTATACTCCAGCCTGGGTACTTATCATTTAATTCTTCAGTGAGTTGATTAGGTAGTTTTACGTTCTTATATAATTCATACGAAGAAATGATATCGCCATGTTGATTATAAGTTACTTCTAATAGGTTGTCCTCCACGTTAAACCTAACCAAGTAGCTTGAAGGGTCTATTTCATTGTACTCAGTTAAGTTTTTTATGTTATAGTTTGCAGCCAATTTTCTGAGTTGTAAAACTTTGGCTGGTGTGTTCTTGGTGGTGCTAAAATCTAAGTAAGCAGTGTTGCTTAAAGTAGAAACAATTTCCATTTGGTTCGTATTAGTTTTATGAGTTGTTTTTACAAGTTTATGTTGAGCAAAAACTTGCATTGCGAAACATCCTAAAATCACTGTTAAATATACTCTCATAATATTTGTTTTTATAATAGGTTAAGCTTTAAAGTGTCGATAGGAAGAAGAGGTTTATAATCAGACTTGAATATTATTTGTAATTGATAAAGTTAAATTTATACTGAGGTCTAATTATATGTTAAAGATAAGTAATAATGCCTTGATTATCAATACTGTTTTTAAAATCAGGAGTATATACCTAAAGCTTGTAAGCAAACTATTTTACACTTGTATATTTAGTCTTACAGAATAAGTATTCTATCGTTTTTAATTGCAGTTTTGTAGGGAATAGTGTATTAATGAAATTGAAATTTAATCTTAGATTGTTTTTTAAGTTGTTAATTTTCATTAATTTACACTATGAAATAGGATTTCATAAAACCAACTAATCAACAATTCTTTAATATGAATAAAAATTACCTTTTTAGCCTTTTTCTTTTTTTAATTTTTAGTACCGTAAATGCGCAATTAGTAATTGATGCAGATATTAGGCCTCGTTTTGAGTATAGACATGGTTTTGGATCTCTATTTCCTGATGATACAGAGCCTGCTGCTTTTGTTGCACAAAGAACCCGATTAAACACCTCTTTTAAAGCTGAAAAATTTGCCATTAAAGTGAGTTTGCAAGACGTAAGTACTTGGGGTGATACAAAGCAAATTAATATTAGCGATGGTAACGATTCATTTTTCTTATTTCAAGCTTGGATTGAGTATTTTATAAATGAGAAATGGTCGACCAAGTTAGGACGACAAGTGATTTCATATGATGACCAACGTGTCCTCGGGGGATTGGATTGGGCAATGCAAGGACGTTTTCATGATGCTTTATTAGTGAAACATAAATCAGGTTCTATGAAATTAGACTTTGGTTTTGCGTTTAATCAAGCGTCACAATCTACAACCGGTACTACTTATAATATTTTGGGAGCCTTCAGTTATAAATCAATGCAATTTGTGTATTTCCATAAGGACTGGGAGAAATTTAAATTGAGTTTATTGTTCCTAAACAATGGATTTCAGAAATATGAAGGTGTAAATAATGATATACCAGATGGTGTTTATAATAGACAAACTGCCGGTACTCATTTTACTGTACCAATTAGTGAGGTAAACCTTGCTGCTAATTTTTATTACCAATTTGGTAATGCCGATGCGAATACAGATTTGAGTGCATATGAGTTTGCTTTAGAAGCAAGTTATAAGCCAGGCAAAACACTTTTTGCTTTAGGATATGAAATGCTAAGTGGTACAGATCAAGCAGGAGATTCAAAAAACAAATCATTTTTCCCTTTATATGGAACAAACCACAAGTTTAATGGTTACATGGATTATTTTTATGTGGGTAACCATGCAAACAATGTGGGGTTAAATGATTTATATGCAAAAGTTGCGATTGGTATAGGTGAGAAGGCGAGTTTTTTAACAAAGTTACATGTGTTTTCAGCTAATGCTGATTTAGCTAATGATGCTGATAAGTATTTAGGAACAGAATTAGACTTGATTTTTAGCAAGACTTTGGTTAAAGATGTTGTTCTTAAATTAGGATATTCTCACATGTTTGCCGGTGATAGCATGAGTTTAATTAAAGGCGGCGTAACAAGTGATAATACAAATAATTGGGGTTGGGCACAGATTCTTGTAAGTCCTACCATATTTAATAGTGCAAATCATAAAAAATAAAAGTGAGTAAAGGATTTAACATATTACCATCTAAAACCTCAGGTTGGCAAACTACGGCGGTTTTTCTAATTGCTGTAATTGTTGGTATGGGGATGTTTATGGCAAGGGAAGCTGAGGTTATCTCTTATATGTCTGATGATCCTCAAGCCTGCGTCAATTGTCATGTAATGACGCCTGTTTACAATAGCTGGATGCATAGTTCACATAGAGAATGGACTAATTGTAACGATTGTCATGTGCCTCATGATAATGTGATAAGCAAGTACTATTTTAAGGCTAAAGATGGATTGTATCATTCGTATGTGTTTACCTTGGAAAATGAACCAGATGTGATTTTTATGAGAGAAGAATCGCAAAAGGTAGTTCAGGATAACTGCATAAGATGTCATGTTCAGCAAGTGACCCAAACTAAATATGATGGTTGGATTGCTACTCATAAAGAGGATAGATTGGATAGACAATGTTGGAGTTGTCATAGGGAAGTACCTCACGGACGAATGCATGGTATGTCAACCGTGAGATATAATATTGCACCACTACCTACAGATCAAAATGAAACTGTAGTACCGGAGTGGTTAGAAAATCAAATACAGAAAAAATAAATAATCAGAATCATGAAAAACAAAGTTTTATTTGTTGTAACAGTAATAGTCGTTTTTTTATTGGGCCTATTAGCATCGAGTATTGTTAATCGAAAAAGTGAAGCCAAATATAAATATGTTCCACAGGTAGAAATTAGCGAAGGGGAGCCTAGGAATGACGTTTGGGGGGAGAATTTCCCAGCAGAGTATCAATCTTATTTACAAACTGCTGATAGTGATTTTGAAACTTATCAAGGCGGTTCTAAAATGCGAGACGTTTTAGAAGAAGACCCAAGATTAGTAGTTCTGTATGCTGGTTACGGTTTTTCTAAAGATTATAATCAAGGTAGAGGACACTATTATGCAATAGACGATATAAGAAATACGTTGAGAACGGGTGGGCCTTCAGGTCCAGGTGATGGGCCAATGCCTTCTACATGTTGGACTTGTAAGGGACCAGATGTACCACGCTTAATGAATGAAAAAGGGGTTGAAGAGTTTTATGCTGGAAAATGGGCAGATAAAGGAGCCGAGGTTGTCAATCCTATTGGATGCGCCGATTGTCATGATTCTAAAACCATGAAACTTACAATAACAAGACCAGCATTAGTTGAAGCCTTTGACGCTATGGGTAAAGATATAAATAATGCCACGCATCAAGAAATGAGGTCTTTAGTTTGTGCCCAATGTCACGTTGAGTATTACTTCAATAAAAAATTACCTGGCAAAGAAGGCACGCCTTATTTAGTTTTTCCTTGGAAAGAAGGTATGAGTGTTGAAGATATGGAGAGGTATTATGATAATATTGAATTTGCAGATTGGACTCATAAATTGAGTCGTGCACCAATGTTAAAAGCACAACATCCAGGATATGAAACCTATTTAACTGGTGTTCATGCCGACAGAGGTGTTTCTTGTGCAGATTGTCACATGCCTTATAAAAGTGAAGGTGGACAGAAATTTACAGATCACCATATTCAATCGCCTTTAAATAACATGGCTAACGCTTGTCAAGTATGTCATAGAACAGAGGACAGTAAGTTGATGGCAAACGTTTACGATAGACAGAAAAAAGCGAATGAAAATAAAATTAAGTTAGAAGATTTATTAGTAAAATCGCATATCGAAGCTAAAAAAGCTTGGGATTTGGGAGCTACTGAAGAGCAGATGCAACCTATTTTAATAGATATTAGACATGCGCAATGGCGTTGGGATTTTGCCGCTGCTGCTCATGGAGCATCTTTCCATTCTCCCGTAGAAATAGGAAGAGTTATTGGTGGTGGATTAGATATAGCTGCAGAAGCAAGAATTAAATTAGCTCGAGTTTTGGCAGAATTAGGTCATAATGAAGAAGTTGCAATGCCAGATATTGCTACTAAAGAAAAGGCTCAAGAGTACATTGGCTTAGATATGGAAAAGCTTAGGGCAGAAAAAGAAGCGTTCAAAAACAATTTATTGCCTCAATGGTTAGAGGAAGCTGAGGAAAGAGAGTCTAAAATGGATGCACAAGAAGTTACCATGAACGAATAATTAAATTTTTAAATCCATTAAAGTCCCTGAATGAATAACAACATATATAAGTTTTTTTCCTCATCAAAACTTGCTTTACTATTATTACTTGCGTTTGCAATTGCAATGGCAACTGCAACCTTTGTAGAAAATGATTTTGGAACAGCAACCGCTTGGAAACTCATCTATAATGCCAAGTGGTTTGAAATTATAATGTTAGGCTTAGCAATTTGTTTTGTTGCCAACATTTTTAAATACAATTTATTGCAACCTAAAAAGTGGAACGTTCTTATGTTCCACTTTGCTTTTATAATCATATTACTTGGTGCTGCTATTACTAGGTATTCTTCAAATTCTGGAATTATGAGAATTAGAGAAGGGGCGAAAAGCAATATTTTAATTTCCGATAAAAATTTTATACAAGTCGAAATTAGTGATGGCAACGATACAAAAATTGTCAATAAGGAAATTGAATTCTCAGCAGTTGGTAATAATGAGTTTGAAATCAATTCTGAATTTAAAGGAAAAGATATTAAGGTATCCTATAACAAGTTTATAGCTGATGCGCTTCCTGAAATAGTAGAAGATTCTCCTAACGGTAAAGCTTTGTTGCAAATGGTAATAGCTGCGGGTTCAGGAAGGGAAACTATTTTCTTAGAAAAAGGAGAGATTGAAGCACTTGGCGAACACAAGCATTTGGTCGGGTTTGAAGTAGATAATCCCGATGTTATTAATATTAGAGAAGAAAATGGAATCTTTACTTTACAATCTCCAAGACCGTTAGATTTTTTCATTATGGCTGAGCAATCAGCAGGGAAAATTCAAAAAGATTCAATCATAAACATAAAACTAAGAACTCTTGTTAGAGATGGGGACGTGTCATTTGTACCAATGTCATTTCACCCTAATGCTAGTATTGAATTGGTTAGTACATCGGATAAATTAATGGATAATGATGTTGCTAAGGATGATGCTTTAATTTTAGATGTTCAGGTTGGTGAAGAAAAAGCGACAACCCAATTGTTGTACAGAAAAGGATTTGAGGCTTCCAAACATAAAGTAGATGTTTCAAATTTAGATGTAACAGTATCTTATGGTTCAAGATTATCAAAATTACCTTTTGAATTAAAACTTAATGATTTTCAATTAGAGCGTTATCCTGGTTCAAATAGCCCATCTGCATATGCGAGTGAAATTGCAGTAATCGATAATGAAGAAGTGTTTGATTACCGCATTTTTATGAATAACGTTTTGGATTATGGCGGCTATAGATTTTTTCAAGCCAGTTATGATACAGATGAAAAAGGAACGGTTTTAGCCGTAAACCAAGATGTTTTGGGGACAACCATTACATACTTGGGATATTTATTAATGGGAATTGGAATGTTCTTTACATTATTCGGGAAGGCTTCAAGATTTACATTAGTCAATAAAAAGCTTAAAAAATTAAAATCTAAAGCCTTAATGTTAGGCTTGATTCTATTGCCTGTACTCGGTTACGGACAGGATACTTTGCCCAAAGCAAATCAAAGCTTTGCTCCGATAAATCACGCCGAATTGTTTGGTAGATTGCTTGTTCAGGATATTGACGGAAGAATAAAGCCTATAAATACGTTGGCTTCAGAATTTTTGAGAAAGCTAAGTAGGAAACCATATTTTAGATTTCAGGGTACAGATGGTGTTAAAAAACTTACTGCCAATCAATGGATGTTATCACTTCATATTATGCCTAATAATTGGCGTAAAATCCCGCTTATTAAAATTGATATCGAGAAAATAGATGGTAAATTTTCTAAAGAAGATTTAGATCAGTTTGGCTTGATTTCATTTGATGATTTGCTTGATGAAGAGCAGAATTATAGGTTCGCAGAAGATGTTGAAAAAGCTAATTTGAAAAAGCCATCTGAGCGAAATGAGTTTGATAATGAAGTTTTAAAGGTAGACGAACGCTTTAATATTTTGTTTAATCTCTTTATGGGTAACTATTTGAGAATTTTTCCAAATAAATTAGATGAGAACAATACGTGGTTTAGTTTCAATCATGATTTTAGTGATTTTCCAAAAGAAGATGCGCCCTTTGTAAAAGGAATAGTGCCCTTATATTTTAATGATGTTTTATCTAAAGATTTGGCGTCAGCCGAAGAGAAATTGGCGTATATCAGTAAGTATCAAAAGGTATTGGGAAAAGAAATAATACCTACCGATGGTCAAATAGAAGCCGAATTGTTTTACAATGATTTGAATTTAAACTTTTGGTTATTTCAAATTCTATTCACTTTAGGATTGGTGTTATTGATTTTGGCCTTGACAAAAATATTTTATACCAAACCTTGGGTTTCTAACGTGGAGTTTGTGATTATGCTAATCATTTTTATAGCGTTCTTAGCTTTTACTGCTAATTTAATTTTAAGATGGTATATAGCTGAGCATGCGCCCTGGAGTAATGGTTACGAGATGCTTGTGTTTGTAGCATGGGTGTTGTTAGGCTGCGGACTATTAACTCATAAGAAATCAGATTTCACCTTAGCATTAGCGAGTCTATTTTCTGGGGCATTACTTTTTGTATGTTATTTAGATTGGTTGAATCCAGAAATCACAAACTTAATGCCTGTATTAAAATCGTATTGGTTGAAAGTTCATGTCGCAACAATTGTTAGTAGTTATGCGCCTTTAGCGTTGTCTTCTGTGCTGGGCTTAATGTCATTGATTTTAATAATTATAAAATCACCTAAAACAAGTAAAACTATTGATTTGCGAATTAAAGAATTGAGTTATGTCAATGAGATTTCCATGACAATAGGTCTTTTTGTTTTAGCTGTTGGTACCTTTCTTGGCGGTATTTGGGCTAATGAATCTTGGGGTAGATATTGGGCTTGGGATCCAAAAGAAACTTGGGCATTGATAAGTGTTATTATTTACGCTATAGTTTTGCACTTGAGATTTATTCCAAAATTTAATAATAATTACACACTAAATATGGCGAGTATGTTTGCTTTTTGGTCTATAATAATGACATCTTTTGGGGTGAATTATTACTTATCGGGTTTACATAGTTACGCTACTGGAGACCCTGTCCCGATTCCAACCTTTGTTTATGTATTGGCTTCAATTATGATTATTGTTGCGGTTGTTGCTTACAATAAACATAAAAAGAGGTTAAGTTGAAATTTGCTACCTGTTTTTCGACTAAAAACCGTTCTGAGAGGTAAATAGCTCTGTTATAGTTTGTTAAATTTTTATATTATAATTAAATTTGAGAGAAAGGGGATTTATTTCATTTTTAATTCCTTGCTTAATAACCAATCCAACATAATGAAAAAATCATTTTATAAATACTTTCTCGGTCTATTTGTAGTTACAATTTTTGGATGTAAAATGTACAAAGATCCTTCAAGTACAGAAGATTTAGTCAAAGAGAGTTTGCCATCAGATTTTGTTATTCCTGAAGAATGGTCTAAAATAGATAAGGCAGATGCAGAGGTAAGAGAAAATTGGTATGAAATATTTAATGAACCAAAACTAAATAGTTTAATAGTTGAAGCTTTAGATACTACAAACCCTTCAATACGGTATCAGTTATCAAGAATTGAAGCCAGTTCGGCCAATGTAAGGATTGCAAAAACAGGTAATAAAGTTTTTATGAATTATGATGGAGCCTACGGAGGAAATTCGGTTTTAGATGGGAAAAGTAATTACGATATTGGATTGTCTGCTCCGATAAGTTGGGAACCAGATTTGTGGGGTAAGATTGAAGCGGGGGTTTTAGCTGCCGATGAAAATGTGATTTCTCAAATATTAAATTATACGTACACCAGACAATCTATTGCGGGAACAGTTTGCGACTTATATTTTGACATTGCAACTATTCAAAGAGGTTTGGAGATTGGCGAGGATTACATTTCAATTAATCAAAGACTGGTTGATATTTTAAATGTGAAGCAAGATGTTGGGATAATAGATAAAAAAGATGTGTATTTAGCCGAAGCGCAATACAGTTCAATTCAATCTATTATTGAAGATTTTAATAACTCGCTACAATCAAGTACAAGAGCTCTTGAAGCCTTAATTGGACGTTATCCAAATGCAACGCTTTCTATTGATTGGTTGGGAGGTGAACTTCAGCCCATTGATGCTATTAGTGATCCTGTATCATTGATTAGAAGAAGACCTGATATTATGGCTAACGAAGCAAATGTGCGCTCTGCGTTTTATTTAACCGAGCAAGCAAAATTAGCCAAGTATCCAAGTTTAGTGATTTCAGCAAGCCCGGGAATTACAACTGCAGGAACTTTGGTTTTAGGGACCGGAGCTTCTTTATTAGGGCCAATTTTAAATGGCGGCTTAATAGAAGCTAATATAGACGGTGCAACGGCAAATCAAAAAGCCTTAGTGTCAATTTATGGGTTAAGTATTATTGATGCATTAAAAGAAGTTGAAACAGCCTTAGATTCAGAAACTATTTTATACAAAAGAAGGCAGTTTACGCAAGACGTGGTTGACGAATCGCGTAATGCTTATGATGTTGCGGTAACGCAATATCGTGAAGGTAAAATCGATTTATTAAACGCACTTCAATTGCAATCACAATTGTTGTTAACGGAGTTAGAATTGATTAGGATTACTCAGGCCATTTATAAGCAACGTGTGCGCTTGTATTTGTCGTTAGGAGGAAACATAACAGAATATTAAAATCTAAACTAAATTTAAATATATATGGAAGATGCATTAGAACCATATCTAAATGGCTTTGCCTTAGGTATATTATTTTTCTTATTCATTGGAGGTATTTACTTGGTAATTTACATTCATGATATCCCTTATAACATTGCTAAGAAACGGAAACATCCACATCTTGAAGCCATACATATGGCAGGTTGGGTCAGTTTAATTTTGATGCATTCAATTTGGCCAATTATTTGGATTTGGGCTTATCTCTTTACTCCGAAAGCAAATCATTATGATGATTCCGGTTTAACGGAGCAAGAAAAAGAAGATTTAGAGCATAAAGATAAAATTGTGAGAATCAAAAAATTATCTGCTGATATTGAAATCTTAAAGAAAGAAGTTCATACCATTGAAGAGAAATTAGGATTAACTGAAAAATAAGAAAGCACTATGGAAACTATTATATTATTAACATATTCAGGGTTGTGTTGGCTTGTTTTTAAAGTCTTTAAAGTGCGTGTAAATCAATGGACGATTACAACGGCAATCCTTGGAGGGTTCTTTTTAATTGCCTCTATGGTTGTACTGATGAACTATAATCACCCCTATACATCTAATGCAAGAACGTACTTCGTTTCAACACCAATCATTCCTAATGTTACTGGACAGGTTTCAGAGGTTATGATTACCGAACAAACTCATGTGAAGAAAGGTGACGTGTTATTTACTTTAGACTCTACTGTTTATGTAAGTAAAGTGAAAGATTTAAGAGCAAATTTGGCCTTTGCAAATACCAGACTTAAGCAGTCTGAACGTTTATTAAGAGCCAATGCAGGTAGTGCATATGATGTCGATTTGTATAAGGCACAAATCAACCAGTATAATGCCAAATTGGAAGAAGCGTATTGGAACGTAGAGCAATGTGTTATTACAGCACCAACAGACGGATTGGTATCTCAATTGAGATTGCGTCCGGGAATGCGTGCTACTAACTTTCCTTTAAGACCTTTAATGACTTTTATTCACACAGATAAGCAATATGTTATTGGTGCATTTCCACAAAACCCTGCCCAAAGATTGGTAATTGGAGATGAGGCCGAAGTTATTTTTGACGCTATTCCTGGAGAAGTGTTTCACGGTAAAGTTGTTAGAATAGGTGAGGTGTTGGCGCAAGGAGAAGTTCAAGCTAACGGAACATTGTTGAATTTAGATAATCATGGTTTGCATATCGTTCAAGGATCAATACCATATTATATTGAGCTAACAAGTGATATGGAGGGGTATTTTATTCCGGGAGGAGCAAAAGCTCAAATGGCCATTTATTCCCAATATATGCATCCAGTTAAGATTATTAGAAAAGTGTTATTACGAACCAAAAGTTGGTTAAACTACCTATTTGGTGAACACTAAAAAATATAAAATGTAAAAGCCTCAGTAGAGGCTTTTTTTTGTTTTAAACCTTATGTTGGATAGTTTATTTAACCCATGAGAGTTTGTCTTATGAATAAACGAACTTAGTATCAAGACCCATAGATTATAGATGTATCTTTGCCAAAATTATTTTTCTAATGACATCATTTTCTAAACTTAATATTGAAGACCGGTTTTTGAGTAAATTATCTGAAATGAACATCAGTGAACCTACTGAAATTCAGGAAAAAGCCATTCCAGTGGCTTTAGAAACTTCAAAAGATATTGTTGCGGAAGCTAAGACAGGTACCGGAAAAACTCTGGCATTTGGGTTGCCAATTCTTCAAACTGTAGATGTACAAGATAAGCAAGTGCAAACTGTAATCTTGGCACCTACTCGTGAACTTGGCCAGCAAATAGCAAATGTGTTAAAAAGTGTAACTCCAGAAGCGTCCGGAATTGGAGTTTCTTGTATTTGTGGAGGAGTGCCAATCAAACCACAAATAGAGGAACTAAAATTAGTGCCTCAAATAGTTGTTGCTACACCTGGTCGTTTGGTTGATCTTATGAATAGAGGCGCTGTTGATATTAGTAAAGTGAAATACTTTGTTTTAGATGAAGCAGATGAAATGATTAAGGCTTTAAAAGAAAGTTTAGATATCATAATCAAAGGTTTGCCTAAAGCACGAAGAACATTTTTGTTTACAGCAACTTTCTCGGGACCAATAAAAAATTTGGTACATAATTACATGTCTGATGATTTAGAGCATTTAAGTGTAGATATGAAATCATTAGGGCATCAGGGAATTGAACATAAATTTGTAGTTGTTGAGCCTATAGAGAAACTAGATGTGTTAACTCATTTTTTAAATTCTCGGGAAGGGCAACGTGGTATCATTTTTTGCAAAACCAAAGCAGCAGTGAACAAGTTAGCTAAAAAGTTAGCTATTAATAAGTTTTCGTCTGGTGCAATGCACGGTAGTTTGTCTCAAGCTATTCGTGATCGTATTTTAAATCAGTTTAGGGATGGTCATATCAATATTTTAGTCGCTACAGATTTAGTAGCAAGAGGTATTGATATCAAGGATTTAGATTACGTTGTGAATTATCATTTGCCAGATGTTTACGAGGCTTATGTTCATAGAACAGGTAGAACCGCAAGAGCTGGAGCAAAAGGTTTTGCTTTAACAATTATTCAGGATGAAGAATTAGAAGATATAGATGATTTTGAAGACGAATTAGGAATTGAGTTTACGGCCTATTCTAAGGCAAGTGAGGATGATATCGATTTAAACAAAGCAAAGCTTTGGGCTAAAAAAATATTTAAAACCAAACCAAACCGAGATGTAGATTCAGCCTTTAAAACAGAAATCAAAACCATATTTCATCATTTGTCTAAAGATGAATTGGTTGAGAAAATTTTAGCTCAATACTTAATAGAACAGGATATCGCTCAGGGCAATAAGAGTAAATCCAATACTAAATAGCATTCGTAAAATGACAAATCAGATTAGAAAAATATTAGATAAACTGAAGATTAGTGAATTGAATGAAATGCAAAAGGAGGCATTGTCTAAAATAACTAATCATGATAATACCATGGTGCTTTCGCCAACGGGAAGTGGTAAAACCTTGGGTTTTCTGTTGCCGTTATTGGGGAAATTAGACCCAGATGAAAAAAGAGTTCAAGCTTTAATTTTAGTGCCTTCTCGTGAATTAGCAATTCAAATTGAACAAGTTTTTAGAGATATGGGAACAGGGTTTAAAGTAAATGCAGTTTACGGAGGTCGATCTATTGCAAAGGATAAAATAGAACTTCAACATAATCCAGCAGTTTTGATAGGGACTCCAGGACGTATTGCCGATCACTTTGAACGCGATCAGTTTTCGAAAACAGGAATTAAGACTTTAGTTTTAGATGAATTTGACAAATCATTAGAAATTGGATTTGAAAACGATATGAATTTTATCATTTCCGAATTGAATCAATTGAAAACTCGAGTATTGACTTCTGCGACAAATAATATTGAAATTCCAAAATTTGTTGGGTTTGACATTTCAGAAACTGTTAATTATTTAAAAGAAGGTAATTCTAAATTAACCGTAGAAATTGTTCTCGCTAAAGACAAAAACAAATTTAAAAGCTTACTACAACTTATCAACTTTATAGGGAATAAGCCTGGTATTATATTCTGTAATTTTAAAGATAGTATTGGCGAGGTAAGTGCCTTTTTAAGAAAACATAAAATTGAACATGGGTGCTTTTATGGAGGAATGGAACAAAAGGAAAGAGAGCGGGCATTAATCAAGTTTAGAAACGGTACTCATCAAATAATTGTGGCGACAGATTTGGCGGCACGCGGATTAGATATTCCGGAATTAGGATTCATAATTCATTATGAATTACCAATTAAATCGGAAGAATTTACACATAGAAATGGTAGAACAGCAAGAGTTCAGGCTGAAGGTACTGCTTACGTTTTGAAATGGGAAGAACAACGATTACCTGATTTTATAGAGTATACCGAACCTTTAAATGTGTCTGATCCTAAAAAGAGAGTGGCACCATATTGGGATACCTTGTTTATTTCTGGAGGTAGAAAAGATAAGATTTCTAAAGGAGATATTGCGGGCTTGTTTTTTAAAACGGGTCATTTAAATAACAACCAATTAGGTGTTATTGAGTTGAAACAGGACTGTGCTTTTGTGGCAGTACCCAAGACCTTATCCTCAGAACTTATTTTCAATTTAAATAATACGAGGCTAAAGAAAAAAAAGGTTAGAATCTATAAGCTTTAGTTGAATTAGTCTATTAGGAGTTAAAGTTTATTTAATTATTTCTTGTATTGAATTGACAGTGAGTTGATTGTGGGAGGTTGTTTGTAAAGTTCACTACTTAGATATAATTCACGGATTTATATGCGTATTTTTGTTATTTAACCTCAGTATTTATTAATTAGAGGTTGGCCCTAAACTTGAACTAAACATAATTACTCATGAAATCTTATTGTATTGACGACATAGTATCGCTAATTGATGGTGAATTACTAGGAAACACTACTGCTTCTTTAACAGGAGTAGAAGAAATAAAAACTGCCAACGAAAATCAAATCACATTTATTGGAAGTAGAAAGTATGCTAAATTCTGGGAAGAATCTAATGCATCTGTTGCGGTTGTCAATAGCAATTTGAATTTAGAACCGGGTGATGGAAGAGCAATGATTAAGGTTAGTAATGCCGATTTAGCTATGGCTAAACTATTGGAAGAATTTAACCCAGAACCTCCAGTGTTTAGAACAGATATTCATCCTACAGCCATTATAGATGAAACTGCAAAAATTGGTGCTAATTGTAAAATTGGAGCAGGATGTTATGTTGGTAAAGATGTGGTATTAGCAGATGGGGTAGTGCTCTATCCTAATGTTACGATTTTAGATGAAACGACTATAGGACCATTGAGTACTATTTGGTCAGGAACAGTTGTTAGAGAGCGTACAGAAATAGGGGCTTATTGTATAATCCATTCTAATGTAACTATTGGAGCTGACGGATTTGGATATCGACCAGCAGAAAATGGTCAGGGGCTCGTAAAGATTCCTCAAATTGGTAATGTTGTTATTGGTAATGCAGTTGAGATTGGAGCCAATTCTACGGTTGATCGCGCAAAATTTAGCTCGACAATTATTGGTGATGGTTGTAAAATAGATAACCTTGTTCAAATAGGGCATAATTCTGTATTAGGTCGTTCTTGTATAATGGCAGGAGCCAGCGGATTAGCTGGGTCTGTAACCTTAGGAGACGGTGTTATTATCGGCGGAAGTGCATCTATTAAAGATCATACTACTATTCATTCTGGTGCTGTTGTTGGTGCTGGGTCAGGAGTTATGAATGATGTGGCAGCAGGGAAAACGGTACTCGGATATCCCGCAGCCGATTCTCGAGAAACCCTGAAACAATGGGTAGCACTCAGAAAACTTGCAAAAAACTAATATATAAGCTTCACTACTGTGAAGCTTTTTTTTTGATTCTTATTTAGAGAAGAAGATTGAATTAGTAACTAAAAGTAAAGACGTTTACATCTACAGTATTACATCCAATTCTTTATTTTATATATGAATGTAAACAAATAAAGCACCTTAAAATTCAAGTTTGTACAACTTGGTTTTTAGGTGCTTTTTGAAGATTGGTTATTATAATTTATTTACTCATATTTAAGTGCTTTTATAGGGTCTGAAGTTGCTGCTAAGTAGGCTTGTGAACTTACTGTAATTAGCGCAATTATTACCGCTACAATGGTTGCAAATAAATAGGGCAGAATAGGCATATCTATTTGATAGGAAAAATTGGATAACCAGTTTTTTGCTAATAGAAATGTTATAGGCCAAGCAAATATATTTGCAATTAATACCAGTTTGATAAAATCTTTTGTCAGCATAACCATTATTTGGTTGACAGTTGCTCCAAGAACTTTTCGTATTCCAATTTCCTTTGTGCGTTGCTCTGCTGTATAAGAGGAGAGGCCGTATAGACCCATTGCCGAAATTATAATTGCAAGGATAGTCAAGTAAAAGAAAATGCTACCAAAACTGTCTTGTTGTTTCAATAAAGCTCCAAATTTTTCATCTAAAAAGGTGTATCTAAAGGGATGAGAAGGTTCTAATTTGTTCCATTCAGTTTCTATAAAATCGATTGTTGCATTCATGTCTGTAGCGGCAATTTTAAATGATGCAAACCATACCTCATTAGAAATTCGCATCACCATGGGTCTAATAGGTTTGTTAAACCCTTCGATATGAAAATCTTTGACGACGCCAATAATTTGCCCATATCTAATATTGCCTTCTTGATCTGTGTATTCTCCTAAACGTTGCTCTAAGGGATTTTCAATATTCAAGTTTTTAACCGCGGTTTCGTTTAGAATAAAATAGCGTAATGAATCGGATACTTTTTCTCGTTTAAAAGCTTCGCCTTCTGCAAATTCGACGCCCAAGGTTTTGAAGAAATCGAAATCTACTTCCATATTCCAAAGTGGGAGTTGATCTTCTCGCCCTTCGATAACAAACATGTTTTGATTAGGATTGTCACCAGGATAAAAGGAAGCCCGAGTTACTTCTTGTATATTACTGTTGGTTTTGAAAATATCGACGTAATTTCTAAAATTTTCGGTCATTTTATCAGTTTGTAATGGGACAACTATTACTTGTTCTCCTTTAAATCCAATATTTTTATTATGAAGAAAATCTATTTGCTTGAAAATTATAATCATTCCGATGATAAGGATGATTGAGGCTGTAAACTGCGTAATGACAAGCCCTTTTCTTAAGAGACCTCCTCCTTTAGATTTGGTTAAATCTCCTTTTAATACCGAAATAGGTTTGAATGATGATAGAAAAAATGCAGGATAACTACCAGCAAATATGCCATAGGATAAGGTTATAATAAATGAAAATAATAAGGTTTCATTGAAGTGATCATTTACCAAATTCAAGTCAATATCCATTATGTTGTTGAAGGCAGGAAGAAATAATTCAGTTAAAATAAAAGCGAGCACTAATGCTAAAAAACTTTGAATAACAGACTCCATTAAAAATTGCGAAATAAGCATTGGTTTAGTGGCACCAGACACTTTTCTTATCCCTACTTCCTTAGCTCTCTTGCTAGATCTTGCTGTTGATAAATTCATGAAGTTTATTCCTGCAATTATTAATACCAAAATAGCAATTCCTATAAACACATAGAGGTAAATAATGTTTCCATTTTGCTGAATTTCGAAGTCTTTTTGAGAATGTAAATGAACGTCAGAAATTGGCATCATCTGATATTCAAAGGTGTTTCCTTGTTCCTCAAATTCTTCCATGCTAATTTGTAAAAAGCGTTCGACATCAGGTTTAATTTTCTTTCTAAATTCTTGCTGAACGTTAGTTTTAAATAGGCCTGGGTCAACTCCAGGTTTTATCTTTACATAGGTGTAAAAGTTGTTTGAAACCCAAACATTTCTAATACTATTATTGGCGAAAATTACTTCTACATTGAAATGAGAATTTGAGGAAGGGTCTTCTATAACCCCTCTTACTATAAAATCTTGTCGTTGATCGTAATTTATGATTTGACCCATTGGGTCTTTGTCCTTAAATAGTTTGTGAGCCAGTTGCTGGGTAATAACAACTGCGTTTTCTTCTTGTAAGGCAGTGTTTTTATTTCCTTTTATAAACCGATGGTTAAATACCTTAAAAAATGTACTATCAGCATTTAATCCATTTCTAACATAAAGTTTGTTTTGTTCGTGAGATAAAAGAATTTCTTGCGTAAAAGGTCTAACTCTTGTTGCAGTTTCTACATCTGTGAATTCGGTTCTAAAAGCTTCAGACATTGGGCTGGGGCTAACAGGTGCATCCAATTGTTGCCCCATCATATTGGCTTTTAGGCCCATTCTGTATATCTGGGTGTAATTATCCCATTGCTTGTCGTAGCTGGTTTCGTGTTTTACAAAAAGAAACACAAGCAAGCTAACCGCTAAACCTAATGCCAGGCCTAATATGTTAATCGAGGCAAAAGTTCTGTTTTTGTTGAGACTCCTTAAAGCCACTTTTAAATAATTTTTAAACATGGTGTAAAGGGTTTTAAATTGCTTTGGTTAAATTGTTTTTCTTTTCAGAAACCACTTGACCATCTAAAAGGTTTATTACTCTTCGCGAAAAACTTGCGTCATGTGCTGAGTGGGTAACCATTACAACGGTTGTGCCTTGGTCATTTAGTTCGCAAATTAACTCCATGACTTCGTTTCCGTGAGAGCTATCCAAGTTACCTGTTGGCTCATCGGCCAAAATTAAAGGTGGATTGGTAATTAATGCTCGTGCTACCGCGACACGTTGTTGTTGTCCTCCTGATAATTGTTGAGGAAAGTGTTTTGAACGATGTGATAATCCCATTTTATCAATTATGGCATTAACACGTTCTTTGCGGTCTTGAGATGATATTTTATTATATAAAAGAGGCAATTCGATGTTTTCGAACACTGTTAATTCTTCAATTAAATTAAAGTTTTGAAATATAAAACCAATATGTTCCTTACGAGTTTGGGATCTTCCTTTTTCGTTTAAGTTACTGACTTCAGATCCTAAAAATTCATAACTACCACTTTCTGGCTTATCTAATAAACCTAAGATATTTAGGAGTGTAGATTTTCCACATCCAGAAGGCCCCATTACCGAAACAAATTCGCCTTTTTCAATTGTAAATGTAACATTGTTTAGTGCTGTAGATTCAATATCTTCTGTGCGATAAACTTTAGTAAGATTGTTTAATTTAATCATGATTTATTTTATTTTGATTGATTCGAAATTTTTAAAAGCATCGTAAGACGAAGTAATAATGGTTTCGCCGGGATGTAATCCTTGTAGTACTTGGTAATGACTCGGGTTTTGATTTCCTAATTTAATGGTACGTTTATGAGCGAGTCCTTCATTATCCAATACAAATACATATTGGCCTCCAGAAGACTGATAATAATTACCACGAGGAATCATAATTGATTTTTTTGCTTTAGAAAGTTCTAACCTTACTTGAAGTGATTGCCCTAATGTTACAGTCTGAGGAACCTCATCAATAAATATTAATTCAATTTCAAATTGCCTATTTATCACCTCTGGAAGCACCTTTTTTATTTTTAAATTAATAAGTTGACCATCCAAATAAAACCGTGCTAATTGGTTAGGTTTTACCATAGATAAATAATATTCATCTACTAATGCTTTTACCTTAAACCCTGTTTGTAAATCGATTTTGGCTACGGTTTGGTTTGCCGAAAGAGATTCTCCTATTACTGGGTCAAATGAAGAAAGCATTCCTGAAACGGGAGCTTTGACAAGCATGTTTTCTATATTAGAATGGATCATTTCTAAATTTCTTTGCATTAAATTTATGGATCTATTAATCTGTTGAATTTGAATGTTATTATCACTTTTACTTTTCACAACATTAGAATTCATAAAATCTCTTTTGGATTTCAAATACTTGAAGTTCGCCTCTCTATTGTCGTAGTCATTAGCAGCTATTACCTTTTTAGTATAAAGGACAGAATCAATTTTAAACGCCCTTTTTTCATCTGACAGTCTATTTTCACTATCCATTAAAGATTCTGATAAATCACGTTGGTCCTTTTCTAAACTCAGTTTTAAATTTCTAAGATTGTTTATCTGTTCGATAATTGCAGTTTCTTGATTCATGTAGCTTAAAGTAACACTTGGGTTACTTAGTTTTACTAAAGGTGTACCAGCTTCTACATAAACACCATCTTCAGAAAATATTTGGTCAACGGTTCCACCTTCAATTGTGTTGACAAATACTAAACCAATTGGCTCAACATCACCATTAACCATTATCATGTCTTGAAAGTCATCTTCTATAACCGTTTTGGTAGTGATTTTATTAGCATTAACGATATAAGTCTTCGTATTCATGTATTTAAAGCCATAAAACACTAATGTTATAAAGAACAATAGACCAACTAACCTGATGATTTTTAATTTAGTCCATTTCGGTTTTTCTATTTTTTTATCCATACTGCTATTCTATTAAAATAAAAGTGTTTCAATGACTTGAATGATGACATTTGCAAATTTTTGAATGAGAGTAAACATAATTTTGTTCGTTTTTTGATTGTGACATTTAGAATTCAATTCGTGTGCCATTACTTGTTGTTGGTGTAAATAACTGATTTTCAGGATGTTGAAAATATGATGATATATCTTAAGTGTCCGATAATGAACATATTAGCGTCCGTTTTCGAACATTTTGTATATTCACGACATATAACTTTATAACTTATGGGCAAACAGCCATTTACCATTTTAATAGTTGATGATGACGAAGATGTTTTGTTGTCTGCTAAATTGCTTTTAAAGAAGGTTTATGAAAAAGTAATTATCAAAAGTGATCCTAAAGCTTTAAATACCATTTTAACAACAGAAAACATTGATGTTGTGGTTCTAGATATGAACTATAGAATTGGGTTTAATGATGGTAAGGAAGGGGTGTATTGGTTGAAACATGTTTTAGAGATTAAACCGGAAATGGTTGTTATTTTGATGACGGCTTACGGAGAAGTAGAGTTAGCAGTAAATACCATTAAGTTAGGAGCCTTCGATTTTATTTTAAAACCGTGGTCCAATGAAAAGTTTTTAGCCACTATACATGCAGCTAGTCAATTAAGTATTTCAAGAAAAAGTAATGCTATTTTAAAACACACAGCAAAAGTAATTCAAGAACTTGTGCCTCATGGTCAAGAAACTATTATAGGGTCTTCAAAAAATATGCAATCCCTTTATGATCGTGTTGATAAAGTTGCTAAGACTGATGCCAATGTTTTGATATTGGGAGAGAATGGGACAGGAAAGCAACATGTAGCTAAACGAATTCATCAAAAATCTGATAGAAAAAATGGTCCTTTCATACATTTAGATTTAGGTTCTCTGCCAGAGAGTTTGTTTGAAAGTGAATTGTTTGGACATAAAAAAGGCGCTTTTACTGATGCATTTGAGGATAAACCTGGCCGATTTGAATTGGCAGAAAATGGAACTTTGTTTTTAGATGAGATAGGGAATTTACCCTTTCATTTACAATCTAAATTACTAACAGTAATACAGGAAAGAGTTGTTTTTAGAATTGGTGATCGTAATCATCAGAGCGTAAATGCAAGATTAGTTTTTGCTACAAATGCACCTTTATTACAGTGGGTTAAAGAAGGTAAATTTAGGGAGGATTTATTGTTTAGAATTAATACCATTGAAATACCAATTCCGCCTTTAAGAGAACGCAAAGAAGATATTAAACCGTTATCAAAGCACTTTTTTAAAAAGTTTGCTTCAAAATACAATAAACCAAATTTAGTAATGCCTGAAGATACTATTAACGAATTGAAAAAGTACAATTGGCCTGGTAATATTAGACAATTAGAACACACCATTGAACGCGGTGTAATTATGACGGACTCAAACGAGATGAGCGTATTAGATTTAAACTTAAAACCTAATGATACATCGATAATAAAATCTAAAGAATCTGAAAGTTTAAATATTAAAGAGTTAGAACGTAATTTAATTCAAAAGGCTTTAAATAAGCATCAGGGAAACATTTCTAAAGCAGCAAAAGAATTAGGATTAACACGAGCTGCCTTATATAGAAGATTAGAAAAATTTAATATATAAAATAGCGCAGTGATAAAGGCCTTTTCATTTCAAATAGTTATTCGAGTTGTATTAATACTTATCTCATGTTTGGGGTTTGCATGGTTTATACTTAATGAATTCTTCTTTACAAGTTTCGGGGCATTCCTGTTAATAGTTGTTCAGGTAATCTTGCTTTTTAAATATGTAAATGCTACAAATTATGCGCTGGTTAAGTTTTTAGATGCCTTGAAATCTGAAGATTATTCGGTTTATTTTTCACCTTCTAAAAAGGGAGATTCCTTTGCTAAAGTTTTAGAGGATTTTAATTTAATTCTAAAAATATTTAAAAGAAACAAAATAGAAAAAGAAGCTCAATTTAGATATTTTAAATACATTTTAGAACATGTTAGCTTGGGAATAATATCAATGCAAAAGTCTGATTTGGCTTTAATGAATAAAGATTCAGAGTTATTGTTTATTAATAATGCAGCAAGTGAGATTTTGAAGGTTCCTAAACACAAGTATTGGCATAGGCTGTCTTCACAAGCGCCTTGGTTGGCAGAAGAAATAATTAAGTTAAAAGATGGAGGTAAGGCCTTGGTTGATATTGGTAGTGATGTTGATAGAAAACAAATTTCAATTGAAGTGTTAGAAATGGTTTTGTTAAATGAACCTCATCTATTAATCACTTTAAAAGATATTAAATCAGAAATTGAACAAAAAGAAATAGAAGCGTGGTATAATGTCATTAGAATTTTGGCTCACGAAATGCTTAATTCCTTTACTCCAATAGGTTCATTGGCCACAACAATCAAACTTCTTACTGAGGATGATACAGGTAAGGTTATTGAAAATACGGTTTTAGAAGAGGACGATTTAAAAGATATTAATATTGCGGCATCAACTATTAAAAAAAGATCTGACGGTTTATTGTCATTTGTTGCTGATTATAGAACAATAGCAAGTTTACCAGCACCTAAAAAATCAAAGCTAAATGTCAAACAATTTTTAGAATCGACTATGGTTTTAATGCGCCCACAATTAGACCCATTAGGCATTCTGTTTAAGTTGAATTCTGTTCCTAAAAACGCGAGCATTTTGGCAGATGAAAAATTGATTGAACAGGTTTTAATAAATTTAATAAACAATAGTGTTCATGCTGTAAGATTAACTAGTGAGCCAGAAATTATCATAGATTGTATAGTAGAATTAAATTCAACTATTATAAGGGTTACGGACAATGGTATTGGCATTCAAGATGAAATTTCTAAACAAATATTTATTCCCTTTTATACAACCAAAAAAAATGGATCAGGTATAGGCCTGAGTTTATCTAAAGATATCATGAAAAAGCATGAAGGTGATTTGATTGTAAGTTCTCAACCTAGGAGATTTACAAGATTTTCCTTAGTGTTTAAGAATTAACTATTTAAGTAGTTTATTTTTAGATTTTTAGGTTGAATAAATGTATATTTATACTTGCTCTAAAATATGCAATGAAGTTGGTTTACTTGTAAATTCAACTCATTATGAAACAGTTTTTACTTTGTTTAAGTTGTATATTTTTTATTTCAACTTCAATTTTTGCTCAAAGTTTTCAATTCAAGGCAGAAGATATTTCTATCGAATATGAAAAGTTTGTGCTTCCTAACGGATTAACTCTTGTGGTGCACGAAGATCATAAAGCACCTATTGCAGCAGTTAATGTTTGGTATCATGTTGGTTCAAAAAATGAAAAGCCCGGAAAAAGCGGTTTTGCTCATTTATTTGAACATCTTATGTTTAACGGTAGTGAAAATTACAACACCGACTATTTTCAAGCATTGGAGTCTATTGGAGGAACAGATCTAAACGGTACGACGAATACCGATAGAACCAATTATTTTCAAAACGTACCAATTTCAGCATTAGATCAGGTATTGTTTTTAGAATCAGATAGGATGGGCCACCTTTTAGGGTCTATTGATCAAGCCAAATTAGATGAACAAAGAGGAGTAGTTCAAAACGAAAAAAGGCAGGGTGAGAACCAACCTTATGGAAAACAATGGAATTATTTAATTAAATCCATGTACCCTAAAGGGCACCCTTATTCCTGGACCGTTATAGGTGAAATGGCCGATTTAAATGCAGCCACGTTAGATGATGTTCATGAATGGTTTAAAGCGTATTACGGCGCTGCAAATGCTGTTGTGGTTGTTGCGGGTGATGTCACAGCAAAGGATATTTATAGTAGGGTATTGAAGTATTTTGGAGATATCCCATCAGGTCCAACCATAGAACGCCAACATGTTAATATACCAAAACATAATAGTGATACGTACCAAGAATATCAAGATAGAGTTTCAGAACCAAGAATTACGTATGCATGGCATTCACCGCCTTATGGAAGTAAAGAAGATTTACAATTAGATTTAGTAGCCGCAATTTTAAGTAATGGTAAGAACTCGAGATTATATAAAAAACTTATTTATGAGGATCAGACCGCCAGTTCGGCCAATGCATTTCAGTCTTCTTCCGAAATTGCGAGCGGTTTCATTATTCAAGCTAATGTGAAAAATGAAAACGATGTAGATCAAGTTAAAGATGTATTGTTAGACGAATTAAATAAGTTCATAAAAAACGGCCCTTCTCAAGCAGAATTAGATAGGGTGAAGGCCAATTATTTTGCCAATTTTATAAAGGGATTAGAGCGAATAGGTGGCTTTGGTGGTGTGTCTGATATTTTGGCATTAAATGAAACCTATCATAACTCGCCTGGCTATTACAAAAATAAATTAGAGTTTATCGAAGAAGCAAGTGTTTCAGATCTTCAGGCCGTTGCTCAAAAATGGTTGTCTAAGCCAAAACACACATTGGTTTGTATGCCGTTCCCTGAATATACAATCACTAAAAGTACAGTAGATCGTTCAAAATTACCTGAGTTAGCTGCTCCAAAATCGGCACCATTCCCTAAAATACAGCGCGCAAAACTTAGTAATGGTTTAAACATTGTACTCGCAGAACGTAAAGGGAGTTCGGCAATTGTCATGCAAATGATGGTTGATGCCGGATTTAAAACAGATATTCTTTCAAACCAAGGTACAGCGGCATTAGCAATGAATATGTTGGATGAAGGTACTAAGAGTATGAATTCTCTGCAGATTAATGAAAAATTACAGCTATTGGGAGCTTCCTTAAATACCGGGTCAGATCAAGATGTTTCAACCGTTTCTCTAAATACTTTAAAACAAAGTTTTGAGCCAAGTTTAGACTTGTTTGCAGATGTTGTATTGAATCCTTCATTCCCAGATTCTGAATTCAGTAGACTTAAAACGGAACAAATTAATGCTATTAAAAATGAAAAATCTCAGCCATTTGGTATGGTTTTAAGGTCAATGGGTAAGTATATGTATGGGAATGACCACCCGTATAGTGGTCCATTTTCAGGAAATGGATATGAGCATAGCGTTGCAGATATCAATAACAAAGACATCAAATCTTTTTATGATTCGTGGTTTAAGCCTAATAATACTACCGTAATTGTCACGGGAGATATTGATATGAAATCTCTAAAATCAAGTTTAGAAAAGCGCTTTGGAAAATGGAAAAAGGGGAATACACCAAGCATATCATTCACAAAACCAAATCTTAAAAAGAAAAACACCTTATATCTCATAGATCGACCAGAGTCTCAGCAGTCTGTTATTGTAGCTGGCCATATTACTGAAAAATACGGTTCGGTTTCTGAAATTGCAGTTGAACAAATGGTAAATGTGTTAGGTGGTGATTTTACTTCAAGAATAAATATGAATTTAAGAGAAGATAAACATTGGGCTTATGGAGCGGGAGGATTAGTCCTAAACGCTCAACACGATCGCCCATTTTTAGTGTATGCTCCGGTACAAACAGATAAATCGGCAGAATCGGTTACTGAGTTGAGAAAGGAAATAGCCGAGTTTGTAACAACAAGGCCAGTGACATCTACCGAATTGGAGAAGGTAAAAACCAATCAAGTTTTAAAACTACCAGGGCAATGGGAGACTAATAGGTCTGTGAATGGAGCTTTGTACGATCTTGTTAAATATAAACTTTCAGATGATTACTATGAAACTTATGATAGTAAGGTGCGTAATTTAAGTACTGCAGAAGTGAATCAATTGAGTAAAAAAATGGTAAGGCCAAATCAAGTCAATTGGTTTTTAGTTGGTGATAAGGCTAAAATTGCGAGTAAATTAGATAATTTGGATTTTGACGAAATTATTGAAATAGACGCCGATGGTAATCCAATTTCACCTCCTGTATTGGATGATAAAGAGAAAGTGGATAATTAACCAATAAAAACGTGTTCTGTGAATTGTATTTAGGCTCTCAGATCGCTTTTTTAAAATAAAATTTAAAAGGAAGCTGATTTTGCTTCCTTTTTATTGTTATATATTCTTATTTAACACCTTGTTTTATGTACTTTTTTGTATTTTTATTTTAAGTAATAATACTGATTATCAGTGTTATGCTTTGTTAGTAAACCAAACCATTTATGAAATTATTTTTATCGGTTGTCATAGTTTCTTGTTTTGCTTATTTTCCAATGTATTCGCAAAGCAATAAACTTAAAATAAACTTAGACGAAACAGGTAAAACCTATATCAAAGGATCTCTACGTGGTCAATTTTGGGCACGATATATGGAGATGAATCCTGGATCTACAGTTAATGGAGAGCTTACAAGTCATAAATTTGATTTTTCGATTCGTAGAATTAGAATAGGTGTTTCAGCGCAGTTGACCCCTAAACTATTTGTGTATGGTTTATTTGGAGGTAATAACATTAATTTCAAAACAGCTCAAAATTTCGACTTCGATGTGCTCGACTTTAGCGCGGAATATGCTTTCTCCGATAGTTTTACTGTTGGTGGAGGAGAAAGTGGTTGGAATGGCTTGAGCCGTTGGACTGTGAGAAGTAGTAAATCCCTAATGGCTTTAGACGCTCCATTATTTACTTTATTTACTGTTAATAAAAATGATGATTTAGGACGATCTTTAGGAATGTGGATAAAAGGCCAAATAGGAAAATGGGATTATGTTTTAGCACTTAATTCGCCCAATAGTTATGGCGTTGTAGCAACCGAAGGCGTTGTAGATTTTGCCTTAAACAATCCAAGAATGCGTACTTCGGGGTATTTAAAGTATGAATTTTGGGATAATGAAAGTAATAAAACAGCCTATAGCGGAGGAGCAGGAACCTATCTTGGTAAAAAACGAATTTTAAATGTTGGAGCGGGCTATTTGTTTCAAGGTAATATGATGTCAAGTATAGAGAATGGAGAAGAGACATATTATGACTTTAGTAATTGGGCAGCAGAAGTGTTCCTAGATCAACCTTTGAATACAGAAAAAGGTACAGCAATTACAGCTTATCTCGGTTATTTTAATACCGATTTTGGCCCAGATTATGTGAGAAATATTGGAGCTAATGATTACACCTCTGGAGGTACATCCTTTAACGGTTCAGGAAATGATTATCCAATGGTAGGAACGGGTGATACCTGGTTCTTGCAATTTGGTTATTTACTTGGAAAAGGAAAACAAACCTTTCAATTTCAGCCTAATATTGCCATTCAATATTCTAATTTCGATGGGTTAGAAGATGCAATGACAGTTTATGATATAGGAATTAATATGCTTATTAAGGGACATGACAATAAGCTCACTTTAAGTTATCAAGGCCGACCAATTTATGTTGAAAACAATATGGGAGAATTGGTTGTAGATGAGCGAAGGGGACAAATAATTTTGCAGTATCAAATTTCAATTAATTGATTTTAAGTTGATTAAGATGTGTATGTTGATTCTTTTGTTTAATAATTATGACTTTCTATGTTTAAACTGTTTAATGCTTTAAGATTCCAATTTTTGTCTAAAAACAAGATTTCTAAATACTTATTATACGCCTTAGGCGAAATTATTCTGGTTGTTATCGGCATACTCATTGCCCTTAATATTAATAATGCCAACCAATTAAAATTACAGAAAGAAAAGGAGGTTAAATTATTGACCGAGCTTAAATATGATCTTGAAATTACTTTGGAAGAATTAAAAAGAGACATTCAATATTTAAATATTCAAATTGAAAGAGGGGAAACATTAATATCTGTGTTTATAGATAGTACAAAAGCACCTGAAAATGCAATTGATTTTAATTCGGATTACGCGGGCTATACCAACAATGTAAAGAGTTATCCTCGGACTATGGCTTATCAAAACTTAAAGTCTTTAGGGGTAGATTTGTTCTCAAACGATTCCATTCGGTTTTTAATGACTGAAATATTTGAGCGTAAAATAGAACGATTACAACATTGGCAAAAGTCTGTAATAAATAGGGAGGAGTCTCTGTTCACTAATCACGCTCAGCATTTAAAACTTAGTAAAAATAGAACGGAGGAAAACTGGTATGATTTGATCCCAAAGAGTTTAGAACGCACTACAGAAAACATGGCTTTTATAAATGAATTTGCAATGATGCAGGATCAAAGGCATGTGCTTTGGTTTGTTTTAACTGATTTAGAATCTGAAGTAAAACACCTTTTAAACGTTATAGAAGATGAGCAATTGCTCAACTAAATAATAAACAAGCAGAAAAATATGAAGATTGCTGTAAAAATTTTAAAAATTATAGTTGGGCTGTTAGCACTAGTAGTTGTGTTTTGCTCAGTTGTAATGTTTATAGAAACATGGGATACATCGTATTTAAAAAGTAATAGAACTAGTCTATTTGATATGTCTCAAACTTCGTATATAGTAAAAAACGTGAACGTTGTTCCTATGTCGAAAGATACGGTGCTGCGAAATAAAACAGTAATGGTCAAAAATGGCGTAATACTAGGAATAGGTAATGTATTGGTTGCAGATGGTATGCCTGTTATTGATGGCAAAAATGGGTATTTGTCTCCAGGATTAATTGATATGCATGTACATATTTGGGATAAACAAGAGTTGGGGTTGTACTTGGCAAATGGTGTGACAACCGTAAGGAATTTATGGAGTTACCAAATGCATTTGCATTTAAAAGAGCAATTACTAACCAAAGAGTTAATCGGACCTAATTTGTTTTTAGCAAGCCCTAAACTTACTGGGTCTTTAGATGAAGGCGATGACAAGGTTCAAGTACAAAATAAGGGGCAAATGGAAGTCTTGATTTTGGATTATAAACAACGCGGTTTTGATGCTATAAAACTATATGCAGGTCTCCCAGATTCCTTATTTCATAAAGCCCTTGAGGTTTCAAAGTCAACAGATTTAGATATTGTATTACACCCCAGTAGGGAGTTTTCATATTTTGATCAATTTGAATCACCAGTAAAAAGCATAGAACATGCCGAAGAAATAGTACAGCAACCATTAAATTATAAGTTAGATTCTATAAAGTTAAAAGAGGTTGTAAGGAAATTTGAAACGAGCGCTATGGCATTTTCTCCAACCTTAGTTGGCTTTAAAAACATAAAAGTTTTTATTGATAGTGATGAAACAGGGGTGAAGGAGTCTTATACAGAGTATATAAACCCTTTAATTCAAAATGTGGATGTAGATGCGCAATTTGAACGTTGGCAATCTGAGAAAGGATTTAATGCAACTATTGGTAATGCTATTGAAGAGCAACATCAATTTCACTTAAAGATTATAAAACAAATGCATGATGCCAATGTAAATATTGTTTGTGGTACTGATGCTGGTATTGGTATTACTGCGCCGGGTTTCTCAATTCATGACGAGTTACAACTGTATGTTGATGCTGGGATATCTCGTTTTGAAGCACTTCAAACGGCAACATATAATGCGAGTTTGGTGCATAAATCGTTTAGTAGATTAGGAGAAATAAAACCAAATAAGTTGGCCAATTTGATTTTGACAAAACAAAACCCCTTAGATAATTTAGAACATTTAAGAAGCCCAGAATGGGTTATGATTGAAGGTGTACTTATAGATAAAAACGCAATGGAAGAGTTTAAAACCAATGCCAAAGATAGAAACGGTTTGTTTTCAACTGCGCTTCGCTATTTAGAGTATTTGGCTGTTGAGCGTTAGAGAATAGTAGGTGTAGTTTTTTCAATATTATAAACTAAAAAACACCCTGTGTTTAGGGTGTTTTTTTAGTTGTAAGCAATGCAAACCTAGTAGGCCATTCTTACTATTTTTTCTACATCTGTAGGTTTCAAATCTTGATGTTCTCCTAATCCTATCCAACTGCGCTCTGTAAAGCGATTGGCTATAATTTCTGCAGTTCCGTCATAATCTTCGGTGTAATCAGAAAGTTTAGTTTTAATACCAAGTTTATTGAAAAACACTTCAGTGTACTCAATGCCTAAATAAGCTTTTTCTTCTGTAGTGCCTTCTGTGATATTCCAAACACGTTCGGCATATTGTGCCAGTTTTTCTTTTTTAGTATTGAAATTGTATTGGTAATGACTTGGAGCGATAATAGCTAAAGTTCTGGCATGATCAATTCCGTATAAAGCTGTAAGCTCATGTCCGATAGCATGCACAGCCCAATCGGTTGGTACGCCTTGTTGTATTAATCCATTTAAAGCCATTGTACAACTCCACATAAAGTTTGATGCAGCCTTATAATCTGACGGGTTTTTAATTACCGTAGGCGCAATTTCTACTAAGGTTTGTAATATCCCTTCAGCAATTCTGTCTTGCAACAATGCACCACTGTTATAAGTCATGTATTGTTCTAAAACATGTGTGAATGCATCAGTAATTCCGTTCACCAATTGGCGTTCAGGAATAGATTGAATAACCTGAGGATCTAACACAGAGAATTGAGGGAACAATCCAGGACCGCCCATAGCTAATTTCTCTTTTGTTTCTTTTCTACTTACTACTGCACCCGAGTTCATTTCAGAACCTGTAGCTGGTAGCGTTAAAACTGTACCAAAAGGCATTCCTTTTAATGTTCTATGGTTTTTACTCAAAATATCCCAAGGTGTATCACCTTCATAAAGGGCCGCAGATGACAAGAATTTGGTGCCATCAATTACAGAACCACCGCCAACAGCCAATAAAAATGTAATGCCTTCAGATTTTATAACCTCTAATGCTTTAAGCAAAATACTGTATTCTGGATTGGCTGGGATGCCTCCAAATTCGATGACTTCAAAATTGGTTAAAGCCGTTTTTACTTGTTCGTAAATACCATTTGATTTAATACTTCCTCCACCATAAAGTAATAGAACCTTGGCATCCTTAGGTATTTCGTTTGAAATTTCAGCAATTTGGTTTTTACCAAATAGAATTTTTGTTGGGTTTTTGTAACTAAAATTTTTCATGTGCTATTAATATTTGAGGTGTTGTTATTCTAAAATTGTTACTAAATCTTCAGTGCTTTTTCTAACCTTCTTTAGATTAACTAACCAGTCTTTTTTAGTGTCTCTATAACCTATAGGAAGCATAACGGCACTGCGTAATCCTTTAGATTTTAAATCTAATATCTTGTCTAATTCTTTAGGTTCAAACCCTTCAACAGGAGTGGCATCTACACCTTCAAATGCGGCTGCAGCAACAGACATCCCGAAAGCAATATAAGCTTGCTTAGCAGCATGGTTGAAATTTACTTCAGGATCTTGCATAGGGTAAAATCCAAGAAGTTTTTGTCTGTAAGCTTCCCATCCTTCGTTTTTAAACCCTCTAATGTCGTTTGTAAGATCAAACATTTTGTTGATACGCTCCTCGGTATAAGTGTCCCAAGCCGCAAAAACTAATAAGTGAGAGCAATCGGTTATGACAGATTGATTCCAAGAAATAGGTCTGATTTGTTCCTTAAGTTTTTGATTTGTAATAACAATGATTTCAAAAGGTTGAAGTCCGCTTGAAGTAGGCGCTAACCTAGCAGCTTCAATAATAGCATCTACTTTCTCTTGAGGCACCGTTTTACCATTCATCGCTTTGGCAGCGTATCTCCAATTAAGTTTATCTAATAATTCCATGTATGTGTTATTTATTTTGTTTTATAATTTTATGCTGTCCCAAGCAGCTTGATAAGTTTGTTCTAAATCTTCTTCGCTTATTTCGCAGACTCCTCTTTTTTTAGAATGGGTTAAAAAGGATAAAGGGAAAATGCTATAGGCGTAGAGAAGGAAAGGGGATAAGGGTTTTATAAGCCCTTCTTGTTGTCCTTTAATCCACAGGTTTAATAATGGTTGTAAGTGTTTAATCCCTTCTTGTCTACTTTCTTCGTCGAGCATTGGCGTAATATCGCATTGGTGTAAAAACAAAGCTTTGTCTAAATGCGTTAATTTAAACTGAGCAATGCGTTTCCAAATGAGTTCAAAATCATCTTGAACAGAATTTGATGAAGTGTAATTTTCGAATGCAAATGTTGTAAACTCTTTTTTTACATCAAGGTAAACTTGGTTGATAAGGTCTTGTTTGTTTTGAAAGTATAGGTAAATCGTACCTGGAACAACACCTGCGAGCTTAGCTATTTTAGACATTGAAGCAGCGTGAAATCCGTCATCGTTGACTAAACTTATTGTTGCACTTACGAGTGCTATGCGTTTTAATTGACTTTTTTTACGTTGAGACATTTGTGCTAATTATGAAGCAAATTTACAAAAATGAACGATTGTTCATTTTTAAATAATGGAGTTTAAGTTTTATTTAACGTAGCTCAAATCATAACCCCTTTATTTATAATGAAAATGTAAAATTGAAGCTCAATGATATATTGACTTTAGTCTCAAATTATTACTATGAAATTAACATCAATATTATTCTTATCTTTTAACTATTCTAAAAATGAGATAGAAACAATACAGGGTTGTGTTTGGTTTTACTCATTAATTAAGCGATTTTTTAAAATGAGAAAGACAATAATAGTAACCGGTAGTACAGATGGTATTGGTAAATTAGCAGCAATGAGATTGGCTAAAGACGAGCATGAAGTTTATATCCATGGTCGTAATGCTTCAAAGGTAGAAAAGGTTGTTTCTGAAATTAAAATAGAATCTGGTAATAATCATATTTACGGATTGGTGGCCGATTTTTCAAATTTAAATACGGTGGAAGATCTAAGTAATTCGCTTTTAAAGAAGCTTAAAAAAATAGATGTTTTAATTAATAATGCAGGCGTTTTTAAAACGCCGGTTCATTTTAATTCGGATGGATTGGATATGAGATTTGCCGTAAATTTTATTGCTCCATTTGTGTTTACAGAACGATTATTACCTCTTTTAAGAAATGGAAATCAAACTCGCATTATTAATTTAAGTTCTGCAGCGCAAGCCACGATTTTGATGGAAGCATTAAAAGGCAAAGTAAGATTAACCGAAAATGATAGTTATGCACAAAGTAAATTGGCATTGACGATGTGGTCGTTTAATTTGGCTAAAACGCAAAACTTTTGTCATGTTATAGCAGTAAACCCGGGTTCATTATTAAATACAAATATGGTTAAAGAAGCCTATGGGCATCATTGGTCGTCGGCAGATAAAGGGGCTAATATTTTGTATGAACTTGCCGTTTCTGATGCCTATAAAAACCGAAATGGGGAATATTTTGATAATGATAAAGGCGAGGTAAAAGGAGAATTTAGTCAAGCCCATCCTGATGCTTACAATGCGTTAAAAATAGATGAACTTATGAGCTACATGCACAACCAATATTTGTAAGCTAAAATTGAAGTTATTGTAAATCAAAAAATATGAATCAAATGCCTTATTAAAGGAAGACATTTGATTAGTAGGGTTTAACAATCGAAAATTTCAACTTTCATTTCTCCATTTTCAAACTTTAATATAATCGGAATAATTTCTAAGGTGCATTTGGGCTCAATTGTAAATTTCACATGTCCGAGAATATGAAAATCTTCTTCCCAATTTCGTTCTAATGTAATTCTATAATTAGTGTTTTTTCTAACCCAATTAATGGTTCCGTTGACATAAGGATGCATATCTATTTCTTCAACCGAAGGTGGAGTTTCTAAAAGTTTTGAATTACTATGAAGCTTGTTGTCTTCTTTTAATTCTAAAGTAAATTTTCCTTTAAAATCTCTTTTGGCATTGGGTGACACATAGTAAGCGTTGTTTTTTAGTTCCACATCAATAAGCAATTCATAAGCGTTATTATCCATTGGATTCATGCTAAACTTTAGGGTGTAATCTTCAGCGGCATAAACTGCTTGAGTTTTGGTGTTGGATACCTTTGCTACAGCAGGTGGGTTAGTAGTTTCAGGAGTTGGAAGATTTACTTCGGTACCCAGATTGACAGAAGCGGCTGCAACTTCAACATTTGGGATTGAATCTTTACAGGAAACGAAAAGAAATAAAGTGAATAATAGCGTTACAATTTTCATAAGAGATAGATTTAAAAACTAACAATTGTAAAATCGTCAATTTTGAAGTTAATGAATTGATTTTGTTGTACTTGTAAAACTATGGGCAAATACTTCAAAAAGTGTCAAAAGAATGTAAAAGAAGTGTCAACCCTATTAAAAATTGAATAAATTGTATGTAATTTATCAATTATTTGATATCCTTATACTAATTATGTTCAAGTACACCCTTTATCTTTTTTTATTTATTTGTTTAGTAAACTGCGAATCCAATCAGGAGACTATGCGAGAAGATCGCGCAAAAGTTGCACTGCGTTCTGTTGGTCATCAATTACTACTGCAACAACAGGATTCGTCCTCATTGGTTTTACCCATAAAACAAATTGAACCAAATAAGTTTGAAATTACTTTTCAAAATCCTCTAAAAATATATCCTGATAGTTTGGTGAATGTCTTTAAGCAGAGTGCAAAATTATCAGATTTACCCGGACATTATTTAGTAGAAGTGTTGCAGTGTGAAGACACTCAAGTGGCCTACAGTTATGAAATGAAAGCAACTGTAGAAAAAGGAATTGTACCTTGTCGAGAACGTGAATTACCCTTAGGGTGTTACCATATTCATGTGCAGTTTTTTGATACAGTTAAAGCTAAAGAAGAACATTCGGTGTGGCATTTTTTAGTGGGAGGAATTTTTGTAGTTCTCCTTTTAATTATTGGAAAACAATTAAGGAAAAGAAACCAAGAAAACGGAAATCCTAATTTTGAAACTCTTGGCGGATTTAAATTCTATCCTGAACAAAATAAGCTGATCAAGGAAGCTACCGAAATAAGCTTGTCTAAAAAGGAATGTGAATTATTAGCCATTTTCGCCGCCAATCCCAATCAAATCATTAAACGTGAAGAGCTGACCAAAAGAGTTTGGGAGGATAATGGCGTTATTGTGGGTAGAAGTCTAGATACTTACATTTCCAAATTGCGTCAGAAGTTAAAAGAAGATACTTCTATAAAGTTGACAAATGTTCATGGCGTGGGTTACAAATTAGAAGTGGCGTAAATACGTCATAACATTTAATCTAATTCTTGATTAAAATACAAATAGTGTTTTAAATTGGAGTTGTGTCATCTTAATAATTTGTATATTTAATTGATTTTAAGTTTGTTATATTTTTATTTAAAGCTTAAACTATTAATCCATTAAAATTTTCTCGTTATGAATACAAATGTTGTTAAAGCTTATGGTGCACAAACATCAGAAAGTGACGTATTACCAATGGACATAAAGCGCCGTGAGGTCATGCCCAAAGATGTAGAGATAGATATCCTGTTTTGTGGTGTTTGCCATTCCGATTTACATTTTGTGAAAAATGACTGGGGATTTAGTGTTTATCCGGTAGTCCCTGGACATGAAATTGTTGGGCGCGTAAAAAATGTGGGCTCATCCGTTAGTAGGTTTAAAGTAGGGGATACCGTAGCAGTAGGATGCTTGGTTGATTCTTGCAGATCTTGTAATAACTGTAAAGCAGATTTAGAGCAATATTGTCCAGAATGGGTTGGTACGTATGGCGGACATGATAAACACTTAGATTTACCAACTTTTGGTGGATATTCTGAAAATGTAATTGTTGAGGAGCATTTTGTATTAAGTGTGCCTGATAATCTTGATATGGCTGGAGTAGCACCAATACTTTGTGCAGGTATTACAACTTGGTCCCCCTTAAGGCACTGGAATGTAACTGCTAAATCTAAAGTGGCTGTTGTTGGTTTAGGAGGGTTAGGGCATATGGCCATTAAATTAGCTCATGCCTTAGGAGCTGAGGTTACGCTGTTTTCTCGTTCTCCAAGTAAGGAGCAGGATGCGAAAGATTTAGGGGCAGATAAGGTCGTGATTTCAACAGATGCAAAACAAATGGAGGAGGCTCAAAACTACTTCGATGTTATTATAGATACAGTGCCTTATATTCATGATATCAATCCCTATGTAGCAACGTTGGCTACTAATGGCACTCTGGTCTTAGTAGGGTATTTAGGTCCTTTAGACCCCATGCTAAATTCAGTTCCCATGATTATGGGGCGTAAACAAGTAGCAGGGTCTTTAATTGGTGGAATCGCGGAAACTCAAGAATTATTAGATTTTTGCGGAGAACATAATATAACTTCCGAAGTTGAGGTAATTGCAATTCAAGACATTAATAAAGCTTATGATCGCATGCTAAAAAGTGATGTGCGATATAGATTTGTAATTGATATGGCTTCGCTTTAAGGTGAGTAATTGGTTGTTTTAGAGTGAATTATAGTTAAAGTTTAGTGAAAATTAAATATTTTTTGAATTAAATGATTGTTTATCAGAATTATACTATCACCTTTGCAACTTAATAAATATTTTAAATTACATTACAATGAGTAAAGGAACAGTAAAATTCTTCAATGATGCTAAAGGATTTGGATTTATCACTGAAGAAGGTGCTAACAAAGATCACTTTGTACATATTTCTGGTTTAGTTGACGAAATTCGTGAAGGCGATGTCGTTGAGTTTGACCTAAAAGAAGGAAACAAAGGTTTAAACGCAGTGAACGTAAAAGTTATCTAATACATATACTTTCAAGTTTTAAAAAAGGTCCATCAGTTTTGATGGACCTTTTTGGTTTTGTATTTTCATACAAACTTTTATGCGTCTTTTAGATTTAATCTCGTCTTTGAAAAGAATAATTTAACTGAAGTCTCTAGTTGCGATAAACTAAAAACTATTTTTTAGAATGAGTAATTTCGATAAAACCTCCTCCTTTAATCATAATTTTGCTAAGAGTAATCCTAACTTCTTAAAGGGCATGTTTGGCGCAACAGATCTTATGCCGCTGTGGATAGCCGATATGGATTTTGAAGTAGCTCCACCAATTAAAGAAGCCTTGCAGGAGTTGGTGAATAGAAATAGGTATGCCTATGAGTTTCATCCCGAAAACGTCTTTAAAGCCATTTCTAATTGGAATTTAAAACGACATAATTTACAATTAAATTCGAATGCCTTTATTCAAGTAAACGGGGTTCTTACTGGCATTGCGGTACTCATAAAAACCTTAACCAAACCTGGTGATGGTGTTATGATTCATACGCCAGTGTATCACCAGTTTTTTAAGGTGATAAATGCTTGTGAAAGAACAGTTGTTTCTAGTCCCTTAAAAATAGAAAATCAACACTATAAAATGGATTTCGATAGTATGGAAAGCCATTTAAAATCGGCTAAAGTAAAACTCATTTTATTATGCAACCCGCATAACCCAGTTGGTAGAGTTTGGACTTCAGAAGAAATCACCCAGTTGGTGCAATTGGCCGATAAGTATCATGTGACTGTGATAAGCGATGAAATTCATTCAGATATAGTTTATAAAGGAGCCAAATTCAATAGTATTGCCGCTATTGACAAGAATAAAAATCATATAGCTATAATAGGTTCTCCTGCCAAAACGTTCGGGATGCAAAGTATTGCTAATGGCTACTTATATTGCCCCAATAGATCAAAATTTAAGCAGATTAGAGCTGAAGTCACAGCAATGTATTTAGATCATGGTACAGTTTTGTCAGCCAACGCTACAATAGCAGCTTATACCAAAGGCGAAGATTGGCTTGAAGAATTACTTATTTATTTACAGCAGACCTTAGAATGGATTGAAGATTTTTTAAAAACCGAATTACCTCAGATTAAGCTTCTCAAACCTGAAGGCACCTACCAAATTTGGTTGGATTTTAGTGCATTGGGTTTTACTGATGATGAGTTAAAACACTTGATTATACATGAGGCAAAATTAGGTTTGGCTTATGGCGATTGGTTTGATCCATCTTATACACAGCATATGCGTATGACTTTTGCATCACCATTAGCTCACATTCAAAAGGCCTTTTTTCAATTAAAGGAAGCCATCAATTCTAAATCACCTTAAGCACGATTAAACTATGGATTTCGTAAAAACAGAGAATAACGATACAGTAGCAGGATTAAGAGAGGAGTTATACCAAAGCCTTTCGGCTCCAATTGATGCCATGTGGGAGATACTTTATATAAGTAATTCAGAACATTACTTAATTCAGGATAAAGAAGAATGTCTGGGGTATTGTTGTGTAACCGACCAAAACAGTTTAATCCAATTGTATCTAAAAAAGGTATATCGTTATGCTACGGATGAGGTTGTTAAGCAACTAATTGCACAAAAAATAATAGCCTCAGCAAGTTTGAGTTCTAACGAACCCATTGCCTTTAATGCGTTTTTAAAGATTTCTAAGTCGAAGGATGTCAATACATTTTGTTTTCAGCATGTCAATGAAGAAATGAAATTGGAGTCTGAATTAAATTTGGAATTGGTGACTGAAGAGTCCATTCTTGATATTAAGTTGTTTTTAAAGACTCAGTTAGGGATGGACGATACTTTTGGATATACCGAAAATTTGGTTCGAAGAAAGGAAATATTTATGTTAAAAGAATCCGGACTGATAGTTGCAACAAGCGAATTGATAATGAGCGATACACAGGTTGAAATTGCAGATTTAGGGGTAATTGTAAATCGAGACTTTCAAGGCAAAGGACTAGCAACTCAAATCCTGAAAACTCAAGTTAATCGGGTGCTAAAAAGAGGGCGGAAACCAATATGTTCTACAACCTTGGATAATGTGGCTTCACAAAAAGCCATTACTAAATCTGGGTTTTATTGTTCTAATATCATATTTGATATGACATTTTGATTTTAAAATAAATGAGAATGTATAGAATCATTTTGTCATGTTAAGAGCTACTAATTAATCTAATTAAAGCTGTATTTTTGATCTTCACTAAAATTGAAATTTGGATTCATTAACTCAAATCGTATTAGGAGCAGCAGTAGGAGAGGCTGTTTTAGGAAAAAAAGTAGGTAATAAAGCCTTACTCTATGGGGCAATTGCGGGTACAATCCCAGATTTAGACGTGATGTTTGGAGCGATGACCGATACCATCACAGCTATTGAGTGGCACCGCGGATTTTCACATTCCTTGTTGTTTTGTGTGTTATTGGCTCCTATTTTAGGATGGGTGGTGAATAAGTTAGAGCGGAAATATAGCTTGGGATGGAAACCTTGGACGGTTTTATTCTTTTTAGGGTTATTTACTCATCCTCTTTTAGACGCGTTTACCACTTGGGGAACTCAGATTTTTTGGCCTTTTGAAAATAGAATCGCATTTAATTCCATTTTTGTAATCGATCCGCTTTATACCGTACCGTTTTTAATCAGTACTGTTTGGTTGATGTTTTATAAACGCGATTCCAAATCAAGACGCCAATTAAATAAAGCAGGTTTGGTCATTTCAAGCAGTTACTTATTGCTCACCTTGGGAATTAAAACCTTTGTTGAGCATCAATTTGAAAATAGGTTAGAAAGCCAAAATATTGCTTACACTCAAATTAGTACTCGGCCAGCACCTTTCAATACTTTGCTTTGGAATGCCAATGTCGATACTCCAAATAATTACCTCATCGGGGATTATGCCTTATTAGATTCTCAGCCCATTCAATTTAAGTCGTATGCTAAACAACGAGAAGCTTCAAACAGCTTATTAGACTTTCCTAATGTGCAACGTTTAATTACTATTAGTGACGGTTGGTATATTATGGAGCAAAAGGAGGAACAATGGTATTTTAACGATTTAAGATTCGGATTGATTCCTAAAAGAGATGGCACTTCAATGTTTTCCTTTTCATACGAACTAAACCTCGTAAATAATGCAATTGTAGCTACAGAAGTACCGAAAACAACGACCGATGCTAAGTTTTTAATGAGTGGACTTTGGGAGCGGTTAAAAGGAAACTAAAATCATAATGCTTAACCAGCAATAATTCTAATTTTTAATTTCTATTTGTTTTTATTAGCCCTTAAAAAAGGTATATATTTATAATTCAATACGTTAGTGTTTGTTGCCTTGTAAAAAGATGATAATGGACAGACCTAATTGTAATGAGTTGTAATTTTTAATTCCATTTTAATGAATTCAAATATTTTAATTGTAGATGATAATCCTCGAAATCTTCAGGTTCTTGGAAACATTCTAAAAAATGAAGATTACACTATCGAATTCGCTTTAAATGGTACTAGTGCAATTACTTGGGTAGGAGAGAAGGATTTTGATTTAATTCTGTTGGATGTCATGATGCCTGAAATGGATGGATTTGAAGTGTGCAAGGTCATTAGATCGCAATTTGTGACAAAAGATGTTCCGATTATCTTTTTAACTGCCAAAACAGATAGAGAAAGTGTTATAAAAGGATTTGAAATTGGTGGACAAGATTATATTTCTAAACCTTTTGATGCGAAAGAACTTTTGGTGAGAGTTAAAACTCATATCGACCTAAAAAAAAGTAAGCAGGCGTTAAAAGAATTAAATAGAGATTTAGAATCTAAAGTGAAATCTCGTACACAGGAATTAGCAACGTCTAATGAAGCTTTAAAAGAAAGTAAAAAGCGATATAAATACGCCTTAGAGGCTTCAAATGATGGTATTTGGGATTGGAATCTTGAGACAGACTCAATTGAATTTAGTGTTGCCCTTTATACCATGTTAGGTTATGAAAACAATGAGTTTCCTCAAAGTAGACAGGAGATTCAAAAAAGAACGCATCCAGATGATTTAAGAGGAAGAGATGAACAGGCTTACATATCGAAATTGATTGAGCAGGACGATCAATATTTTCAAGAAGAATATAGGTTAAAAACTAAATCTGGTGAGTACAAATGGATTAGAGTAATGGGGCAGGTTATTGAGCGAAATGGATATGGAAATATTAAGCGCATGATTGGCACACACACCGATATAACCTTAGAAAAGCAAAAAAATTACGAAATTTTAGACGCCATTTTAAAAACTGAAGATAGAGAACGAAGCAGAATCTCAAAAGATATTCATGATGGCCTGCAACAAACCTTAACTATTAGCTTATTAAATTTTAAAGTGGCTCGAGATCAGGTAGATGCTTTAAGCGAAGAGGCTCAAAATAAATTTGCAGTGGGATGGGATTATTTGAAGAAAGGGATTTCAGAAAGCCGATTTGTAGCACATTCATTGATGCCTAAAGCTATTGTGGATTATGGTCTTGTCAGTGCTTGCGAAAGTTTAATAGATTTAATGAATAATACTGTAGAAAAGACATCTTTTAATTTTTTGACCAATTTTGGTGAAAAAAGAATAGAACATCAACAGGTTGAAATGACCCTTTACCGCATATTACAAGAAGGACTTAATAACATTATTAAATACGCTAAGGCGACCAAGGTCGATATTCAATTAAAGGATTATGATGATATTCTGCTTTTAACTATAGAAGACAATGGAGTAGGTTTTGATGCAAGTAAACTCACTAATACAGGCTTGGGGTTAAAAAGTATCCAAAACCGATTAGAAACTATTAATGGCCATTTTGAAATAGATAGTAGTCCAAATAATGGTACTGTGCTTTTGGTTGAGATTGAAAAAAGCCAAATGAACTAATTCAAAATCCACCTATTTGTTTAGGAGGTGATTTTGGATTTTAGTGATTCAACAAAAGCATTAAACTTGGTAATTAATTTTAATAAATTCTCGATATCAAAACTATCTATGGACGTCTGTAAAGATTTGCTATAATCTATAAGGCCCTGCACGTTATACGTGGTCCCAACTTTCAACAACCTGTCAGAAAATGCATGAAAATCATCCATGGCTTGGTGCTCTTTTAGCTTGTTATTGTCACTTACTAAGTTGTCTAACTCATTTAAAAATGAGGTCTTTTGTGTTTTTGTGAGTGTAATTTTAGAGTTTGAATTGGATTCTATTATGTCTTCAGAATTAGAAGTTATATTAGAAGGTAAAAACTTCGCCATACAGGAGACTAATTCTTGAACTTTAACGGGTTTTGTCAAAAATTCATCAAATTTATAACGTTTGGCTTTTTCAATATTAAACTCCATTACAGATGCCGAAGTACCAATAATCGGAATATCTGAAAACTTTTTATTTTCCTTGATAGTTTTGATAAATGTGAAGCCATCCATCTTAGGCATTCTTAAATCGGTGATGACCAAATTTATAGTTGTTTTTGCCATTATATCAAGAGCTTCAATACCATTTTCGGCCTCCAATAAAATAAAGTTATAATGGCTAAGGGCACCTTTAATGTACTTACGATTATCTATAACATCATCCACAATTAAAATGGTAGCTTGATCAAAAGTAATATGGCCTAAATCTGTTTGTGTTTCAGATTCCTTATATATTCCTTCGTTAGTAAATTCTATATTTTTTAATACTAAACTAAACGTGCTGCCTATTCCTTCTTCGCTTTCTACGAGTAAATCGCCATTCATTAGTTCAGCCAAATTTTTAGAAATTGCTAAACCAAGACCAGTGCCTCCAAACTTTTTAGTGATTTCACCATCTTGTTGTGTAAAGGTGTGAAATAGGTTTTTCTTAAAACTATCCGATATTCCTATTCCTGTATCTTGCACAGAAATCCTTAAGTCGATATGCTCGTCTTTAGGTTTTAGACCGTCAACTTTTATCTTAATTTCACCTTCTTCTGTAAATTTAACGGCATTGTTAATGAGGTTTATAAGTATTTGACGCAATCTTATCTCATCGGTTTTGACAAATTTTGGAGTATGCTCATCAATTTCAATGTTTAGTTTAAGTCCTTTGTCTTGTACTTTTAACGAGAATATGCTTCTCATTTCTTCCAGTAAAATTTCTAAATTGAAATAAGTCAGGTCTAATTCTATTTTTCCTGCTTCAATTTTTGAAAAATCCAGGATGTCGTTTATAAGCCATAATAAGCTTTTACCGCTTGATTTAATTGAGCTTACATAACTTTTTTCTATGTCAGACTGAACTAATTTTTCAAGCAATTCTGAAAACCCAAGGACGGCGTTCATCGGGGTTCTTATTTCGTGACTCATATTGGCAAGAAAAGACGATTTTGATTGATTGGCTTGATCAGCTTGTTCCTTGGCATCTTTTAAATCTTTTTCAATAGCCTTTAATTCAGATATATCAACAACCCAGCTTAAAAGTGCATCTTCACCATTAAAGTTTATTTTGTTGGTGCTTAACAAAGCATCGATAACCTCCTGCTCTTTGTTATAATATTGAATTTGATAACCTGTTAGTGCGTTTTCATCCTGTAATTTGAGCATTAAATCCTCTCTGGCCTTTTCATTTATGTATCTGTTTTTTACAGAATCTCCGGTAGACAAACCAAATACCTCATGAAATTTTCTATTGGTGTATTTTGCTTCTCCATCAACCGAAATTATTACTGCAATAGGACTGTAATCAAGAAACTCTTGAAGTTGAGCTCTTTCCTTTTGGATTTCAATTTCCAATTGTTTTCGCTCTGAAATATCGAAAATTGTTCCCACTAAAAACTCAGGAGAACCATCGGTTTTATAATTAGATTGCCCTTGAGAGCGTACATACCTATAAGTACCATTTTTATGGAGAATACGATATTCGTTAATGATAGGCAAATTGTTTTCTATAGCTTGTGTTACATTTTTCGATATTTGTTCTCTGTCTTCTGGGTGTACTATATCATCAAATGTCATTTCTGGATTTTCACCTAAAAAAGACGCGCTGGTATATCCTGTAAAACGTTCAATTTCGTCACTGATAAAATACATATCCCAAGGTGAGGTAAGTCCGCAGCGATAAACTACTCCTGGCATGGTTCTCACCAAGGATTTAAAAAGTTTTTCACTTCTTGCTATTTGCTCTTCAGCTTCTTTCCGTTCTGTTACATCATAGAAAGTCGCTAAGAAATTATCATTGATAATTGTGCCTCCAATTATTACAGTTTTTTCCTGTCCACTTTTACAAGTTACCTTGTATTCATTAGATTCAATATTCGAATTTGATGCTTTGGCCACCCTAGTCACTTCATTCCATTTTTCAAGAACACGGGCTCTATATTTTGGGTCTGGGTAAGCTTTTATCCACCAAGCCTCTAAATTTGGAGTATCCTCAATAGTGTATCCAAATACCTCAGTAAACTGTTCGTTAATTAATTCAAATTCTCCTGCTTCATCAACATAACACAGGGGCAAAGTGGTAGAGTTGAACAAGGCTTTAAACTTTTGTTCACTTTCTTTGGTTATGAGTTGATTGGTTTTTAACTCATCAACTGCATTTTCTAATTGTTGGGTTCTTTCTATTACTTTTTCTTCTAATTCTTCATTCAAGGATTTAAGCTCCTGTTCTCTATTTTTTAGTTTGCTAGTCATTATGGCAAAATTTTGAGAAAGATCTCCAATCTCATCATTAGATTGCCTTTTAAATTTGGTGTCTAAATTACCCTCAATAATTTGGTCTGTAGCTTTGTTTAAGCCCAGTAATTGTTGGGTTAATTGTTTGGATACAAAATAAATAATGGTAATAAAAAGCAGTAACATCAAAATAAAGAATAGTGACATTCTAAAAATTATATTTTGTATTGGAGCCATAATTTCAGAACGATTAACTCCCATAAAAAATACCCATTCAGCTATTTCGATAGGATTGTAAATGGTTTGAAACGAGTCTCCACCAATTAAATCTACTTCCTTATATCCTGAATTCCCTTTTAGCATTTCTTCAGCCAAATCAGTTCTGTCTGATTGCCTCATTGATCTGGAATCACCTTGCTCATATATACTTTGACCAATAACCTGATTGTTATATGAGGTGAAAATATAGTTTCCTGTTGAGCTTAAAACACCATAGGCGAAATTTTGAAGGTCTTCACTAACAAAAAGTGTATCGAAGTTAGAAACAGGAATATCGATGGCTACAACTGCCCACACTTCATCAAATTTAAAAACAGGTAAGGAATAGGTAATCATCCAAGTATTGGTGATGGTTTCATCTAAAAACGGATCAGACCATACCCCTTTACTGTCCAAAATGGGTTGTTGGTACCATTGGTGAGTTTCATCTGTATAATCATAGGCCTCCTTGCCAAAATCCATGAATAGGGTTTGTCCTTTGTTTTTATAGGCATAAGGTGCATAAAGTTTTTCTGTTTTACGGTAGGCATATGGAGCGAAAGCTATTATTAAACTTTGAATGTTTTCATTATTTGAAACTTCATTCTCTAATAAGTCGTGGATCTCTGATTCTTCTAATTGAGATTGTGTCATTAAAAAACGTCTGGTCGCTCGTGCGACCTCTTCTACATTGCTCAATTTTTTTTCAAGGATATTTGTGTTATGCCAACTTATTTCTTTTAGTTTTAGGTAAGATTCCTCGAAGGTGGCCATTTTAACTAAGTAGATGTTATAGGAGGCTAGGAATAGATATAATAAACTTAATGGCAAGATAATATAGAATGATAATCGTCTTGTGATTGAAGACTCTATCCATTGTTTTCCTGTTGTTGCGTACCAAAGCCCAACTAAAACTCCAATTCCAACGGCCATAAATCCAAATGCCGTATGCACTGCCATTTTCGTGAATTTCCCCCAGGTATATGCTTCTTCAAAACCAATGAAATACCCCATAAAGGCAAGCGTACCCATAAACATTACTATACCACCTAAAAGACCAACAATTGATGAGCGTCTTTTAATATTTTTTTCATTGGCATAGACCAACAGGATAATACCGGTTAACAAAAAGCAAAAGGCTGTGTTTGGGGCCATTCTTCCTTTGTGAGAGACTTTGTTGGTAATATAATGGTCCATAAAAAACTCATCTATTCCAAGGTCCCAGCCAAAAATATATTGTGAAAGTGTTAATCCCCCTAAAGCAGTGAGTAGAATGGCAAGAATAGTTACAATTCTTTTGTTATCTTTTAGTGCCGCATATAATCCCATGCCCGAAATTAAAAAGCCAAGGGCCGTATTGTATTGCATGGCAACCGCATCCGGTAAAATCTGAAGTAACGTAAGGTTTTTAGTGTACCAACCTATAATCACTACGATCCCTAAAATGAAAATGAGCAATGCCATAAATTTGGAAATCACCTTAAGAAGCCCAGAGCTTTGAGTGTTGGTCATAGTAGTATAAAACGAGTTTTTTATATTCGAAATATACAAAATTCATCTTGGTAATTGCTAATTGCAAGAAGCCTAAGCTATTGGTTTTAAGCCGATTTTATAGAATGTTTCTCAGCAAGGTAATCTCCCCAGTCTGCAATAGATTGGATTAAAGGAATTAGAGTTTGTCCTAAATCGGTTAAAGCGTATTCCACTTTCAAAGGTGGTTTAGACGTGTATACTTTTCTTTTTACAATACCATCTTCTTCCAATTTTTTGAGCTGTAAACTTAAGGTGCGCTCGGTAACGGTTGGCATTTCCTTTCTTAATTCATTGTATCTTTTTGCACCGTCCATTAAGTGATAAAGGATTACTGTTTTCCATTTTCCACCTATTATTCCCATGGTTAAACTGGCACAACACGGATAATCTTTTCCTTTATATTTAAACATAATTCACATTAAAAAAGGTTCTACAATAACACTACTAATATAAGGCACTATACTTAATATTTAAACTATAATTAGTATAGGTGTGTTAATGCTATCTAAAGAATTGATTATCAATTTAATCAGTTGCGCTTGTACTATCATTTTTGACCGTTATTGTGGGGATAAAATAGTATGCATATCTTTACTACTATAAAAGCAAAAGCACTAAAAATCAATACGTTAGATTATGAAAGCAATGATTATTAATAAATATGGTGAGGACGCTGTATTTGAACAAGAAGAAATAGCAAAACCAAGTTTAAAAAGTGGAGAAGTACTCGTGAAAATAGCTGCTTCAAGTGTGAATACAGTTGATACCATGATAAGAAAAATGGGTAAGGATTTGCCTTTATCTCCTGAAGCACCGGGACTTTTAGGGATGGATTTTGCTGGTGTTGTAGAGGAAGTGGCTGCTGATGTTTCAAATTTCAAAGTGGGAGATGAAGTGTATGGGTGTGCAGGAGGATTAGCTGATTTGCCAGGAACTTTGGCCGATTATATTGCCGCCGATAGTAAACTTGTTGCGAAAAAAGCGAAAAATATTAGCATGAAAGAAGCGGCTGCAATACCGTTAGTCGGGATTACAGCTTATGAAGGATTAAAGCGCGCAGGAATATCATCGGGGCAAAAAGTATTGGTTCATGGCGGTTCTGGTGGTGTTGGTCATATTGCTTTACAATTAGCAAAATATTTTGGAGCCGAAGTATACTCAACAGGAGGAGGTGACAAGCAATTAGAACTGATACAGTCGTTAGGAGCCACACCAATTAATTATAAAACAGAAATTGTCGAAGACTATGTGCAAAAACATACTAATGGCGCAGGGTTTGATATTGTATATGATTCTGTTGGTGCTGGAAATTTAACCAATTCGTTTAATGCAGCTGCACTTAACGGACAAATTGCTACAACAGTCTCAATGGTCGAACTTGATTTAACGCCAGCACATTTTAAAGGCTTATCACTTCATGTGGTGTTTATGTTAATTCCTATGTTATATAATTCTAAACGAGAAACACATGGCAAAATACTTAGTGATATCACTAAAATAATTGAAGAAGGTGCTTTAAAACCTATTTTAGACGATCAGCAGTTTTCTCTTCAAGATGCCGGTAAAGCACATGCCCGATTAGAAAGTGGTCAAACCATGGGTAAGGTGGTTATTGAAAACTAAAACGCTTAAAACTTATATTGTAGGTGATGACTTTGTTTAATTGTAATCAAAGTTTTCACCTGCTGTTTATAATTTAAAAGTAGGAGTGAATCTCAGTATTTATAACACATAATTCTCCATAAGATCTTCAAGCTCTTTTTGAGGATCGAGTGTCATCCCAGGATGGGTTTTAGAACATTGAATGATGGTACTTTTTGATGCCGCAATCCATCTAAATCTATCCGCCTGTTCAAAAGCGCCGATGGGCCCACCAGCTTTGCCACCTTGACAAATTTTATCCCAAGCTTTTAGATAGTTTTCGATAGTTTCTATATCCACCTCATTACAAAAGCCTGAAATTCGATTTTGGTTTAAATGAAACTGCATGCCAAGAAACTTCTTGCGTTTAGAATAAACAATAGCACCAACGTTAATAAACTCTTCACGTTCAACACGAGGTACGACTCTAATAATGGCGTATTCAAAAGTCACTCTATCTGGCATGGTTGGCTTCTTTAACAAGTTCGTCAATTTTATTAATTCTGCTACAAATAAAGGCTTTGTACGCCGCTTTAACAGCTTCAGTACTCATATCATTCATATCTGTTTCTAACCAAGCTTCAGGAATACTTTCAATAATACGATCTACCAATTCTGGATTTAAAACTTGCTTTATGTCAATTGCTGCGGTTTCTAATTGCGTGGCTTTTGGTAATAAAACATGGTCTTTTATCAAAGGAAAAGTGCGCTCTAAATGTTGTTCCCAGGTGTTCCAATTGTGATGAAAATAAAAACTTGCACCGTGATCTATCAACCACAACTCTTTGTTCCATTGCAATAGATTGGTGTTTTTTGCCGTGCGATCTATATTACTAATAATACTGTCTAATAACACAACTTTCGAGGCTGTAAGGGCATCAACTTCGCCAACTAAGGGGTCGTAGGTGATGGCTCTTGATAAAAAGTGTAGCCCTAAATTTAACCCCACACTAAACTTCAGTAAATCCTGAATTTCCTCATCGGGTTCAGTTTTACTAAACGAGTTGTCCAGGTTCATCAAAACCAATTCTGGGACATGTAAACCAATTGCACGCGCCAATTCACCACCTAATATTTCGGAAACTAAGGCGCGTTTGCCTTGTCCCGCACCACGGAATTTCAAAACGTACAAAAAATCATCGTCAGCTTTTACAATGGCGGGCATGGAGCCACCTTCCCGCAAGGGGTTAAGGTATTGCACCACATCAACGGTTCTCAGGTCTAAAGTTTTCACATTGCGAAGATATAAAGAATTACAGCGACCTGTGAAATCTAAATAAAAATTGAGGTAACGAGATGGCTAACGTTTTGCTTTTTAGTTAATTGTAAGAAATAATTTGTAAATTGAGGTAAATTTCTTACTCTTCAATTATTGGTTTGTTTAAATCGATGTTGAGTTAGGAGTAGATCGTAAAACCAAAATTATGGAAAAAGCACCTAAACATGTTAGTGTTCAACAATGGCTCAAGCATTTATTGAATGCTATCGTGAATCACGGTTTAGAGTTAGTTTTTGTGATCTTTGTAATAGTCATTTTCAGAGCGCCACATCTTAGTGATTTGACAGTGGTTATTATACAGCTTAAGGATAACTTAGATTTTGTAGTTATGCCCGTTTTTTATGCATCAATATTGGTGTTGGCTTTATTTATAGGATATGGAAACTTAATCAAATTCAAAAAATTAGATGCCAATGAAGAAATTAAAATCGAGGGTTCGAAAAAAAGCCTCAAACTGAGATGGAGATCCTTAAATGAACGTTTAAAAAGATCAATTAATCTGAAGGATTCTAAAGAAAGAGAATTAGAGTATTCAACTCTTAGTCAAGAGGCAGCTAACAAAGAGAATGCTGAGGACTATGTTTCTCGAATTTATCCAAAAGCTCTCGCAGTAATTTCAATTTTGGGCATAGCTTTTACCGTAGAGAATACTTATGAAGTTTTATTTGGAACACTTATAACCGTTCCATATTTCTTTTTGAGTTTAGCTGTAATTTTAATAGGATTAACCCATCCCAGTGTAAATTCCTTTTTTGAAACGAAACTAAAATGGAAAACGAGCTCAAATCCGTTGGCAGTTATCATAGTAGTAGGGGCAATTGCCACTATTTTAATTTTAGGTGTTTTTAATGATGGAGGAACCAAATCGGATATACGAAATTTGTTTTGGTCCTTATTTTGTCTCAGCCTTGTCTTTTTTGTTTTAAGCTTTTCATATAACAAGTTAATCCTATGGTTTAAGGCAAAAATAGGAATGCCCGTAGCATTTGCCTTATCCGTTATTTGCTTGATACTTTATGCTAGTATTTTAATAAATCCGGAGCTCCATACGTTAAAGAATTTGACGCCCACAGTAATACTTATGATTTGTGTTCTCGGTTTGTACTTCGTTTTTTTGATATTGAAACTGATAGGAAGATATTATGACTGGCCGTTGTTAGTAATTGTAGTTTTTGCAGCAATAATTTCAACTGTTTTAGTGGCAAAAAGCAACAGTTTTAAGCATTACGAAGTGAGTACGGTGAGTTCTGAAAACATAGATGTAGACGATAGAATGTCATTAGAAGACTATGTAGATAAATTCATTAGAGAACGAAGAGATTCAATTTTAAACCCTAATAGAGAAAAACCTTTTCCAATAATATTGGTATCTGCCGAGGGCGGAGGCTCTCGAGCTGGGCTTTGGTCGTTTTTAGTGCATAGCTATTTATATGAAAAGAGTGAACTATATTTTAAGCAGCATCTTTTTTCCTTAACGGGGGCTTCAGGTGGAGGTGTAGGCAATAATTTATTTTTTGCCCAAGCAGCAGAGCATCACTCCAAGTATGATTCTACATTGTTTTTAGATAAAAAACATAACGCAGGTTTGTGTTATAAAGCGAGCGGTTTTTATCAAAATGACTATATATCTTCTTCTATAGCAGGTTTATTGGGACGAGACCTTATTGCAAGTATTTTTCATTTAAAATTTAATAAAGACCGAGCGAAAATTACAGAAACCGAATGGGAGGCGTCTTTTAATGCAAGCTTTGGTAACGACATTCTTAAAAGGCCTTACCTAAAAAACATGCCTAATAAAAGTGAGGCATATACGCTTCCATTAATGGTTACAACCACTACCAATGTGCAAACTGGAAAATTGTTTGTCATGAGTCCGGTGAAGTTTAATCAAGACGGCAGTAATGGCTCTGGTTTCGGCGATTTATTATTAGATTATGCCAAGCACAATCCGAAGTCAAATATGTTTAAGCGGTCTTCAGCTATGCTACTTACGGCTAGGTTTCCTTATCTCAGTCCAAGTGGAAGGGTTTCTGGCGTTGGGCAGTTTGGAGATGGTGGCTATTATGATAATGTTGGTGGGGTGGTATCGCGCTACTTAGAATCTGTATTAGTAAAAAAATTGAAAGTAGGAGGTATACCCGATTCGTGCTATGAAATAAGACATTTAATAATTGTAAATACGCCTCCTAAAAAGAAATTAAGCTATTATAGCGAGTTTCTTGCACCGCCACAAATGGCAGTAAGCGCTATTTTCGCTCATGCCGATGAATTCGTGGCCTCAAAGAGTGATAAGTATAAAATCGTTTCTAAACGTACAGACATTGAAATTTCTAATGAAAGACTATTTTCTTTTATTAAATCTAAGCCAAAGAGAAATGAATTATTTAAACCTCTAATTCCTTTGAGTCGATATTTAAGTTTAGATGCTGTGAAATCTATGGAAAGAAGGCTGGAAAACGACAGTGTAAGGTGTAAATTAGATAGCTTGATGCTTTAAAATACTATTGATAAAGTACTATTATTTAACGTTGGGACACCAAAAGTTGTCAGCGATTTGGAAAAAAGCCTTCGGTATGAGGGTTTCTGAAACGACCGCGCTCCAGGTCATCAACTTCATAGCTTTCCGAATCTCCTCCTTGGGTGGTGTTATTAACAGTGAGAGGAAAGGCATTGACACGATGAAAATTACCTTCATCATCCTTATGAGCCACAAATAACTCTTCTTGCCATTCATACCAATAATGCCAATTGTCAGAATAGCTGATGTTTACCCAATTTCGAGTTGTACCATCATCACATACTTCATAATGGTATTCATAAGTAATTCTTAAAAATGCTTTTCGATTTATGTAGAGCCTACCAACATGAAATAGCCACAAATGCCTGCCTTTTAAACTTGATGATCCTGTGCCTTTAATTTTTGTGGTTTTTTCCCAGTATTTACCACTCACTTCAACTTCAACGGGGCCTTTTCCAGCGGTAACTTTAGATCCCACTTCCCATCCCGATTCGGTTTCGGTAACGTCAATTTTACTTTCTCCTTCAGCTATAAAAAAGGGATAAGAAGGCGATAGTTGTTCTTCAAATAAAAGGGTACGATCGTTGACATAGGAAAAACGCTGTCGTAAATAATAGACATATTCTTTGCATTTTACACCAGAGCTTGAGGTGGTAGAGCTTGTTTTAGAAGGTAATAAGGTGCCACCTCGAGTACCATAACCTGGAACACCTCGACCTATTTTTCCGCTATGCGATTTGGCTCTTCTTAGCTGTGATTTTGCCGAGTCTAATAATTCCTGACCGTCGGGCCATGTTTTACTGTATAGCCTTTGTCACCTTTAATTCCTGTAGGTATGGGACGGGAATAAGGTTTGTCTTTATCGTCAGGATCTCTTGGTGCTAAGGTAGTGCCTGACGGAATTTTTCTTGATTTATTACGCTCTCGTTTTATATCCCCTTCGGGAATAATTATGGTATATTGAGGTAATGCTTCTCCCTGAGTATAATTTATAAGTTGTGAGCTATTATCGGGATGGATTTCATATTCAGGATTTGTAAAATTGATAGGAGAGAGTGTAGGGGTGGGATTCTCTAAAGCAAAATGGTCGGATGCTGAGCGATCTAATTGCTGGTCTCTTGGAGGTGGAGGAAGGAGTTGACAAGAAATACTAAATCCACCAGTTTTTAAGGCCTTCAAACTATAAGCTTTGGTAAATGTGCCGTCTGCCGTAATCATGTCTTTAGTGATTACCATATGTTGATATACACCGCCACCCAAATGAACACTGTTGGGAGATTGGTTTTCAATGTCATAACTAACAGGCGTATCCAACCCTTCTAATCCGAGAACAGTCACGTGCAATTGTGTAGATTCTCCTTGATTTAAATGAAGCTGATCCACTGATAGCTCAAGGTTGATAACATGAACAGTTTCGGCAAGAGTAGAGCCATTGTCCTTAATGGTGAGTTGTTGTAATCCAGAACTGTTATCGGGAAGTTCACAAACCATTTCATTCAGAGATTCGGTCAGTATATCTAAAGGTTGATTGTTTAATAAAACTTGTGTGTTACTGGCTATACCATCAAATGGCCCCTTAATAGCATTGGGATAGCCCGACCTAAAAAAAGTTGGCGTTTGAATGGCAGTTGAAGATGCATTTGAAACTGTTGGATTTACAGCCATTAATTTAGAATACACCGTATTGCCATTTGGGTCTAACACCAATATGGTTATAGAGGGTGCGGTGGGAAGTGTTAGTTGTTGAGGACTGGTATTACTGCTCCATAAGGTGCCATTTAAATCGATAGTATATTTTTTTAACTGTTTAATGGCTTTGGCCTTTTGATTTGAGTTAGAGCCTTTAGGCTCTGTTCTTACCGTTCCTGAAATGACATCACCGCTATTCAAATTGCTAGGCATGTTTATTGTAATCTGCCCATGTTTTGTAGTGGTGGTAAAAGATTTTATTCCGTTTTGATTTTGCCCATTTAAAGAAACAAATGAAAGCATAAAGACTAGTAGGTACAAATACTGAAAAAGCGTTTTCATGATTTACGTATTTAAAAGTCGATACCTTAAAGATACTTAAATTTTGACTTATTGTACTGAAAATGAATAAGGTATTGTGTAGTAAGGGTATGGTTAAGTAGTGGTTTTGCTTGTTGGTGAAGGCTATATTTATACCAAATTAGTATCCAATTTCAGCATTAAATATTGCAATAAAATGTTACTTACGCTTAAAATGTTTTAACGATTAAAAATAAGTTACACTTCAGAATCAATTCATCCTTAATAAATTACAGTTGGGTCACTAACATTTTAGTTTTCAGCTAAGCTCATGGATATTTGCTGTATCAATTAAAAACAACAGTTATACATTAATCATGAAAACAATGAAAATCAAATTTTTAAAACCAATCGTATGTTTACCAATCGTCGCTCTACTTTATTTTTCCTGCGGAGAGTCAACATCTAAAAAGGCCGGAGATTCAGCAATCAGTGAAAATGTAGTATCTCAAGCTGAAACCCCAGAAATGGGACTTCAAGCCGCTATATTATCCGATAATATTGAAGTTGTAAAGCAACATATAAATGCCGGTTCAGATCTTAATGAAAAGGATGCCATGAGTGGTTCTACACCATTAATTACGGCGGCAAGTTTCGGAAAACAAGAGATGGCAAAACTCTTGATCGATGCCGGTGTTAACTTGTCACTTAAAAACAATGATGGGGCAACAGCCTTGCACACCGCAGCATTTTTCTGCAGGACAGAACTCGTGCAATTACTCTTAGATGCCAAAGCAGATACGAGTATCACTAACAATTTTGGGGCGACACCAAGACAAACCGTACTAGGGCCTTATCAAGAATTAAAGCCTATTTACGAAATGCTAAAGCAACAATTACAACCAATAGGCATGGAAATAGACTTGCAGCATATTGAAGCCACACGACCTCTAATAGCAGAAATGCTGAAGTAATACACTTTTAGAACTCAAATTATGACCACAGAAAGAAGATATGATATCGATTGGCTACGCGTTATTGCCATAGGGTTATTATTGATATATCATATTGCAATTGTTTTTCAACCCTGGGCCATGTTTATAGGTTTTGTACGAAGCGATGCGTTTTTAGAAGACCTTTGGAAACCAATGACCATGCTTAACGTTTGGCGTATTCCCTTTTTATTTTACGTGTCGGGAATGGGACTCTATTTTGCGATGCGAAAGCGCAATTGGAAACAATTAATTCTTGAACGCTCTAAGCGCATTTTACTGCCATTTTTATTTGGGATTGTAGCCATTGCGCCATTGCATATGTATGTGTTTCAAAAAATGTACAATATGCCATTAAGTTATTATCCGCATATGGGACATTTGTGGTTTTTAGGGAATATATTTTTATACGTTTTAATCCTTTTACCGCTGTTTGTATATCTTAAAAAACAAGATGGTAGTGCATTTAAAACCGGGCTAACCAAAATGATGAAAAGTCCTTTGGGGCCATTAGCGGTAATTCCGTTTTTTATACTGGAAGCCATGCTCGTAAAACCCCAGTTATTTTCATTATATGCCCAAACCTGGCATGGCTTTTATTTGGGATTATTGGCGTTCTTTTTTGGGTTTCTATTCATGTATTCTGGTAAAACCTTTTGGTCTAGCATACTAAAATGGCGCTGGCTGTATATTGCAATTGCAGCAGTATTATTTGTGGTAAGATATGTTGAATTTGCCACCGAAGCCCCGGGATATCTCACCGCAATCGAATCTAATTGTTGGATATTTGGAGTCTTTGGCCTCGGCTATAAATACCTTAATAAACCAAGTAAGCGCTTGTCGTATTTGAGTAAGGCGGCCTATCCTGTGTATATCATACATATGTTTGTGTTGTTTGCCTCAAGCCTGTTGGTGTTGCCTTTCAAACTGCCGCCATATGTATCATTAGTACTCATTATTGGGCTTAACTTTTTAGGCTGTTTTGTCATCTACGAACTTTTAATTAAACGCATCTCATTTCTCAGACCATTGTTTGGTTTGAACTGGGATGCTAAACCAAAACAGGTTTTAAAACAAAAATTGAAATCTGAAAAGGTAGAGGTTTAGAACTATTAGTTCTAAATCTTTTTGGTGTAATAGGCTGAAAGCGTACAACTTATGCTAAGCGTTAGGTGGGGTTTTATTTATTTGTTTCTTCACGATTACTATTAAAACACGCTTTTTGTGAAATGTGGGATTCATTAATATCCATTTAATAAAATAGACCAGTAATGAACAAACGACGTAGGAGGGAAGCATAATGTGTGTGGAATGGATTTAAATTAATGAAATTTTTAAATATTTACGGTTTTCCCTCAAATATATTCCTACAAAATTCACTATATTTAAACTCTCCCTACGTAAGATTAATAAATTTGCTTCTAACTAGATTTTCTATTTAGAGTAGACAATTTTTATCTATAAATTAAGTAAAATATATATGCTCAATCAGTCATTCTCGTTAGAAAGTTTTAATAAAATATTCGAAATTGAAAACCGTAAAGGGAATTTTGAGACTGATTATTATTCGGAAAAATTTCATTTTCATTCTAATGA